>CAZAEQ010000025.1:0-66103 GCA_964484185.1 uncultured Phycisphaeraceae bacterium
TCGGCCAGGCTCTGCTCGCGGTCCGCATGGGCAAGACCCGCATCATCGCCGAAACCGGCGCAGGTCAGCACGGCGTTGCAACCGCAACCGCCGCCGCCCATTTCGGGCTTTCCTGCGATGTCTACATGGGCGCAGAAGATGTCCGCCGCCAGCGCCTCAATGTCACACGCATGCGCATGCTCGGTGCCAAAGTTATCGAAGTTGAATCCGGCTCACGCACTTTGAAAGACGCCACGAATGAAGCCATGCGCGATTGGATGGCCTCCGTCGAAAACACCCACTACATCATCGGCTCCGTCGTCGGCCCCGATCCCTTCCCACGCATGGTCCGCGATTTCCAATCCGTCATCGGTCGCGAAACCAAAGCGCAATCGCTCCGCGCCCTGGCGGGCATGCCACACATCATCATCGCCTGCGTTGGCGGCGGGTCCAACGCCGCCGGAATGTTCTACGACTTCATCGACGATGCCAAAGTTGAACTCATCGGCGTCGAAGCGGGCGGTCGCGGCGATACTCCCGGCGAGCACGCGGCAACCCTCCAACGCGGCACGCCCGGCGTCCTGCACGGTAGCCTCAGCTACGTGCTGCAGGACGACTTCGGCCAGACCGCAAACGTCCACTCATGTTCTGCAGGACTTGACTATCCCGGCGTCGGTCCCGAGCACGCATACTGGAAAGATGCCGGCCGCGTGCGATACACCGCCGTCACCGATGCCGAAGCCCTCGATGCATTCCAGCTCCTGGCTCGCACCGAAGGCATTATCCCCGCACTCGAAACTGCCCACGCAATCGCCGCCGCAGTCAAACTCGCATCGACGCTTCCCAAGGACAAGAACATCGTCGTCTGCCTCTCAGGCCGCGGCGATAAAGATGTCGATGAAGCCGCTCGATTGCTGGCAGACAACCACTGATCGCGCATCAGCGTTCATATCTCGAACTTCATGGAGGGATTTCGCAGAGTCATGACCCGCCGCCGCTCAATTTCCTGGACCATTCTCGGTGCATCGTTCCTCGGCTGCACTGTGAATTCGCAAGCTGACGACCCCGCCAACACCGGCCTTGCCGGCGTCGCACCGGTGTCGAAACTGCAGTCACTCGCCCTTCGCCTCGCCGCCGTTTCGACCACGCCAGCAGAACGCTCTGCGATCGCCAAAGGCCTCACCGATGGCCTCGACGCGGCCGTTGTTCCAGCTGATCAACTCGAAACCATCGTCGCCATACTTCAAAATCGTCACGGCCCCTTCGCACAGTCTGCCATGCTCGCCGCGCTTGCCCAGACGCCGACCGTCCCCGAGCACTTTCTTCCTCACCTCTCCTGGCTCGTCCCCAATGTCGTGCCCGCCGACATCACCAACCTCTTCTCGTCAATTGGCAACATCCGCACCCGCCCAGCCGTGAAGATCCTGATTGAATCCGCATCGCGAAATGATTTGCTGGGAGCACAGACCGCAGCCTTTGAAGCACTCGTTCAACTCTCCGGCCACAGCGAGTTTGGTCGCGACCTTGCCAAGTGGAACTCCTGGTCCGCCGACATCGACATCATGGACGAAACCCGCTGGCAGACTGAACTTGCCCGCGGTCAGGCCACTCGCGCCACGCTCGCCGCTCAATCTGAAGCCACTATTCACGCCCGACTGATCGACACCCTTCGCGATCTGCATGTCGCAACACCTGCAGACAAACGCGATGCTTTCCTCAGTCAGCTTCTGAGCGACAACGACCCTGATATCGCCACACTTGGTTTCGAACTCGTCCGCCGCCAGATGTCCGAAGGCGCCCAGATCGGGCCACTCGCCACTCACGCTGTTCTCAAGCTTCTGCGGCACGATCTCGACACTGTCCGCGCCAGCGCAGCAATTCTCGTGTCACAGCTTGCCCCTGCCGATGCATCGCCCATGCTGGCCGACGCGCTTGCAAACGAAACCTCGCCGCAGGTTGTCTCGGCACTGCTGGTAGCTGCTCTCGCATACGCAGATTCGATTCCGCCGCAGATATTGGTTCATGCTCTTTCTGTTCCAGGTCCGCATCAGAGTGCGGCTGTAGACCTTGGATATGCAATGCTTCGCGCTGGCACGGTTGAAACCCCTGAGGTCCGGCAGAATCTACTGCTCGCTGCGCGTTCCCAGCTCATTGAACGCAACTCCTCGTGGAGCGTGTGCCATGTCATGGGAATCCTGGGCGACAACTCCGATTACATCTCGCTCGTTCGCCTGCTTCAATCGAGCACACGCGATGCCAAACTCGCCGCTGCGGATGCGCTGACCGGCTATTCCGAGTTTGTCGACCCGATCCTTGCCGCGGCCGCCGCCGACCCTGAGCTCTTCGAAATCGCCGCCCGCGTTTCGATCCTTCATCGCACAGACCTGGCGGGTTTTAAGACTCTCGCCGCCTTGCCCGCGCCGGATCCGGAGACCAGGCGCAAAAGCCTCTTCATGCTCGCTGGTCTGTGTCCGGCCACAGACTTGCTCGCCGCTTCGAAGAGCCTCAACGCCGAGCCCGTCTTCATGGAAGGTCTGCTGAATTCTCTCACCAGCGAGAATCGCATTCTCTCGCAGCGCAGCGATCCCATCCAGCTTAAAGCCATCGCCGATGGCATTCTCCAGCTCGCCCGCATCCGGCTCGATCTCAACAAGCCCGATGCCGCGATCGCCGCTACTGCCGCACTCCCCGAGATTGAAGAAGTTGTCGGCGACCTGCACGGGCTGAATACCGTCCGCCTCCAAGCCTGGCTCTGCCTGGGCAGAGTCGATGAAGCCACCAAACTTGATGTCGTCTTCGAGGACTGGCTCACTGCACTCGCGCGCTGCCCACTCCCCGATCAGGCGGCAGAGATTAGCTCAACATTGGCCGCTCGCTTCACTCTGACCGCGCAGCAGAAAGAAGCACTCGACAAGGCAGCCCGGCGAACGCCGTAATCAGATATCCAAGTTCTTGACTTCCAGTGCGTGCTCTTCGATAAACCGGCGGCGCGGTTCGACCTCTTCGCCCATTAACACCGAGAACAGCTTGTCCGCCGCGCTTGCCACTTCTGAAGTCACCTTGAGCAACGTCCGCCGTGTCGGATCCATCGTGGTTTCCCACAGCTGAATCGCGTCCATTTCGCCCAGTCCCTTAAACCGCCCGATTTCCATACCGCGGCGGCCAATCTCATGCAGCGCATCCACAATCGCGGGCAGGTTCTCTGCCTCAACCGTGTTGCCGCTCAACCGCTTGATTTCCTTGCCGCTCTTGGTCGCGTTACTGACTGCAGCCTGTGCCGCCTCGCTGTCATCGACAGCCGCGTCACTTGCTTCCTTCGCAGCCCCAGCAGCCTCTTCCTTCACCAACGTATTCAGCACCCACGCATACTTCGTCGGCAACTTATCACCCGCGGCATTTTCGCCCTGCACCAGACTCCAATCTTCAATTGAAAGCCCCAGCGCTGCGATGTCAATAAACATGCGACCCATCTCGCGATTCTCATGCAATTCGCGGACAAACGCCTGCCGGGGCGCAACCGCCGGATCAGAACTCGGCTCATCGCTCAGGATCAGGTTCTGCTGAGTCACGAAATCAATCGCTTCCTGCTCAGACCAGGCAAACTTCTCGCCGCCGCGATAGGAGACTTTGTACGCTGGCAGCCGGTTCTTCTTCGCCGGATCTTTCTCCCGCATCGCCAGCATTGTGCTGTATCGCGTTCCACGCCGTTCTGATACAAGCACCAGTTCCTTCAACCGTTGCAACAGCGTCAACGCCTTGCGTGCCTTATCGCCCGTAAGACGCAGCGTTTCCTTGGGCGCACCATTCTTATCAATCTGCGAAACATCGCGAATAACAAGTGCCGTTCCCGCAAGTCCAAGGTCCGTCAACCTGCTATCGAGTGCCAGGTCATTGAGCACATACTGTCCCTTGACATGCCGCCCCGCCACTTTCTTGATTTGATACAACGGCGGTTGCGCAATATGCAAATGCCCGCGCCGAATCAGTTCAGGCATCTGCCTGAAGAAGAATGTCAGCAGCAACGTGCGAATGTGACTTCCGTCAACGTCGGCGTCCGTCATGATCACAATCTTGCCATACCGCAGTTTCGACACATCAAACTCTTCACCAATGCCGCAGCGAAGAGCCTGAATCAATACTCGAATTTCTTCAAACCCGAGCACCTTGTCAAGCCGTGCACGCTCCACGTTCAAAATCTTGCCTTTCAGCGGCAAGATCGCCTGGTTCTCAACATTGCGACCCTGCGTCGCCGACCCGCCTGCTGAATCACCTTCGACGATGAAGAGCTCAGAGTCTTCACCCTTGGACTTGCAATCCCGCAACTTGTGCGGCATCGACCCAGAGTCCAGCGCCGACTTGCGCCGCGTCAATTCACGAGCCTTGCGTGCCGCCTCGCGCGCTTGTGCGGCGATAATCGCCTTCAAACACAACCGCTTGGCATCACTGGGATGTTCCTCCAGCCACGAATCCAAACCATCGTTGACGCATGAAGCGACAAACGATTCAATCTCAGGATTCAACAACCGCTCTTTGGGCTGATTGTTAAACGCGGGATTGGGCAGCTTCACGCTCACCACGCACGTCAAGCCTTCGCGAAGATCTTCACCAGTTGGCACCGGGTCTTTATCTTTGATAATCCCGGCCTTACGCGAATACGCATTGAGCGCCCGCGTCAACGCCGACTTGAACCCCTGTGCATGCGTGCCGCCATCTTTGTTGTTGATGTTGTTCGCAAACGAGAGAATCTGCTCTGCATACCCATCGTTGTACTGGAACGCAACTTCACACCCAAGCAAATTCGTCGGGTCTTCCTTCTTTACGAAGATCACCGGCGATGCGGTGGTGCGATCCTGATTCAGATACGCCACGTATTCCGGCACACCGTGGTCTGCCTTGTAGGTCTCTGTAAAGATCTTGCCCGTTGAGTCCACTCGCTCATCTGTCAACTTGAGAACCACACCCGGGTTCAAGTACGCAAGTTCTCTCAGTCGATTCGCCAGAACATCGGTATTGAATCGCGTATCGGGGAAAATCGTGTCGTCAGGGCGGAATGTCACCATCGTCCCCGTGCGACGAACGGCGTTCGCCGGAATCTCGCCGATGCATTCCAGCGGCTCTGCCACACGCCCACGTTCAAAGCCAATGGTGTAAATCTTCCCATCGCGATGAATTTCCGCACGCAGGAATTCTGAAAGCGCATTCACACACGACACACCCACGCCGTGCAGACCGCCTGAAACCTTGTACGCTGAACCTTCCTGACCGAACTTTCCACCCGCATGCAACACCGTCAATACGACTTCAATTGCCGGCTTGCCGTTGTGCTCCGCCTTTTCGTGCTTGATCGGATCGACCGGAATTCCGCGGCCATCGTCAAACACCGAGCATGAACCATCAGCGTGAATCGTGACGTTGACAGTCTTGGCAAACCCCGCCATCGCCTCGTCAATTGAATTGTCAACTACTTCGTAGACCAGGTGATGCAGCGCATTCAGCCCCGTGCCGCCAATGTACATGCCGGGGCGCTGGCGAACTGCCTCAAGCCCTTCGAGCACCTTAATCTGTTCAGCGCCGTAGTCGCTGGACTTTGCTCCATTAGCGGGCACTTCAACTGGTCCACCCGGAACAGTACTAGACGCGGTATCAATCGCTGACATGAAGGCTCCTGGAACTCACCAAAACCAGCTTTCAATCGCGTGAATTCGCTCCATCCGTGAAGGCCGAATTCACACCGATTTTCTGCGTCCCAAATCATAGGTCAACCGGACCAAAATCGCGCTTTTTTGGACCCGATTTGACAAGTCTTTTTTGTCCCTTTGACCCCTCCAGAGAGGCCCCTTTTTGAACCGCTTTCAGGATGCCAATCCATGCGAATCTTCCACGCCCAACGTCGCATAAATTTCGCGTGTCGCCGTCGACTTGTTCAGCGTGTAAAGGTGTATTCCATCAACCCCATGATCCAGCAAGTCGCGGCACTGTTCAGTCGCCCAGTGATTCCCTACCCGTCGCACGCCCTCAGGACTTGCCTCAGCACGTGCCAATGCCCGCAGAAGCGATGCGGGAACCCGGGCTCCTGCCGCCAACTCCACGATTCGCTTGAGCCCCGGAATGCTCGTCACCGGCATGATCCCGGCCACGATGGGCACGCGAATCCCTGCAATGCGGCAGCGATCACGAAAATCCAGGAAGTCCCGATTATCAAAAAACAACTGCGTCACTATCGCATCCGCGCCCGCATCGACCTTCGCCTTCAGATGGTCCATCTCAACCAGCCGATTCGGCGTCCCCGGATGTCCCTCGGGATACCCCGCCACCGCGATCCCAAAGCCCTTGTTCTTGGCAGTCGCATTCCGCTCGTTGAACGCTTTGATGAATTTCACCAGATCCGCGGCATGTTTGAATTCGCCTTCAACACCCGCCGCCTTTGGTGCATCTCCGCGTAACGCAAGAATGTTCGAAATTTTCGCCGAGGAATACCGCCGCAGAATTCCCTCAATCTCTTTCTCGCTGTGCCCTACCCCTGTCAAGTGTGCCACCGGATCGAGCGTGGTCTCCTTCTTGAGCCTCACCACCAGGTCGTGGGTCAATTCCCGCGTCGTCCCACCCGCGCCGTAAGTCACTGATACAAACGTCGGTTTCAGCGGCACAAGCGCGGCAATAGACGCAAAGAGGTCATCCGCCGCCTCAGGAGACTTTGGCGGAAAGAATTCGAACGAAAACGTCGTCCGGTGCTGATTGAATAGGTCCCGCAAATGCATGAATTCGCTCTGTCCGTGTCTCAACAGCTTACCTGATCACGGGAGCGCTGTACGCCAGCGGCTTGTTGTCCGGTCATTCTGGCCTCTACGCCAGCCGCCGAACCGCATCGATCCCCGTGCAGGGTTCGCGGCACCGCGGCCAGAAATAACTTCTGAAGCTCGGTTGCCGGACGGTACCTACCGCCTCTCTTGATGCGCCTGATTGTACGGAAGCTTACGCCCCCGCTTCCACTATCCTGCTAATCTGCCATCTTCCTCGCCATCGAGCATTCCATACGCCTTCATCTTCTTGTACAAAGTTGTCCGGTTGATGCCCAGTTGATCAGCCGTTTTCTGGCGATTGAAATTATTCGATTTCAAAGCTTGCGTCAATATGCGCTTCTCTGGTTCGCGCAGCGCTTCTTCCAGCGACATCGGTACCCAAGGTGCATTGTCATCAACCGCAGCCAAAGGCATCTTGCCTACGACTGTCCGATCATCCAGTACATGCGATGGCAAGTCATTGACATCAATCATCTGCGACCGCGACAAAACCGCCGCACGTTCAATGATGTTCTGCAATTCACGCACGTTACCCGGATACGAGTATCGCCGCAGAGCGTCCAGTGCCGCGGGCGTAAAGCCCACGATCTGCTTCCCAAGTTCCGCGCTGTGCTTCACCAGGAACGCCTCGGCCAACGTCGGCACATCTGCCACTCGGTCCCGCAATGGCGGCAGATCAATCTTCACCACATTGATTCGATAGTACAAATCCTGCCGGAATCGCCCATCGGCAACCAATTGCTCCAGCGACTGATTTGTTGCCAGAATGACTCGTGCATCAACCTCAATTGTCTGTGTGCTTCCCACCGGTTCGAACTTGCGTTCCTGCAGCACTCGCAGCAGTTTCAGCTGCATCGACGGTGGTGCCGAATTGATTTCATCCAGGAAAATTGTCCCGCCATGTGCGGCGAGAAACTTCCCTTGTTTGTCCGTGTACGCACCAGTAAATGCGCCCTTGACGTGTCCGAACAGTTCAGATTCAAGAAGGGTTTCCGGAATCGAGCCGCACGCAATCTCTACAAACGGAGCGCTCTTTCTTGGACTCCGTAGGTGAATCGCATGAGCAATCAGCGACTTACCTGTTCCCGATTCGCCTGACATCAGGACTGTGGTTCTCGTAGGCGCAACCGCTTCGACCAGTTCAAATATCTTGTGCATCCGCGAGTCTGAGCCCAGCACGTTGTCGAGCCCATACTTGCGGTCAAGCTGCTGGCGTAGATTCACGTTTTCTGACATCAACGCATGCTGCTGCAAGCCCCGCTCGACCGCAGCCCGCAATTCCATATCAACCACCGGCTTGGTAAGGTAATCTACCGCGCCGTGACGCAGCGCTTCAACGGCAGATTCAATGGTTCCATACCCCGAGATCATGATCACGGCTGTACCCGGATACTTACTGCGAATCTCCCGCAGCAAATCCCCGCCGTTCATGCCCGGCAGCGACACATCGCAAATCACAAGTCCAAAGGGCCGTCCCGCGAGCGCAGCCCGAGCCTCTGTCGCGTTCAGCGATGTCGCAGTCTCAAACCCCTCGCGCGCAAGAAAGTCCGCGAGCGACTCGGCGACGATCGGATCATCATCCACAACTAGAATTCGACAGGTGCCAGACATTGGTGTGTTTTTCAGGCGGATTTCTTTCCGAGGGTGATCGAACCCCAGTCAATAGGCTTAGGGACATTCATCTTCAAACTGCTGCCCACCCGTGGAGCCCGACCACCATTAGTCTTGAGTTCCATTGAACCACCGGCATCGTGCACAATTGCTTTGCACAATGAAATACTGCCGCTCAAACCTTCATCATCCACTGGTCCATTTCCATCATCCTCAATCACCAGCTCAATTGCTTCGTAGTTGTGTGTCGGCAATGCAAGCGTCTTCAAGCGTGCAGAGACCTTGATCGTCCCGCTCCCGCCAGCGTTCTCAATGCTGTGAGCGCTGTGCCGCACACCTGCGAGAATCGCGGCATACAGGGACCCCGAAGGAATCACTCCGACATTCGATGAGAGCTCAATCGTGAACTGAATCGCCAATTCCGGAGTATGCATCTTTACCACATCACAGGCGTGATGCACCGCCTCAGAAACATCGACCGGACGCCGAAGCGTCGACATCGACGACCCGATCGGAACACTCGACCCCTGCATGGCAGTGTGCACGAGTTCGGACACTTCCTGCAAGTTGCTGCTGGTAGATTCCAGTTTTTCGGAAAGCACGCTCAACAGGTCCTGGCGGCCATCAACTCGCGCGTTATCGATGTCGCGCAGTGTGCTCACCACATCGCGCAGACTCGAATCAAGAACCCGATTAAGCGATGCCGCGAGTTTCGAAAACCCCTCCACCGCAGTCGGCAATTCGCTGCTGGGAATTGGTGTCTTCTGTCCGGAAGTACGACCTGGGGTTTTCTCGCTCATAAGGCAGAGAATCGGCCCACTTTGCCCCCAAGTTAAGTGGTCATGTTGCAAAAACGCCACATTCTTGACCACTGCCTCAAGTGGGCGGCGTGGACTAGAAACAACGGCATAACCGTCACAGGCGGAATAAACGGACTTCCGATCAGACGCCTACCGCAAGCGCATCGCGGTCGGTCAGCAGCGATCCATCAGACCGCGCCTTCACCGTGCCATCTCGACGCCAGGACCGCTCGCATTGTGGCTCCTGCCGCAGATCCAGCAGTTGGGCGGCACTTGCCTTGGGGTCCAATGTAATCCGCGAAACGCCAATGAAGTCCGCCAGATCGACCGGATCAAACGCCTTCAGCGCCCCGTCCGCATCCGGAAGTGCAAAGCCGAAATCCATAACGTCGAACTGCAGCTTTTCCTCTTCCTTGCCGGTCTTGGGATTCACACTCTTGGTGCGAATGCCATGAGTCTCCTTGGCTTTCTCAAGGATGCCCAGCGTGGCCTCGCGTGCTTCGAACACTTTGCCCCAGGTCGCAGATCGCGAAACACCGTATCCAGCGATGAACTCCTTCGTATGCACCGTTGTCGTCGCTTCTTTAGGATCAACCTTGAGCAGCGCGCGATACGCCTCATCTGCCGTATGCGGCAGCATCGGCGCGAGCAACCTCACCAGCCCATCGGTCAAACGCCAAAGCGTCTGCTGCGTCTGCCGACGGCGAACCGAGTCGGCCTTATCACAATACAACCGATCCTTCGCCGCGGCCAGGTAATAGGCCGAAAGCGTGGTGTTACAGAAGTCATACATCCGCAAATTCGCATTGCGGAAATCAAACTCGTTGTAGTACTTGATGATCTCCGTTGCAAATGCATCGAATTCAGCCAACACCCACGCATCGATCGATGTGGGCGTCGGTGCCGGGAGTGATGCACTGTCACCGCCGGTCCCATCGGACCCGACGTTGTAGTCGTACAGATTGCTGAGCATGAACCGCAGCGTGTTTCGGATCTTCACATATTGCCCGCCCGCGACATCAAAGTACGAACGATCGACCTTCACATCGTTCTCGTAGGAGAGCGAAGCCACCCACCATCGCAGCACATCCGCCCCGTAATCCTTAAGCAAACCCTCGATAGTGTCGCCCTTGCTCTTACTGAGTTTCAGGCCATCTTTGTCAACCATGAATCCGTGTGTCAAGATCGTCTTGAATGGCGCGACGCCGGTTGCTCCAAGCGCAGGCAGCAGCGACAACTGGAACCATCCACGATGTTGATCTGATCCTTCAAGATAGAGATCCGCCGGATATCCAAGCCCGCGCTCGCGCAGCACCGCATTCCACGATGATCCGGATTCAAACCAGACATCGAGAATGTCGCCGCCCTTTTTCAGATTCGCCATATTGGCAAGTACCTTGGTCGCAAGCGCCTTGTTCGCCGGATCGGTTTCCTGGTCCACTGAATAGTGCTTCAGCAGGTCCGGGATCTCAGCTGTAAACCAGATATCCGCGCCGTTCTCACGAACACGCTTGGCGATCGCCTTCACAGTTGCGCTCGTCATGAACGCCTGTTCGCGTCCGTTCTCATCGAGCCACGTCAGGCTCGGGATCGGCAATCCCCACGCACGCTGACGTGAAATACACCAATCTGGGCGGCTATCGAGCATGCCGCGCATGCGATTGCGTCCCCACTCAGGAACAAACTTCACGTCCTGTGCAGTCGTCTTGAGCGCAAGTTCACGCAGCGAACCATCGCCCGAATTCCGCTTCTGGTCCACCGTGACAAACCACTGTTCAGTACAGCGGAAAATCGTCGGCGTCTTGCTGCGCCAATCGTGTGGATAGGAGTGGCTGAACATGTGATGCAGGAACATGTGTCCGCTGTTCACAAGATGATCAACCACTTTCTTATTCGCATCCCAGACCGTGATGCCGCCGCCGAGCCACTCCGGCACCGAGGCGTCATAGGTTCCGTTGCCGCGAACGGGGCAATAGATCGGCAGCCCTTCGCGCAAGCCGGTCTGGTAGTCATCGGCACCATGGCCCGGAGCAGTATGCACGAGACCCGTGCCATCCTCAAGCGTGACATAGTCCGCCGCGAGGATCGAATACACCTTCGCCAAATTCGCCCCGCGCGACTGCTTGGCATCGAACTTGGGCAAGCCGTCCACAAACGGATGGCGGTACTTCAGGCCAACAAGCTTTGCGCCCGAAGTCTTAGCGATTACAACAACGCTTTCTGTCTTGCCCTTTTCTGCAATCCGTTTCACCGCATCCGCAGCAACCACCGAGATGTTTCCATCGAGGAACACCAGCGCGTATTCATACTTCTCATTTACAGCGATCGCCAGGTTCGCGGGCAACGTCCAGGGAGTCGTTGTCCAGATCATGAAACTGGGCCGAGCATGCGGCCGCTGTCCAGGTCGCACCTTCGCCTTAGGAGTATCGGGTCCTCCGCTCTCGGCTTCTTCCTCATCATCGTCGTCAGACACGGGCGGCAAGCCAAATGCGTCATACACCGCATCCGCATTCTCAGCCTCGAAATCAACATACACCGATGGATCTTCGCGATCCATGTATTCAAGTTCCGCTTCCGCGAGCGCGGTCTCGTTGGCAACCGACCAGTGAACCGGCTTGAGTGCGCGATAGACCAATCCCTCATTGCACAATGCCGCCAGCACTTCCAATACAGCGCCTTCGTACTCTGGTTTCATCGTGAGGTACGGATTGTCATAATCGCCCAGCGTCAAGAGCTGCTGCATCTGGCCGCTCTGCAGCTTCACATACTTTTCCGCATACGCCTGACATTCCCGCCGCACGATCATCTTCTTTTGGCCGTCGGGCATGTCATTAAGCTTGGCCAGCTTGCCCTTCTCCTGCATCTCGAGCATCACCTTGTGCTCGATCGGCAGGCCGTGGCAATCCCAACCTGGGACATATGGGCAATCCAAACCCTGCATGGTCTTGGATCGCACCACAAGATCCTTGAGCGTCTTGTTCATCATGTGGCCAAGGTGGATCGAGCCGTTTGCGTACGGAGGTCCATCGTGGAACAGATACTTAGGCTTGCCCTTGCGTGCTTCTCGCACCGCGCGATACATGCCGATCTCATTCCATCGCTTCAGTGTCGATGGTTCGTTCTGTACCAGGTTCGCCTTCATGGCAAACGTGGTCTGCGGCAAATTCAACGTTGCCTTGTAGTTTTTCTTTTCAGCGGGTGCGGGAGTGGTCATATGTGAATCCAGTTTTCAGCGTGAAGTGTCAGAAAAGTCAGTGATGATACCGAGCAACACGATTCCTCGAAGGATTCGTGAATGTGTTTGAAACGGGCCCCGATTTGAGAACGATGCAGCCAAAGGCTCGCCCTTCACCGGGGCAGGGTAATTCGAAATATGTGCCTTGGGGCCGCGGTCATGCCCCATGATATGCCGGAAGAAGTGCTGATGTCCGGCTTCTATTCGCCGCTGCATGCCCCTGCCTCACGTCCTAAACTCCGCCCATGAAGTTACTCGATGGAAAGATCGCCCTGATCGTCGGAATCGCCAATGACCGCTCGTACGCATGGCACATCGCCAAAGCCCTGGCCGAGCATGGTTGCAAGCTCGCCTTCACCCATATCCCCGGCGAAAAGAACGAACGCCGGACGCGCAAAGCCGTTGAAGAACTCGCGCTGCCCGATCCCTGGTTCTGTGAACTGGACGCTGGCAACGACCAGCAACTCGATGCCTGCTTTGCCAAGTTCTCCGAAAAATTCGACAAGCTTGACATCCTCGTCCACTCGATCGCCTTTGCCGACCGCGAATGGCTCCAGCCCGGGAAGTTCGCAACCACTCCCCGCTCTGTCTACCTCTCGGCAATCGATATTTCTGCCTACACCCTGCTTGCAATGGCCGGTCGCGCCAAGCCCTTGATGCAAAAAGCTGGCGGCGGCAGCATCATGGCAATGTCCTATTACGGCGGCGAAAAGGTCGTCCCAGGCTACAACGTCATGGGGGTTGCCAAAGCTGCCCTCGAATGTTCGGCCCGGTACCTGGCGTCTGAAATGGGAGCTGACAACATCCGCGTAAACATCATCTCCGGCGGCTATCTCCGCACCCTGGCAAGTTCCGCGGTTGGCGGCACAGGAGTCATGGAAGAACGCTCAGCCGAGCGGTCGCCTTTGCGTCGTCCTGTTGAGGGCGAAGATGTTGGGCGGACGGCTGTGTACCTGGCCAGCAACCTGTCTTCTGGGGTTACGGGCGAGACGATCTACGTCGACTGCGGCGTGAACACCATCGGGGCCTAATCAAGAATCTGATAGTTTTTCAAGGTTTTATGGCGGACCAGAGCGGAACCCGCCGAAGGTGGCACTATGGGAGTGTTCGGTCCTAATTCAACGCCCCAGGTGCAGCCAACGGTCAGACAGGCCGATCGGTCGCACCCTGATGCGCAGCGGAAGAATAAAGATCAGAAAAAAAAGGGCGAGGATGAAGGCAAGCGCCCTGCACGTGAAGCCGATTCTGTACAGGTCAAAGGTGCATTAGATACAGGAAGCAAGACATCAAAGCCGGTTGTTAGGCCGCCGGGAAAGCACATCGATTTCTCGGCATGAAGTAGCATCGGCTGTGAGCCGACGCCACATCTAGTGATGCTCTGCAAGCCAGCGTTCGGCATCGATCGCCGCCTGGCAGCCCATTCCTGCGGCGGTCACTGCCTGGCGATAGTGAGCATCGGCGACATCGCCTGCCGCGAAAACACCGGGAATGTTGGTGTAGCTTGAGCGTGTGCGCAGATTGACATAGCCGGAGTCATCAAGTTCTACGCCGCTGCCTTTGAGGAATTTTGTTGATGGTGTGTGGCCGATCGCGATGAAGAGACCTTTGAGGTCCAGGTGTGAGCGGGCTTTGGTGACGGTGTCTTCAAGTTCAACGCCGGTCAGGCGCTCATCGCCTTTGCACTCGACGATGGTCTTGTTCCAGAGGACTTTCACGTTGGGCTTGGAGAGCAGACGTTCCTGCATGATTTTGCTGGCGCGGAAGGAATCGCGGCGGTGGATCATGTAGACGGTTGAAGCGAACTTGGTCAGGTAGTTCGCTTCTTCCATGGCGGTATCGCCGCCGCCGACTACGCCGAGGGGCTGATTGCGGAAGAGTGGCAGCGCGCCATCACAGACTGCGCAGGCAGAGACGCCGCCACCGCTGCGGGCCAGACGCATTTCGCTGTCGAGTCCGAGCCAGTTGGCCACTGCGCCACTGGCGATGATGACTGCGGCAGCCTTGACGACTTCGCCGTTTGAAATGTGAAGTTCGAATGGACGCTTGGAGAAATCGCAGCGCAGGACATCTTCAGAAATGACCTTGGTACCGAACCGCTCAGCCTGCGCCTGAAACATCGACATCATTTCCGGGCCATCGATCCCCTTTGGAAAACCGGGGTAATTCTCAACCTCGGTGGTCAGCATGAGCTGGCCGCCGGGGAGGATTGGACCTGGGTCGTTTTTGGGAATGCCGCAGTAAACGACCGGATCGAGCTGGGCGCGGGCGGCGTAGATTGCTGCGGTCCAGCCGGCAGGGCCGGAACCGATGATAATGAGCTTATGAACTGACATGAATTTCTCCGAGGTCGGACTGATTATTTAAGCAATCCGGACTCGAGCAAGTGCTTGCGTTCGAGCGCGACCAGTGGCGGCCAGATGAGGTAGTCTGCGCCTTCGACTTTGACGATTGTGTTCTGAATCTTCTCGGCCCAGTTCTTGTGGTTGTCGGAACCGATTGAGTAGATAATGAACGTGTCGTCGGAAACCGGCGCTGCGAAATTAACGCCAGAGCCGGAGACAATGTTCATGACGTGGGGCTTGGGGTCTTGTTTTTCACCGCGGGGCTGATCGCGGATAGGGACGAAATATTCCATCGGCGGATTACCGCGTTCGCGTGGTGCGATGTTGAATGGATCTTTCTCGAGAACCTTTTGCCAGAACGGCTGCACGGAAGCAACGGTCGGACCAAAGCTCTTGCGCTCATAGAAGAGGCCCAGGTGTGCAATGGCCAGACGAGTGCCGACTGCTTCAACTTTGATCGCCTGCTTCTGGTTGATCAGCGATTCCATGTCGGGAATTGTCGCGAGGATGACTGAATATTCGCCCTGATTGAGCTTTGAATATTCGTACGGCTGCAACATGCGGCGGCTATAGAAATCTTCTGGCCAACGAGCGGAGAAGTCACCGAAAACCCGGTCGAGCATTTTGGTGGTATCGATCTGATCTTTGTGGCTCATCGCGCTGGAGCGCCAACGGGCTGCCTCACTGAACAGTCGCATCGGCTGGCTTGCGGAACCGATCGATGCGAGAGTTGTTGCGAAGACGCGTTCGTCGGGGCCCTTGCGTGGAATAAACACGCGGGCGACAATCTGCTCAGCGCCGATCAGGTCGGCACGGGGGAACTTCAAACGATCGGTCTGGACCGCTTCTCTTTCGTCGAGGCGTTCAAGATACTTGTGAAGCATCGCGACATCGATGGTCCGCTTGCCGCGGAAATCGCTGTAGAGCACATCGCGGAAGCGATGAAGGGCGATCTGCATCTGATCGAGACCCCAACTTGCTTCGCGGTAGAACTGTCGGTCGGCCAACTGACGGGCGAAGGCGAACCAGTTCAAATCAAGTTCGGCAGCCTCGGGGCATTTACCCTCAGAGACCAACCGCGTTGTTTCGATCTGCACAAGCACTGCCAGGCTTGCGAGCATTGGCTGGTAGAGCAACTGAGTAGCAGAGAGGGTCGGGGGGTCACCGACTTCGGCGTAGGCCTTGGCTTTGATAATCGCCATCGGCACGCCATCGGTGCCGTAAGGAAGTCCGAAGGCAAACTGCTCCTTGCCTTTTTGCTTTTCGGTGACTTTCTTGAGTCCTTCTAGGGCGGCCTGCTGAGCCGGCTTTTGTGCCCAGATCGCGCAATCTGCCCAACCGGCAGAACTCACTGGCATGAGCATGGATGTTTCAATGTCCCTTGCCGCCGCGGGCACCTTGTCCATCGCCGCGATCAGTGGCAGAATGATCAGATCGCTTCGAAGCGATTGTTTGATATCCGCATAGGCCTTGTTCGCCTGGCCTACGTATTCATCAGCGCGAGCCTGATTGACAGAAGCGCTGAGCGAGATTCCTACCAGAATGGCGGCGACGGTCTTTGACATCATTTCAGCTCCGAGGACAGAATTCCCGGCTTAGAGGTTCCGGGAGCCCGATGGTAGCAGAAGGTTGGGGGTCCGGCAAAGGGAATGAGACTCCTAATCGCATCGCCGGTTCGGGAAATTGTCAGTTGTCCGCTGCCTTCAGGGTCGAAGTTTCGGGATTGATCGTCAGTTCGCTAAGGCTGGAATCGACCAGGCCCGGGCAGCCACATTCGGCACAAATCACGACCCATTCGGATCGGGGTTCCCCATCAAGTTTCTCATCGCAGGTCGGACAGATGGGTGTGTCGGCACCCTTTATCACCACCGGCTTCTCGCAGTCCGGACATTGGACGAATTTTCGTTCTGAAACCGGAAGACCAACGAGTGAATAGTGACACTTGATGCAAAATCCTCGCTCGATGAGGATGCTGCGGATCTGGCCAAGGAGCATTCGGTCGCGGAGCAGGAGTGCGGGTAGAAACCCGATCAGACAGACTGGTATAAGAAGGAACGCTCCGGCCACGGCAAGAACACTGCCGTGCTGGGCTTTAAGGTTGCTGAACCAGTCGGCATTGAGAGCAATGGCAATAAATATCCAGAGCGCAGCCTGTGAAACACCTGCCACGATCAGGGCAATCACTACTCGAAGGAATCGCCGCCCCCACCGCCCTCGCGCCGCTGTTACAAACCGCTCGCACTGGTCATCGCGGTAGTTGTCCAGCTCTGGGAATGCTCTGTAGATTTTCGTAAATGGAAATCGCACATAGATTCCAGTTGCGTCACGTTATCACTTGGCCGGATACTCATACACGCCGCGGCCGGTCTTATCTCCCAGTCTACCCGCAGACACAAGTTGTTTCAATGCGGGACATGCGCGGTAGCGATCGTTGTTCAGGCCTTCGGCGAGCACGTTCATGATGTTGACGCACGTGTCAAGGCCGATGTAATCGGCAAGACGAAGTGGGCCCATCGGGAAGTTGCAACCGAGCTTCATGATTCCATCGATTGCTTCCGGTTCGGCAACCCCTTCCATCCATGCATAAAACGCTTCGTTAATCATGGGCATCAACACGCGATTGGAAATGAAGCCTGCGCGGTCGTTGGCTTTCAATGGGGTTTTGCCCATCCGGGTCGAAAGAGCAATTGTGCGCTCTACCACATCTTTGGATGTCTGGATGCCCGGAATTACTTCAACGAGTTGCATCAATGGGACCGGATTAAAGAAGTGCATGCCTACCACACGATGCGACCCTGCCCCAGCGGCGGTAGCAATCTCGGTGATACTGATGCTGGAGGTGTTACTGGCCAGAACGACTTCGGGTTGGGGGAACATCGCCGCGAGTTTGGCGAAAAGGTCTTTCTTTACTTTGGCATCTTCAACGATCGCTTCGACTACCCAGTCGGCGCCCTTGAGTTCGTCGAGAGTCCCAACCATCTTGATCCGCCCCACCGCCGCATCCATATCAGTTTGTGCGAGCTTTCCTTTTTCGACCAGTTTGGAAAGCGATTTTTTCTGGACTGCTTTGCATTTTTCGAGGGCGGCGGGGAAGGAGTCGTAGACGATGACGTTGATGCCGGCTACCGCGGCGATCTGGGCGATGCCGCCACCCATTTGACCCGAACCGATGATGGCGATGGTTTTAACTTCTGACATGCAAAGGGTCCTTATAAAAGAATGAAGCGGAGTTTAGGTGTGAAATCGGGCCAGGCGACTTGATCCGAGGGTGCAAGGGTGCTTGGCTTGTTTCATGAGCCGTATTGCACAACTGGAAAAACTTCTGGCGATGGACGCGAACGACACCTTTGTGTTGTACGGCCTCGCACAGGAACACGCAAAAGCAGGAAATCACGCCGCGGCAGTCGTCTGGTATGACCGATGCCTGGCGGTAGATCCGGCGTACTGCTACGCATATTTCCACAAAGCGCGTTCGCAGCAGGCTTTGGAAGATCTGGTGGGAGCGGTTGGCACCCTAAAGGCCGGACAGGCGGCAAGCAAACAGGCCGGGGATAACAAAGCCCTGTCAGAAATCTCCGGCTACCTGGACGAAATCGAATAGCAAACGATTGAGATGCAATGAATGATCCTTGAGAAAATTGCCCAGGCATCAACACCCATTCGATAGCGCGTTTACAAAATCGAGGTAATCAAAGAGGTCGATCAGATTGTCTTGATTGAAATCTGCAACCGACTGACTCTCTGCAAAGTTCGCGACAAAATTAAGATAATCGAAAACATCCGCGACTCCATTGCAATCAATATCTGCCGCGCAGATTGTGAGCGTGGCAGCGTTACTAGCGACAGAGCCTGGTGGATTTGTCCCGATACAGCGAACGCGGATTGTGTTGCCCACAGAGAGTGAGGTCGGAGTGAGCTGGAGGCGATTTGTGGTGCTGCCAGTAGCTGTCATGATTCCCGTTGCGTGGATCTCACCGTCACTGATGCTCTGCCATTGACCGAGAGGGTTTTCTATTTGCCACTGGTAGCTCAGCGGCGCCGTCGCGCTTACCAACACCCAGAAAGTTGCGTTTCCTGATCTACAGGTAATCACAGGTTGAGGCTGCACGTTAAAGGTTGGCATTGAATTTCGGCCGAGCTGCCAAGTCTCTTCGGTCGGGTCGTAAGCTGTTGTGCCTCCGTATAGAGTGGTCGTTGCCCGCGCACTGTCATATGCCATGGCGGCCCCAACTCGGCCAGTCAAACCTGAGATATTCAACTGCGTCCAGACGGTGCCATTCCATTGCCAGGTTTCATTGCTGTAGTTCACCCCGCCATATACAATCGTCGCTCGCCTTGACGCGTCGTACACCATTGCATGCCCGTCGCGCGGTGAAGGTCCACTGGAAGTCCGCAAAGTCCAGGTGAGACCGTTCCATTCCCAAGTGTCTCCAAAAGCTGCTAAACTGCGCGAATAGCCTCCAAAAAGTACGGTGACGCCGCGGTTGGAGTCGAATGCCATGGCATGACCGCGCCGGGGCGACGGTCCCGCGCCGAGACGTTGGGTCCATACTGCTCCGTCCCACTCCCAAGTATCATCTTTGTAGGTAGTGGTTACGCCATCGTCATACTCGCCGCCGAACAGCACACACACTTGACGTGCTGCGTCATATGCCATCGCGTGTGCCCGCCTCGGTGGTGGACCATCCACCGGGCGTGGCAGCCATTGCGTGCCGTCCCATTCCCAGGTATCTGCGAGGTATTCATTCCGAAATGGAGTGTAATGAGACCCTCCGAAGAGAACCGTGACAGCACGCGAAGCATCGTAAGCCATCGCGTGACGCTCTCTTGAGGAAGGGCCGGTCACAGACCTCAGGCTCCACTCTGATCCGTTCCAATTCCATGTTTCCGCGCTCTCTGCGTAGGTGACCCCACCGAAGAGAAGCGTTACATTCCGCGATGCGTCGTATGCCATCGCCGTTCCGCGACGCGTCAACGGATTGTGCGGCGTGCGCTGGGTCCAGGAGGTTCCATTCCATTCCCAAGTCTCGGCGTCCCAGCAGTTCTGGTCGTACCCGCCAAAGAGAATGATTTTTCCCCGAGCCGAGTCGTACGTAATCGACGAGTCGTGTCGAGGCGTGGGGCCTTCCGATGCTCGAAGTGACCAGTTCGACCCGTCCCATTCCCATGTTTCACTTGTTCTACCCCCGCCCACACGCGATCCACCGAAGAGCACAGCCACGCGCCGGGACATGTCAAAGGCCATCGAAGCGCCAGTCCGAGCACTTGGACCATTGACTTGGCGCTGGGTCCAGGTGGTACCGTTCCATTCCCATGTTTCGTTCGTAGTGCCGTATGCTGGGCCGCCTCCAAACAGTACAGTCACAGCGCGGAATGGATCGTACACCATCGTATGAGAGTGTCTGGGTGAAGGTCCTGTAGCTGTGCGTTGAGTCCAGGCGTTTCCGTTCCACTCCCAAGTCTCTGCATTGTCAATACCGCCATCGACGCCTCCAAAGAGAACGGTCACGTCGCGTGCGGTGTCGTACGCCATTGCGTGGGAAGCTCTGCGCGAAGGGCCGGTGACCATTCGCCGGGTCCATGCAATACCGTTCCATTCCCATGTCTCGGCATTGGGATCACCAAAGTTTGATGTGTCGCCGCCAAACAGAACTGTGAATCCACGTCGATCATCAAAACACATCGCATGCCTTTGTCTCTGTGATGGGCCGCTCAAGGAGCGTCGTGTCCAGACTAAGTTGTTCCACTCCCATGTATCACCACCAATCATAAAGTCGAAACCGCTGCCACCGAAAAGAACCGTCACATTGCGAAATGAGTCGTACGTCAGAACGTGGGATTGGCGTGGTCCAGGAGAGCCTCCGGTTCGCAACCACGTATTTGCCTGAGCCAACGTAGCAGACGGCAAGAACGTCCAGATACTAAGTATTGCTAACAACGGCAACAGGAAACGCTGAAACGAAGTTGATGCCATCGATCCGCCGGGATGCACTTCTCGGTGTGCATTGGTGATGTTTGTCATTGACATTTTGCTACTCCTGCTATTGCGAACTGATTGAGGGTGCCTGATCTTCCTTCAATCAGCTGCGGACACATCAACTAAGAAGGGTTCGATTGATCAAGGGAATGGCGATCGTGCCAGTGTACCAACTAATGGCTACTGGTGCTAAATTCCCACTGCCCCCTATTCAGGGTCCTAGTGCCGACAGACACACTTCAAATGTTACAAACAGTTTTTACTGTGAGTAACACGCATGCTCGAAGCCGAAGTGTTCGAGGAATTGAAGCAACTGGAACTACAAGAAATGTCATGGGCTTCCCAATGGCGACTTTTTGGTGATTGGGGTGGCAGTGGCAATTGCCGCCAATGCTGGCTAGATCGCGAGCAAGCAATCGCAAGATATAAACGCCCGTCAAAATGACTTAAGCGTTTCTTGATGAGCTTGAGTAGGTTTATGGGCCCCTCCGGAAAGGGCCAAAAACCCCAGATGATCAATTCTTTTGTCAGATGCTCTGATCATCTGATCATCTGACACCGGTGTTTCCAGTGGGTTGCAGTGGGACGTCGAACGGCGAAATGCAAATCTGAGAAAAAAGATAAGGCGAAAGAGATGGTAGCTGAAGACTGAATATTCAGGGCCTAAGAAGTCACGGGTGGGTATGTTGGGTTCGGTTTTCATAACCACAATATAGCGAGTGGGCTCATGCGGGGCAAGCCTGTTTTAGGTATTTTTTCGTACCGGACAAAAATTGTTCAAAAAGTGTCCGGTACCGCGAATTCTTACCCAGATGCCCACACCTGGTTCCTTGGATACTGTCTGCGATATGAAGTTGAATTGCACTTTTGGAGTTACGGTTGTTGCGGGACTGGCCTGTCTGTTTGGCGGCGGCTGCGTCAAGGAGAACCAGCGGATCACCATTGGCGATATGCCCTTGGAGACGTTCGCCGCGGACTATCAGAATGCGAGCACCGAACCCAACTCGGGAACAATGCTCTCGAACAAGGCTGAAAAATTAGATGAGATGAGCTGGAAGGAAGTTGATTTCCCGGTTCCCAACGACGGCGTCGGGCATCGGCCGACGTATCGCACTGAATATGCACGGATCAAGAAGACTCCACGGCAACGCCGGGAATCTCCATCCGCAGAATCAGCACTTGATCTTGGTGAAGAAACGCTGCCAACGCAGTTGTACGAAGCGTTTGTTTTCACACCCGGAATTCTGATTTACGACACGGTCTCGATGCCATTCCGCATGATCGCGTATCCCGGCTTTAACCACACCCGTTACAGCCCCCGATTTACATATCAGCGCGATCCGATCAATCAGGTGGACACCAGCAATGCCGCCTCGGCCGCAGCTACAGAAGCATGCACTAAGCCGGGGTGCGGCGATTCGTGCAAGTGTGCACCGGGTGAGTGTGCGTGCAGCGTGCCGTGCGGTGGAAAATGAGCGGCGTTGATGCCGATGGCGTGCCGCTTGGATATGCGCTGAAGGCGGAGTACGAAGTCTCGCCGCGGAAATTGGACGAAATGATCGCGGCGAAGAATGAGATATTAATAGTGGATGTGCGCACGACAGCTGAGCGTGATGTCGCAGCGATTATGCCATCGATTCATGTGCCGCTGCATGAAGTTGAATCGCGTGTCGATGAGATTCTGGAAGAGGCCGACGGCAAGCAGGTGGTGACGTATTGCCATCACGGGGTGCGATCGCTGCGGGCATCGCTATTTCTGCGGCAGGTCGGGGCGAGCAATGCACTTTCGATGGCGGGCGGTATCGAGGCGTGGTCGCTGGCGGTGGATGCAAAGGTGCCGCGATATGAGCGAAATGGCACGATCGTGCAAGTGATCGGGTAATCAGCAGCCCTGAGCGAGAATATCGACGAAGTCGAGATAGTCGAAGAAGTCGATGACGAGGTCCTGGTTAAAGTCGGCCAGGGGGCTGCCGAGACTGAACGCATCGACAAAGTCGAGATAGTCAAAAAAATCCACAATCTGGTCACCGTTGATATCGCCAGCGAGATTCGGTTCAGCGCGAAATGTCCAGGCCTGTGTGATAGCTTCGGGACAGGCCTCATCGGCGGTTGCCGTGACGCGCCAGCGATAGGTCTGGCAATAGGAAAGAACCCCGGCGGGAATCTGAATGGTGGGTTGTGTGAGGTCCAGAGCTTCGAAAATCAGACTGTCATCAGATTCCAGCCTGACCTCGATTTTGTAGACAGTGCCGGGCGGAGACTGTGAACCATCCCAGGAGAGCGTTGCCTGGCGCGAGATTCCGATGTCTTCATTTTGCGGATATAGAAGTGAGAACGGCGGATGGCTCTGACAGACCTGGTAGAACCAGGCGATCATCGGGCCGACGGGGTTGTAGCAGAGCCCGGGAAACGCCCAGCTTTGACATTCGCCGGATGTGAACGCGCCATCGACAACAGCGGTCGAAAGACCAGCGTTGTCATTCCATTGTTGATTGCTGCCCGGACCGCCGGGACGCGCCTGGCCCACGTATGGCGGCGGGCTGATATCTGCGGCGGTGCCCCAGAGGTAAGGTTGAGCACGCGTGGAATAATCGGATGGAACTGGAATTGCAGTTGAGTTGGGCGGGAGCTTGAGGAATTTCCATTCAACTGCACCAGACTGGGATGTCATGGGCGGAAAGTTGAAAGAAGAGATATCTACTACTGAATAATGACCACCGGGTGTGCCGGGATGGTTGTAGTAGAGGCGAACGCCGGCGATGTGGGTTCGAGCCGCGGTGATTGAATCGGGGCTGGAGGACCACGAGAGATCGCACGCAGAGTTGAATTCCTGCCAGAAGTCGAGATCGATCGTGAGGAATTCGGAAGAGGGATTTTGTTGCGATGCGCCGGGGGGATTCCAATACCAGGCGAAGGCGACAGTATGGATGGGCTGGCCGATTGACTCGGGCGCGGCGCCGGAGAAGTCGCCGACGAAATGCACATTGCGCGCGGTTGGACCAAAGATGAACCGGTTTTCGGGAGAGGCAGCGAAGCATGGAGAGAGTGTTGCTTCGATGGGAGCGAAGTCAGCGGGACTGGATTGATCGCCCTGGAACTGATCGAATGCGAGGGCGAGACCGGTCATTGCGGGCGTGATTGTCGGGAGTGGAATCGACTGGCCAATCTGGATCTGGCCATTGATACGGTAGATTGGGGCGATTGAAATCGGGTCGAGGCGGGTGAGCGGCGAGGATGTGGGACCATCTGCACTTGCGAGGAGCGGAGAGAGGGAGAGGGCAAAAATGGATAACTTCAGGTGCATGGCGCCTGATGTATTATTCGGTTGCCCAAGACAACTGGTTTGGAGGAAGTGGAGATTATCGGCCGATTTACAGGGTTTTGATCCATTACACAGCGTCAGCACCCAGAAGCAAGGGTATCGACGAAGTCGAGATAATCGAAGAAGTCAATAATCTGGTCGGCATTAAAATCGGCGAAGTTCTCGTTTTGGGAGAAGTCATCCACGAAGTCGAGATAGTCGAAGAAATCGACAACATCGTCGCTGTTGTAGTCTGCAGCGCATCCGGCCATTTGGAATGTAAAGGTCTCGGACTCAGCGCTCGGGCACTGAGCGCCGCTTGACGAAACGATTGTCCAAGCAAACTTCTGGCCGGCCTGGAGTGGGCTGGTGAGATTGAAGGGACTGGCGAGTTGGCCGGTGAGCGATTGAACAACTGCGCCGTTCTTCTTGATCTGGCAGATGTATTCCGGAGCAACTGTTGCACCAGGGGTAAAGGCAAACGTGGGCCCGTTGGGGAAGTTGTTTTCTACGCCAACTGCTCCATCGGCGGGAGAAGAGAGAGTAACGGCATCGACTGTCCCGCAGTCTTGAACGTAGAGCGACCAACAGATACCCGTTGAGCGGAAGCACTGCGCGGGGTCGGTGTTGGGACCGGTCTGGTAGACATCGGCGCTGGTGAATGAATTGCTGATGGCGTTGGAAAGATTGTAAGGAACGGTTGCCAGAGCGCCATTGTCATTGAGATACCAGATTGGATTTTGCTGGCCGCCCGCGCGAGGGAGAGACATGGGGACCGGGAGTTCATCGGTGCGTGTGCCCCATGAAGCAGGTTGATCTTTGGCGGCGAGAGCACCGGTGACCGGATCATTGAAGCGGAATCGCACACCGCCATCAGTGTCGACCAATGCAGCCTGGACGATTGCGCCAGTCCAGTCCACGTTTGCGTAATAGACGCCTGCAGGCATAGCTTGCCCATTTCCAAAAGTGACCTGAACTCCGCTATGTTGAGTGCCATTGAGTTGCGCAGTCGCAGTATTTCCTGTTTCATTGAACCCGTTCTGGATCATCACGGTCCACTTGATTCCCTCGGTGCCAGTATTGTGCATCCAGAGCAGAGAGACACCGGTGACAGGCTTGCCAATTCCAAAGGGGTCCATTCCTTTGTAATCGTCAACGCTCTCGGCGATGCGAACGTGGAAATAGTTTTCACTCGCTGAGTCAGAATTGGCTGTGAAGAAAAGACCGGGACCGCCGCAGGGGCCGCCGCGATCTTCGTTGTTTTCGAATTGGTCGAAGACCACGCGACTACCAACGAAAGCGGGACCAATATTGCCGTAAGGGATTTCAGGTCCGACAACCTCGACACCATCGATGATGTAGATAGGAGCGATAGATGTGGGAACCAATTGGGTCGGGATCAGATTGGACTTCACAAGATGGGGCGGATGAGCGACTGCGGTGCCAGCAATCACACAAAGAGCGGCGGCGGAAAGAACTGGCATGCGGCATTTCATATTCGTCCCCTTACATCAAAGCCCGACGAGCAGTCGAGAACCAGCAGATGTTCAGCGCGAATCATAGCAGAAACTAAGGAAATGTACAATTAGGTCTGACGCCGTGGTGGATTTAAAAGAAGAAACGCCCGCACCTTTCGATGCGGGCGTTCATAGGTTTTAGATCAACAAGCGACTGGATTATGGGCAGCCGGTTGAGAAGGCATCAACGAAGTCGAGGTAATCGAAGAAGTCGATGACGGTGTCACCGTTGAAGTCAGCTGAAGGATCGTTGGCTGAGAACGCATCGACGAAGTCGAGGTAGTCGAAGAAGTCAACAACGCCGTCGCCGTTGAAGTCAGCTGCGCATGGTGGGTTGCAATCGCTACCGACCATGGCGAACTCGTTACGACCTGATTCGGTGCCTGCGCAACCGACGCCAGCGTTCGAAACCATTGACCACTCGTAGCAACCAGCTGCGAGGGCGATGTCGAGATCAAAGGTGGTGGTCAGAATGCCGTTCATGGTGTGAACCAGAACGTTGTTCTGATAGATCTTGCAGGAGTAGTCAGCTGCAATGACTGCGCCAGGAGCCCATTCAAAGCTGGGGCCTGGGAAGTTGTTGGTCACGCCGGTTGCGCCGTTGGCGGGAGTGACGAGGGTTGCTGCATCCTGAACGACGCATTCCTGAACGAAGAGAGCCCAGCAGATACCGACTGAAGCGAAGCAGTCGAGCGGGTCGGTTGAAGGACCGGTTGCGTAGGTTTCATTGGGGCCGCCGTCAGCGCCGTTGGGGGTGATGATGCCGTTGGCAACTGCGTTGGCGAGCACGTAGCCAGAGGTTGAGGCGAGAGCAGCCGCATCGTCGATGTACCAGAATGGGTTCTGGGGACCACCAGCGCGGGGGAGTGATGAAGGAGCGGGGAGTTCGTCAGCGCGAGTACCCCAGGTTGCGGGCTGATCCTTTGAGGCCATGAGGTTGGTGATGGGGTTCATGAACTGGAAGTTCACTGCACCATCGGTGTCGAGCAGAGCGGCCTGAACGATTGCGCCGGTCCAGTCAACGTTGCTGTAGTAGAAACCAGCAGCGACGGGCAGAGTTGCATCGCCGTAGGTGACCTGAACGCCTGAGACCTGTGTACCGCTGTAGGTACGGGTACGAGCGCCAGCTGCACCGAATGTTGCGCTGTTGGTTTCGTTGAAGTTATCGAGGCCGCGGATGATCCAACGCATGCCTTCTGTACCATCAGCGTGGTTCCAGAGGAGGGCAGCGCCAGTGATGGGCTTGCCGATACCGAAGGTGTCCATTCCCTTCCAATCGTCGGTGCTCTGAGCAATGCGGACGTGGTAGTAGTTGCTGCTGCTGCTGTCGGTGTTAGAAACGTAGAGGAAGCCAGCGCCGCCGCAGGGGCCGCCACGATCAACCGGGGGGAAATCGCCAGCAACGGTGGCATCGCCATCGTACTGATCGAAGATCACGCGGTGGCCGTCGTAAGCCGGACGAACATCAGAGTAAGGAATTTCTTCGCCAACGACTTCAACGCCGTCGATCACATAGACCGGTGCGATTGATGTCGGGACGACACGTGTTGGGGTCATGTTGGCCTTGACCAACTTGGCCTGCGGTGCATTGGGAGCAGCCATGGCGACGCCCGCACATGATGCAACGATTGCGACTGTAAGAACGATATTCTTCCCCTTCATCTGCAAACTCCTTCTCAAAAACTCGAGTTTAGAAACTCCCACCCCGTCGGGCGGGGTCTTTCACAATGGGATCTGCCAACACTGACAGATCGCTTTATTCGACAGTATTTAGGACCATCCTCAGCTAAAGTTGCAGGTTGAGAACTATTAGGGACTCAAACTGCACATTTTTCAAACTACATATACAGCCAGCAAGGCAAGAACGAATACAAACAAACGGAATTGCGAATTTTTTAATTTTTGGCTCAACTCGCGTGAATGTGCGAATCTGCCCGAAACCAGAAGACTCCCAGACTCCATCCTGTCCTCGACCACTTCAAGCGCGGTCCGCGCCTGCTCCTTGCGGAGTAACCACCCTACCACCGTACCAGAATTGGGGAGAAATACAAGCCCAAATCCGGCCGTTTTTCAGAAAATTTGAGTTTGCAAGGATTTAGGACGTCGCTTATCGGGCCTTGCGAGCTTCCATGCTTGCTACGAATTCATCGAACAGGTATCCGGCATCGTGGGGACCTGGCGAAGCTTCAGGGTGATACTGCACGCTCATGACGGGGCGACTGGGCATTCTGAACCCGGCAACGGTCTGATCATTCAGGTGAACGTGGGTTTCTTCGCCCCCTGCTGCCTGCAAACTTTCGAGGTCTACTGCGAAGCCGTGATTCTGGGCGGTGATCTCAACGTGCCCGGTCCGCTTATTCAAAATGGGCTGGTTGCTGCCGCGGTGCCCGAACTTGAGCTTATAGGTCTTGGCACCGACCGCCAGCGATAGCAATTGATGGCCGAGGCAAATACCGAAAGTCGGAATAGTTTTTTCTGGGGCCTGGGAGATGACATCTCGCAGAGTAGAAATTGTGGCTTCTACCGCCGCAGGATCGCCGGGACCGTTGGAAATGAAGAGGCCGTCGATCTCTTTGTTCGCGTAGAGATCTTTGATTTCCGTTGCGGAAATATCGTGCGGCACAACTTTGACATCGCAGCCTCGCTCGGCGAGATTGCGGAGGATGTTCATTTTCGCGCCGCAGTCGAGGGCGAGAACCTTGTAGCGGTGTGTGGTTTTCGGAACATCGGTCGGCTTCCAGTCGCCGAGCGTTTCTTTCCAGGAGCTGCCGCTGGTGCAGCCAACGCGGGGAACCAGGTTCTGGCCAGCCATGCTGGGGGCGGACTTCGCGAGTTCGACGAGTTGGGCATCGGTGAGGTCGGCGCGGTCGGTGAGGACGCCATTCATCGAGCCGCCGGTGCGGAGGATTCTGGTGAGGGCGCGGGTGTCGATGCCCTCGAGGCCCAAGATGTTAGACTGGGCAAGATAGTTCGAAAGCGTGGAGTTGGAGCGGTAGTTGGAATGGAGGCGGGCGAGTTCGCGGACAATGAAGCCGGAGACCTGGACCTTGGAAGATTCGATGTCTTCAACATTGGTTCCGGTGTTGCCGACGAGGGGGACGGTGGCGACGAGAATCTGGCCGGTGTAGGACGGGTCGGTCAGCGATTCCTGGTAGCCGCACATCGCAGTGTTAAACACGACTTCGGCGGCGGTGGTAAGGCCCTTACCGACAGCGCCAAATGCCCGACCCTCAAAGACCATGCCATTGGCCAACGCGAGGCGGCCGATTGGGGCGTTTTGGGCGGTGTCTCCGGCATTGGGTGTTGGCATGGGACATAGTGTAGTGCGCTTGGAACGGGATTCACTTTTTGCCGCGGAGGAATCGGAACTGCAATCGACAGGTCCGCTGCGCTATTGCCTTGTGGCGGTGGAGCGGAGTATCGATCGATCGAATACCGGCGGCGGGGAGTTGACGTATTCGACCAAGGATGCGAATCTGGCGGTGGGCGATCGGGTGACTGTGCCGCTGGGGAAGTCGGAAAAGCCGGTGGCGGGGATTGTGACGCTGGTGGGAAATGCGGATTTGCTTCGTGGGCTTTCGCCGTCGAAGGTGAAGCTGATTCGGGACAAGGCGTCGGGCAAGTTGCCGCCGGATTTGCTGGAATTGGCGCGGTGGATCAGTCAGTATTACGTGTGCCCGATTGGCATGGTGCTGTCGATGATGATGCCGGCGGCGGTGAAGCACGAGGCAGGGGTGATGCGGGAGAGGTTGCTGACGCGGGAGATTCCCAAAGACTTTGATGCGGAGAGTTTGAAGCCGGCGAGTCGGAAAGTTTTTGAGGCGCTGAAGGCGCTGGCGGAGTTGGAGTTTCCGATTGACAGCGATGTGCTGCGTGCGAAGCTGGACCTGGCGAATAAGCGGCAGATTAATTTGCTGGTGCAAGCGGGGTTACTGAAAGAGATTGAAGTGATTTCGGTGCGCGAGTTTGGGATTGTGGCGAAGCGTTCGCATGGATATGGAGCGACGAGCGATAGTGAGATTGTGCCAACGGCGGATCAGGCGAAAACGATTGACGGGATTGTCAAGGGATTGAACTCTTTTGGAGTTCACCTGCTGCGCGGTGTGACGGGATCGGGCAAGACCGAGGTGTATCTGCGAGTGTTGCGGCAGGTGACTGATGCGGGGCAGAGCGCGATTGTGCTGGTGCCTGAGATTGCACTTACGCCGCAGACTGCTGCGAGATTTGAGAAGCGGTTCACAGGTGCAGGATTGCCGGGAGTTGCCGTTTTGCACTCGGGGTTGACGGCGAGTCAGCGGCACGCGGCGTGGGCCCGAGTGGCTTCGGGCGAAGCACGCGTGGTTGTTGGCGCACGGTCGGCGATTTTCGCGCCGGCGGTGAAGCTCGGTTTGATTGTGGTTGATGAAGAGCATGATGGGAGTTACAAACAGGATCAATTGCCGCGGTATCACGGGAGAGATGTGGCGATCAAGCGGGCGCAATTGTCGAATTGTCCGGTGATTCTGGGGAGTGCGACGCCTTCGCTTGAGAGCTGGGCCAATGCAAAGGCGGGGAAGTCGAAGCTGTGGACGTTGCCGGGAAGAGCTGGAGCGGGCTCGTTGCCAAAAGTTGCGATTGTGGATATGGCGAAGGAGCGGGCAGAGCGGGCGCACTTTGATCCGCAGTCGGTGAAGCATGTTCACCTGCTGGGACCGAAGCTGGAGAACGCGCTGGATGCGACGTTGGCGGCGGGCGGGCAGGCGATTTTACTTTTGAATCGGCGCGGGTTTGCGAATTACATCAGTTGCCCAAGTCCGCAGTGCGGGTGGATTTTGTCGTGCGATGATTGCGATGCGCGGTTGGTGTTGCATCGAAGTAAGGCCACGCCGCGGGGCGGATTTGTGACGTGTCATTTGTGTCTGGCGCGGAAGTTGATGCCCAAGGTGTGTCCGGTGTGCGGCAAGCCGGTGGTGGCGTTTGGGCTGGGGACGCAGCGGGTTGAGGATGAGGTGGTTCGCAAGCTTGGGCCATCGCGCGGGCTGGTGCTGGGCGAGACGCTGCTGCGGTGTGACAGTGACACGATGCGGCATGCGCGGGATTATGACGATGCGCTGGGGCGGTTTGCCAATGGTGAAGTGAAGGTCTTAGTCGGCACGCAGATGTTGGCGAAGGGGTTGGACTTCCCCAATGTGCGGCTGGTAGGCGTGGTGCTGGCGGATACGACGCTGGCGTTGCCGGATTTCCGTGCGGCGGAGCGGACGTTCCAGTTGATCTCGCAGGTTGCGGGACGCGCGGGAAGATCGGCGGCGGCGGGAACGGTGATTGTGCAGACGTTGTCGCCAGAGAGCCCGGCGATTAATTTCGCGGCCAAGCATGATTATGAGGGGTTCGCGGAAAGGGAATTGGCGATTCGGACGAGCGCAAAGCTGCCGCCGGTGGCGAGGATGGCGCGAATTGTGTGCCGCGATTTGAAGGCGGATAAGGCTCGGGTCGCGGCGGAGGAGATTGCGGCTGCGCTTCGGGCACTGCAGTTGCCGCTGCGGGTCATTGGGGCGATGGAGGCACCGATTTCGCGAATTGCGGCACATTATCGATATGCAGTGGAGGTGTTTGCCGGCAGTGCACCCGAGCTGCTCAGGGGGCTGACGGCGTTGCGGGATGAAGGGCTGCTTAAAAGCGATGCGAATACGGCTGTTGATGTGGACCCGATCGACCTGCTCTAGGATAAGGTCGAGCAAGGAGGCGTTGCATGCGATGTGATCTCACCGGAATGAATGTCACTGTGATGGGACTGGGCCGCTTTGGCGGCGGAGTGACGACGACTCGGTGGCTGGCATCGCAGGGCGCGACGGTGACAGTGACGGATATTGATCACGTTGAGAAGTTGCAAAGCTCGGTTGATTTGATCAGCGATCTGGTGGCGACGGGGCAGGTGAAGCTCGCGCTGGGCGGGCATTATGTCAAAGACTTTACTGAGTGCGACATGGTGGTCGCGAATCCCGCGGTTCCAAAGCCGTGGGAGAACCGGTTTTTGCAGGCGGCATTGAGCGCGGGTGTGCGCGTGACCACAGAAATTGGATTGGTGGTTTCACGATTGCACAATCGCGAGCGTGTGCTGGCGGTGACGGGGTCGGCGGGCAAGAGCACCACGGCGGCGATGATTCACCACATTCTGGAGCAGAACGGCCGCGCGGTAATCTTTGGTGGAAATATCGGTGGCTCGCTTTTGCCAGTTCTGGATCAAGTGAAGCCTGAGACGTTTGTGGTATTGGAATTGTCGAGCGCGATGCTGCATTGGTTGAATGGGTGGTCGCCGCATGTGGCGGTTGTAACGAATTTCAGTCCGAATCACCTGGACTGGCACGGGTGTGCGGACCACTACAAAACGAGCAAGCAGGCGATATTGGGAGCGCAGTCGCCGGGGAATCATGCGGTGCTGGGCGCAGATGTTGAAGTGTGGACGTGCCGCGCGGGCGTGCATCGGCACATTATCAGCAGTTTGAATCGGATCGCGGGACTTGCGATTCCCGGCGAGCATAATCAGCGGAATGCGGCGATGGCTGTGCATGCCGCGAGATTGCTCGATCCTTCGCTGGTGCCGGATGAAGCGATCGCATCAGTGCGGAAATTTGGCGGACTCCCCCACCGCCTGCAATTTGTGGCGGAAGTAAAGGGGCGTCGATTTTACAATGATTCAAAGAGCACAACGCCGGAATCGGCGCTGATGGCGGTGCGAGCTTTTGAGGCCGAAGGACTTCATCGCATTCACTTGATTGCGGGCGGGTACAACAAGGGCTCGAACCTCGCTGACATTTCGGAGCTGGCGAGATCGCTGGGCGGACTGTACACCATTGGTGGGACTGGGCCGACCATTGCTCAGGCGGCAGGACCTCGCGAGAATGTGTATCAATGCGAGACGCTCGAGCGGGCGGTTGAGGCTGCGATGATCAATATGCGGGAAGGTGATCTGCTGCTGCTCTCGACTGGGTGCGCATCGTGGGATCAATTCGCAAACTACGAGCGGCGTGGCGAGCAGTTTGTGCGACTGGTGAAAGAGCGAGCGGTTGATGGGTGCCGGTAACTATTTCGCAGATGCAAATATGTGCAGACGGTGACCTTGCGGAATCAGGCCGCGGGACTTGCAGATCTCATCGCGGATGTGCGCAAGTTGAGGAAGATCAAGGGTGATCGCTTCGCGGGTGTCGAGGCGAATGAGCAAGTCGCTGGGTGCGCGGCCGAAGACGCAGTGATAGAGCGAAGCATCGGCATCGAGCATGACGCGCTGGATGATGCCGGCTTCAACGAGCAGCTTGATAGTGCGATAGACGGTGGCCTTAGAGACGCGGATGCCGGTCTTTTTCACTTCGGTGATGATTTGGTCAGCTTCAAAGAGGCCGGTCTGGCGGATGATGACATCGAGGACCTGCGCTCGCTCCGGCGTGTATTTGAGGCCTTCAGACTTGAGTTTGCGGCGGAAGACTGCGCATACAGGCTCGATGATTTCGAATTCCGGTATCGGGTTGGCGGTTTCAGACTGCTTACGTGCGGACATGGTTGTATCCTAAGCACCTGTGAGCACTGCGGAAACACAATCTCCTACTCGGTCGCTACTGCTGTTCGGCGGCGGCGGCGCGGCGCTATTACTAGCGTGGGAGACGCTTGGGTCTTTTGGAAATCAGATTGGCGGCGATGGATTTGAGTCGCCGGCAGCGACGGTTGCAATGCGGACGCTCTTGGGAGCGTTTGCTACTTTTCTGTGGCTGGCACCCATGGTGCAGCTGGCGGGCTTTATAACGCGCCGCTGCGTGAAGTCATCGACGGAATTTCCTGTTCGAGTCGCGGTGGGAATGGGTCTTGGCTTCACCGTTACGCATTTGATCGCCTGGTTGGGAGCCTTTTCTCCCCAACTTCGCGGCATCACGCTGACACTCTGGTTGATCGGTGCAGTCTTCGCAATCATTTCGATTGTTCGATGGGTGGCAGAGGCGTGGCGAAAGCGGGAATTGCAGACCTGGTTTCATGGCTCATCGGCCGCGCCTTTTCTTGCGCTCGTCCCAATTGCTCTCATGTTTCTCGCTGCCTCGCAGCCGCCGGGATGGCTTTGGGATTCTGAGTTTGGCGGATTCGATTCGCTGAGCTATCACTTGCAGCTGCCGCAGGAGTGGATCGCTGCGGGACGGCTGAACCCGGTCGACCACAACGTCTATTCGTATCTTCCGAGCTATGTGGAATCGGTGTTTATGCAGTTCGGCGCGGCGGCAGAGACGTTGAACTCGCTGGGCGCGAAGTCGGACCAGACTGGGCTGCTGACCTTTGATGGGCTGCCGCTCCTTGTATGTCAGCATTTCCATGTCTGGTGTGCGGTCATCGCGGCATGGTTGACGGGGCGGGTTGTATTGCTGTTGACCGAAGACCGGACCGCTTCCGGAATTGCGTTTGCAGCGCTTCTTTCGATTCCGTGGGTCATTGTGACCGGCTCGCTGTCATACAACGAGTGCGCGATGCTGGCTCTGTTCGCGGGCGCGATACTGGTTGCGGCGGATGGGGCGATTTCAGCAATTGCTCGCGCGGCGACCACTGCATTCCTGGTGGGAGTTGCTTGCGGGTGTAAGCCCACCGCGTTGCTTTTCTGTGCCGCACCAGTCGGGCTCATCATGTTGCGCAATGTGCCGATTCGGACAATTCCGAAGTTAGCGCTCGTTGCGCTTCCCGTTGGAACGATCACACTTTCACCTTGGCTGGTTCGGAATTACCTGGCCTCGGGCAATCCGGTTTTCCCACAACTTTCAAAGTACTTTGGAACCGGACATTGGGATGTAGAGCAGATTGGGCGATATGCCGTTGCACACAGTTTCACTGGGTCCATTGGAGATCGCATTGGGTTGCTCTTTTCATCTGATCGCGGAATTTTTCATTCTCAGTTTGGGCTGGCGTTCCTGGCGTTGATACTGCTTGGTGCCCTGCTATTCACGAAATTGAATCGAACGCTTGCGGTGCTGTTGCTGCTGGGAATCGCGAGCCAACTTGGCGCGTGGCTCTTTGCGACACACCTGCAATCACGGTTTCTCAGGCCGCTGCTGGTGCCATTTGCGATAGCGGCGGGAGTATTTTGCTGCAGCTTCAAGGCGAAGCGAGTTGCAGAGATCGCCATCGGAACATTCGTAGTTTTCCAGGGGTTCTGGTTCAGCACGGTGTACCTGCACCAGCGTTCGACACCGCAGCAATCGATGGGAGACCCCAATTTTCTGCTCTTTGCTGGCCCTGGATATTTCACCGGAGAGCTTTTTCGCGATGAATTGCAGCGGATGAGTGGATCTGAGCGGGACAGAATTGTCAACACGCAATTTGGACCAGAAGCTTTCATCCGATTCGCAAAGATCAGTCCTCGCAGTCTCTTGCTAGTTGGAGATGCCACGCCGCTGTACTTTGGGCTCGCCGAGTATTCAACAACCTGGGACATTTCGTCGTTGCTTGAACGAGATGTGTCAACGGGAACCTACCGCTACAGAACTTCGGCGGAACTCAAGGCGTTGGGAATCACGCACATGCTGATCAACTTTGGTGAACTGGATCGTTATTGTAAATCAAAATGGAATCAGCCGTTGTTAACACCCGAAGCAGTCGGACAGTGGCTGAAGGTCAATTCAATCGCGATCAAGCAATGGCCGGATCGAGCCACATTGCTAGTAGAACTGCAGGCACAGGGCGCAGCTCCAAGGAATTCACTTTGAGCGATGATCCAAAAAGACCGCGTTCAGCCCTCAGCATCCTGCTGCAGATTACAGGCTTTCTGATTGGACTCGCCGCGCTCATGTGGTGCATTCAACTTGCGCTGCAGCCGCACAACAAGGAAGCTCTGCTGCAGCTTCGCGGCATTTCGATCGCCGACGCTACGGCACTGCTGGCGTTGACGATCCTCAGTGTCGCGCTCAATGGGCTCTGCTTCTGGACAACTGTCAAAGCCAAGGAAGACCTCAAGCCGGTCGAAGTCATCGCCACCAACTGCATCGCCACGCTTCTTGCCTTTGTGCCTTTCAAAGCGTCAGTCTTCTTTCGAATACTCATTCACAATCGCCGCGATCGGATTCCACTTCTCACCATTGGTTCGTGGTTCGCGGCGGTCGGTCTTGGCGCACTCATGGTTGTCGGTCCATTGACGGCCGCCAGTTTGTGGCGTAAGCAGATCGATGTGCCGTGGCTCGCGGCAGTCATCATCGGCATACCCGCGTTCGCCGCGATCGCCATGGGCGTTGCACGTGCCGTCGATGGCCCGCAAGGTCTGGCACGGCTGCAATTTCTCGCCTCCAAACTTCCTACCTCGTGGCCGCGAAAGTTCGCTGGTTCGCAGGCCTTTACGCATCTGCACGCCGGCTGCGGGATGGTGGCATCGCGATGGTTCGCGGTGGGACTCGTCATCCGCGGATTAGATGTACTTGTGCAGGCAGCGCGGTTCTACATCGTCAGCAAAGTGCTGGGAGTTGAACTCGCCTACAGCAACGCGCTTCTGCTTTCGGGGTGCTATTTCCTCATTGGAGTCCTTTACCCAGGCGGCGCTGCGGGCTCGCGAGAAGGTGGAGTCACGGCAGTCGCTAAAATGCTCGCGATTCCCGCCTGGCAATCGGTGGCTCCAGTTGCACTCACTGTGACGGCCTGCGAACTCATCGTCCTGGTAGTATTGTCTCCGATCGCGGCGATCATTCTCAAACCGTGGCAACTTCGTGGAAGTCGCGAACTTGAACAACCGCCCGCATCCTGAAAGACCTATCGTCTGGCAATGCTGTTAGCCCTCGCACAGATGAATTCGGTAGTCGGTGATATCGCCGCGAATTCCGCATCGATTATTGATTTGATTGGTCGTGGAAAGGCCGCACGCGCCGACTGCATCGTCTTTCCCGAACTGGCGTTGTGCGGGTATCCACCTAAAGATCTTTTGCTGCAATCGGGCTTTATTGCCGCATGTTCAGCGGCCGCGAAATCAATCGGAGAGAAACACTCTTCGGGCATTACCGTGATTTTCGGAGTCCCCCTTCCAGCTTCCGGATCAGACTCAGGCGGCATCTGCAACTCGCTGGTCGCATATCGAGATGGCAAATTCATTGACTACTACGACAAGCGGTTACTGCCAACCTATGACGTCTTCGATGAGGATCGATACTTTCGACCTGGTGACAAGCCGTGCGTCATATCTGTCCCGACATCCGGTGGCGTGATGAGAGTCGGTCTGTCGATCTGCGAAGATTTGTGGAAGGGCGAGGATGTCGGGTTCTCGTGGCGGTATGAAGGACGCGCCGATCCAGTTCCCGAACTGGTCGCGGCGGGCGCTCAAGTCATCGTCAATCCGTCTGCGAGCCCTTTTGTACTTGGTAAAGGTCAACGCCATCGCGACATCCTCCGCAAGCACGCGAAGGCTCACAAGGTCTGTGTCGCGGCGGTCAATGTTGCGGGAGCAAACGACGACCTGATATTCGATGGTCACGCGGCGGTGTATTCAGGCACCGGCACACTGATCGCGGCAGGCCGCGGATTTGCGGAAGATCTCGTGCTTGTTGATACCGAATCGACCAGCGCTGTGCCCGATCCACTTTCAAGTTCCTCTGAACCTGCGCTGGCATACCACGCACTGGTACTCGGCGTACGAGACTACTTGGGCAAGACTGGATTCAAACAGTCCCTCATCGGCCTGTCTGGCGGCATTGATTCTGCGCTGACTGCGTGCATTGCTGCCACCGCCCTTGGGCCCAGCAATGTACTAGGGGTCGCGATGCCAGGACCATATTCCAGCGAGCATTCAGTCAATGATGCGTATGAACTTGCAGCGCGGCTTGGAATTACGTGCATCACTGCTGGCATCAATCCGGCAGTTGAAGGCTTCCGCGGCACACTGAATGACGCATTTGGCAAACGCGAACTGAAGGCATTGGGTGAAGTGCTGCCTGACATCACGGAAGAGAATCTGCAATCTCGTTGCCGCGGAACTGTGCTGATGGGACTTTCAAATCGAAGCGGCGCGATGGTGCTGACTACGGGCAACAAGAGTGAAATGGCGGTTGGCTATTGCACGCTGTATGGCGATATGAATGGCGGCCTTGCGGTCTTAAGCGATGTGTCAAAGCAGCTCGTGTATGCGATGTCGAAGTGGATCAACCAGAATCCAAAAGACGCAGGGTTTAATTCCCCACCGATTCCAGAATCGACGATCACCAAACCTCCAAGCGCAGAACTTCGCCCGGATCAGACCGACCAGGATTCATTGCCGCCCTATGAGGTTCTTGATCGGATTATTGAGTTGTATGTCGAACGTCGAAAGAGTTCCGCAGAGATCATCGAGTTGACTCGTTTCGACGCCGCGGTTGTGCAGCGGATGATCCGTCTCATTGATTTGTCCGAGTACAAACGCAAGCAGGCGGCGGTCGGGCTCAAAGTGAGTTCCGTTGCCTTTGGCTCGGGGCGTCGGGTCCCGATTGCTCAGCGTTGGAAACCTTAATTGCCTCGTTTTCATGGCGTGCACACCGTACACTTTCGACCATTCAAGGAGTCTCTATGCGTTTGCTCACTGCCTGCTCACTAGCCCTTCTTACAACTGCTGCGAGCACGTTCGCCCAGCCCGCGCCGCAAACTGCAAAAGCGCCAGTAGAAGCGATCAAGCTCCGCGGCGGGTTTGGATTTATTGAAGGCCCCGCGGCCGATGCCGCTGGAAACATCTATTTTGTTGATATGAGCACGAGCAAGCTTTACCGACTCGATTCACATGGCGTGCTCGATACGGTGCTCGAGAAGACCGAGTCTGGCGCAGGATTGATGTTTGACAAGAGCGGCCGCCTCTTCATGACACAGTTTGGCGGCGCAAGGCTCGTAGAGGTGGATCTCGCCAAGCGTTCACTCATCACGGTCGCCGATTCGTTTGAAGGCAAATCGTTCTCAAACTGCAACGACCTCACGATTGACTCGCAAGGTGGAATCTACTTCACTGATCCGCTCTACAAGGCCCCACCGCATCCACAGGGCAAGCAGTCGGTGTACTACGCATCTCCGGAGAAAGACTCCAAGCGGACAGTGACCCGCGCGATGGATGATGACAACCGGCCAAACGGCGTGATGCTGTCGCCCGATGAAAAGACTCTCTATGTGGTCCCAGCGGGCCGGCCCGCGCTCGTGGCCTACGCGATCACCTCACCTGGAACACTTGGCGAAAAGAAGGAAGCTGTGCTCCCAGGCACCGGCGACGGCCTTGCGGTAGACGCTGCTGGAAACATCTACATCGCACTTCCCGGAAAGAAACTCATTCAGGAAGTAAAGCCTGACTTGACACTTGGCCAGACTTGGTCAGTTCCCGAAGGTCCCGCAAACTGCGAGTTTGGCGGCCAAAAGCTCGACACACTCTACATCACCGCCCGCTCCGGCATCTATGCACTTCCGCTGGGCGTCAAGGGCTATCGACTCACAACTACTCCCGCAGTCGGCGCGACGTTCGCTGATGGCGCGAGTCAGACGTTTAGTGACCTGCCAGATGCAGACCTTATCTCCGCGCTGAAGGCAGGGGGTAACGTCGTCGTTTTCCGCCACGGCAAGAGCGATCAGTCGCAGAAAGATGTTCCCGGTGCAACGGATCGCGCCAAGCAGAAAAACCTCTCCGCCGATGGGAAGAAGGAAGTTGAAGCGATTGCTGCGAGCATGAGAGCTATTGGAATCACATTCAGCGAAGCCCGCACCAGCCCCATGTTCCGCGCTCGTGACACCGCAGAAGCTTTGTTCGGCAAGCCGGCCACCGATGAAGCCGCACTCGCTTCTGGCGGGAAAGCCCTGGAAGCACTTCTGGTCGCACCCGCGGCCGGAAATGTGCTTCTTGTCGGCCACTCAAATACTGTCGCCCCACTCCTTCCTCCACGCGTTCGCAGTGCAGATGAAGCCTGTTGCATGGTGTATTCCAAGGACGCGAAGGGCGCCTTCAAGTGTGTAGCCTACCTCTCTGCAGCGGATTGGGAGCGGCTCGCCAAGACTTCCAAATGAGCTGATTTTTCTGACCACTTTGGAATCTAATCGTCCTAGGTTGGCGAAGGGATCGACATGCGGATTTTGCATTGGTTCCGATCTGACCTTCGCCTTGCCGACAACACCAGTCTTTTCCAGGCGAGCCAGCAAGCCCGCCGCGGAGTGGTTGCTGTGTACATTGTCGCGCCAGTTGAATGGAACGCCCACGATTTAGCGCCATTACAGGTCGATCTTCGATTGCGGACCATCGCGGAGCTTGCGCCGAGACTTGCATCCTTAAACATTCCACTGAAGATCCTCTTCAGCAAGACACCCGAAGATGTCCCGCGATTGCTGCTTGGACTGGCGAAGTCCATCCAAGCTGATGCGGTGTATTTTAATCGCGAGTACGAAGTCGATGAAAGCCGGCGCGATGCCGCGGTTGTTGAAGCTTTCCGGAAATCAGGTTTAGAGGCACGCGGATTTACCGACCAGTCGTTTCTGGATCCAACATCTATCGCGACTGGGAATAACACGTACTTCACCGTGTTCACGCCATTCAAGCGTGCATGGCTGAAACGGCTGACTGAACTTCATGCAGACCGCAGCGTGCCCAAAGTTCTTCCGCGGCCAGAAGCACAAAGCCCGCTCGACATTGCTTTTGATCCTGTCCCAGAATGTCCACCTGGGTTTGAGCCGCAGATGCCAGTTGCCCAACGATTAAATCTCTGGCCCGCAGGCGAGCACGTGGCGATGGCGGAACTGTCAACATTTATCGCGGCACGCGGCAAAGCGTACAAGGACGATCGTGATTTCCCCGCAAAGCAGGGAACCAGTCGCCTCTCCCCGGCACTTGCGATCGGCTCCATCTCACCACGACAGTGCATCTTGGCGGCAGCCGACGCGAACAAGGGAAAGTTTGAGAATGGACATGAGGGGCTTGATACCTGGATCTCTGAATTGATCTGGCGCGAGTTCTACATTCACGTTACCACCGGATTTCCACGGGTCTGCATGAACCGGGCATTCAAGATACCAACCGATCGCTTGAACTGGTCATACAACCAGGTGCACTTCAATGCGTGGAAAGACGGCAAGACGGGTTACCCGATCGTCGATGCGGCAATGCGTCAGTTGAACACCACCGGCTGGATGCACAATCGGCTCCGCATGGTCACGGCGATGTTCCTGACAAAGGACTTGTTCATCGACTGGCGCTGGGGCGAAAAGTATTTCATGAGTAATCTCATCGATGCTTTCTTCGCGAGCAACAACGGCGGCTGGCAATGGTCGGCGTCGACCGGCACCGATGCGGCCCCCTACTTTCGAATCTTGAGCCCCCTGAGTCAATCAGAGAGGTTTGATCCTCACGGCACGTTTATTCGTAAATTTGTCCCTGAGCTTGCATCGCTGTCTGATGAAGAGATTCACGACCCCACACCGCTTTCACGCCATCGACTGAATTACCCCGCCCAGATCGTGGATCACAGCGTTGCCCGTGTTCACGCAATCGAGGCATTCAAAGCACTGAAAGCAGACTGAATCATTTTCCGTTGTTTGCCAGGGCCACCAGCACAATCGCGTCATAAAGGGCATGGCAACCAACAGCAATTCCAAACCCACGTACCAGGAAAATCGCCCCGAAGTACGCGCCCGCGATTGCATAAAACAGATATGTCTCAAACGCGCGTGGATCGTTCATGGGTACCGCGTTGTGGTGATACAGCGAAAACAGCACGGCTGAAATTAGAATCGCAATGATGTTTCCCGACATCGCCTTGGTCTTGATGACATCAACAGTGAGAAAGTGAATCAGCGTAATAAGCACCAGGCGGAAAAGTAGTTCCTCGTATAGCCCGGCGCCGACGCTCAGCGTCAGTCGAGCCTGCCAGGGTAATGCGTGCAGCGCTCCGGTGACCGTTGGCGCGATCAACGGTTTTCGCATCAGCAGCGTGCCAATCACAAGCAATGGCATACACCACACCAGCGACTCAAGAAGCATTCCGCCGATCACCGATGGCCGAATCTGCCATTTATCTTTAGTGAACAGGTGCCACATAAAGAACACGACGATCAGCACCGCTCCAGGAAGGTAAAACGTCAGCGGGCCAAACGTCTCAAAGAACCGTGACAACATCGACCGCGCGCCGATTGTCTCAACTACGCCGCGGCTTGGGTCAGACAGGTACCAGACCGATCCGATCTCGTACATCACAATCAGCGGCAGCAGAAATACCAGCACATGCAGCGGCTTCATCGACATCGTGCCATAGGCATCAACGACTTTGGTAACGGTCGACACGGCTCCAGCCGCCTCTGACCTTTGCACGGGTTTTACTTTCTTTGCTGCCACAGTAACAGAGTAGAGGCAGCAGATGCTCAAAAAGCAACGTTAACGACCGCGCCGAAGCATCGAAATCAGTACCGGACCGCCAATAAACGTGGTGAGCACGCCCAGCGGCATCCGTCCTGCCGAAAGGTTCAGCATCTTGACAACACTGTCAGCGCTGACAACCAGTACCATTCCGGCAATCGCTGAAAGCAGTATCAACCAGCGATGCGATGGACCAGCGCACAGACGTGCCACATGTGGACACGCCAGGCCGACAAAGCCAATTGGCCCCGCCAGCACGACAGCAATCGCCGCGAGCACACCTGCCCCGATGAACAAGAACTGCCGCATATGACGCACATTGACACCGAGCGAGCGAGCCTCGTCCTCTGACATCGTCATCGCATCCAGTCGTCGCCACCAGAGCGTTCCCATGACGCCAAATACTGCACAGAGCCCGCCGCCAGCCCAGATCGCCCAGGAGCGTGCACCTTCATCCAAACTGCCCAGCAGCCATCGCCTTGTAGCTTCGCCTTGGCCGGGCATCAGGTGCTGCAGGAGCATTGTCATCGCAGAACAAAGCAGGCCGACAATCACTCCCACCAGCACCAAACTCACCGGCTCCATCATCCTGCGTTTCTGTGCCAGTCCCCAGACTGCGGCGAGCGACAACGCGCTGCCCACCATTGCAAGTCCTGCGTTTGCCAGAACGTTCGCACTGCCGCTTCCGGTTGTGCGTGAGAAATATTCACCAGCCATCACGGCAAGTCCCGCCCCTGAAGCAAGACCGATCAGGTCAGGCGATGCAAGCTGATTCCGCATCAGGCATTGCAGAAATACGCCGCCAATTGCAAGCGCCGCCCCCACCACCAGACCTACCGCAGTCCTGTGAATCCGCAGTTCCAGCAGCGTGGTCTCAAGAGTCCATCCGCCAGCAAAAAAGATGCGAACGACCACCGCCAGGACCAGAATCCCGGCAAACACCCCCAGCGAAATGGCTTCCCGACGCCCTATCAAACGCCCTCCTCAACTCATTAGGACCACAAGACTCCTGACGCTCGTGCGCGTACTATTGGCCCCTTCCATTGGAGACTAGCCTTGGCATCTAAAGCTTTCCGCTGCCGTGTTGTGACCCCCGCCGCCCGAATCCTCGATGAGGATGCGGTCTATGCCTCAATTCCTGCCTGGGACGGCGGGATCGGTATCATGGTCGATCGTGCGGCCCTGCTCACCCGTCTGGGTGCTGGAGAACTTCGCGTAGATTTTGCCGATTCTTCCGCTGGCAAAGGCGGCAGCCGCTCATACGTCATCGAAGGCGGCTTCGCCCAGATGGTTTCTAACCGTCTCACGATTCTCGCCGAGAAGGCTGTTCCCGTTGAATCTATCGCGGTCTCAGAAGCCGAAGCTGAACTTCGGGCCGCGGAAGGCAAGTCGGTCGCCGCGGATGCAACAGACCGCACCGCGAAGCTCGCGGCACTGAACTCAGAAAAGAACTTCGCTCGAATGAAGATCAAAGCCGCCAAACAGGCGAAGGGAATCTGATACCACGTCACGCAACGACTTGCACAAACGATTTGGCCAAACTAAAAGGCCTGACCCTCTTGAGAGTCAGGCCTTATTTCTTTTTCGAGTATGGTTTACTTCGACGGAGTTCCCGTGGGCGCGGTCGCCGCTGCATCTTTGGCTGGCTCGGTGGTCGCTGGCGCGGTAGTGCCCGTGGTTGTGCCGGGGACCTTTACTTCTTCAGTCTTGAGGTCTTTGGTCAACTTGAAACGCATGCGCTGTTTCATCGTGTCAAACTCGAACGGGTTGTTGAGTTTGGTCGTTCCTTCTTCTGGCTGGAATTCCTGAAGTACCAAGACTCGCTCATCGCCGCCCTGACCAATTGCCCGCATCTGCTCCTGGGTGATCGGCCTGTTTGCTACAACAAACGCAATCACGATTGACTTGTTTGGCGTGATATCCGCGGCGACAAATCGGTTCTTGACTGACTCGCCCTTTGCTGCATCACCCAGAATCGGCTCAGCCTTGGGGTCAATGGTCTTGACAACGGCTCGCACATTCTCAAGGAATGTTTTGTCAGCGAGAGTCCGGTCCTCGCGTCCACCAACAAGCACGCGTCCCTGATTCATCTGGACCAGCTTCTGGACCTCCAGAGCTTTCTCGCCGCCTTCACCGGTCTTTGCATCAAGCGGGGGCCGCTCGAATGACAACGCGATCGCATCGAGCCCTTCGGCCACGGCACGATCGAGATACTGCTGCTTCTCAGCCTTGAGCTTTTCGAATGCAGCGAGCAGCTTGTAATCATCAATTGCCTTGGCCTTTACTTCTTCAACGCTCTCGGCCGGCGCACTCTTCTTAAGGCCTGTGACCACGAAGAAATACAACGAACCATCGGGTCCTTCCAGCGCCTTGTCGGTGGGATATGGAACTCCGACCTGCAGGGCGTAATCGTTGCGAGCGCCAAGTTCGCGAAGGTGGCTGAGCACTTCGATGAAATTCTCGCGCTTGGGGCCCATCTGGACACTTGCCCGTGAGATGCCTTCGAGTTCGTTTACTTCCTTGGGTGAAAGCCACGAACCGGTCTTCAATGTGACGAGCGGTTCAGGAATATCTGTCCCCTGCGTCTGCTTCAGCGTTGTCTGGATTGCCTTTGCAACATCCTGCAGCTTGATACGGCTGGTCTCCCAGTCGGCTGGCAACTGCTTGTAGGCCCCATCATCCGGGAGCTTCTTCAATGCTCGTGTGAACTCAGCGCGAGCGATGCGAACCACTTCAGCCATCGTCGTCTTCACGAGATCAGCCTTCATCTCCGCTTCGATCTTGGGCCGCTCTTCCGCAAACTCGCCCTTGTACAGAGCCCGATTTGCCCGCCAGCGTTTATTGACTTCAACCTCATCAGGCTTGAGCGAACTCTCCACTGAAACTCGATCGAGCTTCAAGTACTCAAGCTTCACACCATCTGGCTGCACGTACCCAAAGCCAAGCTCACCCGTTCCTGGTTGAGCTGTCTTGTACTTCTCGAAATGCGCCAGCAACTGTTCCGGCGTCGGATCGGGCATGTCTTTCTTCAAACGCTCAGCGGGAATCTGCAGCAGGTTCACCACTGCCGAATCCATGCGATCCATCACGATGCTCGCGAGCCGCTTATCGCTGGTGCGAGCTGCACCAAAGAACGCATTGGTTAACCGCCGCACGCCGCGGACTTTTGCCATCGCCTGATCGAACACATCGGGCGCCATTCTCGCGCCCATGGTTTCAACGCCTGCGAGTCGCGAGTTTCCCTGTGTCCGGACCTGCTGAAGGGCGTTCGTCAGGTTTGATTCAATAATTCCGATCAGGACCGGGTACATTGCCTGCGGATTCTTCTGCACTAGCTCCAGCGCCTTTGGGTCGCTCTGAATAATCTGAATCGCCCGCATGTAATCCTGCTGCAAGATCTGCTGTGCTGTCGAAGGCGCCATTGAATGCGCCAGTACCGGCACCCAGTCTTCACCATCTGATGGCCCGCCCACCAGCCCTGCCTGCTGCGCTTCACGCGTCAACAGCAGCCAGTGTGCACCGTTCTCAACCTTGATTCCCAGCAGCGTGTCCAGCGAGATGAATCCCTTGAACAACTGATTCAGTGTTTCAAACTCATGTTCCGCCAGGTTCAGTTCACCAAGCTTCAACTTGGTGTCGCCGACCATGCCGATGGTTTCCTTCGCCTGGTCTGAAGGCGCTGGGCCTTTCCCCAGGCTCGGTACCAGCCACGCGACCGCGAGCAGGCCCATGAAACCTACGAAGAGCCAACTCTTGTTTTTACGCAGAATCTTCAGCATTGAGTCACCATCCTGGATTGAACTGGCCTGGATTGAGCCGGCACTGTAGTGCGATACAAGACAAGCAGCGACGGCACAACGAAGGGAGTTTCCCGCCGTCGCACCGTCGCTGCCGGTTGAAGATCAACATTTTTTAACGGTAGAATTCAACGATCAGGTTGGCGTTGATGTCAAAGGGAATCTGGTCTGATGTGGGCAGAGCGACGATCTTGATCGTCATCTCAGCCGGGTTCACTTCGATCCAGCCCGCGACTTCAAGACCAGCGAGGCTTTCCATTGCTTCCTTGGCCTGCTTCTGTGCCTTCTCCTTGAGAGAAATCACATCGCCGACCTTCAGCATGCAGCTCGCACGATCGGTCTTGCGACCATTGACCTTCACGTGTCCGTGAGCGACCAACTGACGTGAAGCCCACACCGAGCGGGCAAAGCCAGCGCGACGCACGACATTGTCAAGTCGACGCTCAAGCAACTGCATGAGAGTCTCGCCGCGGTTACCCGGGCGACGACCTGCCTCCGCAACATACCCACGGAACTGGCGCTCGAGCACACCATAGTGATACCGCAGCTTCTGCTTTTCATTCATGCGGATGCCGAACGCCTTGAGGCGGCGGCCGCGGAAGCCGTGCATACCTGGGTAAACCAGTGCACGCTTGCTTGTGTGCTTGGGCAGATCCACGATCGGGACGCCCACTCGACGAGACAACTTCAGTTTTGGACCAGTGTACCGTGCCATTTTTTACCATCTCCGTCCCTGCTCACCTCGGCTTTCGCCGCTTCCCGTGGTGAGGGGTGAAAGCTCGACTTCGCCATGGGCGAAAGACGGCCTTCGATTGTGTGTGCCGCAGACCGAGACTTCGGTGCAGCGATAGATCTGGGAAGATCCGGTTGAATTCCCGTCCGGGACAATCCCGTTAGGGCCTCAATTAAAGGCGCGAACTCCGTGAGGGTCAAGTTTGGGGGATGCATGCAGAAACCCGCTGAAGCGGATAATCTAACCGCAATGAGTTCCAAACCCGTCCGAACGCCTATCGCACCTGTAGCGGAAACAGAAGAGGAGTTAAGCCCAGTGCGATGGGGTGCCGGGTGGCTGATCCTGATCCTGGCCTTCTTGCTCCCCTTCGCGAGCCCGCTCATCCCGATCTTTGGCCTGTTGCCTGCGTACACCGGGGCCAAGTTGTTACGAAAGGACTCTTGGCGATTCGCCCTCGTCTACATCGGATGGTGCCTCTTGGTCTTCGGAGTCTCTTATGGACTAATTCGGCTCGTGGGCTACAGCATGAGACACTAATTCTCGTAAAGCAAAACGACCCCGAGTCAATGAGGCCCGGGGTCGCGTAGTAATAGGAGAGGATGCGTGATTCTTTACGCCGCAATCTCTATATTCGTCGTCGCACCTGCAAACGTAAAGCTTCCGCCATCGGCACCAAACTTCCCTGCGATGGCCTCGCTCGACGCTCCCAAGAGCGTACCACTTCGACCTCACTTGGCGCTCTGAACGCCCTCGCCACGCCGTCCTTAGTATCTGCCGTGTTCAGAGCGATCCGTAATGTCATCAATCTCATTCCCACGCCGAAGGTCTACGTCAATGAGAACGGAGTGCTGCCAGTTCGTGCACGCATCAACCTCCTCATCAAGTTCGCAATTCTGACACCCTTGATGATCGGCGCGTTTGCCTATCCGGGATGCGTCTGGATTGGAGCGATCATCGCGCTGCCCATCGTGGTCCTCCTCGGCTACACGCAGCATCGGAAACGAGCTGCGAGGCTCGCCGCGGGTCTCTGCCAGAACTGTGCCTACGACCGCACTGGATTGGCCAAACTGATGGTTTGCCCGGAATGCGGCGCACCGGTGACTGCGAGTTGAGGCTCACAAGGTCGAGTCCCCCCACTGGTCAATGAGGGTGAACGTGGATTCGATCCCAAATTCACGGTCGCCTTCCAGCCTGCTTCAGCAGGCTGCAGAGCGAACCGCGCCGGTCTCAAGCCCAAATATCTCTGCCCCGAATGCGGCACAGTCATCGCATAGCTCTGCGATGCAATCGCTCAGGGCTTGGCCCGCTTCACCGACTCCCGCGCCCGATCCAGGATGTCAACCGCAATCACATTCAATTCCAGACTCGAAAGCGGATCAACGCCCTGCTCGCCGCGAACAACCTTGCGAAGATACACCCATTCATTCTCAAGATTCGCAGGTTTCTGCGGCGGCTTCACAACCACCGACGGCGAGTTCTCGTTGCGAACTGAAAGCTCATCCCACTTCGCAGCGTGAATTGACCCGCGCTCAGTAAAGATGTCCGCTTCCTTGTTGTCATGCGTCCACGCCCACGATGCCTGCATGATCGCCGTCGCAGTCGGATAGGTCACAACAATCGTCGCATCATCATCAACATGCGGATACATCGCAGGCTTGAGCGTCGTAGCGCTCGCGACAACGCTGATCGGTCGCTCGCCGTTCATCAGCCACGTCGACAGAATCGCCCCATAGCACCCAAAGTCAACAATCGCCCCACCACCATTCTCGACTGGGTCCGTCAGCCAATCGGTAAATTCCTTCTGGCACCCGATCTCAATCGGCCCCTTATGCCCATGCCGAAACACCATCTTGCGAATCGGCGCCCGCTCTCCACTCTCAACCAATCGTTTAGCCTCGCGCAGCGACGCATACCAGCTCGTTTCATAGTTGGTCAGTATTAATACGCCATGCTCGCGAGCAAGCTGTTCAAACCGCTTCGCGTCCTCATTGGCAAACGCCAGCGGCTTCTCCAGCAACATGTGCACACCGCGCAGCGCACACGCTTCCACTGCCATCCGATGATCCTTGATCGATGTCATCACACTGACCGCCTCAGGCCTGCACGCATCAAGCATTTCCGGCAGCGATGCGTAATAGAGCGATGAATCCAGCTTGTACTTGGCCGCGAGACGATCAAAGACCTTTCGATCCGGCTCATAAATTCCCACGATCTTCAAATCATCGCGTTGCCCCGCCTGCCACAGCAACCCTTCAACATGCCCATGCACCAACCCAACCACGCCGATTTGTAGCGGACCAGTCCGAGCGGAGAGCTTCGGCGCAGCCGTGATCGCCCGATGCCCAGTCGAATGCCCAGTCGAACAACCAGCCCATGCGACCATCAAAATGACAACCCAGACGAACAACTTCGTGTGCAGCATGACCAAGCGTATGTTCGGATTCAAACGAACAAGCCGCGCACCTTCCGGATGCGCGGCCTGTATGAAACCACTTGTGCTAATCTAAAGGCCTAGTTCGCCTTCTCCGTCGGTCGAACCACAACAACAATAGAGTTTTCCTTGGAATAGTACTTCCCAAAAGTCGCTTTCACCTCCGCAGCCGTCACCTTCTGATACTCTCCCGGCTCGTTGAGAATCGTGTCAACACTGCGGCCGCGGAAGGTCATCTGATCAAGCCGCCCCGACCAGTACGATGGATCTTTCAACTGCTCATCAAACGTATTCGCCATCTGCTTCTTAGCAACCTCAATCTCTTCTTCGGTCGGTCCATTGGCCTTGAATTCGTCATACATCGAAGCGATCTTCGCTACCAGTGCATCGGCTTTCGCAGGGTCAGTCGGCGCACTTGCAGAGAACACGCCAAAGCCAGGATACGTTGTCGCTGGTCGCGACGAGGCGCCCATGCTGTACACAAGCTGAGCCTCTTCACGCACTTCCTTCGTCATGCGTGTCGAAAGCACTCGCGATGCCATCGCCAATGCCCGCACATCCGCCCGATTCGAATCATCAGCGCCATAGAAGCCCGACATCACAAACGCTTGATCCGTGGGAGTATCCACTGACTTTGAGAACGTGCGAGGTCCGGCCGGCCGCGCAACCTTCCGCAGGTCTGCAAACGCCTTGGGATCAACCTTATCGCGGCTGGGCAACGAGCCCAAATACTTCTCTACCAGCGGCACAATCTGATCCTTTTCAATATCTCCCACAATCGTCACCTCGATCGGTGATGTGCTGATCAACTTCTCCAGCCACTTCTGCGATTCTGTCAGGCTCAACTTATCCATCTGCTCCGCTGTCGTTGGCTGCAAACGGACCGCGGTCTCTGGATAAATGATCGAAGATGCAGCGCGAGCACCAAGCGCAGTCGGGCTCCGCATCGCTTCTGACAACATTTCCTTGCCGTTGGTCTGATAGTTCTCAAATGCTGTCTGTTCAATCTTCGGCTCAGTCAGCAGCAGATACGCAAGCTGGAATCCGGTTTCGAGTTCTTCCGGCGCGCCATTGATCGAGAGCGTAATCGCATCGCTGCCACCCCCACCACCGCCGCCGCCACGCCGACCTCCACCTCCGCCGCGACCGCCGCCAAACCCGCCGCCGCCACGAACATTGACTTTCTTGCCGTTCATAAGTTCGCGGATGTCGGAAGATGACAGACCCTTCGTCGCGGCCCGCGACCAGGCCAATTGTGCCGCGGAAGTAATGCCTCGGTTCTCGGCGGTTTCAAGCAGTTCGCCACCGATCAACGCGATACTGATCGAGACCTGATCCTTACGTGCATCCATCTTGCGATAGTGGACTCTGATGTTGTTGTTCAACCACCCCGACCACACGTGTGTCTCCGCGTGCTCAGTAAAATCGGCAAACTTGCCGCCAGCAGGCAGTGTCGACATCAGCGTAGTTGCATGATTCTCTTCTGTCTCCTGAGTCGGTGTCACGGCAAGTGCCTTGAGCCCAGCTTCAAGAACCTGCGCTTCGGTAGGAAGATTGTCTCCGCTTGGCAGCGTGGCCGTGAAGTACACACGTGATGGATCAAACTCAGTTGCGAACCTCTTGCTTACATCGGCAGGCGCAATCGCAGCCAGCAGATCTTTCACGATCCGCAGGTTTTCCTTCGGATCCATGATCGGTTCGCCAGATGCAACTTTTCCGTTCATACGAGCGATCGTCGCCGAAGATGTCTGCGTCCCTTCGGTTTCAACCGCGCGTTCAGCGTTCGACAACAAAGACTTTTTGACTTCATCAACTTCGTGCGCAGTGAACCCAAATGTGCGACCTCGCTGCAGTTCGAGCGCGATATCCCCGAGCGCTTCCTTCCACTGGCCCTTGTTCGGACGCGCAGAAATCTCAGCGTTGAACATGATCCCCATCGAATTGCTCGCAGAGACATTGGCCGACTGGCACTTCAGCACACCGCGTGCTGTCTTCTCACTCAATCGCCGATTCATCACGCTCTCGGCGATCTGCAGTTCAAGATCAGCCCGATACTGCGAAATCGTCGTTGTTGGCGGGCGTGCAGGCTCGATCCGTCCAATGCTGATGCTCTCGCCGCGAACCTCAGGATCGCTCGCCACAATCGCAAAGCTCTCGCTGGTCGCTTTCACCCCGACTTCCTGCGGCGTGGGCTTGGCCTTCTTAGGCAACTTGCCAAAGTTCTCTTTAATTGCCTTGATCACCACTTCTGGCTCGGTATCCGCAATCACCATGAGCGTGGCGTTCGAGGCACAATACCACTTGTTGTAGTAGTCGCGGAAGTCAGATTCCTGCACTCCCTTAATCGTTGCTTCAGTGCCGATCGGCGAGCGCACGCCATACAGCGACCCGGGCGCCATCCGCTGCATGATCACTTCCTGCACGCGCTGCCGTCCCGACAATCCACGCCGCCGTTCCTCAAGAATGATCTGCCGCTCTGATTCCACTTCGCTGGGCAGCAGTGACAGTCGCCCCACCACATCCGCAAAGAAGCTCATGCCCTTGCCAAGCGTTTCGGGCTCGGCGGTCGGCAACGAGAGCTGATACGTGGTCTGATCGAAATTCGTAAACGCATTCTGATCGCGCCCAAACGTCATGCCCATCGATTGAAAGAACGGAATTAATGTCCCCGGCTTGAAATTCTCCGAGCCGTTGAACGCCATGTGTTCAAGATAGTGAGCGATGCCGCGTTGCTTCTCTGTCTCATTGAGCGAACCGCTGTGAATGTGAACCCACATCACCGCGCGTCCCGCAGGGATCGTGCCCTTCTTAATCACGTACTTCAATCCGTTGTCCAGCGTTCCCGTCACCAGCGATGGATCCTGCGGCAGCACATCGCTCGCCGCGGCCGTCGCACTCGTTCCTGCATTTGGCGCATCTGGCCGGGCAAATGTGGAATTCGAAATAGCCAAACCAGCAAAGAACGCAATCGTCAAAGCGCGGGACATCTTCATTGAGATTTCTCCATGTGTGACCGCCAGCATACCAGAAATCGCGGGTGTGTCCATTATCAAAGTTGGCCGAACTGCGGATTACTGCTTGTCATGAAAATGCCAGCGTCGAGCCCGAATCGCCCTAGCATCCCGCATGGCGTTGGTTCGCAGCCGAGTTCCCGAACTGATGGATAACCCGTCCTTGGATCCCCGGGCGCATCGCGATGCCTTACGGGGTTTGGCACGACTCAATCGTGTTGCCATGGTCGATCGCCTGATCTGGAACATAGTCGCTCCAAAGCTCCGAGGTCGCACGACCCCGCTTCGATTCCTGGATGTCGCAACCGGTTCCGGCGACCTTCCTATCGAACTGGCTCGACGCGCCAAAATTGCGGGCCTCTCTCTCGAGATTCACGGCTGCGATGTAAGCCCGGTTGCACTCCAGTGCGCAAAGACCACCGCAACACAAGCAGGCTTCACGCTTCATACCCATACGCTCAATGTCCTCACAGATCCTCTGCCAGGCTCATTCGACATCGCTCACAGCGGCCTGTTTCTTCACCATCTCGATCCGCCGCAGGTTCAGCATGTTTTGCGGCAGATGTCACTCGCTGCCAGTTGCGTCATAGTGCAGGATCTATGCCGCACGTGGATGGGACTATCGCTCGCGTACTGCATACCTCGACTGCTCACACGCTCGAACATTGTGCACACCGATGCCGTTCGAAGCGTCCACGGTGCGTACACCATCGATGAGATGCGTGAACTTGCTCAGAGCGCTGGACTTCACGGCGCCAGCGTCACTCGCGCGCGACCAGAACGACTCATTCTTGTATGGGAGCGTTCGAAGTGAATGCCCCACTGCACACTTCCTACGACACAATTGTCATCGGCGCAGGCCCGGCCGGAAGCATCGCAGCGTACCAGATCGCCCGTACTGGCAAGAGTGTCCTGCTTCTAGATAGATCAACCTTTCCTCGCGCCAAGGTCTGCGGCTGCTGCGTCGCCCAATCTGGTACCAACCTTCTGCACTCAATCGAGCTCTCACGTGTCCTCGATGGCGCGACAACGATTCGCAAGGCCACCATAAGATCAGGCCAAACAGCAGCGACAATCCAATCTCCCACTTATCACGTCCTTAGCCGCGAAGCACTCGATTCACGCCTCGCACTGGCCGCCCAGAGCACCGGCGCTGAAACTGTGTACTCCGCGAGCGCTCGCGTCACAGTCGATGGAAATGTGCAGATCAGCGGCGTCGACCGCCCTTTGTCCGCAAGAACAATCATCGTCGCCGATGGTCTGGGCGGCACCGCGCTCGCCGACCATCCTGCGTTCAGGTGGCGCACTTCCGCCAACAGTCGCATGGGAGTCGGAGCAACGCTCGACCGCTCGCCACTTGCGCTCGACAATGATGAAATTGCCATGTTCTGCAGTCGCAATGGCTATCTTGGACTCGTCCGACTTCCCTGCGGCAAGTTCAACGCAGCAGCGGCCCTCGATCCCAACGCTGTGCGAACTGCGGGTGGTCCAGCCGCACTTTGCGAGCATATTCTCATATCCTGCGGCGTACCGCCCAACACAATTCAACATTCACTTTGGCGTGGCACTCCGCTACTAACACGCACGCGTTCCAACATCGAATCTGGCAATATTTTCGTCCTGGGAGATGCCGCGGGTTACGTTGAGCCTTTCACTGGTGAAGGCATGACCTGGGCAATCCAGAGCGCCATCGAACTTTCTCGTATCGTCATCGCGACATTGGAATCTCGCATCGATATGGGCGCGTGGACTGCAGCACATCACGTCCTTCTGGCGAAACACCACCGCCGCTGCCGCTTCGTAGCTCATGTAATCCGAAATCAACTATTGCTCAAAATAGGAATTGTCGCCATTAATCACTTCCCTTTGGCAGCTTCATTCGCGTCCAACCACTTCATGCCGACCACATCTGGCCAGTTCAATGGGCAAGGGGTCCCGGCATGACTGTTCGAATTCTCTCTATCGGAACTGCCAATCCTCCCGGACGACTCAGTCAGGCACAATCAATCGCGCTCGCCCGCGCCCTCTCGCCCAAAACTATCCCCGAAGGCCTGATCGAAATCCTCCACCGCCGGTCCGGGATTCAAGAACGCGCAGCCGCAATCGTTGACCCTGCTACCGGCGAACAGACTCTCTACAAGCTGGACGGCCCGCCCAACGGCCCTGGCACCGCTGATCGCCTCGCGCTTTACACGCAACACGCCGCCGCATTGTCGAAGCAGTCATCCTTGATCGCGCTTGAACGCGCCAACATCGAGCCCTCTCGCATCACCCACATCATCACTGCATCCTGCACCGGATTCGAAGCGCCAGGCATCGATCAACTTCTCGTTACATCGCTCAATCTCCGTCGCAACGTCTCTCGAACGCACATCGGCTTCATGGGTTGCCACGCGGCAGTCAACTGCCTGGCGGTCGCTCGCTCAATCGCCGCCGCAGATGCTTCCGCCATCATCCTCATCTGCTGCGTCGAACTTTCAAGCATTCATATGCACTTCAGCGATCGTCCCGACCAGCTCGTCGCGAACGCACTTTTTGCCGACGGTGCCGCCACCACAATTCTCTCCCAATCTAAAGACGCCACCCTTCCCGAGCTCAGAGCGTGCTCCTCATGGCTCTTCGCTGATTCCGAGTCCTCGATGTCCTGGAAAATTGGCGACCACGGATTCGAAATGAAACTCGCTCAAGATGTCCCCGATCAACTCACTCGCAATGTCCCCCACTGGCTTGACACGATCCTCGACTCCTGCCAGCTGAACAGATCTCAGATTCAAGGGTGGGCGATCCATCCTGGTGGTCCCAAGATTGTCGAAGGCTTGGCCAAGGCTCTGTCGCTTCCTGAAGGTGCAACAGACGATTCTCTGGGCGTCCTTCGCGCTCACGGAAACATGTCTTCCGCAACCGTGCTCTTCATTCTCGATGCCATGATGCGCCGCAGCCTTTCGCGACCCTGGGTGGGAATGGCATTTGGCCCGGGACTCGCTGCCGAAGCAGTTGTTCTCACCTGACGCTCGAACGATTGAACCGGTCGAACACTGCGCCGAGTATGCTGTCCTTGCGAAGTTGCGGCAGCCCGCCAAACCCTCCTTCAAACAGCGATGTCGCCGTCACTCGCATGATCCGCCATGCGGCGGTCATCCCCGCGGCAATCGATACCTTTGGCTCCAGTGAATTTGGCCGCACAAGCAGCATGGTCACATCGTCATCGAGCTCAAACCCGCGTTCGCGAATTCCCTTCAATATCAACCGCGGCAGCGCACCTGCCTCATTCTGCGGCACAGAATTCACAACCTCAACCAGCCCCGCAAGGGTTAACAGCGCGCCTTCTGCGCTCTTGGCCTCAATCAACGCATCGCTGTACAGCATCACGAGGTCGCCCGCCCGCAATGGCGTTTTGAAGACTGCGTAGCTCGACCCCTCTATAATCCCCAGCGGAATATCGCCGCCCTGCTGCCCGGACTGTGTCTGCATCAGCGACCACTTGCCGGTCTTTGCTGAGTACATCAATGGCGGCGGGTGACCGGCACATGTCAGGTCGAGCATTCCTGTCGGCGCCCAGTACGTGCCGATGATCGCGGTGGCAAATCGTCCATCTTTTGTGAGTTCTGCAAATTCCTGATTAAGTCCTTCAACCAGTCTTGACTGGTCAACGTAATTCATGAATCGGCGCACCAGGGTTCGCAAATTTCTCGCGATTGGGGCAACTCCTGCGCCGTGTCCAGCCACATCGGCCACCATCATCCGGGTGATTCTTCCGGTGGCGCAGCTGGTGAGGTAATGGATGTCGCCGCCAGCATCGGCAGAATCGGATGGTTGGGCGTAAACCCAGGCATCGAGCCCGACCATGACTACGCCGCGATCGACGGGATCGATGCCTCCCCAGACTTCTGCGCATTGCAGGAGGTGCGGGGCCTGGGCTGTCGCCACTCCAATTGTGGAAGCATCGGTAGTCATCATGTGTTCAGATGCCTCCACAAAGAAAAAGGAGCCGCAAACTTGCGACTCCTTTCATTTCCTGTTGTCTGGATGTTGATGCAGGTCCCAAATCTCAAATCTGACAGCGCAAATTTGAAATCTGAATTCCTGTCAAGCTTACTTCTTGGCGGCTTCGGTGGCTTCGGCCTTGGCGCCATCCTTGAAGTAGTTGCCCGCGTACTTACGCTGGAACTTCTCAACGCGGCCAGCGGAGTCGATGAATGTCTGCTTGCCGGTGAAGTATGGGTGAGATCCGGACCACACTTCGACGTGCAGTTCGGGAACCGTTGAACCCACAGTCATGACGTGCTCGCCATTGTGGAAAACTTTGCAGTTGGGGAAATAACGAGGATGAATGCCGGATTTCATGGACTACCTGTGCCCAACACGGGCTGATTGAAGGCTGGCAGAGGCTGCCAACTGGTGCGTTTAACGAACCCATGCGGACGCTTCCGAATGGGTCGAGATAATAGGCAATCAAATCCCTGAATCCAACCCCCAACTTGACCGACAAATTAGCGTGGCTAACCTTGTCTCCCATCCTTCCCTGATAGCTCAATGGTAGAGCGATCGGCTGTTAACCGATAGGTTGCAGGTTCGAGTCCTGCTCGGGGAGCTTCAGAACGCCACGCGAAAGCGTGGCGTTTCTGCTTTACGGATCGGATAGACCGCAGTTTTGCGGTCGATTGGCGAATCTCCCGTAATTCACGAGCTGTTTGAACTACTAATAGCAGCCCGAGACTCTCGGTTTTGGGCTGCTCGGTAGCGTCACGGACGCGAACCCCGACAGTTCTAGTCCCAATCTCTCCCGAACCTCTCGAACTCTCTGCGTGGCGGGTTAACACAAGTCGATGGTTAACATCGGGCTTCAGATGGCGTCTCATTGCGGCGCAGGGAACTCAACGGACACGCGGAGACGATGAATCGGAAGTGACTAGTATCTACCTGAATTTTCTGATAACACACGACTCTGGAATCGATATCCAAGTCTTTGGACCATATGTATGACGACGCTAGCGGTAGGCGAGATATTTCCGCATCCCACGGTGCAGCAGGTAATCTTTCAGATTCGATTTCCGAAGCTGTTCTTCCTGCAGGCGAAGATCGGTGACTTGCAGCTCGCACTGATGGCGCGCTTTCCGAAATCGGAATCGATCGTGCAGCGTGCTTTGCTTATGGCGCAAGGCTCGCATGAGAAGCTCGAGGAGCTGCTTAGGGACCGGCCTACGGATGAGGATGAACGCATCTGGAAATTCGAGGACGACAGAGGCGTGATTATTGAAGTGAAGCTGGATTGCCTCACGGTCGTCTCTTCAAAACACAAATCCTACAGGCATCAGCCTGATAGTTTTCGTGAAACGCTTGAGTTTATTCTGGCGGCGTTTCTTAAGCTCGCGCCTGTCCCAACCGTCGCTCGAGTAGGCTTTCGGTATGTTGACGAATGCCCATTCCCCACTTTGACGAATGAGTGCTTTCTTCGTTACTTTAATACCTGTCTCCCTATTCAACGCTTCAGCGTGCAGGACTGTTCCGAAATGGTGTGTAGGTCCATCCGACTGGGGGCACAAGGCTCAATCCGGTATGTGGAAGCCATTATAAGAAAAGACGATAAGAATCTGCTCCTCATCGATATGGATGCATTTGCAGAGATTGTCCCGGCCGCAGAGATTCTTGCGACGACAGATCGTTTGCACGCACTTGTTAGAAAGGAATTCGAGGCAACAGTGAAACAGCCAGTCATCGACTACATGCGAACGGGGGAACTAGCGTCATGACAACATATTCGGGCCAAAGCGTACCCACTAACGTGGCGCTTGTTTCTCGGAGCGATACCGGATTGACAGGACCAAACTCGACTCGCCTTCGGCTTGTTGAAGTCAGAATGGACAACTTTCTTATCACTGTGGCGGTAGACGACCAAGGTCATTTTCAAGGAGTTACCAAGGTGGTGGCCGCAGGGGATTTTCTGACTCCAATGCAGAGACTCGCCTCAAGTGGTTTTCATGATGTTGATGCGTTCTACCGGGATGAGGCTCCCTGATGTTTTACTCCGCCAATCCAGGTTCAGATCTGCGATTCGGCGATATTCTTCAGGGATTCGTGGCTACATCGCCCACTTTTAAGATTCCTTCTGTTGACGACCCGCCCACCTGGCAGCTAAAGGTCACTCAAGCAAGGTATTTCGCCGTTCTGAGCCCGTGTTGTTCTATCGACCGGGGCTGTCTTCTGCTTGCACCATTACAGAGGATTCGTCCATCGTTTTTGGTTAACCCATACCTCAGCGATGACTTAACTCGTGTGAATGTGCGGGTCCCCGCAGAGAAGTCCGTTCCCCCCACAGTGTGGAGCAAGCTACCAGACGAAGAGAAAACGAAGCGTTTGACCGAAGGAGAAGCCCTTATAGTGCTGGAGTGTTTTGTATTCGCGCCTCATCCTCACTTAGGAACTTACCAGTTGGCGACCAAAGCGGGCAATGTGGAACAAAATCACTATCTCGTGGATTTTGGGACGACGTTTCGTATTGAATGTGAAGCGGTATCGCGAGATAAGCCCGCGCCTGCAGGCACGAAGCTTCTGGAATTGTCTATTGCAACGCGGACACTCCTTCGGAACAAAATCGCCGCGTACTTCGCGCGAGTCCCGGCAGAGGATCTCGTTGGAATATCGGGATAGTGCTCTGGCCACAATGTTGCCGCCATTATCTGAAGCGTTTGCGTAGATGGTTAACAGCACGGCCGATCGGCACGCCGTGACGAATCCCTCGCAAACCGGTGCCGCCCTCCGGCGACCCAATGAAAGTTCCCAATGGACGACGATAAGCATCGTGATTGATCTTCGCATCGACTTGCGATCTTGCCTTCTTCTTCATAGAAGTGCGCTACGAGTTTACGCTTGTCCGTAGCGGACACCATGTGGACTTGGCAAGGGAGAAGAACGATGTTGCCACAGAAGCGAAGAACGGGGCGGAGATTCCCTGCGGAGGTCTTGAGGCAGGACGAGGTGGAACGGTTGATGGCGGCGTGCCCGAGGTACGACGTTGGTGTACGGAACAAGGCGATGATTGCGTTGTTGTACCGAACGGGGTTGAGGTTGAGCGAGGCGCTGATGCTTCACCCCAAGGACGTTGATCTGAAAGCGGGGACGATCCGCGTGCTCTTTGGGAAGCGCGGATACGCACGCACGGTTGGGATTGACTCGTCGGCCACAACGTACATCGCGCGGTGGATTGAGGTACGAGAACGTTGGGGGACACTCGTTGGTGCACCACTTCTTTGTTCGCGGACGGGAGGCGTCGTCACTACGGCGTACGTGCGTAGGTTGATGCCCGTGCTAGGGAGGAAGGCGAAGATTGCCAAGCGCGTGCATGCTCACGGGTTGAGGCACACCCACGCGAGTGAGTTGCGAAGCGAGGGCGTGGATATTGGGATCATCAGCAAACAACTTGGGCACAAGTGCATCACGACCACCGCGCGGTACCTGGATCACATCGCGCCGACGGCGGTGATAGAGGTGATCAGGAAGCGGACGTGGACGAAGTGAGTGAGTAAGCGGTGAGGTCAGTCAGGCTGCGGCAGGCGATCGACGTAGTTGATGACTGTCTGGTTGCGGACTCGATTGCACGAGGGACAACGTGTTGGCGAGGGCTTGAAACCCGGAGCGACGACGCTTGGGTGGTCGCTGGGGTAGTGCGTGGCCCCGATCCGCGCGACCGTAACCGATGCCGCGTCGTTGCACTGGCACTGGCCGCCGGGCAATGCGATCTTGCGTTCGAGGTTTTCGAGGCGGGTGAGGAAGCGCATGGGGGCTCCGGCGAGGTTCGGGTGAGGGGAATTGCCTCACGACCGAGGATGATCCGGGGCAAGTTTAATGGCGAATTGGGACGGGGGCCGGATCGGGGTGTTTGTCTTGCTTCAACGCGAGAGTTTTGCCCGTTGCATCTTCGCCCACTCACGCCATTGTTCTGTCTCCCCACGCAATGCGATTTCTGCGAGCCGCCGCTCAGTCAGTTCATCTGTCTTTGACACCCGGAGTTGTAGTTTCACAAGCGACTCCATCGCCTGCAGGTGTTCCGGATAGACCTCCAATGCAGACTGGTATGAGGCAAGGGCCTCGTCATTTCGACCGGCTCGCTCGTACACCGCTCCGAGATTGATTCGCGGGTCCGGGTGACCGGGCAGCAATCGCCGTGCCCATTCAAACTCGCTTGCCGCCTCATACAGCTTCCCCTGCCCGAGATACAGCACACCCAGGTTGTTATGCGCGGGACCGTGATAGAGGTCTGCTGCGAGCGCCTCTCGAAGAATCCGCTCAGCTTCTAGCGGCTTAGATTGCAGCAGATCCGCGGCCTTGGCATTGAGCTGATCGGCCTTGCGCGGATCGCGCGATTCTGCTGAAGGCGTCTCGTATGGACTCGATGCCTTCTGCGATGATGAACACGCAGCGAGAGAGCTGAGAACGAGGAGGGCGATGATGGATCGAGTGATGTGCATAAAAGACTTACCGAAGCAAGGGCGCTGAGTTGGCGGGGATTGGAGAGGGGTTCTGAACACCGGTAGAGCTTGGAACTTCGCCTCCAGGGGCGAACACAGTTTCAAATACGATCAAGGCAGAAATCGGCGCTGGAACAGCCGACGTGCGATCAATGACTTGTTTTGGGTCGGTTGGCAGAGGCGTGCATTGCATGGACACGGCCCGCCACTCATGCTGGTGTATTCGCCAGTCGCTGAGGAAGCGACCCAACTCGGGCAGCCTAATGGGTTGCAGCGTGAGCCGGAATGTGCGCTTCCGAAGCGTTGAGTTCAGTGAAGTTTCATTGTCAGGCGTGAGCGATGACATTGTGCTGACGGGAAGCCCCGCTCGCATCAGTGAATCGCTCACCTGCGAACTCAGGCCCTTACTTGGCTCTTTGGTCCCCAGCGTGGATGGTCGGGCGGCTTCGAGTCGCTTGAGGTCCGTAATCGAGCGCTGAACGCTCTGGTAGCGGCTAGAACTCTGAGCGGTTGAGTTCAGTGACCGAAGACTCGACGCGGTGACAATCGAGATCGCGGTCAGACAACAAATGCTTGTTGCCCCCAAGATGAGCGTGTGATTCACTTCACACCACCCTTCGCGACTGGCCGGAACACCAGTGAGACTCGAGAAGTCCCGTTGGACGTTGAAAGCCGAGGTTCTTCCAACTTCCAGTTCGCTGGCGGCGTGATCGACTTCAGAAACGTCTGTGAATCGCCCCGAATATCGATGTTCGCACTCACAGCATCCTGCGTCACCGAGAGGTTTTGCACTGTTACCCCTTCGTTGTGTGGCCACTTTGCCAGCAGCTCTTGCAACGCCGTCGCCGCATCGAACGTAGCCAGGTCGCGGCCGGACGAAGCCAGCATGGTTGAGCGATCCAGTGCCTTGAGAATCGCCGTCTGTGCCTCACTTCCAGTTGAATAGGTATCACCCAGTGTGCGATTCGTTGCCTGCACAACCTCGTGTTCAATGGATTGATCCAAGGTCGCGGCAGCCTGAACTCGCCGCATCCAGCCCACGCAAACAAGAACTGTGCAAAGCAGCATTGCAGCGCAGGCAAGCAACGTTCTCCGCTGTGCCGCGTGGCGGTAGACCCGTGGTTCAAAATCCCTCACCAGCACGTTTAGGACTGAAGGGTCAAGTTGAACGTCGTTCAGGAAAGGAGGAAGCGACTTGGGGGTAAGTGCAATCCACTCCTCTGAAGCCAGTGCTAGGTCCTCCCGATCCACTGCACAAGCCAGGACGCGACCATCACCAAGCGATGCATAGACCGCGTGCACCGATTCTGGCGGCACGGGTAAGTGCGTCTCGAGCAAACCATCCAGGTGCAGTCTGGCATGCTTGGAATCAACTCGATCGCCTGTGTGCTCAGTCTCAAGAACTGCCCAGTAGAATCGCTCCGCTGGCCAGGAGTGTGTGTGATAGGTCACGGCGCACCTCCCGGAGCATTCCGCGGATCAGTGTGCAGCACTTCCACATGTTCTTTCGCAGTTCCAGCCTTCCAGACCAGCGTGACCTTGTCCGCTGCGATTGCTTTAATGGTTCTACCACCGATCAAGTCTCCGACGTGAACAGTCAAAATGCGATCTTCGCTGGGCCGATAGAACATCGCGGAGGGCTGATTCGCATCTGTAACTGAGACAGCCAGCAGCTGTTCGGTCAATGCCGGTGGCGGCGCAGGTGGAGGGGGCGGCGGTGGAGGCAATGCAGCGAGCGTCCAGACTGGAGCATCAAACGCTTTGAGTTCCAGTGGCGCAATTGACTCATTGACAGTCGTCACCGCAGCCATCTCAATCGGCGCGATGGTCCGCTTCTGCGGCCAGAACGTCCACATTCCAACCAACGTCACGGCTGCGACCGAAGTCCACATCCATCGACGGGTCCGTCGAACATCCTTCAGTACAGCAATCGGTTGCTGCTGGGTCTGCGCAGTAACGGGCTCGCTCGCGGTTTGAAGTTCATGCAATGGAGTCGATGCGATGCTCACACCGATACCTCCATCGTCTCTTCATCGATCCCGGCAATCACGCGAGCAACTTCCGCAGTATTCGTCATTCCTCGTGCAACCAGCGCCTGCCCTGCCTCCAGCAGGGTGACCATGCCGTTGTTCCTCGCCAGCGCAGCAATCGCAGAAGTTGGCGAGCGACGATTCACTTCGGTCCGCATCGCTTCGTCCAGGACCAGCAGTTCAAACACTCCCGTTCGTCCGCTGAACCCAGTCTTAAAACACTCATCACATCCCGCGCCACCGCACGCACCATGGAATGTCCGTAGCAATCGCTGCGCCAGCACGGCCGCCAACGACGACGATACCAGGAACGGCTCCACGCCAAGGTCCAGCAACCGCGCCACCGCGCTGGTCGCATCGATCGTGTGCAACGTTGACAACACCAGGTGTCCCGTCAAACTCGCTTGCACCGCAATCCGCGCAGTCTCCTCATCGCGAATCTCGCCCACCATGATCACATCAGGGTCCTGCCGCAGTATGTGGCGAAGTCCAGCCGCGAACGTCACGCCCTTCTTTGCATTCAACTGCGTTTGACTGATCGCAAGACCTGCCGTGGACAGGTCATACTCCACCGGATCCTCAATCGTCATGATGTTCAGTTCGCAGCCATTGCTCCCTGTCCCGCCCATCACCACCGGACTCGCATTGCTCGTGATCCACGACAGCGTCGTGTACAAAGTCGTCGTCTTGCCCGACCCCGTCGGCCCAGTCACGAGCACAATCCCACTCGTCCGCGACACCTGGCCCAAGAACCGCCGCTGCACATCCTCCGGCATCCCCAGCGATTTGAAATTCAACAGATAACTCGATCGCTCCGTGTCCAGCAATCGAATCACGATCCGTTCGCCATACGTCGTCGGCAGCGAGGCAATGCGCAAATCCACGCGGTGCCGTGACTCACTCGCTCGATTGGTCACCGACCCGCCAATCGTCACCGTCGCCCGTCCATCCTGCGCCGCCCGCTGTTCGGCAATATCCAACCGCGCCATGATCTTGATACGACTGATCACCGCCGATGCCAGCGACACCGGCAACTCCCGAACCGTCAGCAGCACTCCATCAATCCGGTACCGCACCAAGACTCGCTCACGCAGCGGCTGAATATGCACATCACTCGCCTTCCGCTGCACCGCCTCAAACAACAGCAGATCAACTAGGCGCACAACATGGTTTTTATCACCTGTGTTTAGCAAATCCGCATCCGCGTTCCGCACCGCACTCGCCAAATCCTGTTCAAGATTCGCCGATGCCATCACCTCTGTCGCCGCCCCATCCTCGTCACTTTGCCGCTCCAAGCTCGCATACGCACGATCAATCGCCGATGCCAGCACATCCACCGCCATCACAGTCGCCGCCGTCTTCCGCCCCAGCCGCACACCCACATTGAACGCAACCTGTGGTAACGTAGACTCCGCCACCACCAGCAACTCAACCCCATCCTCCGTCCCCGCGCTCAACACCAAGTGCCGCCTCGCATACTCATGCGAAATCTTCTGCACAAACTCCGCGCTCGGCCGCACCGTCTTCGCTTCCAGTGTTGTCCCAGTTCCTTCGCCCATATTCACTTCACCATCGCGCCCGGCACCGCCAACTCCTCACTCGGCATCGCATATCGAATAATCCGCGGCGACACCGTCGGCAATCCATCATCAATCCCGATGTGCCCCCCATCCTTCTCCGACAAGTACTTCAAATCCTCAAAGCTCTGATTCCTCAACACCGTCGCTCGCAAGAACGTGTAAAACCGCGTCTTGGCTGCCGACTTGGTGCGACTCTTAAACAACTCCCCAATCACGGGAATATCCCCAACCAGTGGAATCTGGTTCACTCCCTTCGAGTCCGACACCAGCTCAATCCCGCCAACCACCACCACATGTCCGTCTGGAATCATCGCCACACTCGTAATCGTGTTCTGCTGTTTCGGCGGCGGCAAACCCGCTCCCACACTCGCCCCCACAAAGCTGCTCAACTTAATGTCATACGTCAGCGACAGATGATCCCCCTGTGCAATCTGCGGCTGCACACTCACCGTTGTACCCGCATCCTCCGTCCCGCCATAACTCGTCGTTGTCGATGTATTTGAACTCACCGTCGTCGCCACCGGCTGCTGCAGCACCGATGAAAACGTCGCCCGCTCATTGTTCTTCACCAAGAGCTTGGGCATCGATGAAGTCTGCCCCTTATTAATAGTCTGCAGCGCCTTCAAGATCACACTGAAATCCCCAGGGTTCAAGACGCTCCCCGTAAACCCAGTCCCCTCCGTCGGAATCCGCCCAGTCGCCCCGCCAGTGCTCAACCCAAACAAGCTCGACAACTTCACCGCCGACCCATCCAGGCTCCCGATCCGCTCCAATTCAATCCCCAGATTCACCGCATCCGAATCCGTCAAACTCACCATCATCACTTCCAGCATCACCTGCGGCTGCCGCACATCCAGCAAAACCAGCATCGCCTCAATCTGCGACAACATCCGCGGCTCACCAATCGCAATCAACGTATTCGTCGGCTCATCCGCCGTCAGCGTAATCCGCCGGTGATTCCCACCGTATTCAGTCTTACTCGAATCCCCACCCACACTCGGGCGACCAATTCCACTGTTCACCGCCGTCGCACTATTAGTAGTAGTGATATCCCGCGCAGTATCCAGCCCACCCCGCGGCCCACCCTCAGGCAACAGCCCATTCCCGTTCCCCGATCCCTCGCTCACGCCCGCATTCAAAAGCTGCGAAAGCGTCCCGACAATCTCCTGCACCGGTCGATTGCGAACCGGAAACGCCCGCATCGGCGTCGCTCCCACCTGCGTCGCATCCAGTCGCTCGACCAACTCCGCAATTCGATGATGCTGCGATGCCGACCCCGTGACAATCAAACTCCCGGTCAACTCATCAACCACCATCCGAAACCCCGAAGTGTTCGCATTGCCGGCTGCATTCGCTCCACTCGCCGACACGCCCAGATACTGCTCAATCAACTTACTCACATCCGTCACGCTGAACACCTTCGTCGAATACGTCTTGGTCTCCATTGCATCTCTTCTATCAATGCGACTTAATAAATCCTTCCAAGTTGCAATATCGCTCTCCGGTGCAACCAGCAGCACCAGCGACTCATCCGCCGTCGCCACAATCTCCCCCTGCAACTTCCGCCCTCTCACCGTCCCCAACTTCTCCGCCAGCTTATTCGCCAGCTCAATCGCCGCCGCACTCGACACACTCTCCAGCTTCATCTCTTCAATCTTCACACCGGCCGTCGGCGCATCAATCAAATTCACCAACCGCTCAATCTGCTCCAACCGCGGCGTCAAATCCGACACCAGCAACAACCCCTGCGTCCCAAGTTCACTCGCCGACCCCGATGGCTTCGACAACATCGCTTTCACCGCTTCCAACACTTCCTTCGTCGGCCGATTCTGCACCCGCACCAATATCGATGCATACCCAGCCTGCGGCCCAACCCCATCCCGCCCCATATCCCGCGGCGTACTAGGCTGCACATCCCCAACCTTCACCACCGAATACGCCAGTGAATGACCAGTCCGGCCAGCCCCAACACCCGTTCCGCCTGTGCCCGCCTTCGCCTCATTCTGCACAGTCACAAACCCACGCGCCACCAGCGCACGATTCATGAACTGCCATAATTCCTCAGGATTTAATGCCCCAGAAGCCCGAACCGTCACCGCCCCCTTCACAACCGCGGCGTCATACTCAATCGTCACCTTCAACTTCTCCGCCGCCAAATCCACCAACCGCCCCA
>CAZAEQ010000026.1:0-65470 GCA_964484185.1 uncultured Phycisphaeraceae bacterium
GGTCGAGATGTATGTCGCCGCGACAGAGTCAATCACGCTCTGCCTCACATCCTCACCCAGGAATCGCCGCGCAAGCTTGGTCGCGATGAAGTTCGCAGTTGCGGGGTGCGCGCCGAGAATGTTCAGGACTGTAAATCCGTCCTGCTGTCCGCCGCCCGCAGGAATGGCGGTTCCAAGCACGGTCTTGGCGCCGTTGTCGTGCTGCGCTGCATTAAACAGGAATGTGCCCTGATTTCCGCCCGATCCGCGCCGGAACAGCGTCCAGCCGGTAAAGCACCTCGCCACTTCCTGCACATCATGTTGTGTATATGGCCCGGTCACCGAAAGCGAGTGAAGTTCCATCAGTTCGCGCGCATAGTTCTCATTGGGTGAGGCCGCCGTGTTTGTATCGTTGTTCAGATACATCAACATGCACGGACTCAATGCACTTGCCCGTAGCATCGCGGGGAAGTTGCCCATTGCGTGGGCACGAATTACATCACGATCATCAACAGTCTTGATAAGGCGGCATTCTTCAATCGTGATATCGATATTGAAGTGATCGGTCCAGAATTCAACCAGGCGTTCAAACAACTGACGCTTGCTGAAAACCGCCCGCAATATCATGGACTCTGACAACTCAGAAACTACCTGACCAGCCGTCTGCGCGTACAACTGTTGAGGCGTCATTGTCAATGTCGTGTAGTTCGTGAGTCTCGCATCCATTTCGGCATCGTTGATCGCCGCTGGATTGAGGTGATATTCCAGATACGCGTCATACCCCATCGATTGCGCCAGGGTGTATTCGGCCTGTGTATATCCCATCGTGAGCCGGCGAACCAGCTTGGCAAGCAGCGCGTTCTTATCCACATCGCCGGAAACCGAACGCGGCTCGGCCTGGGCCGTCTGCGCTGTCATCGCGGCCACACCCCAGACCGATGCCACCATCGCAGCGGCAGTTGAAAGAGATGCTGCCGGCGGCGCATTGTTCTTGAAGGCGCGGAAGAAATCGCGACGATTCAACTCCGCGGCACGAGTGCCCACAGGTTGAACCACACTGGACGAACCTACAACCGGGGAGTCAGGCATCGCCAAACCTCCGCTTTGAAAATCCGGTATTGAACCTGTCACGCCGTATACGGGCTGATCTTCAAAACCGGAGGGACCCACGACCATTGCCAAACGACCGAGAACGAACCATATTGCCGTTCGCCCCCAAAACACGCCGCGATTCCTGGAATTCCCGCAGCCATTATCGGCGGCGACGGCCCCGATACGCCAGTCCCGCCAATGCGGCCGCTCCCAGCCCAGGAACGCCTGGGGTCGGGATCAAAAAATCCACGCGAAGAACCGGCCTTACCGAGATATCCGCGTTTTCACGCGAATCAAAGCGTTTCGCCGTGCCGCTCAGGGTTTCCTCTCCAAGAACAAACCACCCAAAATTCGACTCTCCATTCGCCAGCCAGCCCTGAGCATCTGTCACCATACCAGGTCCACTCCAGGTGTAAAACCCGTTTCCATTGACGCTCTTGATCGAACTCGCGACCTCCTCAAAATCTCCCCCTGGGTTCTGCCAGAAGGTGGTCGAGTAGAACCGGTGCAGCCAGGTCGCGTCCCCTTCACTCGCCACATCTCCCGCGCCTTCTTCGCCTGGCGCGTTCGATGTCCCTTCGCCCCACGTTGCGGTCGCTCGATGCAAACCAATCGGTTGACTCAGGCTGATGCTCCGTGACATGTGCAGTGTCAGTCGCACACCCGTAATCTGCGCATCTTGCGGCAATCCAGAAAGATCAAAGCGAATCAACCCTCGCCGCAGCGCAACTCCATTCAAAGTCGTTCCTGCAAAAAAGGTCTCGCCGCTCCCATTCGAAACGGTTCCATCACTCAACTGATACAAGGTGTTATCGGCGACGGCGCTCAGAAATGCAACATCCGCTTCAGCTACCGACCCCAAAGCCACGAACACCAATGAAGAGCCGATAATCGCGATCGAGTTTCTCAAGTGCAAGAACTCCCGGGGGGAAAGCCGTGCACCATGTCCAATCGAGATGCAAGAGTGTGCTGGCCGCCCAGAGAGAAGTATCACTCATAAATCAGGGAATGGCAATGAGAATGGAGCTTATTTCTTCGGCGGTTGAACGAGCTTTGGAGCTGACGCCGGGCTTTGCGCGGGGGCGGGCTTTGTCGCATCAGTCTTAGCTGCTTTTTCCCGCGCCTCAATCGCACGTGAGTACGCAAAGAAAATGCCAACCGCAGGCACAAATGCCTTCTCTCCTGCGCGGCGACTCACCTCATCAATATCTTTAAGATTCCCTGCAACTACATCTTTACGAAGATCTATCACGGCATTATCAAGCGCGCGTATCAGGCTCCCGACAATCGAGTATTCCTCGTGATTCCGCGGCATGTACTCGCCAGCGACCGGAAGATTCGTCGGCAGTACCAGGTACCATCTCCCATCAGTCGACTTTTTCATCGTCATTCCGATGGGGAAAAAGACTGGCTTGTCATCATAAAGAACTGCCACAGTGGTATTGTCAATCGGAGTGACCGAGAGCTTCCCTTCCGCTTCTTCCAGCATGCTGAATGGATCGGTGAAGACTCGAACCAGGCCCTGTTGAAATTCATCCTGCTGTGCTTTAATTTCGCCGGGGTTTGTGTCCTGAGGACGACGCCGACGAGTCTGGGCCGCATTGCCACCTGATTGGTTCATGAACTGACCAAGGAGACTGCTCGGCTTTCCCTCTGCTGCTGCCTGTTGTGCATCAGCCTTGAGTTTGGCGACCTCGGCAGGAAACCGAGCCTGCAGATCGATCGCAAGCGCACCCGCATTGCCGCACAGCGAACCGAGTCGATTGAGCACCGCTCGCATGTCATTGTTTTCTGCGTAGATAAGATTCGGCAACTGCTTTACATCGCCGTTCTTGACCATCAGGCTCGCCGTGCGAATGACATCTTCCGGGGTTTTCTGGCTGTACGGGCTCTTCTCGCAAGCCGTGAGCACAATCGCGAGAGTGCTGATCGCAATCGCACGCACTGCCACGGACAGGGAATACCGGTTTGTACGTTTAGAATCGGACTTGAACATAAGAGTCTCCGCGATGGGAAAACATTAGGGATTCAGTCCCCCCGGTTTCGCGCTTCTCCGACGATTTCAATCGATACCATTCCCCAATGACCGTTATCGTCAATTCTCAGCCCAAAGAGCTCAAAACAGGGAGCACCGTGGAGTCCCTGGTAATGGAACTTGGCCTCGAAAAACAGCCTTGCGCAGTCGAGGTCAACCGCCAACTGGTGCCCAAAAAGAAACACCCCCTGCACACGTTGGCAGAGGGTGATGTAGTTGAAATCGTGACGCTGGTAGGCGGCGGCTGAGGCGTCTCAGAACCCTACTTTTTGTCAGCTGGAGTCGCTGAGGGTTCCTTCGGAGCCGGTGTTGCAGTTGCTGGCGTGGCCGATGCAGCGGCTTTCGAGGCGATCTCCAATTGTGCTGCGATTTTCGCATTCAGCGCTTTGTCATCTGGCGCGACTCTGCTTGAGAATCCACCGACTACCTGCCCGGTGTGGTCCACCAGGTACTTGCTGAAATTCCATTTTGGAGTCATCGGCCCGCCAGCCTTCTGTTCCGAGAGCCACTTATACAACGGATGCGGTGTCGCCCCGGAGACAACGATCTTGTCGAAAATCGGGAATGTCACGTTGTATTTCGATTCGCAGAAGCTCTTGATCTCAGATGCTGAGCCTGGTTCCTGATTTCCAAAGTCGTTGGATGGGAATGCAAGCACAACCAATCCCTTGTCTTTGTTGTCGGAGTAGAGCTTCTGAAGTCCCTCATACTGCGGCGTCATACCACACGCGCTGGCCGTGTTCACGACCAGAATGACCTTGCCTTTATACTCAGACAAATTCCGCGTCTCGCCATCAATCGTCTTCATCGAGAAATCAAAGAAACTCGACGGAGCCTTGGCCTCGTCACCTTTCTTTGCATCTTTCGCAGGAGCCTTCTCCGGAGTTACCTTTGGGGCCGGGTCAGCCTTCTTATCTGGCTCGTTGATCAGACCGAATGCCGCGACCGCCCCTACTACCGCCAGAAGCGCAGCGCCGTATTTCCCATATGAACAGCCGCCACCAATGCAACATAGACCCATGATGAATCTCCTTGAGCCCTTTTTGATGCCGGGAGCACACCCCTGGCAACCAGATTCCGGAACTTATTAGACGCTTTCGAGATACGCGGCCAGAATATCCCGGGCCGCAGCCAGGTCCTTGCGGTCAATCATCTCAGTCACTGTGTGAATATACCTCGTTCCCACGGTAATACCCACGGCCCGAGCCCCTGCCGCGGCCTGCTGGGCCGCCGCACCATCCTGGCCACCTGCGGCCAGAATCGTCCGTTGATAGGGGATCTTGTTCTCTTTGGCGATGTCTTCGATCTCGGCGGTCAGCTTGTAATCGCTGATAAACGAGCTGTCCTTGATGTGCAATCCAAAGCCCTTGCCCTGAATCGTGACCGCTTCTTCATTTGGCACACCGGGTGTGTCGCACGACAGTGTCACGTCGATTCCCAAGCCAATATCAGGCTGCACCGCATGGCTCGCAGTCTTCGCACCGCGAAGTCCAACTTCTTCCTGCACGGTGAACGCGACAACAACTTCGCACTCATGGCCGCTGCCATGCTTATCAAGCTGACGAATCGCTTCAATGCCAAGCCAGCAAGCCACGCGATTATCAAGAGCCTTGGAGACAACCTTCTGCCCCACTTCGATGCAAGGCTCGTTCATCACGACATAGTCGCCGACTTTGCACTTCTTCTTCACTTGATCGCCGGGCAGACCAATGTCGACAAAGAACTCCTTCACTTCCGGAATCTTCTCGCGATCCTTCGGACCAGAAATGTGAATCGGTCGACCACCGGGATTCATTACACCGTGAACATCGCCATCATCAGTCACCACAGTCACGCGCCGGGAGAACATGTTGCGAGTATCAAAACCACCCGCCGCATTCATCCACAAAAATCCGCGATCATCAATCGCGGTCACATAAAAACCAATCTCATCCATGTGACACAGCAGCATCACGCGAACGGGCTTGGCTTTCTTATCCAGCTTCTTCACCTTCTTGCCTGTCCGTGGATTGCGCGTACAGATGAGATTTCCCAGCGGATCAACGCGGGTGTCATCAAACAACCCCTTGATTTCCTTTTCAATCACAGCACGAACACGCTCCTCGCGGCCTGGAACGCCGGGAGTTTCACACAAACGCTTGAGCAGATCAAAATTAATCGCCATACATACTCCATAATTGAACCGCGGAAAATCTCGCAGAAATAGTAGTCAATTTACACCTGCAACGATCGCAATCAACAGGCTGCTCTATCACCTGACCGACGATACCATGCGCATTCCTTTTGATCCAGTGCCATCTATGACCTTCAAATCCCCCATCCACGACCTCCACGCATCCGCCGGCGCCATGTTCACCGACTACGGCGTTTCTGACCCCGAGGGTCAACTCGGCGCACCCGGCACCGGCGTCATTCCCGTCGTCGCGACCTACGGCGAACTCGCCCTCGAATACACCGCGCTCCGACGCGCCTGCATCATCCTCGACCTCCCCCACCGTGGCATCATCGAAGTCGCAGGCGCCGATGCGGCCAGCTTCCTCAACCGCATGCTCACGCAGGAACTCAAAGACTTGCGAGACGACCAGTTCCGTCGCAGTTTCTGGCTCAATCGCAAAGGCCGCATTGATGCCGACATCCGCGTCCTCCGCGAAGGCAACACTTTCACGCTCGAACTCGATGCCCTCGCCGTGCCGCGCACACTCGCAGAGCTCAGCCGCTACCTGGTCATGGAAGATTGCACCATCCGTGACCGCTCCATGGAACTCCATCGCCTCAGCCTTCAGGGTCCGACAGCTGCCCTCCTCCTCTCCACCCTCGGCATCACCCAAATCCCAGCAAATGGAGGCGTCCTCCGCACCGCAATCTCCGATCAGCCAGTCACCATCTTTCGTGACGACGTCTGCTCCGTCCCGGGTTTCGAACTCATGATGGCTGCAACTTCCATCGCCAAAGTCTTCGAAACCCTCGTTCAGACCGGCCACGATCCGCATCACGGCGCGGAAGCCCTGCGCATCCACGGCACCGGAACCGCCGGCTCGCAAATAAAACTCCGCCCAGCCGGCTGGCACGCATTCAACATCGCCCGCATTGAAGGCGGCTCACCGCTCTACAACCTTGACTTCGGCCCCGATTCTCTCCCCGCCGAATCCGGAATCATCGCAGACCGCGTCAGCTTCACCAAAGGCTGCTACCTCGGCCAGGAAGTCGTCGCCCGCATGCATTCCCGCGGCCATTCCAAATCAACCCTCATGGCAGTCCAACTCAAAGAAACCGGTCTCGACCGCGCCCTTCCCATCACCGGCGCAGCAGTCCGCCTTCCTGGTCAAGACACCGTCATCGGCTCAGTCACAACTTTCACCTACAGCCCCATTATGGGTGCGGCCCGCATCGGCTTTGCAATGATGAAGCACGACTTCGCCAAGCCTGATTTAGAAATCACGCTTGATACAGAAAGCGGCCGCGAAGCAGCCAAAACCAACGGGTCACTCGCTTTCGTAAAGCCCGCTTCATAACTCCGCGCGGCGATACCAAAGCTCTAGATCCCCACGCAACCGCTTCACGCGCAACAACTCCAACCGCCGCGCAGCGGAAAGAGTCGGAGCCCTTCTGCCGCACACGCTCGGATACGCCTCGTCATCGCCCAGCACCAGCGGCGCAACATACACAATCGCCTCATCGACAACATCCGCCTCAAACAAACTCCCCAGCACCGTCGGCCCCGATTCGATCATCACATTCGTACATCCATACTCACTCTTGAGCACCATCAGCGCCCGCGATACATCTACCCGATCGCCAACTCCTCCGCACACGCACACCTCAACCCCAGCATCCGAAAGCGCAAGCCTCTTCGCCTTTCCTTCCTCGCTCGCCAGCATCTCGCGCGTCGTCATCACAATCAGCGGCGCTTCCTCCGCCGACTGCACCAGTTTGCTCTGCAGGCGAATCCGCATCCGCGAATCCAGCACCACGCGCTTGGCCATCCGCCGCACGCGCGACACATCTCGCGCTGTCAACATCGGGTCGTCATCAATGACAGTCCCGATCCCCGTGACAATCGCATCCATCCGCGCCCGCAGCGCGTGAACCCGCCGCCGCGAGAGTGGATTTGATATCCACTTGCTCTCACCGGTCCGCGTCGCAATCCGTCCATCAATAGTCTGTGCCCACTTGGCCACCACCCACGGAAGTCCTTGTTTTCCCGCCGCGGGCGCAACATTTCGCACAAACGAGTTCGACACGGCAATCGCCATCGCACTCTCGTCACACACCTCGACCACCACGCCCGCATCCCGCAACCTCTCCAACCCTCCGCCGCTCACCGGATTCGGATCGCGCCTCGCCATCACCACCTTGCGAATCCCCGCCTCAATCACCGCATCCACACACGGCGGCTGCTTCCCCACATGGCTGCACGGCTCAAGCGTCACGTACATCTCCGCGCCGCGAACATCCACACCTCGCGCCTTGCAGTTCTTCAGCGCATCGCGCTCGGCATGCAAATCTCCAAACCGGCGATGATGCCCGATCCCCACCACTACCCCATCCTTCACCACCACCGCGCCCACCATCGGATTCGGCTCAACATCGCCCGCGCCCCGCATCGCCGCCCGCGCTGCGATGTCAAGATAGTTAAGATATTTCTGTGCCTGGCTCATGCGATCCGCACCAGTGCCCTCTGATCTTCTTTCGACACCATCCCGCGCACATCGTTCAGCCATCGCCGCCCATCCTGCGTATACCCCGCCGTCGGTGCCAACTGCTTTTCCCCTATTTCCGCGGCCACATTCCCCCAATAGCGATTAAACCTCGCCATGGAAAGTTCTCTCACCAGCTTCGCGACCATGCTCGCCACCGCAATCGGCATGTGATGCTTCTCTCCCTCGACAATAAAGCTCAAATACATCTTCCGCACGCCTTCATCATCGCTGGCCTGCACCACATACCTGCTCGACTCCGGCGTCTCCTCAACTACTCCGACATCGACCTTCTCAATTCCCAGCATCTCGGCAATCGCGCCAGCATATTGCTCCCGCCCACCCAGACGATCGCACACGATGCTCACCGTATCAGCTTCGCTCCGCACGGCTTTGGATGCCCACACGCGGCGTACGTGCTCGGTAATCGCCGCCATGGTCGTCGCCGCTTTCGAGCCTTTTTCCCGCACTAAGTCATTGAATTCCGTCTCGCCCACCACCCGCGCCCGCATATCCACCAGTTCTACCTTCTTGCTCTGCATTGCCCGCGCGAGCATCGCCGTTGCCAATCGCTGCTGCTCAACGCTCCAGGAATGCGGCAGTTTCACCGGCGCGCCGCCATAACACACATGCGGCGACATCACCGCGCCCAATCTCTTATACAACATCTCATCGTCTTCGATCGCAGCTGCCTCAACATCCATCCCGCCAAGCATCGCCAGCACTCCGCGCTCCAGGTGCGCCACCGGATGCCTCTCGCGCTTGCTTAACTCTGCCTCGCTGATATTGGGCAGTTTCAACTTCTTCGAATCGGCGATCGCCAGTTTCCCGCTCTTTGCGCCCTTCAGATCCCGCGCCACAGCATTGGCCAAGACCTTCCACAGGTCGGGCGCCTCATCGCCCTTCTTCCACTCCTCGATGCGCATGACACAAAGGCCCACGCACAGTGGGCCTAAAAGTGGGCCATAGCCAGCCTCGTCAATTCCTGCGAGGATCAACGCCATGTTTTAAATATACAGACTTACTTCACCATTCTCGCCGAATCGACACGCGATTACGACTTTTATCCACCATCTGATGGCGGTGGCGGCGGCTCAGGTTGCGGCTGATTCTCTGGTGCATTGGGGTCATATCCCGGTGCGACCAATCCACCACCCCGGCGCGTCGGTGCCGCCGGTGGAGCTTCATCAAATGTGCGGCCCGGATTATTTGGATCTTCAGTTCCTGGCTCAACTACCGAAGCTGGCGCTTCTGCTACAACCGCTGGCGCTGGGGCAGCCTCTCCGCCGCCGCTGCTTTCAAACAGTCCCATTTGCCAGCAAATTGCCACGCCTGCAACTACCAGAATTCCGACCGCTGCGGCAAGTTTGATCTTCTGTGCGTTATCTCCACCCATTGATGACGATGAACTGCTTGAAGAACTTGACGATCCGCCAATATTAAGTCTTGCGCTCATGTATCCACCCTTTCATTCCCCAAACCTTCGGGGGCTCGCGGGTGGGACTTTCTAATAAAGTCACCAACCCGGTTTCTAATGCGGCTGAGAGGACTTGAACCTCCAAGGCCTTGCGGCCACTAGTACCTGAAACTAGCGCGTCTGCCAATTTCGCCACAGCCGCGCAATTGGGTTTGGACGTGCGAGTTTACGCCGCCTAAATGCATTCGACAAGAAAGCCCCGATAGTTCGCCTATCGGGGCTGTTTGTGTTGTATTTGGCTATTTTCCCGCTTGCCCCGCTTGGTTAGTTACACAAGCATTGCATTCCTATCGGGTTCCGTTCGCTTTATTCTTCATCATCATCCTCTTCACCCGCTTCAGGCTTGGTCTTCTTCGCCGCGTTATCCGGCACCGCCATCCGCTTCTCGAGCGTCTTCCTTCTCACTTCCGCGGCGAATTCCGGATTGGCCTTGAGATATGCCTTGGCCGCTTCGCGACCCTGGCCGATCTTCAAATCACCGCAGCTGTACCACGAACCGCTCTTCTCGATGATGTTGTCTTCCACCGCCAGGTCAACCAGGTCGCCAGACCAGGAAATACCTTCTGAGAACATAATATCAAATTCAGCTTCGCGGAAGGGAGGAGCAATCTTGTTCTTCACGATGCGTGCTCGCGTGCGAGACCCGATCGTGACATCGCCTTCCTTGATCGCGCCGATACGACGCACATCGATACGGACTGATGAATAGAACTTCAGAGCGCGGCCACCCGTCGTGGTTTCTGGCGAGCCGTACATCACGCCGATCTTTTCGCGAATCTGGTTGATGAACACCACCGTGCAGTTCGTACGCGAGATGATGCCCGTCAGCTTTCGCATCGCCTGGCTCATGAGTCGAGCCTGCAAGCCCACCACCGCATCGCCCATTTCGCCTTCGATTTCAGCCTTGGGAATCAAGGCTGCAACCGAGTCGACGACGATCACATCGACTGCGTTTGAACGCACAAGCAGTTCGCAGATTTCCAGAGCCTGTTCGCCGCTGTCAGGCTGAGACACCAGCAGTTCATCGATGTTCACACCGAGGCGCCGAGCCCATGATGGATCCAGCGCATGTTCGGCGTCGATGAACGCCGCCACGCCGCCGGCTTTCTGAGCCTGTGCCGCGATCGTGAGCGACAGTGTCGTTTTACCGGAAGATTCAGGGCCGAAGATTTCAGCGATACGTCCACGCGGCACACCCTTGCCGCCCAGAGCAAGATCGATCGACAAAGCGCCGGTCGAAATTCCCGGAATCGCCTGGTACGCGCTCACATCCATCTTCATGATGGAGCCTTTACCAAACGTCTTTTCAATCTGCCCCACTGCCTGCCCCAGTGCGGCCAGTTTTTCCTTGCTGGGGTGCATCCCCGCGACATTCGCCTTCGCGGCCATCGCATTTCCCGCGGCGGTGCTCGCCGCCCCCTGTGCAGAACTCGCGGGTTTTCCCGGCGAAACCGGCGCTGTTGGCGTTCCAGCGGGAGTCGGTGCCTTTGCAGGCGCAGCGACCACCACAGGAGCGGGCGAAGCAGGTTTCGTGTTGTTTGGGGAGCCCACGGTTTTCGGGGCAATCTTCTCTTTCGAACCGGGCGCAGCAAAACCAGTGCGTTGCATAAAACTCCAACCTTTCTCTCGCGTGTGGCCGGACGAGCCAGCGATCACACGCCTTAACCAATGCAAGGAGCAGCGAATTTCGATCCTGAAATTCAGACCCGCTGTCAGGAACGGCATTGGACGCACGCCTGACGCCGTGAGATTAACCGCGTGTGTCATCACTGTCAAATTGGCTCTCGCGCCAAAACACACATTTTGCCCTCAGACTGACACCAGGTGTCAGTCTGGCCGCGTTTTTGATATGAATAAATTTGAAAAATGGCATTTTGCTTTTGGGTAAAACGACCCCCGGACACCCCTTTTCCACCTCCAACTCGCCCCGCGGCCAGCAAATCCGACGTCTACCCCCGAAATCTCCGCCGCATATGATCTCCCATGGAGTCACATCCCTCCAATCCCGCCCGTCCGGTGGACCCCAAAGACCTCGAAGGCGATGTCATCGCGCCCGGCAACCCACTCTTCGGCATCGTGTGGATCAATCAAAATCGAATGAGCGGCTCGCCGTGCTTCTACGGCACTCGCGTTCCGGTAAAGCACCTTTTTGATTATCTCCGTTCGGGCTCCACACTTGTAGATTTCCTTGATGACTTCCCCGGAGTCTCACGCCAACAAGTCGAAATCGTGCTCGAAAAAGCCGCCGACTTCCTAGGCCCAATGAAGGGCCACGCCGCGTGAAGTTGCTCCTTGACCACTGTGTACCTCGCCGGCTGGGAAAACTGTTCACCGGTCATCAAGTCTCAACCTGCATCGAAATGGAATGGGATCGGCTTCGAAATGGAGTACTTCTCAGCGCCGCCGCACAAGCCGGTTTTGATGCGATGATCACTGTTGACCAGAACATGAAATACCAGCAGAACATCTCCACGCTTCCTATCTCTGTGGTAGTGATGTGCTCCGTCAGCAACGACATCACTGAACTTTCCAAGCTTGTTCCTCAGACACTTCTCGCACTTACTTCGCTGCAACCTCGCCAATTTATCGAAGTTCCAAGCCAAACTCCTCAATAGTTGACGCTTATCTACAACTGCCCGATATACGCCACCGGCGTCAACCGCTCCACCACACTCAAATACGGCCCCATCGCCTCAAGCCCATCATCCAGCCCCCGATAGCACGATGGAGCCTCCGTCCTCAGTGATGAATTCTCAATTCGCGCGGGAATGTAAATCCGCTCCCGCATCGATTCAAAATCAAACTCCACTTTCTTCGCATCCGACCGCGACATCGTTCTGCCCGTCCCGTGCGGCAGGCAATTGTGAATCGCCCCCACCTCTTTAGTCGCCTGCACAATCGCCATGTCATCAAGCAAGTGCGAAGGGATAATCGCGAGTTCTCCCGCTTGAACACGCTGAACTCCCTTGCGAACCAGCACGGCACTGCCTATTTCCTCGTAGTGATTGTGATCTCTATCAATCCGGTCAACTCCGCTCGTCAGCGGCAGAAAACGCCCAAGATGCCTCTCAGCAATATCTAGCACCGCGGCCCGATTGTCTCTCGCCCACGTCCGAACTCGCGCGAACTCTGCATCAAACTTCTTAGGTTGCTCAACCAGGTCATCCACCAACCCGCTCTCTTTACGCGAACCCGTATGCACGACCAGGCACAACGACCCATCTGTATGCGACTGGGCTGCATCCAGAAAATGATTCCCTGACCCAAGATCTCCAAGCCCCAAATTGCGACGCGCGGCCAATGCATCACACAATTCATCCCAGGTTTTCCGAAACGCTGGCGATGAAACATCCGCCCCCGAAAACCGTGTTCGCACTACGGCCATGCCGCACCCAACATCAGACAACGCAAACCGCCGCCAGTTACTGTCGCTGGTCAGTAAAGCCGTCCCTGTCGGCAACGGACTCTTTCCCGGACAGGTATCCGGCAAACTGATCACCGTCTGCGCAACCTTCAACGCTCCAGAAATGGTGAGCCATTGCCGAATCGTGTAGTCAGGTATTTGAGATAAATTCGTAAATACCAAGTTTCTAACACCCTTTCAAAAATCAAGGCATGAAGGGTATTCTGGATTCCACAAGCAACAACCAACCTTCAGGTGGCTTATTCACTCCCAACGACAAACCCCGCGACGTAATCCAGCTAGTCGAAGAAAAGGGGGATCGGTTCTTGTCTCGCGCACGCGATTATGCGGATCGTTGTTTCTTCCATTCTCAAACCTGAATCAATTGTGCCTACCAAAGTCACACTCGACCGATATCCCGGAAATGCTCTCATTACAAAACCGCATCCGCTCACTTCAATCGCAGTTCCTTGTAATGCTGCTTGCGATATTCTGCGCTTCAACCCTCGCCCAGCCAGTTGAATGGGCGCCCCGTCACAATGCCGCTCGAGCCAATCATGCAATGGTGTTTGATTCCGCCCGCGGTGTCACTGTCTCTTTTGGTGGCCGCAATTATGGCGGTATCACCAATGAAACCTGGGAGTGGGACGGAATCACGTGGCTCAACCGACTCGTCCCAGGCCCCTCGCCGCGCGAACTGCATGCAATGTGTTATGCCTCAGACAGGCACGTCACTGTGCTTTTTGGGGGAGCCACAAACGGATTGAATGGTGAAACCTGGGAGTGGGACGGAGATACCTGGACACAGCGGCTGGTGAGTGGTCCGTCTCCGCGATGGGGACACGCTATGACCTATGACTCCGTTCGCCATGTCACGGTCCTTTTCGGCGGCGTGGATGCATCTGGAGAGAAGCAGGACACTTGGGAATGGAATGGCAGTGAATGGACTCTCAAATCTGACACCGGTTCGACGCCAGCCGGTCCGTCGCCACGTTACGGAGCGACTATGGCGTTTGACTCGTTTAGACACCGTTCCATCTTGTTCAGCGGCAATGGCGCCAACGCAATCGGCGATACGTGGGAATGGAATGGTGTAAACTGGACACGTCGTTCGGTTGCCGGACCACCAGCCCGCTATGGGCACGCCATGGCTTTCGACGCGACCCGAAATGTAATGGTCATGTGTGGTGGAGTAACTTCTCCAGGCCAAGGCTATCTCATCGATACGTGGGAGTGGAACGGAACTTCGTGGTTCCGCCGATTGGTCGACGGTCCCTCCCCTCGCAATTGGCACGCGGCCGCATTCGACTCCGTACGTGGCGTGACGGTGATTTTCGGCGGTCAAGATGCAACCTCCAGACGCAGCGAAACTTGGGAGTGGACAGGCACTGCCTGGAACCAGCGAACAGGAAGTACTCCATCTCGCCGGTCCTCCCTCGCCCTCGCATACGACTCTGCACGAGATATCACACTTCTTTTTGGTGGACTTCCATTTGCTAATGAGCTTGGAATATGGAGTCTTGATGCCGGCCAGTGGACTTTCAGAAACGCGACAGGTCCAGCGATTCGTTCTGGCTGCGCCATGGTGTTCGATTCCGATCGCAACACTGCCTTGCTCTATGGCGGTCGCGATTCAATTGGTACTGAATTCGCTGACACTTGGCAGTGGAACGGTACTCTCTGGACAAGACTGCTTGCTCCGGGTCCGGGCCCTCGATCTGGGCACGCCCTTGTGTATGACAGCGCACGTCACGTCTCCGTTTGTTTCGGCGGATCCAATGGATTTGTCAATACTGATTCCACATGGGAATGCAACGGCGCTGCTTGGAGTCAACGCACCGTCTCAGGTCCATCCCCACGCATCCACCACGCCATGGCATTCGACTCATTCCGGTCAGTCGTGGTCCTTTTCGGTGGTGAAAACGGCACGACGTTTTACGATGATACTTGGGAATGGAATGGCGAAATCTGGGCCTTGCGATCTACAACTGGCCCTCGCCGTCGCGCAGCGCATGCGATGGCATTTGACAGTGCTCGCCACGTCACTGTGATGTATGGCGGCGAGATACCCAATGTTGGCAGAAGCGCCGAGACCTGGGAATGGGATGGTGCTGTTTGGACTCAGCGAGAGATCAGCGGACCATTGGCATGCGCCTTTTCTGCCGCGACTTTTGATTCTGCCCGTTCTGAGGTTGTGTTGTTTGGGGGAAGCGGGGTGTTCCATGTGCTTGATGAATCGTGGAGCTTGCGTGCCCTGTGCGTCGCCCCGTTCAATCTCTCCCTTCCTGATTCGTTGAACGCCTGCCCAGCCCAAGTTGCACAATTCACTGTCACCGCATCTGGAAGTTCGCCCATGACGTTTCGCTGGCGTCACAACCACCAGCCAATGAATGTGAACGCCAACGCGACCGCCGCGTCGAACACGCTGGTGATCTCCGATGTCAATACTTCGAACACCGGCTTCTATGATTGCATTGTTACCAATTCCTGCGGCAGTGTTATCTCCGGGGCGGCCCACCTGACCATCTGTGCTGCCGACCATAACTGTGATGCAGTGACTGACTTGTTCGACTATCTCGATTTCCTAGCCGCATTCTCGGTTCGAGACAGTGCCGCTGATTTCGATGACAATGGCATTGTCGACATGTTCGACTACTTCGACTTCGTCGAGGCCTTCTCCGCTGGCTGCTAACCACACCTTCGTCTTGCACTGCATTGCTCCCCATTACTTCTCTGCGACTTTACGCGATACCGCTTTTGGCATCGGACAAAACGCGCCCTCGTTTTGTCCGGTACCAACCCGCATCATGCCCGATAACCCGCTCCAAAAACACAACATTACCTTCTAAACTCGTAATGTTTTTCAGCCTAAAACTGGGGAAAACACTGGGGGTACCGGACATTTTGCGCCCGCGATGCGCGCCCCCTAACGCGAAGAAAATTTCGTTTTCTGAAAATTATTTTTTCGCCCCTCCTGCGCTCCCATCGCCACTTTTCACTAGACCGATCGTCCCTACCGGACAAAAAGCGCCCCTCGTTTTGTCCCGCTCCGCCATAGGTAGGGGACGTGACTGCGCGTCGCATCGCACTTCGCTCACCCTAGCCAGGAGCCTCCCCATGTCTCACCGCAACAGCAAAAAGTCCAACCGCATCGGCCAGTCCATCCAAAAGCACCGCGCCCAGCGCAACAGCCCCTTCGAAGCCGAAGCCAGCGCATCCATGGATCGCGAGTACCGCAATCTACTCACCAGCACCGCCATCCCCGCGCCCATCGCGCAACCCACACCCGAGTCAATCACTCCGCCTGCGCCAGTCACTCCGGCTGTCATTCAGCATGTAACCCCGCCCGCATCCAAGGCAGATCCCGCCAACGCGCCCGTCACTTCTAACTCTGCTACCGAACTCTCAACTTTCAACTCTCAACTTGCCTCTTCTTCTGAGTCCCCTTCCCCCTCTGAACTTTCAACTCTCAACTCTCAACTTCCGCTCTCTTCCTCCGCCCCCTCTCTCCCTTCTTCCTCATCCTCCTCTGCGTCTCCACGCCTCTGCGTTAAAGACACCGTCCCTCAGAGTCTCAGCGCTGCAGAACACCAGGCCGCCCGCAATCTGATCGCGTCTAAACCCGCCACCAAAGCCATGCACAAACTCCAATCTCTCCTCGACAACCACAACTTCGACTATCTCAACCCAGCCGACGTCGCCCAGCTCTCCGCCCTCATGGTCGTCTACGCCCAACTCCAAAACTCCGCGGCGGTCGAACGCATCTCCGAATCTCTCGACCAGGTCGGCGCCGGCTACAAGCGCGAACCCCTCACCCGCGAACTGACCAAAGTCCTCTCCATCCAGTACCGCGCCCTGGCCCGCGCCCAGCGCGAAAAGGCCGCCATAGAAAGAGACCAACGCCGCATCGAACGCGAACTCAAGCGCGACCAGGCTCAGGCCGCCAAACAAGCCCGCGATGAACGCCTCTTCAACCAGCGCGAAAACCACCTCACCCGCAAAGAGAAGATGGTCAAAGACCAGCTCGAAATCGAACTCAATAAGCGTGCCAACCTCTCCCGGGACACCGTGAACAAACACACCAAACCTCAGGGTGCCAAGGACGCTGCAACAAAATCTCAGGATGCCACGACTTGTAGTGGCACCGCCTCATAGGCGGTGGTCTGGGAGGAAAACACACTGAACCAAAAGACGGAGGCGCAGACATCGGCGCCGGGTCAATGACCCTGAGCCGATGCCACATTCGCGATGCGTCTATTGCTTCTTTCACCTGATCGCCCAACTAAACATCAGGATGCCTAGCAACTTTGCCGCGCACGCTGCCTTTCACCCTTTGGGTGATAGTTAGTAGCCGTGCGGTAGCGATCGCTTCGATCGCACGCACGGTAAGAGCCCGCCATGCCTTCCCACCCCTTGGGGTGGTCGCACCTCTCAGCCTAACACCGACTCACAGTTGCCAACCAACTTCAACTGTGACGATCTCAGGCCGCCACACCGCCAACACAAAACTCCACACCTCACACCGCCATCACGCTCCGCACCCAATCCCCCGGTACGATCCACCATGCCAACTTTCCCAACGCATCTCCTCACTCTCATCGCACTCTTCGTCTGCGCAACCACCGGCTGCACTCACACCGCCACCGCGCCAGACACCAACCTCTCCCTTTCCGCTCCCACTCCTAATAAGGAAATGGCTGCCGCCGCTACAGCTTTCATCGAAACTCTCTCGCCGGAATTGAAATCCAAAGCTGTCTTTGCGTTCGATGGCCCACAACGCAAAGACTGGCATTTTGTCCCGCGCACGCGGCCGGGTCTTGCCCTCCGCGATATGACTGATCCACAACAGATCGCGGCCCGCAATCTGTTTCGTTCTGCACTCAGCGAGCAGGGCGTCAAGAAAACTGAATCGATCATGGCGCTCGAGTCGGTTCTGCTGGATATGGAACGTGCAAGGGGGAGCGTGAGCGGAGTGCGTGTGCCGCTCAACTACTCGGTCTCTATCTTCGGATCACCCAGCGATTCAAAACCCTGGGGCTGGCGAATTGAGGGGCACCACCTCTGCTTGAACTTCACATCTGTCTCCAATGAACTCACTGCTGTTACTCCATCATTCATGGGGTCCAATCCCGGGGAAGTAAGAGCCGGCCCTCAAGCCGGAACACGCGTACTCGCCGCAGAAGAAGACCTTGGTCGCCAGCTCGTCACTTCTTTGGACGAAGCTCAGCAGAAGGAAGCGATCATCGCCGAAGTTGCGCCCGCTGATGTATACACAATGCCCGGCCGCGCTCTAGATGCCGCGATTCCTGAACCGCAAGCCGGGCTTCTGTATTCCAAAATGAATGCCGCCCAGCGCGAACAGGTCGAAAAGCTCATTGGCGAATTTGCCCACAATCTCCGCCGCGAATTTGCTGATCACGAACTTGAGCGCATTCGCAAAGCAGATTTGAACCTCATCGTTTTCGCATGGGCCGGTAGCACAAAGCCGGGGCAGGGCCACTATTACCGCCTGGTCGGTCCCACCTTCATCATCGAATACGACAACACACAGAACGATGCCAACCATGTTCACACCATCTGGCACGATCGTCAGCACGATTTCGGTCACGATCTACTCAAAGACCACTACAAGAACGACCATAAGCACGACGAACGCCAGCACAAGTGACGCGTATTCTCTACCCATGGAACCCCTCAAAATGACACGCCCGCAACAGATCAAATCACTCCTCTTGCTCGCCGCCGCGATTTCCGCCAGTGGCTGTGGCGAGAGCCAACCGCAGGCCGCCACCCAAAAGCCCGCAAGCGCGCCGACTCCATCGACTGCGCCGACGCCGTCAACTACCGCACCAGCAGCAGCCACACCAAGTCCTGCGCCGTCCAAACCAGCGAATCCCTACGAGGGCTTGCGCAACAAAGCGTTTGACATTCGCGTGCCAGCCAATCTCAGCGGCAGACTCTCGAGCGACCCAGGCATTCACGCATTCATTGTCGATTGGACTATCAGCCAGAACGCCACCGCAACGCTCGTGTGCATCGCAGATGGAACCGCGACGATCCACGCCAGTACCGGCGGCGGCGTCAAGAGCTCTGGTGACAACCAGACAGTGCATGAATCCGTCACCAAATTGCTGCAGTTGGCGGCCGATTCGCGCGCAAGCCTTAGCCCAAACGCTTCACCGATGTTGCCCGACATCAACAAAATGAGATTCACGCTTGTCACTTCAGATGGCCTGCTCTCGGCAATAGCAAATGTTGAAGAGCTGAAAAAAGGCGGCCACGCGCTTGGCCCATTGGCCAACCAGGTGCAGGTGGTCATCGCCGCGATTCGCGCAGCTTCAGATGGCAAACCCAAGCAATAGTGTGAACTTCGCAACACGTTGGCGCCAATTCCAAAGTAGAACTACCGGAGCTTCATGCCAGATTCTTCTGCCGACACTTCGCCTATTTCGATGCCGCAGGATCACATCGAAGTGAACCCATGTTTCGCGGTTTCTCGCGCTGAAGCTAAGCGCATTCTGGCAACCTGTGCAACAACTCCGTTCGCGCTCGCTCGTCCGCTCTTCATCATCGCGGGCTATCACTCTCCCAAAATCACGATTCTGCCAATTGCATCAACCTTTCGCAAGTGCATCACCAATCCGGAACTTCTGCACATGGTCAGCAGCCCGCTGGCGATGAGCCTTGAATCCGCCGCTGCTAGAGCTTTCGCCCAGATCCAAAAGCACGCGGCGGGTCACACAGAGATTGACATCATCGGCCACTCAATGGGCGGCGTCATTTCCCGCATGATTCTGACCAATCCGGGCATGCCCCATGTCTGCCGCCTTTTTACACTCGCAACGCCGCACCGCGGAGCGATCATCGCGCCGTTTGCGCCGATCGATCGCGCAGCGCTGCAGCTCAAGTGCAATTCAGGTTTCTTGAACAAGCTCAATTCGAATCCAACGCCGCCAGGCACCGAAATGATCTGCTATGCCCGGCTGTATGACTGGTGGGTGGGCGCACAGAATTGTGCCCCGCCCGGTCACGATCCATTCTGGCTGGATGCCGACACTTTTGTCGCTCGCCTGCTCGGTCACTTCACGATCACCCGCGATGAACGCATTATGGCAGACATCCTCTTGCGCATGCGCGGCGAACCACCGCTCGCGACGATCGCAACGCACCCGCCGCGGCAGTAGCAAGCACGAGATGGAAATTGGTGGTACGCTTTGCATTCAGGAGACCCTTATGACCACCAGCACAAACGCCGCGAGCTTTATGACCCGATTCCACAACGATGATCTGGGGAAGCTGGTTCTGCGACTGTCAGTCGGCGGCCTGTTTCTCTTCCATGGCATACACAAAGTGCAGCACGGCGTCGGCGGCATGGTGGGCATGCTCACTGCAAAGGGACTGCCGGGCTTCATGGCTCACGGCGCATATGTCGGCGAGGTCGTTGCACCCATTCTCATTATCCTGGGCCTGTTCACACGCCCCGCGGGCCTGCTCGTTTCGTTCACCATGGTGATGGCGATTTTCCTGGTTCATATGGATGACCTGACGAAAGTCGGCCCGCAGGGTGGCTACGCACTCGAACTTCAAATGCTCTTCCTGCTCGGCGGCGTCGCGATTTTCTTCCTGGGCGCAGGCAAGTACCGCATCACAAAAGCCTTCAGCGCGTTGAGCTGATTTAGCCAACTGGATTACAACTAGCTCTGCATGCCCCACTTCCGGACGGTCTTGTGTTCAATCGTCCGGAAGATAAGGTTCTCAACCAGCAACCCGATCACGATGACCATCAGCAACCCGGCAAAAACCGCGGATGTGTCCAGCGTGTTCTTTGCTGAGAAGATGAACCAGCCGAGGCCGCCTTGATCGCCATTCGATCCAAAGACCAGTTCCGCAGCGATAAGCGTTCGCCAGGCAAACGCCCAGCCAATTTTGAGGCCAGTAAGAATCGATGCGAACGAAGCTGGAATCAGAATCTTGAAGACAAAGCGGACGGGGCCCAATCCATAGTTCTGCCCGACCATGCGGAGAGTTGTGCCGCTGGAGCGGAAGCCTGAGTGCATGTTGAGTGCGACTGGCCAGAGCACGGAGTGAATAAGAACGAAGATCATGGCCTTGGGGCTGCCCAGGCCAAACCACATAAGCGCAAGTGGGACGAGCGCGATCGCGGGCAACGGGCTGAACATTGCAGTGAGAGTTTCGAGGATGTCGCGGCCGATGCGTGTGAATGTTGCGATGATGGAAAGGATGCACGCGAGCGCGACACCCAGTGCATACCCCACACTCAGGACTTGCAACGATGACCACGTCGCTTTGAGAATCTCAAGGCTGCGAAGATTCTCCCAGAATGCCTGCAGCGTTTCAGTTCCGGATGGGAATGCGATGTTATTGCTGTAGTACTTCGAACCGAGTTGCCAGATTGCGAAGAGCACGAGGATGATCGTGAATTTGCGGACGGCTTCGTTGCCCCAGACTTTGGCGGGCAGGGGTCTTGGTTGTTCGATGTCGCCGAAGCCGGCGGGCAATGCCGGTGAGCGTTCAAATTCGGGGCGCTGGGTTGCGGAATTACGCATGTTCTGCCCCCGCGTGTGATTCGGCGCCGAAGAGCAGGTGATCGATTCGATCGGCGAGAGCTTTTGCCGCAACTGCATCGGAGACCGGGACACTGTTGAGTTCAGCCCGGACCTGGCCAGGGTGTGGCGTAAGGACGAGGATGCGGCTGCCGACGATGATTGCTTCTTCGATGGAGTGCGTCACGAAAAGCAGTGTGAAGCGCGTGTCATCCCAGAGTTGGAGAAGTTCTTCCTGCATGCGTCTGCGGGTGAGGGCATCGAGGGCGGCGAAGGGTTCATCCATGAGGAGGATGTCGGGCTCCATGGCCATGCCGCGGGCGATGGCGACGCGCTGTTTCATGCCACCGGAAAGGGTGTGGGGGTAGGCATCGGCGAATTTGGTGAGCTTGACTTTGTTGATGTAGGTGTCGGCACGCTCGCGAGCTTGTGCCGCGGACATGTTCTTGGCGGAGACGAGCGGGAACATGACGTTTTCGCGGACGGTTTTCCAGGGGAGAAGCTGGTCGAATTCCTGGAAGACCATCATGCGATCGGGGCCGGGTTCAGATACCTGGCGGCCCTTGAGGCGGATATCGCCTTCGACGGGGTGAATGAAACCACCGACCGCTTTGAGCAATGTGCTCTTGCCGCAGCCTGATGGGCCGAGCAGGATGAATCGGTCGCCGGCGTGAACATCAAAATCCACGCGATATGTTGCCGTGACTTTTGCTCGGGGCGTGATGTATTGAAGCGTGACGCCGCGGACGCTGAGGAGCGGGTCAGAAGCTGAGTTGGGCTGGGTCGTTGTCATAAGATCGATGTGTGGTCAGCTTCCGTTTTTGTCGTGAAGGAAATCAAAGCAGAGTTCTTTCCAGTCTTTAGGCGCGTTCTTGATGTTCTTGGGATCGACCTCGTGCATAAATGTTGCGTACTTGAGAATGTTGGCAGGGACGATTGTGAATTCGATTTCGGGGTCGTTGAGCATGGCGAGGATGTCTTCGCGTTTTTCTTTGGATCGAGTGTACTTCAGATAGAGGTCGGCGGCTTCTTCTTTGTGTGTGCCGATCCATTCCTGCGCGGTGCTCAAGGCGTTGACTACTGCGTTAAAAGTTTTGGGATTATCGCGGCGGAATTTTTCGCTTGAGACTGCGAGGACAAACGTGCTTTTGCCGCCGAGGACATCGTAACTGGAAATGACCTTTGAGATGCCGGGCTTTTTCAGTTCCTGGTATTGGAATGGGGGGCCGGTCCAGTGTGCAGTGATTCCTGATGCACCGCCGGAAGTCAGCGCGATGAGGGCATCGGGATGCGGCATGGAAATCGTGGATTTGTCGAGTTTTGCGTATTGGTCTTTGCCGTAGAGCTGGGCGACTGCCATCTGGAGCGTGACAGCTTGGACTGAGACCTTGACCGAGGGCAGCGCGATCTTGTCTGTGTCTGTGAAATCTCGAATTGATTTCACTTCGGCGCGATTGGTGTTCAGGAACATCGGCATGCTGCTCATTGAACCGATGGTTTTGACGCCGAGCGAACCCTTGGTTTTGGACCAGAGTTGGACGAGTGATGGTGGACCGACTGCACCGACCTGAGCGCGTTCGGAGACTAGGGCATCATTAATCGGGGCGGCACCGCCCATGGCGATGAATTGGGCCGTGACCTCAAGACCGGCTTCTTTGCAGTTTTTTTCTACCAGGTCCTGTTCGTTCATGACCATGAACGCGAGGTAGGTGAGGCCGTGCTGATGGGCGAAGGTGACTTCCTTGACCTCAGCGCGGGACGCGGGCGCAATGGCGCTGATGATTGCCGCGATGCAAGTTAATTTGAAGGTTTGGGTTGTCACTGCACTGGCAGTATACAGAGAGGAAACAAAGAGGGCGACTCCGCTTTGGCAGAATCGCCCTGTGAGGGGTCGGTTGAATGTGTCAGGACTATTGACGATCAGCAGCCGGTGCTGAAGGCGTCGACAAAGTCGAGGTAATCGAAGAAGTCGATGATGGTGTCGCCGTTGAAATCGGCGGATGGGTCGTTGGCGCTGAAGGCATCGACGAAATCGAGGTAGTCGAAGAAGTCGACGATGCTGTCGCCGTTGAAATCGGCAACGCAGGTGTTGGGGCAGAAGTGGTAGCGGGCGAAGCGGGCAGAGGGGACGCCGCCAGCTGTGAGGAAATCGCCACCGACCACGATGTCGCCATCGGGAAGGACTGCGAGGGCGCGGACGAGCGCGGTGAAACCTGAGCCGAGGGCCGACCATGATGTGCCGTTCCAGACCGCGATGCGGTTGGCGGGAGTGCCGCCGGCGCTGGTGAAATCACCTGCTACGACGAGGTTGCCGTTGGGGAGGATGCCCATTGCGTAGACATCGCCGACGCCAGCTCCGCCGCTGGTTCCAGTTCCGAGCGCGGACCAGGTTGTTCCGTTCCAGCGGGCGATGTTGTTGACGGTTGCTGTGCCAGCAGTGACGAATGCGCCGCCGGCGATCAAGTCACCGTTTGGCATCTCGATGAGATGGCGAACCAGACCGCTTGTGCCTTCGGCAAGTGCGTGCCACTGGGTGCCATCCCAGCGAGCGATGCGGTTGACGGTGAGTGAGCCGTCGCCGGTTGTGAGGCCTGCACCGCCAACGATGAGATCGCCGTTGGACATGCCCAGGCATGCGGAAGTTGTGCTGCTCATGCCGCTGCTCAGGGCGTGCCAACCGAGTGTTGAGTTGTAAGCGGCGACGCGATTGGCGGGCACGCCTGCGACTTGGGTGAACGCGCCGACCATGACAAAGGTGTCTGTACCAAGTGCGGTGACTGCGAGTGGCGTGAGCGCAGGGGTGTTGCCGGTGCCTGTGCCGAAATCGCTCCAGTTTGAACCGTTCCACTCAGCAATGCGGCGGGAAGCAATGCCACCAGCAAAATTGAAACTTGTGCCGCAGACGAGAAGGTCGTTGTTTACAGGGCGCGAAGCGACGCAGTAGCCGGGTCCATCGAGGCCGGTGCCCAGGGCCGACCAGTTGGTTCCGTCCCAAGTGGCGATGCGGTTTGCTTCGGCAGTTCCCGCGCCGTTGGGGCCGAAGAAATCTCCAGCAGCGACGAGAACTGCGGGCGCGGAGCCTGCACCATCGGGATCCCACATTTTCAGCCAGCGGACGAGGCCGTTCATATCTGAGGCGGCGGTGCCGGGAACCCATCCTTCGGTGCATTGAGCAGAAGCGGATGTCGTTCCAATGAAAGCTGTGGCAGCTGAAATTGCCAACAAGGACACAATTCGAGTCGAGTTACGCATGATTAATCCTTCTCCAGAAAAACCCCTTAAGGTCTGTTGTGAGTTGAGTGGGATCAGCAGCCGCTGCTGAATGCCTGGACGAAATCGAGATAGTCGAAGAAATCGATCTCGCCATCGAAATTGAAATCTGCTTCAAAGAGTGAGTTTGAGAATGACTGCACGAAGTCGAGGTAATCGAAGAAATCTACCACGCTGTCGCGGTTGAAGTCTGATGGACATGGTTCGTTGAAGGTCAGCGTTACTTCGGTGCTCTCAGCGCGGCCGCATGGATTGGTTGCCACACAGCGGAAGACCTGTGCGACGCCAGTGAAGTTACTGAGTTCGAGGCGATTGGTGGTGGTTCCAATGGAACTCGCGAAGTAGTTTCCGAAAGGGTCGTAGACGCCGCCGTCGTAGATGTCGACGAAATCGGGGAGGTTAAAGAGGTCCTGCTGCTGCCACTGATAGGTGATCTCCTCGGTGCCCGAGGCGGTCAGTTCAAAGACTGCGTTTGCTGCGATATCGACTGTGAGTGATTCAGGTTGAACATCGATGGTTACTCGAGTGCACTGGGCGAAGGCGGAAGATGCGGTGAGCAATCCGACTGCTGTCGCGGCGAAAGTTGTGCGAAGCGAAATACCTGTTTGGAACAGTTCTAGCATTATTCAGAGACTCCTAAGACAAGATACCCCTCGAGGCAATAGAGCAAGGCCGGAGACGTGATGGTTGTCGTAAGTGGATGAGAGCAAACGAGTTTTGAGCTTGACAGACTCGGAAGATACTGATATACTGCGCCTGTGTCAACTCTCTGAGAGAATATTTCAGGGAATTCCTGAGAATTATTTTTGGACCCAGTACTTAATAAAACCAGATCAAGAACGCCCATCGTTGTTGACACACCCGGTCAAACTGGGAACACTGTGGCATTGCATAAGGGCGTACGGGCAACTCGAGACGTTTCATTTGAATCGCTGTCGCGCGAGCAAGTGCAGGACATTCGCGCTCACGCGGAGGCGACCGGTGCCGCGATTAAGTCGGGTTTTGAGGAGATTGTGCTGGCGATTTCTGGCCCAAATCCGCGGCCGAGCCAATTGATCAATAAGTTGGGATTAGACAAGTCACTGGTTGGCCGCGTGCTTCAGACGATTCGATCATCGGACTCGCTGACGGTGCTGTCGCGGACACCATCGCCAACCGGGCTTGGGATTTTTCTGCGTTCGGTACAGCATGCGGGCGTGCGGCCAGAGTCGATCAATAAGGCAACGAATTCGGTTGCGGCATTTGAGATATTGCTTTCGCGATTTCCGAGAGGACGCGCGGGGTTGGAAGCGGCGATTTCTGGATGGATGCCAGCGACGCGGGAGCAAGGAGAGCGTGCCGCGCGACAGGCCGCGTTTAAGGCGATGTCGTTTATTCTGGGATATCAATCGGATGTGATGCTGGGATGTTCGATTCTTATGCCAGGCGATGATGGCAAGTCAGTTGATGTTGCGTATGTGGGTGGACAGTTTGGGCTGCGGAGGCTTCGCAGTGGTGAACCACTTTCCGTTTTTGGAACACGGTATTACCCGCTTGGAGAAACTGGCGACCCCAATGCGAATCCACGGACCCTTGATGGCAAGCCGATTGAGGGAGCTTCCTGCATTTTGAACGAGTTCTGTGAGCCAGGAGCGCCACACCTGGACATTGTAAAGACCAAAGATCAGAGGCTATTTGTACTACCGGCGGATGAGCCAAAGCTCAATGAACCGATATCGGTAGTCATTGGACATTACACCAGGAATTCGTGGCAGCGATATGCATCGCCGCAGCGCAGTGAGGAATGGCAGACGATGATGGCGCGGTGTCCAACGCGGGTTTTCATCAGTGATACATTCATTCATGAGGATGTGTATCCGGGCGTTCAGCCTGTGATCACGACGCACATTGTCGGTGTGTCGCCGTTGCCGGCACGCGAGCGTGGCCCGAGCTTCCCGCTGGATGAAGTGCACCTTGGGAAAGAGGCTGGATTTGTGAGCAACGATCTTCGCAATATTGGAACCGGCGAAATTCCGCGGCACAGCGAGATTGTCACTTCGGCATTTGAACGACTTGGGCAGGACCCGTCGAAGTACAGGGTTCACAGACTGCGAATGTATCATCCGGTTTCGGGCATTGTGGCGACGAGGTGGTTCAAACTACCGGAAGCGCCGGCCGCCATTTGAGCCATTTGGGCGACGAAGCTGTTGACAGGGTCGGGGCCATTCCGTTAGATTGAATAGGCGCCGAACATCAGGAGCTTGCCATGAAGAACCTATTGAAACTTTGCGCGTTCGCGATAGCAGCGGCAGCATCAACATCCTTTGCTCAGCCGTGGGTTGTGACAATTGATCCGCGTATCAATTGCGGAGACCCTGATGCACCCGGAACGATACTCAATTTGGCACCGGGGACGTATGATCTCAGGCCGATCGACGGGGCGATTAATGTCTGGAATGCCGTTGTAGACTGCGATGCCAATGGCGGCAACTGTGATGCGGGCTGGATGAGTCTTTTCAGCGTGCGGGTGGGCACAGACAATCATATGAGTTTTCCTGAAGGATGTTGCCCAAGAAGTGATCGGTGGGCCAGCCCTGCTCTTTCTCTAGCGCATACCCGAACGAGTCGGCTGGTCTTGCCCGGACCCGGCATCGCAGCAGTCAAGTTCTTTTTAGTCGATTTTCCGTGCTCAGATAATGGGGGACTGCTCACTGTGGAAGTTCGTCCATCGTGCCTGGCCGACTTCAATCGCGATGGGGTTGCAGACTTCTTTGATTACCTCGATTTTGTGGATGCATTTAGTTCGAGCTCTCCATCCGCTGATTTCAATCGGGACAGCGAAGTCGATTTTTTTGACTATCTTGATTTTGTTGATGTGTTCAGCATTGGGTGTTGAAAGTTCGACCCGGTAATAGATTTCTCATTGTCTGGTGGCGAAAAAGTTGCACCCAACTTTCATCCAGCCGCTCTCCGGAATGAACGGTGTACTTAACGATTCATTCGATATTCGATGCGATCACGGCGGCAGCATACCAAACATACACCTCTCAGATTGGCGCAATGGCGGTCCACGGCTGCCCCCCAAAGCGAGTATCATGCCACCCATGTCCAAAGCCACTTCTAAGACCAAATCGACAGCGGATGTGCATTCATCCCGAGTAACTCGACTTCGGTCCCTGCTTACGCTTGCAGAACTTGATCATCTCCTTATCACCAATCCGCTCGATGTGGCCTACCTCACAGGCTTTCTTGGCGGCGACAGTTACCTAGTTGTCTCTCACTCTGCTTCCAAGCCGATCCTTATCAGCGATTCGCGGTACCAGGAAGAAGTTGCGCCTCATGCCGTTCAGTGCAAGATCGTGATTCGCAAGGCAGCGATGTCTGCGGCGGTGCTTGATGTTGCGGCGGGCCTGAAGGGGAAATTGGGGTTCCAATCTGAGGTGATGACGGTTGCCGAGTCGAACTCGTATCTGGCAGCGTTTAAGAAGGCCAAGCTATCGGTCAAGCTGGTTGCAGCGCCGAACCTGCTTACCAAGCTTCGAGTTGTGAAGGATGAATTGGAAATTGGGCACATCAAGGCTGCGGTCAAGATACAGGAAAAGTCGCTACTGGCGATTTTGAAGAAGGCCAAGGCTGGACGAACGGAGCAGGAGATCGCTGCACGTCTGGAAGCGGAAATGAAAACTCGCGGCAGCCGCGAGGCATCGTTTCACTCGATTGTTGCCGCGGCGGCGAATTCTTCGCGCCCCCACTACACACCCAATCACACCAAACTCGTGAAGAACGATTTGCTGCTGATCGACTGGGGCGCGGTGGTCGAGGGGTATCACAGCGATATGACGCGGACGTTCGCGCTGGGCAAATGGCCCAAGAAGATGAAGGAAGTCTACAGGGTTGTGCGCGAGGCGCATGATCTGGCTGCGGCGGCACTGGCACCCGGAAAGCGGACACTCGATATTGATGCCATTGCCCGAAATCACATTAAGGCCGCGGGTTTTGGGGATTATTTCGGGCACGGACTGGGCCACGGAATCGGCTTCAATGTCCACGAAGAACCACGCGTTTCGTACATGGCTGGGGACACTGTGCTGGCTCCCGGCCATGTCGTTACTATCGAGCCGGGAATCTATCTCCCCGGTGTTGGCGGCGTGCGTCTGGAAAACGACTTCGCCATTACTGAAAAAGGCAGCGAGTGTCTCTGCTCGTTGCCCATGGATATCGACTGGGCAACGCTCTGAACCTGCCCTGTCATGACTTTGTATTTGTTTGTTTCACTATCTCTGGGAAAATCGCATGATTGACATAAAGAACCTCAAAGACCTTGTCCAACTCATGAAGGACAATGACCTCACCGAACTGAATATCCAGGATGAGAAGGAAACCGTTCAGCTCAAACGCGGCGGACTGAACTCAGTGATCAATCATCAGCCCGTCATCTATAACGGTGGCGGCCCAACAATCGGATCGCCAGCTGGCATTCCGATGGCTTATGCGCAGGCACCACAGGCCGGCGCACCGACAGCAGCGCCCGCGGCAGCACCAGCAGCTACCGGCACTGCCGCGGCGGACCCAGATGCGGGCTTGATCGCCATTGAATCACCGATGGTCGGAACCTATTACGCATCGCCGAGCCCGGATGCCAAGCCCTTCCTGTCGGAAGGTTCCAAAATCAATAACGACTCAGTGGTCTGCCTGATTGAAGCGATGAAAGTCTTCAATGAAATCAAGGCTGAGAAGTCGGGCACGATTGCCCGGATTCTCGTCAAGAATGGACAGGCCGTTGAGTTTGGTCAGAAGTTGTTCCTTGTCAAGCCAGCGTAAATTCTCATGGCTCTTTCACTGCAAACACCCGTTGGGCCGGTCACCGAGCAGATGCAGACAGCCAATGTCGCACTGTGGGTGATCGCACTTCCGGTGCTGATTGCGGGAGCTGCGATGTTTTTTATTGTGAAGCGGCTTCGCGTTCGCCACTGGGCAGCGGTGAAATCGCAGGCAAACCCCGGGGAGTTTCAAGCGGTCTGGGTCGATGTGCTTTTGCAGCTCTTTTCGGCGCTTGGCATTCTTCTCATGCTTACGTCGGGGCTTCTCTTTGTTCTCTGGTTACGTCAATAAGTTCTCTCATCGCTTCCAGCGAGTTGCACTTTACAGGATACACCATCACTCATGTTCAAACGAGTCCTCATAGCAAACCGTGGTGAAATCGCCCTTCGCATTATGCGTGCGTGCAAAGAACTGGGCATCGAGACTGTCTGCGTGTATTCAACCGCGGACAAAGATGCGCCGTACCTCCGCATGGCCGATCGCAAGATCTGCATTGGCCCGGGGCCATCGAAGGATTCGTACATCAATATCAGCCGGATTATCTCCGCCGCGGAAATTGCGGATGTTGATGCAATTCACCCTGGCTATGGGTTCCTTTCGGAGCGTGCCGATTTCTCGGCGATCTGCCGCGATTGCAAAATTGAGTTTATTGGTCCAAGCCCGGAAGCGATGAAGAAGCTCGGCGACAAGGTCGAGTGCAAGCGGACCGCGCGCGAAAACAAAGTTCCGGTTTTCCCCGGATCAGATGGCGCGATTGAAGAGGAAGAAGAAGCAGTCAAAGTCGCGAACAAGATCGGCTATCCGGTCATCATTAAAGCCGCAGCCGGCGGCGGCGGACGCGGAATGCGTGTATGCCGCAATGAAGCGACTCTTCGCGCGAGTATCAAACAGGCTTCGCAGGAGGCGCTTGCGAGCTTCGGTAACGGTGCCGTTTACGTTGAGAAGTTCCTTGAACACGCACGTCACATCGAAGTGCAGGTTCTGGGCGATAAGCACGGTAATGCAGTACACCTCTTTGAGCGCGATTGTTCGCTGCAGCGGCGGCACCAGAAGCTCATCGAAGAAGCTCCCGCGCCGGGACTGGATCGCAAGAAGCGTGATGCCGTCTGTGAATCTGCGGCACGACTGGTGAAGGCCGCGAAGTATCACGGCGCTGCGACTGTCGAATTTCTGATGGATGAGCAGCAGAATTTCTACATGCTCGAAGTGAACACCCGCGTGCAGGTTGAGCATCCGGTGACTGAGCAGATCACGGGCATTGATATTGTCAAAACGTCAATCATGGTCGCAGCTGGAATGCCGTTGCCGTTCCGCCAGAAAGATATTGAGATTCGTGGCCATGCGATTGAATGCCGCATCAATGCGGAAGATCCTGATCACAACTTCCGGCCCAGCGCGGGCAAGATTACAACGTGGGAATGTCCTGGCGGCCCGGGCGTTCGACTCGATACGCACGTTGTGCCCGGATACACCGTGCCGCCGAATTACGATTCAATGGTGGGCAAGCTAATTGTGACAGCGGATGATCGTCGTCAAGCGATTATTCGAACCGCTCGCGCTTTGCGTGAATTCAAGATTGAGCCGATCAAGACCACCATTCCACTGCAGCTGAGATTGATGGAGAATTCTGACTTCATCCGCGGCGGGGTTGATATTCACTATCTTGAGCGCTGGCTCAAGGGCACCGCGCCGTCAGTCTGATTCTTCTTCTGTTTCTTCTTCCTCTTCAAAGACCACCGGCACTGGGTCGACCTTGCTCTTTTTTGGCGGCATGTTCACCGGAGTTGGCTCGCCATCATCCAATGCCTGGACCATCAAGAGTTGGCCGGGGAGAACGCCGGTGGAAGAATTTTGGACCAGATCGCGAGCGGCTCCACCTTTGAGAAAATCGAACTGGCGATAGACCTGGCGCAATCCTGGCTGCCACTGGATATCAGTTTCGGCGTTGAGGTATTCATCGACGAGCATGACATGATTTTCTTCGACTGGTTCGCCGAGGCGGCCGCGCATGAAGGCGATCGGACTGCCGCTGAACATGGGGATTCCGGGGGTTGGAAGGAAGAGGTCGCCCTTGAAGCCGCGAGAGCGAAGGAGTGCGACCAATTCGCCGGGGTGAATGACGAGGATGCGTTCCTGAAGGAGTCGCCATTCCAGGCCGCCTTCGCGGGCACATTCGATGGCGAGTCTGGTGTCGTCGATAATTTCGACTATTGCCTCGGGAAGTTCTTCGCCAGCCCAGAGGGTTTTGAGTTCGTCAGCGCGGCTGCGGACGATGATTTCGGACTTATCGAATGCAAGGGCTCGCTCATCGAATTCGAGTTCATCGAGCTCAGCCATTGCGCTGGTGACTGCCTGCAGAGAAATGATGGGTGCAACGGCTGTTCGCCAGCGGTCGCCCTCGGCGGTCTTGGGAAGTTTGAGCGAGGACTTGGCGAACTGTGTCCATTTGGCGAGCAGGATGGTCCAGGTCAACTGGCGGTCTTGAGGTTCGACGTTTTCTTTACCGGTCTTTTTCACGCATAAAGATAGTCGCCCCGAAAATCTAAAAACACGCCAAGGCGTCATGTGGTGAGCATAACGCCTTGCGTGAATTTGGGGGGAGAGAGCAGGATTACCGTGTGCGGCGGCGACGAATCGCGACGCAACCGGCGAGAGCCATTGCCATGCCAGCACCCGGGGCAGGAACAACAGTCTGGATGTTGTCCACCGCGTAGACGTCGTCACCGCTTGGGTTCACCATGCGGATTGACTTGATATCAGCGGTCTGATGGACGAAGCCGATGTAGGCTGCGGCCAATCCGCCGACGGGACCCAGGTCAACGTTGGCTTCTTCGAGCAAGTTGCCGTTGGAATCGAAGCACTGGAGGACGTTGCCCTCGAAGTTGGGGTCAAACCAACCCAGGAGGACTTCTTTGACCGGGGCAGCGAACTCAATGGTGAGCGGGCTGTATAACTGGCCAGGGCCGACATTGACGGTGCGAACTGGCTGAAGTACCAGACCAGACACTGCGCTTCCGTTTGCGGGGTAGTCGGAGATTGAGGTGATCGCCAAGCCAGTTGCGGCAGAGAACGTGAGGTTGCCAGAGACGAAGGTATTTCCAACAACGCCCATGCTCATTGATTCGAACGTCTGCATTGAAGCGTCAAGCGAGAGTGCCCCCGGCGTGCGGATCACATCGGCGCTTGCAACTGAAACAGCGGACATGGTGGCAATGGCGAGTGCAACGGTCTTCATAGTGCGAGTGTTCATTTTTCTGCTCCTGTTTAAGATGTGCCAGTTCAAGCAGCGCCACACTCCTGCCTCCGGCGGGCTTTCTCTCTCTCACACGTGTGAGAGATGAAGAAAGAAGTGGTGCTGAGTTGAATGTGCAGAACACACACTTGAGTTGCAACTGCAATTGGTTGCCAAGGAGCGAGCGTGGTGCAGCGCGTGCGGGCTATACCCGGCGATACCGGCGCAGGCAGTACACGCGGCACTGAAATCTGAGGGTTTCCGGACAGCGTGATTGAACAGCTCTATCCAGACGGTCCCAAAACCTGTGCGTTCTGGCGCTTCTACTCTGGGGTATGTCGCAAGTCGTGCGAATAACCGATGTCTCACCCCGGGATGGACTTCAAAATGAGTCCAGGGCTATTCCTACTCAAGACAAGGCAGAACTTGTCACGCGGCTGATTGACACACATGTGGATGAGATAGAGGTGTCCAGCTTTGTCAGCGCCACGTGGATTCCCCAACTCGGAGACGCGGCGGAGCTATTTAAGCTGCTACGTTCGCGGAAGCCTCGCGACATTCTCTTTTCGGCTCTGGTGCCCAACGACAAGGGGCTTTCGCAGGCGATCGATGTCAATGCGGCGGCAGGTGCGAAGCTGATTGATAAGGTGTCGGTGTTCGCCGCGGCGAGTGAGACTTTTTCGCAAAAGAACACCAATGGCTCGATTGAGCAGGTGCTGGAGCGGTTTGCGGCGCTGATTCCGCGTGCGAAGGCCGAGGGGTTTTTGATTCGGGGCTATGTTTCCTGCGTCATCGCGTGTCCCTTTGAGGGCCCGATTGCGCCGACGGCAGTGATTGATGTTGCGCGAAAGCTGCTTGACCTTGGTGCAGATGAGATTGACTATGGAGACACCATCGGTGCAGCAGATTCTGAATCGCTGGCGATATTGTTGAATACACACATTGATGCGTTTGGCAGGAGCCACTTGTGCGACCCGCTGAGTTTTACGCTTCACCTTCACGACACATTTGGAAGAGCATCGAATTGCGCCCGCATCGCATTTGAAAAAGGTGTTCGTTCGTTTGATGCGGCCGTTGGAGGTCTGGGAGGCTGCCCATACGCAAGCACTGCAACAACACGAGCACCGGGCAATATTGATACAGAAACTCTGGTAAAAACTATTGTGGATGCGGGTGGAACCACACGTATCAATCGTGCAACACTTGCGGCCGCGGCGGCCTTTGCTCGTTTGCTTGCTACATCCAGTACACCATGATTCGCATTGCCATTCAAGACTCCATCTATCGCGTGACGCTGGACAGACCAGATCAGCGCAATGCGATTAGTCCGGAAATGTCGGATGCACTCGTGACTGCAATTCAGAATTGCCCGCTCTCCGCGCGAGCACTGCTGCTGAGCGGCGAAGGTCCAATTTTCTGTGCCGGCTTTGACTTGCCCCTGTGCAATCAGCATCCTGATGGCTCGGTGCTGCGCCATTTACTTTTGAGTCTGAGTACCGCAATTACGCTGCTTCGCAGCCTTCATTGTCCTGTCGTTGTGGCGGCGCAAGGTGGAGCCATTGCTGGTGGATGTGCGTTGCTCACGGCGGCGGATCATGTCGTGGCCGATGCGCGGGCAAAATTCGGATATCCGGTTCATAGACTGGGGCTTTCGCCTGCGGTTTCGCTTCCAACGCTTGCGCAGGCGATTGGGACGGGGGCAATACGACCATTGGCGGTGGATTCTCAGCTTATTGATGGCCGCCGCGCGAGGGAAATATCGCTGATTGATACCTTGGTCGAATCAGCGACGGAGGTGCTTCCATGTGCGATGCAGGTCGCGACTGAGTTTTGTACTAAACCGACGCACGCGTTGACAGCAACGCGAAACTGGATTTCCAAAGTCGCTCCAATCGATGAACGCACGCGGATGGCGGCACTCAATGCATCGCTCGCAACTGCTGGATCTGGCGAACAAGTGGAGATGCTGGAGCAGTTGCTCCGCACCCGTCAAAAGCCCTAATGCCGTACATTTTCCTAAATACTAGTGGAAACACTGGGCTGGAATTTCAAGTCCTGTGACAATCTTTTGCACTTGCAACCCACCGAGTGAAGTTTGCGGATATATTGATACGCTGAGAGCACCACTTGGTGCGGGCCTGGCAGGGCGTGTCCCTGCCCTCCGGGGAGTCAGCCCGCCCCTGCTACCTACGAAGTTCGTAGGACAGACAAGCGCAGCGTACACTGATCACCTTGGTCAGAAACCGCAGCGCCGGACCAGCGCAAACCGGTCTCGACAGCTATTGGAGCGTTTTGAATGGCATCAAATCGACGCCGTGTACTTCATTCGACACCATCACGCGCAGGCGGAGCCTGTACTGGCGTGGAAACCATGTTTCAGACGCTGGAAAGCCGACAACTTTTGTCGGTCGAATCCTCCGTCATGGGGCCGCTGGCGTTGCCTGCGAACGAATCGGTAGTTGAATGGAACGGACACCACATCCGCGCCATTTCAAATTCGTACGTTGTCACGTTCAGCGAAGCGCTGGGAAGTGATGCCGCGGATCTGGTCAGTCGGCGCCTTGCGGCAGCTGCCAACGCAGCGGTGACAGGCGTGCGCACTTTTGGCAACGGCCGCTATGCGCAGCTTGATGCCACGGGTCTCTCACTTTCGCAGGTGGGCGAAGCGATCAACAGCGTCAACGCGAACCTGGGTTTCGGACGCGTCATGAGCGTGGAGCCCAATGCAACCTTTGATGTCACCCGCGTGCCGAACGATCCGGATTACACGAAGCAATGGCATCTTGAGAACACGGGCCAGGCAGCGGGCGGTTCAGGTCTTGGCGTCTTTGATGCGGATATCGATGCATCGACCGCCTGGGACTCAACCATCGGAACGCGTGACACAGTCGTCGGCGTGATTGATACCGGTGTTTTCCTGACTCACCCAGACCTTGTCAACAACATTTATACCAACCCAAATGAAATCGCCGGCAACGGCATCGATGATGATGCCAACGGCTATGTGGATGACATTCACGGGTTTGACTTTGGTAACCTCGACAACAATCCCAACCCTGATGCTGGCTATGGAGTTGCAGGCCACGGCACTGCAGTGGCTGGCGTCATCGGCGCCCAGGGCAACAACGGCGTTGGCATTGTGGGTGTGGCGTGGAACGTTTCAATTCTCCCGCTGAAGATCGCAAACAACCAGGGACAGCTCACGCTCGCCGCCATCACTGCGGCCCACGACTATGCCACCATGATGCGCGGTCGCAACGTCAACATCGTTGCCACCAACAACAGCTACGGTCTGATTGCTGATGAGTTCTACGGTGAAGATGGCGATACAGGTTTCAACGCCGAAGCATCGGCGATTTCACGCTACATTGACAGCGGCGGTATTTTCGTCGCCGCCGCGGGCAACAGCGCTCTTGACAACGACTCGACACTTCGTTCGTTCCCCGCAAGCTACAACCTTCCTGGCATTCTTTCAGTTGCCGCAACCAACAATGATGATGATCTCGCCGGGTTCTCAAACTACGGCGTGACGCAGGTCGACCTGGCCGCTCCAGGCGTGCAGGTGTACACCACTGAAGTCATCGCGACCGGCAACGGCTTCGCCGCGGGTTATGGATATGTTGATGGAACTTCGTTCTCCTCACCGCTGGTCGCCGGCATGGTTGCAGTGCTCAAAGCACTCAAGCCCACCGCTTCCGCAGTTGAGATCAAGCAGGTCCTGATTGACTCTTCAGACCCGATCGCGTCGCTTCAGGGTCGCGTGGTTTCCGGCGGTCGCGTCAATCTCGCTCGCGCCATTCAATTGCTCAGCATCAGCGGTCCCGTGCTTCGCAGTATCAACCCCGGTCCAGTCACAACTCAGATCGACCTGAGCACCGGCAGCCCGTTGAGCACCATTACGGCGGTGTTCAACAAGGCGATTAACAACTCACTTCTCACGCCAAGTTCCGCAACGGTTCTGGGCGCGGGCGCGGACAACGCTTTTGGCACGATCGATGACATTACTCTTCCAGTAACCGCAGTGAACGTCTCACTTGCTGACTCTGCAACCGTCATAGTCGCGCTCGATCTCACCGGTTTTGCTGGCGGACGTATTCCGCTTGGAAATTATCGCGTCACGTTTGTTGCAGCCCAGATCAAAGATACTGATGGCAACTTCCTTAACGGCACCAATCTTGTCGGCGCCAATCAGGTCAACAACTTCCAGATCGTCGCGACCTCAGGCTCGTATGAAGCCAACGACACACTTGCAACCGCGACCGCACTCACTTTCAATGCGAGCGGACAGGTCAATATCGCCGGTGCGACCATCGGTGATGGTCCCTTCGGCACACCATCGGGCCTTGACGTTGACATCTATCAAGTTTCGCTCCCTCGCGGCGGCCAGATTACCGCTGAGATCCGCGCCAAACGGCTTTCAAGCTCAAGCAATCTCGATTCGTATCTGCGAATCTTCAGCGCAACTGGCGTTGAAATCGTGGGCAACGACAATTACTACGGAAGCGATTCGTACCTCGATGTGTTTGTCCTCACCGGCGGCCTCTACTACGTAGCAGTCAGCGGGTACGGCAATCCAACTTACAATCCCACAGTTGGTGGCAGCGGCACTTCTCAGTCGCTCGGGGTGTACGACCTCATCATCACCAGCACGCTGGTGACACCGGGCACCGGCAGCGCCAACAGCACCTTTGTCACTCCCAAGAGAATTCCGCCCTCCGGGACATTGGGAACCACCAGCGACTCGATCATTATTTCAGATCCGCGCCAGTTGCTCGATCTCAACGTGCGTGTCAACCTCAGCCACACCTTTGACAGCGACCTTCAGATCAGCATCATCGGCCCCAACAACCTTGAGATCATGCTCTTTAATCGGCGCGGCGGCAGCGGTGACAACCTCACTGCCACGCTCTTTGATGATGAGGCAACCACCGCGATTACATCCGGATTTGCCCCGTTTAGCGGCAACTATCGCCCAGAACAGGCTCTGTCGTTCTTTGATGGTCTCTCCGCCGCGGGCATGTGGACACTCAAGATCGTTGACACCCTTTCACTGAACATCGGAACGCTCAACTCATGGTCCATCGATTACACGGTTGAGAGTTCGCTCGCTGGACCGTTTGAAGCGAACGACACAATCCCGACCGCCAAGCCGCTCCAGGCAATCAACGGAACAGGTACAGCCAACATCACCGCCTTCATCGGCGATGGCGGCTTTGGTATTCGCGATCGCGATATCTTCACACTCGTGGTCGATGCTGGCAGCACATTGAACGCTGTGCTTACATCAACAAGCGCACTCGATGGAGCGCTTCGCCTGTTCAATGCACAGGGTGTAGAGATTCTGACATCCAGCCTTGCAAACGAGCAAGGTGCGACGATCGATAGCTTCATCTTCCGCGATGCGGGGACATATTACATTGCTATCAGCGACTCGGTAAACATCGGGTACAACCCGTTCATTGTGACCACTGGTTCCAATTCTGCAACGGTTGGCGGATACACAATGACCGTCGCGGTTTCTCGCGGTGTCAGCGATCCGTCGCTTGCCCTCAACGGCAACTTCGAACGCCTTGGCTTCAACACATCAGGCATCTTCAATGGCCCCGCTGGTTCAACCAATCCAGTTGGCGTCAGCTTGAACGGCCTCGACTTCCTCATGGATCGCACTGGCGCCAACCAGACTACGGCTCCCAATCAGTTCTTTGGATTCACCGCCACTGGCGACTACTTCCGCAACTCTGCTGGTGGACAGGCTCGCACCGATCTGCCATTCACGTTGACTGATCAGTCTGACACCTACAACCGTCGCGTGGTCAGCAAGGCCAATTTCCGCGGCATCGATGTCGAACGCACTGTTTCTTTCGGTGTCGATGACCACTTCCTCGCGGTTGATGTGTACCTTGTGAACAACACCAACGCAGCACTTTCTAACGCCGCGTGGATGGAAGCATTTGATCCAAACCAGGGCCTCAATCTTGACCTTGGCACCGCGACCACGTTGAACGATGTCAGCGCTTCACAGAAGTTTGTCTCAGCCAAGGTGGTTAACAACACGTTCCAGCAGGGCCTGACCTTCGCACTTGCTGCTGCGGATATTGACACTCGCGCTCGTGCGACCACCATCAGTTCGCTGACAGCCAACGGCATCCGCGATGCTCGTCAGCTCATGGCGCTTCCGGTCGCAGATCCTAACGGCGCTGCCGCTGATAGTTTCCTCGCGCTCACCTATGACCTGGGCACGATTGCATCGGGCGCCAAGGCCAGCTTCCGTTACTTCATCTTCATGGGCGAGACCCCTGCGGCTGTTGATCAAATGTACTTTGATCTCAACAACGGGCTTGGCGCAGGTCACCTCACGGTTGATTCTGCAACACCTGCAACTGAAGTTCTTTCCTCGGGCGCAACTGCTCCTGAACTGCCATACCGCACCTTCTACCCAGAAGGCTTCTCGAACGAGTTCATCTACACGTACGTGCCGGTGTTCAATCCAAATGATCAGCCCACACGCGTCTTCCTGGTTGCACGCAACGAAGCGACCACGCTGCCAGAACGCGATCTTGTCCTTGGCGATATCACCGTTGCGGCCAATTCACGCAGCGGTTTCACACTTAACACACGCGAACTCTTCCTGGCTGGTCAGCAGCTCGTTCGCCCCAATACGCCATACGCCCTTGAACTTCGCTCAGAGCGTCCGGTCGCCGCGACATTCTCCTACTACGACACCATGCTCCTGCAGGGCTTCCGCTCGGCAGTGGGTGAACCATTCTCAAGCCGCGTGAGCGACACCTGGTCGTTTGGTCAGGTGACTAAGGCCGAAGGCGTCTTTGACTTCGTCCTCTTCTACAACACCACTGACGCTCAAGTAAAGGTCACCACCACGCTTCTCCCTGAAGGTGGCGGAACTCCGATCGAACTCATCTACGACGTTGAGCCCTTCCGCCGCGCAGGCTGGAGCATCAACAACGAGCCGAGCATTCCGATGGGCCGCTACGGCGTGCTCATTGAAGCACAGGGTCCGGTGGTTGCATCTGTCTCTCACTACGACTCAGTGCTCTCAGTTGCTGAAGGCTTCTCTGGTTCAGCAGGTCTTGGCTCTACCTCTGGCCTCCTGCCTGAAGGTCGCTACGGACTTGATGCCACTGGCGAAACCATCGGTATTGTGAATCCTGGCGATCTGCCTTCAACAGTCACATTCAGCTTTATCGCGGCCAATGGCTCGACCTATCGCACATCGTCAACCGTGCCGGCACGTGGCCAGACAACTCTTGATGTCGCCACACTGCCCGACTTCCTGCTCAATCAGCCCTACTCAGTCCTTTACACCTCCACGCAGCCCGTTGCGATGGACATGCTCACGCTCGCGTTTAATCAGGCCCTTGCAACCGCACCGGTCGACCGTGCCTACAGCCTCTGGGGCTTTGGTGAAGGCTTCCGCGCTGGCGATAACCTTGGCCACCCCGGCGTCAAGGAATATCTCCGCTTGTTCAACCCCAGCGCAGCCGACGTCGTTATCGAAATCACCATTGGCTACGACAACGGTCTGGGCTCCGAGACCTTCCGCCAGACGCTCATCTCGCGTCAGGTTGTTGAACTCGATGTCCACACGCTGGTCACCGGCTCACGCCGGGCGGTCAACGCGTGGTACGGCCTGGCGGTCAAGGCCCCCACTCCGATCGTCGCTTACTTCGCCCACTACGACTCAGCCTTCCCCGGTGCGTTCGGTGCACTTGGAACGCCACTGGGCGCCAGCGCGATCCTGACCTGATCGTCTTCTCAGAAAGAACCCTCGAGGGGCATGGCCAACCGCCATGCCCCTTTTCATTTTTCTCAATCCACCACCCTGCTCTCTCGCGGCATATAAATGCCCTATGGCAGAACTCTCCATCCTGCAAACTTCGGGCAAGACCGCTCGCCTTTCTATCAATCGGCCCGACAGTCGAAATGCACTTTCGATCGATCTGCTGCACTCTCTCATTGCCCATATTGATTCGCTGACACACCGCGAAGATCTCAATTCCCTGGTGCTCACTGGCGAAGGAAAGTCGTTCTGCGCCGGGATGGACCTCAAGACGGTGATGAATTCTCCGGGAGATGCGTTCAAACTGTTGAGCACGCTCGCCACTCTCACGCTTCGCTTCCGCCGACTTCCCATGGTCACGATCGCGCGCGTGAACGGCGCTGCAATTGGGGGCGGCTGCGGCCTTGCATGCGTGGCCGATATCTGCATCTCTCATGCTGATGCCAAGCTGGGATTTCCTGAAGTAGACCTTGGAGTCTGCCCCGCTGTCGTTGCTCCCTGGCTTGTCAAGAAAGTCGGCGCTGGGCCTGCACGCCGCGTGCTACTTACCGGGGGCTTGCTCTCTGGCACTCAGGCCCATGAAGCTGGTATTGTCGACACGCTTACTCCTGACTTCGCCTCGCTTGACGCAGCGACCGACGAGCTGACGGCACGCCTGTCTCTTGGTGGCGGCGTCGCACTTCGCCGCACCAAAGAACTGCTCAATGCACTCGATGGTTCTAATGACGATACCGCTGTTCTTGAAGGGGCAGCGCTTTCCGCCAGGGTGCTCCAGACACCTGAAAGTCAGTCCATGCTCAAAGCCAAATTCGCACATTGAGGGTGAACACCATGTCAATCGAACCGCTTCCAATCACTCAAGACTCTAACGGTCCAACTGCGGGAGTTGTCGTCCTCACGCTCGAACAGCCGGGCCGCCCAGTGGTGGTGCTCGATCACGAACTGCTGCAACGCCTCAATGTCACCCTCAATCAACTCCCCGTCAACGCCAAGGGACTTGTCATCAAATCCGCAAGCGAGCGAGTCTTTATCGCTGGCGCAGACCTGAAAACAATCTCTGAGTGGTCGGACCCGGAGCTTGATCGCTACCTCGCGTTTGGCTCAAGCGTCTTCCTCAAGCTCGCAACACTTCCGATCCCGACCGCAGCTGCGATCAACGGGGCAGCGCTTGGCGGCGGCCTCGAACTTGCCATGCACTGCGATGCACTCATCGCCGCACCGTCTCCAACCGGAAAGCCGTACCCCGTTGGCCTGCCGGAATCTGGTCTTGGTCTTTGCCCCGGCTGGGGCGGCACCAATCTTCTCCCGTCCTGGACATCTCATCCCGCAGATGCAATCACTCGCACCTGCACCGGAACGCCATTCACCTTTGATGAGGCAGTCGCCGCCAATCTCTTCACCAAAGTTGTAGAGCCCGCATCGCTTATTGACGCCGCGAAACAGCACGTGGCTTCTGCCAAAGTCACGCATGGCGGCGTCGCTGATCTCTGGGGCCAGCTCCCAGCCCAGCGCAGTGCCACCGTAAAAGCACTTGACTCGATTCGACACGAATTGCCGAAGACTGCGGCGGCTCAGGCCGTTGTCGATGCGCTTGATATTGGACTGACTCGGTCGTACCTCGAGGCGCTCGATGCGGAGCGCCGCCACCTCGTCCGCCTGCGCCACACCCCCCAGGCCCGAGAAGCACTCGCGAATTTCTTTGCCAAAACCAAGAAATAGCCAATAAATGCCCACGATTCACCGCGAACTCTGCCGCCAAATCTGAAAAGTTCGAGCATCAAGCGAATAATCCGCCAGCCTCTTGTGCCCCTTTCTCCTCGGAGTTTCAATCTCATGGCCGACCTCAAAAATCTCAAAGGCATTTCTGCCGAAGACCGCAAACTTATCGCCGAGGCTGAAGAATGGCTGGGTGCTGAACCAACCAAAATGGGCGCGGTAAAAAATCTCTTCTGGGGAAACATCAAAGAAGATTTCTACTTCCCCTATCCAATTCAGGATGCACGCGAGATCGCCGAGTGCGATCAGCTGCTTGCACGCCTGGATGACTATCTCAAGAACGAACACCCCGCTGTCCAGATCGATGCCGAGCAGGAAATTCCGCGCTGGGTGATCGACAAGCTCTTTTCCCTCGGCGTCCTGGGAATGACCATTCCCAAGGAGTTCGGCGGCCTGAGCATGGGCATTACCAGCTACAACCGTGTCCTTGAAAAGCTGGGAGAATACTGCGGTTCGACCGCCGTCCTCGTCTCCGCACACCAATCCATCGGCTGCAAAGCGGTCATGCTCTTTGGCAACGCGGACCAGAAGTCCAAGTGGCTCCCCCACCTCGCGAAAGACTGGGTCTCGGCCTTCTGCCTCTCTGAACCACAAGTTGGCTGCGATGCTGGCGGCCAGGAAACTTACTTCGTCCGCGATGGAGAAGACTACCTGGTCTACGGCGAAAAGAAGTGGGCAACTTCCGGCGCAATCTCCGGTCTCTTCACCGTCATGGCACGCGAAAAGCGAGATGATGGCAAGGGCAAAATCTCCGCACTTGTCATGCATCCTGACATGGCCGGTGTCGAAATATTCCAGAAAAACCGCTCAAAATGCGGCATCCGCGGCACATGGCAGGCCCGCATCCGCTTCAACGGCGTTCGCGTCAAGAAAGATCACCTCCTCGGCCAGGAAGGTCGCGGATTACAAATGGCTCTCTCGTGCCTCAACTACGGCCGCTGCACACTTTCCGCTGGCATGATCGGCGGCGCGAGCCACGTCAAAGACCAGGCCACCAAGTGGGCCCAGACACGATTCCAGTTCGGCAAGCCCCTGGCCGCGCAGGAACTTGTGAGCAAGCGTGTCGCCCACATGGCAGCACTCTGCTACGCCATGGATGCAGTGCTTTACATGACCACCGGTATGCTCGACCGCAAGGAAGAAGATCACCAGGTCGAGACCGCGCTGTGCAAAGTCTTCTGCTCAGAAATGGGATGGCGTGTCTGCAACGATGGCATGCAGATCATGGGTGGCGAAAGCTACATGAGCGAAAATGAAATCGAACGCATTTTCCGCGATTCGCGCATTAACCTCATCGTCGAAGGCGCCAACGAAGTCATGCAGTCGTACATCTTCGGCTACGGCGGCAAGCAGCTCGCCGAGCAGATGCTGGGCATCCGCAGTGCATTGATCCGTGACAGCGAAGAATCCATCGGCGCGTATCTCTCCAAGGCAATCAGAAACACTTTCCGCCCTGAAATCATGAAGATTGCCCTGCCGCTGGGTATGGAGGTTTTCCTTGGAATCCGGCGCCGCTCGCCGGTCATTTCAAAGATTCATCCAGATCTTCGTTCATATGCCGATCGCGTTTCGCATCTCACACGCGAATTGACGTATCAGTTCAAGGTCATGAGCTACAAGTATCAGGAAGCGATCCTTACACGTCAGGCAGTACAGGCCCGCATGGCCGATGTCGCGATGTATATTCACGCATGGCTCTGCACGCTCGCAAAGCTTGACCTGGATCTTCGCCAGCACGCCGGCAATGGCAACGACCTTGAATTCAAGCGTGACCGCGCTGCTGCGATCCACTTCTTTGACATTGCTGAACTTGAAATCCGCAATCGCTTCCGCGAACTCTACGAAAACGCGGATGAGACGATGCTGGAAACCGGCGCAGCAGCGCTTGCGCACTCTGACACACTTCCCAATTCCAAATTCATTATCTCCGAGCGCAGTCCCAACGCCAAGGGAACCGGCCGCACACCCACGCAATTGGGTATTAAGCAGTTCCCCGGCGATCCGGTGAAGGAGCACGCGCACAATCACTAAGGGCGTGTCTCCCCCGCTTGCACAGTCGCCAGATATTCGAAAACGAGCTCCTTTCATGCTACCAAACGCTTCGACGTCGACACTTCTGGTCGGTCTGCTTTGCAGCACAACATGGACTTCGCTGTCCCGGGCCCAATCTCAACCGGAAAAAAGCATCCCGGCATCGCCGATTCTCCCAATGAAGGCAGCCGCCCCTGCGCCGAAGGAGAAGGTCAACCCCCTCGATCTGGTTGGCAAGGCCCCGCCGCCAATCAAGGTTGCACAGTGGGTGAAAGGCGAGCCGCTTACAGGATTTGACAAAGGCAAGGTCTACATCGTTGATTTCTGGGCCACCTGGTGCGGACCATGCAAGGCGGCGATTCCGCATCTCTCGAAGCTCGCACAGGACCACAAGGGCAAGATCGAAGTCATTGGCGTGAGCATCTCTGAACGGCAGAAGGACTCAAGCGACACGGCATACATCGCCGCGGTTCAGACATTTGTTGACAAAATGGGTGACCGCATGGACTACCGCGTCGCGGTGGACACGCCAGACAAGTCCATGCACACAACCTGGTTTAAGCCCACCGGGACCGGCGGCATTCCCACCGCGTACATCATCGATACCAACGGCCTGGTCGCGTGGACTGGTATCGGCGACCCGCGGACTGTGGAGCGGATTTCTCTTGAAGTCCTTGCGGGGACTTTTGATTCCAGGAAAGAGGCTGAACGGGCGGCGAAAGAAGAAGCCGAAGCCGAGCAGCGTGCCAAGAAAGATATTGAAGCAGCGCGGAAAGCAAACGAGGGCAAGCCCGACAAGTATCCCGGCTACCGCGATGCAATGTCTCGCGGTGACACCAATGCCGCCTTGGCCGCACTGAATGCGGCGTTCAAGGCCGATCCCGCATCAGAAACTTCCGGGGCGTATCAGTGGAAGTTGATGCTGCTGATGCAGCGCAACAAACCCGAAGAGGTCAATGCGTACGCGAGGGAACTGCTGGAACGCTATCCCGCAAATGATGACATCATGGGATATGTCTCGGCGTGCATTGTGGCAACCGGCGAAGAATCGCGATTCGATAACAGTTTGGCCTTCCAGACCGCCAAGCTATCTCTCGATGCCGCCAAGCCCGATTGTCGCTGGCAGCAATTTGCAAAGTGGCGCATGGGCTGGGCCTATTTCCATACCGGCGATAAAGCGAAGGCTATTGAGACGATGAAATCCGCGATTGATGGAGTTGAGAAGCTCAAAGGCTCCATAGACTTTGACAACCTTGGCGATGAATGTCAGGAAGCGTTGAAGGTCTTCGAAAAATCTGCGAAGTGAATTCGGAACGCTTTACAAAAACAAACAACCCGATCAATGATCGGGTTGCTTTCGATTATTCGTTTCTATATCTCAAATCTGAAATCTCAGATTTCAGATCCAGATCAAGTACCGCTCAGACCTTGGCCTTCTTCTTGGCCAGGAGCTTGGCGCTCAGGCGGCTCTTGCGGCGGCTGGCCTGATTGCGGTGAATCACGCCGTTCTGAGCCGTGCGATCGATGACCTTCTGGCAGGTCTTGAAGGCTTCGGTTGCTTTGGCCAGATCGCCGTGGAGGATCTGCTCATCGAAATCCTTGATCGCATCGCGCATTGTCCGCAAGCGCCAGCGGTTAGCCGCGTTACGGGTTTCATTCTGACGGATGCGTTTCAAAGCTGTGAGCGAGTGAGCCATTTCAATTCCTTCAATATTCCGAACTACGTAGGCGGCATGCCGCCGCCCCAAGCCTCAAAAATCAGGCAGGGGGTAAGTTTTGGCAGCATCCCGTCCATAATCAAGTCCAAGCGACTTGCCAAACACACCTTATGCGTGTAATCTTGTCCCTGACGGCAAGTACGCGGGCGTAGCTCAACTGGATAGAGCGCCAGACTACGGATCTGGAGGTTGCGGGTTCGACTCCCTCCGCCCGTACTTTAGAGATGCAGGCACTAGGCATTTGGCACTAGGAAAGGCCTTTTGAAGCCGTTCTCTCGCCACAAATTCGATATTTTGTCCACAATCATCACTGGTTGCCCGGCTTCCTTACATTTACCGATCACGAGCTTTTGCCTTCCTAGTGCCTAGTGCCAAATGCCTAGTGCCTCTACCACCCCTTCGATGCGCGTACCTCCCGCCCCCTGTCACTTACGCCCCATATCCGCCTCACCAGGAAGAATTACTCATTTTTGAACACACCGTTTCACCCGATCAGGCGCGATCGTGTTAAACTCATGGGTCTCGTGCCGCGTGGAAGCGGCTTCCGTCCCCATCCCTTGTCCTTGCAGGAGTCGCAGGTGGCCAAGATATTCGGCGATGCCAAACCCTGGCAGCTCGTAGTGATCGCTATCGGCGCGCTTGGCGCGATCGGCGGCGTTACATGGGTGATCATGAACGACGAACCGGTCGAGCTGTCTCACCAGGTAACTCTTGCAGATGTCACGACCGGTGAACTCTTCACAGTCTCAACTAAGAAACGCCCAGTCATCATCCCCGAAGTAAACCCCGGCAGCGGCAAGCAAACGCTTGTGAGGGTTGAAAAGAACTCCGAAGGCAAGTGGGTGGCATTGCGTCAGGACCTGGACTCACTTGCAGATGAAACCGAACGTACTGCGGTAGACAAAGACAACCGCCAAGTCGCCACAAAAGGCGAGCCCAAATCGATCACCATCAAGTAACACTCGCATTCTAGAGATTCTCAGTTAATTCAAGGACACGCACCATGAACATTCGCACACGCAGCAAATCAACTCAAGCGTTCACACTCATTGAACTTCTTGTCGTTATTGCGATCATTGCATTGCTCATCAGTATTTTGCTGCCATCGCTCAGTTCAGCGCGTGGACTTGCACGCCAACTGGTTGGTGCTGCACTTCATAAGAATCTCGCCGCAGCACAGCAAACCTACATAAATACTTTCAAGGAGCACTACGCCGGTCGCAATACCAGCGGCGGGTACTTCTCCGGTGTCTATCCAGGCCAAAATCCAGTCACAAAAGAGACGCTCATGATGGGCGATCAGAATCCTGATACTCCTACGTCAACTGAAGACTGGATCAGCCCGATCATGGGCGACGCGATGAACTTCTCGCCAAATCGTGCACGCCGCACTCAGCAGATTTTCCGCAACCTGCGCGATCCATCTGCCCGCCTGATGAATGACCTTCTTTACGGAAACGCCGCAGATCGAAATGACTTCGTGGCGGCTCTCGCCGATGGCGGATATAACCAGATCTCATTCCTGACACCGAGCGGCTTCCATTATCTTTCTGCTTCGTTGACTTCCGCAGAATTGCCAAAGTTTGGTGTGGTTGGCGCAATGCAGGATTTTGGAAATCCAGCAACGTCACCGCGAGATTTCCGCCCGCGGCTTGATCGCGTTGGCATTCAGCTTTCGCAAAAGATCCTGATCATGGATGGAACACGATACCTCCAGGGCACAACGTTGGATTTTGACATCAATCCCAAGCCCGGCATTTATGGTTCGTTCACGGACAACCCTGCATACCACCAATCTACAGCCTACGGCTATTCCACCGGATCTCCAAGTGGCGGCAATGGCCCAAAGCTCTCTATCCGCCACCCCAATAAGACGCTCAACGTCAGCTTCTTTGATGGACATGCCCAGTCCATGAAGTACGAAGAATTGATGCGCGAGCCCAAGTATGTCTACCCCTCCGGCTCGGTATTCAACGGCAGCGACGGAAATCCTGAAGCGATCGCCAAGTACCCATCCGGCACGATCATCGAGTAGTTTCCGGATCGTCATAACCCACCAATCAAGTACGACCTTGTCGTATTTCGGGTGATAGCGAGAATACCCTCTCGCCATGCCCACCCAATCAGCCCAAGCGCTGCTTTCTTCTCTTATTGATTACGCCGGTCTCTTTCCACCCGCCAAGCTGGAAATGAAGCCCGCTGTCGAAGCCTTTGGCAGCTATGTCCGTTCCGAACAGGAATGGATGCTGGGCGCATTCATCTGCCCCGCTTCCAAACTCGAAGATTTTTCCCGTGAGGCCAGCAGCCTCATGCCCGGAACCGTCGCCACCAGCGGCTACCGCGAGCACGCCATCGGCGAGCCGTGGCGCCTCAGCGTCCTCATCGATGGTGACCCGGATGAAGACCTCGACGATATCGAAGCTTTCAACGAACACCACTCCGTCGAAGAACACGGTCTCTGCCAGGTCGATTCAATCGAAATCAAAGCCGCCTCGGTCGAAGTCATCGACGCTGCGCTGGACATGATCCCCGAGACGCTCAGCCCCTATTTCGAAATCCCGCTGACCGAAGACCCGCGCGGGTTCATCGCCGCCCTGGCCGGAAACGAAGCCGCCGCCAAAATACGCACCGGCGGCATCACTCCCGATGCCTTCCCCACTACTGACCAGATCGCCGCGTTCCTCGTCGCTGCCGCCGCCGCCGATGTCCCCTTCAAAGCCACCGCCGGCCTCCATCACCCATTCCGCGGCGACAACAAACTCACCTACGCACACGATTCTGCATCGTGCACCATGCATGGATTCCTGAACCTTTTCCTCGCCGCCGCGGCAGCAAAAGTCCGCCGCGCTGATGCATCACTGGTCGCAAAAATCCTTGATGCCAAGGCCCGCGACACATTCGCTTTCAGCGATCAGGGCGTGCGCATGTTCGACTTTGCGATTGACACCATCCACATCGCCAGCGTTCGCGAAACCTTCGCCCTTTCCTTTGGCAGTTGCTCTTTTGAAGAGCCAGTAAAAGAACTCACCACCGCCCGCATTCTCTAATTTCGAGACACCTATGGCAATTGATAGCACACACAACCCCGACCTCAAAAGCTGGGTTGAATCCGCAAATGATCCCGCAACTGATTTTCCAATTCAAAACCTGCCACTATGCGTGTATGCGCGTCCAGAAGACAAGCACGAATCCGGGCATGTACACGATGATGGCGGCGTCAGCGATCACGGCCACATCCATCCGCGCATCGGCGTCATGATCGGTGACCAGATTCTCGACCTGGAACTGCTGGTCCAATCTCACCAGCTCGGCGGCGATGAAGAGTTTGGGACAGCGCTCGAATTCGTCATGCAGTTCTCTGACCTTGATGCCATCGCCTCAATGCCGCGTCCGTTCCGCACAGAACTTCGCAAGCAGATCCAGAATTTTCTGCTCGATAACGCCGCGGTTGGCCAGTCGGCTCGACGCATTCGCACCAAGTGTTTGACGCCGGCGAAGAATTGCACGTTGCTGCCGCCGTTTGTGCGGATTCCCAATTACACGGACTTTTACGCCAGCATTCACCACGCATTCACAGTCGGCACCATGTTCCGTCCCGACAATGCGCTGTTGCCAAATTACAAGCACGTGCCCATCGGCTATCACGGCCGCGCCAGTTCCATCATCGCCAGCGGCGAAGATATCTTCCGCCCCAGCGGCCAGCAGAGCCCGCCAGATGATCAACCTGGGGCGATGCCGACGTTTGGCCCATGCAAACTGCTGGACTACGAAATGGAACTCGGCTGCTTCATCGCCGGCGGCAACACACGCGGCGAACCGATCGCAATCGCCGATGCTGAAGAGAACATCCTGGGTCTCTGCATCTTGAACGACTGGTCAGCCCGCGACTTGCAGAAATGGGAATACCAGCCGCTGGGCCCGTTCCTTGCGAAGAACTTTGCGAGCACCATCTCACCCGCGGTCATTTCAATCGATGCACTCGAACCATTCCGCTGCCCGGGCCCGGAACGCACACCCGAAGACCCGCAACCACTCCCATATCTCAGCGACCCATCGCTGCAGACTCGTGGCGGATTCGACATCACTCTTGAGGTGTTCCTCTCGTCCGCACAGATGCGTGAAAAAGGCTTTGAACCTGTCCGCCTCAGCCGCGGCAATTTCAAGCACATGTATTGGACATTCTCGCAGATGATCGCCCACCACACGAGTAATGGTTGCAATCTGCAAGCTGGCGACCTGTTGGGCAGCGGCACCGCATCCGGCCCGACTGCCGACTCGCGCGGCTGCATGCTTGAACTCACTTGGGATGGAATTGATCCTGCGACGAAGAAACCCAAGCCGCGCAAACCGGTGCAATTACCAACCGGCGAAACGAGAACGTTCTTGGCTGATGGCGATGAAATCATCATGCGTGCATTCTGCGAGAAGCCCGGCTTCCGCCGCATCGGTTTCGGCGAATGCCGCGGCATTATCTACCCAGCCCGTGAAACAACTCGCAGCTAGTTTTCGGCCCGGAACATCGTCGCAACTGCCGTGTGATTGTGCAGGTAACTCTCCGCGCCGATCGGGCCAAACTCGCCCTGTGCAAAGAACCCCGCCAGCGGCACCGGTCCCGGATCGGTATCAATCGCGTGCCCAATCTTGGCGCGACGTTCGCCGGGAATCACCGGATCAAACGCATTGGCAACGGTCGTCGAATCGACATTGGCCCTGCCATAGAGCTTGTGACCGCGCCCGTTGCACGACACCAGAAGGCATCCTGCGGGTGAACCATGCAGACGCTGCATATCCATCAGCATCGCCAGATCTTCTTTCGCAGTGACGGCATCGCGCACATGCAGCCGCACCGTCTGGCCCGCGCGAACAAGATCGCCTACCGCGATTGCTTTCGTCGTCTCATCAACACCCATGATCGGTCGAATCAGATAGTCGCCGCGGCCGAATTGCTCGCGGTATTCATTGATTACGCGGCCAAGAAACAGCCCTGATCGCACCGCCTGACGATTCTCTTCAGGAACTTCATCGAGGATTTCACGAACGACATCGAGTGCGTTTCTGCCGCCGAGTTCCATGATCAAATTGCGATTGGCTTTGGTGATGACCAGATTGGGTCCAAGCGGTGCGCACCCTTGGCTCACAACAGCATCGAGGCGAATTGGGCCGCGGAGTGCGAGGCCGACAAAGCCCGCGTTCTGCACTGGTTCACCCGATGCAGAGAGAAGTGTGTTTTCACCGGGGCTGTGCCCGCTCGAAGCCATGCCGCCGATGATGGGTGCAGCGCTGCCATCGCGTCTTCTGATGCAGGCATGCAATGTCGGCAGCGTGCGCACGACTGGCGTTGAGAATGGATCGGCGAGAAGTATGAGGCCCGAAAGTCCTTCGCCGCCCCCCACCATGTCGCTGATCTTCGCCTGTCCCTGAGGCGAATCAAACAACATCGGCAGTTCCTCGCTGGTGATCGGCAGAATCTGAACTTGCGGCAAATGCCCGGCGAGAATCGAAAGCCCGGACGTGCCTTCAAGCTCAAACGAACCACCGATGACCGCATGTGTAGAGATGCCGATCACGTGCTTTGCACGAAGCGCAGCCTTCACACGCTCAGCGATGAGGTGCGATTCGGGAATGTGATGCGAGGTGTAGGAAACGACCGCGAAATCAACCTCAGTCGTTTTGGATGACAGCGTCCCCAGGCACTGCGTGCACGCCTGGTCAATAGCAAACGAGGTCTCTGCATTGGCAGAGACCCCGGCGGCAAATACTGGAATCGATTTTTGAGTCACAGAAGATAGTACGCAATGCGTTTATTTGGAATGTGATCCAAATACACGCCGCATTACTTCTCTGGATCAGGCTTGATCGCAGGAATCACCGTGGTCGAACTGGTGTCGGTGGTTTTGGTTGTCGATGTCCCGTCTGGACCAGTGGTTGTAGTGGATTGCTGAATGACTTCGAGCGTGGTTGAACCGGTGGGCGTCATTGATGCACGGAGCGGATCGACGCGGACTGGCGACACGATATTGAGCTGGAGCGTGGGATCGATTGATGCTTCACCGATGACACCGACGATCAGGCCGATCTTGGATTTGATATCAAGAGCGCCTTGGGCATCAGTCGCTTCGCTGGGCTTGAGGTAGCCGAGCGTGCGGGGAGTTACGCCGCCAACTGACTGAATTCGGTACATCAGCGGCATGTTGGTGCCGTCATAGACCGTGCTGGGCAGGAGCATGCCGATGATGGTGTAGACGCGTGTGCGTTCAACATCGTTGACCGCAGCGAGCAGGCTCTGTGTGCGTGCATCTGCCTGCTTTTCGATTTCAGCAAGAGCACGCTTCTTGTCCTGCAAGTCGCGCTGGAACTGGAGATACTCGATGCGCTGATTCAATTGCGGACCGCGACGGCTGTCTGCAGGAAGCTCAGCGAGAGCAGCTTTGTATTCAGCGAGCAGCGGCTCAATTTCCGCATCGTCGATCGCTTGGGTGCGAATGTTGCGGAAGGCAGTTTCGAGACCATCGAGCTTGTTGACCGGCTTGGTGATTTTTGTGATCTGCGTAGTTGTGGTGGTGGTTGTGCCGCCGGGAGTGAGTGTGGCTGGAGTGGTCGGCGTGGTTCCTTCGGGAACTGGAGTGACGCCGGTCTTTGGCTCAACTGGAATGAGCGCGGGATCAGTGTTTGCTGGAGTCTCGGTCTTGGTTGGAGTCTCGGTCTTGGTTGCGGACTTTGTGACCGCTGAACCATCAGCCTTGCGGACAGCGTTGAGCGAGATGAACGCGCGGGCGGTTGCGGGCGCTTCAACGCGGTATGCGATTGCAGTACCGTCTGCAGCTTTCACCGTCTCAACTACTTTGAGTTCGGTGCCTGGCGGCAACTCAGCGTCGAGCAGGCCCTTCCAGCTCTTGCTGAATTCGTAGCTGGTGCCGAACTGTGCAGCGCGGAGCTTTGAGCCCTTGTTGAGCTTGGCGAGATTTGTCGCAGTATCGAAATCGGCATCTTCTGCGCGGATGAATGCAGATGCGCCAGCGGGATATGCAACGCGAAGTCCGGTCTGGCCTTCACCATCGACGAGCAGCGTTGTGCCCTTTGCAACTTGTGCTACGCGATAGGCTTGCGTGAGATCAGCGCAACGCAGATCGCCTTTGTCTGTCGCGACGGTGACGCTGTATGGCTCAACTGTTTTTACCTGAGCGAGCGCAGAAGTGGCAATCGCGGCAACGCCAGCGGCAAGTGTGAGAATCGAAGGAAAACGAAATTTCGCAAGAGCCATGTTCAACTCCATTTGTGTGCTGGGGGATCCATCCCGAAGCTTTGCGGCAAAGTTTATGCAGGAAACAACGAGGCTGACAGAAATGACAGAAAGTGACGGGCAAAATCGATGTGAGTCAATCGGGCATACTTGCCGCAGCGCCACATTATCTACGCAGCGTTCATTTCCGGCGCGCTTGGAAGACCTTGGTGTTCGTGAGGGCGACTCACAGCGTCAACTCCATATCCAAACAAAATACTTACTAAGTCCCCCATTAAATCCAGAGCACCACCGCTCTCAGGTCCGACCAGATACTCTGCCCCGATTCAACAACCGGTGACAGGCTCTTGGTCGTCAAAGTCAAGGAACCTCAAATGTATCGATCCCTTTTTCGTCGCCTGCAGCATCAGTATGGTCCCCCGGTTGACCCGATTGCTCGCCGCGCGATTCTGAAAGCATCGCTGTTCGCAGGTGCGAGCTTATTGATGTCTTCCTGCGGCATGTCCAAGGTGGATTCACGCCCGGGACTTGGCGCCAAACGAGTGGTTGTGGTCGGAGCAGGGTTCGCTGGACTCGCCTGCGCTCACGAGCTGCGTGCGGCTGGCTATGACGTCATCGTTCTCGAAGCGAGAAATCGACTGGGCGGACGAGTGCTCTCGTTTGGCGATTTTGTCCCGGGCAAGAACGTCGAAGGTGGCGCGGAATTGATCGGGTCGAACCATCCCATGTGGGTGACCTACGCAGAGAAGTTCGGCCTTGAATTCCTTGATATTGGCGAGGGCGAAGCTGATGCGCGGAGTGCTATCGAAATTGATGGCTCAGTGCTCGATGACGCCGCCGCATCGCAGCTCTGGGAACAGATGGCCGCAGCGCTCAGCACCATGGATCCGCTTGCGGAAAACATCGATGCAGATCGGCCGTGGCTGAGCGAGAACGCAGTCGCAATGGACAGGCGGAGCGTGCAGTCCTGGATTGATGGGCTCGATGCACCGGACCTGGTAAAGAAAGCCTGCTGGATCAACCAGGCGGCGGACAACGGCGTCGATCCGCAGCACGCCAGTTTGCTTGGAATGCTCACCGCTGTCAAAGGCGGGGGCATGAGTGACTACTGGACCGCGACCGAGGTCTATCGCTGCCGTGGAGGCAACGGGCAACTATCGCACAAACTGGCGGATGCGATCGGAGCAAGTCGGATTCATCTTGGCAATCCAGTTGCCGCGATCGAAGTCCGCGGCCACAACGTAGTGGTAAAGTGCAAAGATGGACGCGAAATCGAATGTGACGATGTGGTGTTCACCACCCCACCGCCGCTCTGGAAAGACATTGAGTTCAAGCCTGCTTTGCCGGAAGGTCTGGCACCTCAAATGGGCCTGAATGTGAAGTACCTGGCGCGAGTAAAATCCAGATTCTGGGACGCAGACAAACAATCACCCGATGCGCTTTCAAATCGGCAAGTGCTCATGACATGGGAAGGAACTGATGGCCAGGGCAAAGAAGGGCCTGCGTGCATGATCGCATTTAGCGGCGGGCCGGCTGCGGCGGAGTGTTTGAGCTGGAAGAAGGAAGAAGTCGATGCGAAGTTCGGATCGGCGATTGGAAGATTGTTCCCCGGATTCGGCGCGGCGTTTGAGCAAAGCAGATTCATGGATTGGCCGCGGGACCCGTGGGTGAAAGCGAGCTATTCGTTCCCAGGTCTGGGGCAGATTACATCCCAAGGGCCGACGCTTGCACGCGGGCTCATGGAAGTGAATGGTTCGCCACGTCTGCATTTCGCGGGCGAGCATACGTGCTACAAGTTCGTGGGATACATGGAAGGCGGGCTCAGTTCAGGAACAATGGCCGCGAACCGGATTGCTAAACGCGATGGAGTGCTGCAACTTCAGGGCTAAGGAACTCACGCTCCTTCGATGTGCACCTGGTAATGAAGCTCCTCAACGGTCTTCACGAGATCTTTAACTTCGCACGGGGCGTCCTCATCGAGCGTGACCAGGCATGTTCCATCGACATGATTGGCCTTGGCATCTTTCACACCCTTGAGTGCTTTAAGCGCGTTCTCGATCTTGGCTTCGCAGAGAACACAAGTCATGCCGCGGATCTGGAGGGATTGAGTGAGTGAGGGCGCGGTATCGGCGATTGAAACTTCGTCGACTTGAAACGTGCCCCGACCGTTCGAAAAGAGACCGATCTTGCCGTAGGTCTGAACAGGAAGATCCGAAGTGGCGAAAATCTGTTTGCCATCCACTGAACACATCAATGTCTTCCCCGAGAGCGAAATGTCGAGCGCTCGCCAGTGCGTGGCGGGGGCTTGCAAAAGCACTGAAGAGGCAAGGACATTGACTTCTTTGCCATCGACTGCGAGAAGTTTCACAGAGTTTTCGGCCGCACAAAGCGAGATTCGGAGGGAGCGACCACCGCCGGCTCGCAGGACCACACCTGATTCGTCAAATGACTCAGCTGACTGGGGACTTTTTCCCGCTGGGGCAGGAGCTGGAGGGGCAATGTTGAATCGCGCCGAGAAATCGACATCCTGCAACGTCACATCTTTAAAGAAGCAGTCGATTGCGACCCGGCTTGCTTTGGTCGTCAGGAACCGGTTCTTTGGGGAATCAGGGTCAGAAGAGATTATCCAGGCCTGAGAGGTACTGGATACTTCAACAGAACTCGAAACCTTGCCAAGGTCCTCGGCATCAAAGTTAAATTGCGCAGGTTTCGCCGGAGCGAACATGATCAGTAGGGCTGCTAAGAACATGCAGAAGTGTATGTGGGACAGAGAAGTTCAGCGCGGGTTTGAATTCGCGATTTAGAACAGGAACAATGAGCGATGAAGTGGACCACGATTGCGGCGGGAAGTGTGATTTTTGCGATAATCCTGGGAACTGCCGCTGGTCTAGCGATCTGGAAGCGCCGCGCCATGGCAGCAGAATCCGGGAAACCAGGGTACGAACCGGCCGCGGCGGTCGAGGTTGTGACGTCCAAAGAAATCTCCTGGCAACCGACCGCGGAACTCGTCGGGACGGTGCTGGCAACGCAATGGGTGAACCTGAGTAACGAAGTCGGGGGCACGATCAAAGAGATGACGTTTGAGTCTGGGGCAATCGTCGAAAAGGGCCAGTTGCTTATACAACTCGATGACTCGACAGAGCAGGCGAGCCTGGCACGACATCAAGCATCGGTTCGCGCGCTGCAGGCATCGGTGAAAGTCGCTGAAGCAAGGCTGCACCTTGCCGAAACAGATATGAAGCGGTTCGCCGCAGCGGAAAAGGTAAATGTTGCGATTGAGGCAGAGATGGATAAAGCTGCGGCGATGCTCGAAGAAGCGAATGCGTCTAAGGCTCGAGCAATCGCTGACGTCGAAGAAGCACAGACACAGGTTGAGGAAGCACGAACGCTCATTGCCAAGAAAGTGATCAAGGCTCCCTTTCGCGGGCGCGTGGGTCTGCGAAATATCCATCCTGGTCAGTTTTTGAAGGAAGGTGAGAACGTTGTCATGTTGCAGGAGGTCGGCGACACCATCTATCTCGATTTCGCCGTGCCGCAGGATTACGTGGCAAGAGTGAAACCAGGCATGACGGTGATGGCCACGAGCCCGGTGCTGGGCCCCGATCCGGAGCCGATCACGGTTGTAGCGATGGATGCGACGGTTGATAATTCAACTAGAAACGTGCGAATCCGATCGGTCGTCAACAACAAGGGCGAAAGACTGCGACCCGGAATGTTCATCGATATTCGCGTGCCGGCGGATGTGGCCAAGACGTATGTGGCCGTGCCGCAAACAGCGGTGAGACGGGCGAGTTTCTCCGATCACGTGTACGTCATCGCAAAGGGAAGCAAAGAGGGTGAGTTGCGGGCAACACAGAGGTTTATCAAGCTCGGCCCCGCAGTCGGCGAGGATGTGATCGTTCTTGAAGGGCTTAAAGCTGGCGAAGAAATCGCTTCGACCGGATCATTCAAGCTGCGCGAGGGAGCACTTGTCATGAAGGTAGTGCCCGGGTCCACGCAGAAATCGCAGGTCACACATAGCGGCGAACCCAACGAGAAGAAGTGACAGGCGCCAAGTAGTCAGAAATTCAACGAAAATAAGTACACACCGGAAAGCAGCATGAAGTCGATTACCGATCTATTTATCAAAAAGCCGGTTGTAGCAATTGTAATTAACCTGATTATTCTGCTGATCGGCTACCGCGCGGTATCCAGCCTGCCTGTGCGGCAGTATCCGCGCATTGAGTCGACATCACTGGTTCTGACGACTGCATACATCGGCGCAGGCGCCGAGACAGTCCGAGGATTTATTACGACTCCGATCGAGCGAGCCGTTGCGGCTATCGACGGAATTGACTACATCGAAAGCACGAGCACTGCCGGTATTTCGACAATCACCCTGCACCTGCGTCTGAACCACGATTCGAACGCGGCTCTGGCCGAGGTCAGCGCGCGATTGAATCAGGTGCGCAGCGAACTGCCAGCAGAGGCCGAGTCTCCGAGCATTGAAATTCAACGTGCAGACAGGAAGTTTGCGACATTTTACCTGAGCTTTACCAGCAAGCAATTTGATCTCACGCGACTCAACGACTATTTGGCTCGGCAGATTCAGCCGACACTTTCAACACTCGAAGGCGTGCAGCGAGTCGGGATCGAAGGTCAACGCGACATTGCCATGCGAGTGTGGCTGGACGCTACAAGGCTGGATGCACTTAATGTGTCACCAACGGATGTGCTGGGGGCTTTGCGACGCAACAACTTTCTTGCAGCAGTTGGCCGGACTAAAGGTCCAGACATCCAGATCAACCTCCTGACCGACACCGATCTGAAGAATGTCGACGAATTCGAGAAGCTGATTGTGCGGCAGCAGTCGGGGACGATTGTCCGGCTCAAAGATGTCGCGCGGATTGAACTTGGCAGCGTTGAAGTAACGGGAGAGGCAGGGTTCAATAATGATCCTGCGATCTACCTTTCGGTGTGGCCGTTGCCCCGCGCAAATGAGCTTGATGTTGCAACCCATCTCAGGGCTGCAATGGCAAAAATTGAGCCCACGCTCCCCGCGGGCGTGGAGATGAAACTCGCCTATGACGGCACGTATTACATGGACAATGCTCTCAAGGAAATCGCAAAAACACTGGCGGAAACCATTGCGATTGTGAGCGTTGTCGTGTTCCTCTTCATGGGCTCGTTGCGGACGGTTCTTGTACCGCTGATTGCAATGCCAATCTCGCTCGCGGGCGCGTGTCTTTTCATGATGGCCATGGGTTTCTCGGTGAATCTGCTCACGCTCCTCGCGGTCGTTTTGTCGGTGGGATTGGTCGTGGACGATGCGATCGTGATGGTTGAGAACGTTGAGAGGCACATACGCGAAGGGATGAACGCAACCAAAGCGGCACTGGTTGGCGCTCGCGAACTATTCGCTCCAGTAGTCTCAATGACGATCACGCTCGCCGCGGTGTATGCCCCGATCGGGTTCCAATCTGGTTTGACAGGTGTGCTCTTCAAGGAGTTTGCTTTCACGCTGGCGGCCGCGGTTGTGGTATCCGGCTTTGTAGCGCTGACGCTCAGCCCGATCATGTCTGCGAAGCTGATTCCTCCGAGCAACAAAGTCAGCTGGTTTGCAAAATTCGTCAATGGACAATTTGATGGTATAAAGCGCATCTATGGATCACTGCTCGCCATCACGCTGGAATTGCGTTGGACGATGGCATTGGCGGCGTTCCTGATCACTCTGGGAGCAGTCCCGCTGTACCAGATGTCTCGAAAGGAACTTGCGCCGACAGAAGATGAAGGCGGGATTTTCTTCTTCCTCCTCTCGTCACCTGATTCAACGCTCGATGCAACGCGAAAGGCGGCGTTGGAAATGTCGCAATCTCTCGCGACCTTTCCGGAAACCAGATTTGTCTGGCGTGTCCTGAACCCCTCAGGTGGATTTGGTGGCATGCAGACCGTTCCGTGGGATGAACGCGAACGCACCTCTGCTGAAATTCTTCCCGAGGCTTATGGACGCGTTTCTGGCGTTGCCGGCGTGCAGGCATTTCCAAATTTGCCCCCGCCACTTCCTGGCGCGGGGCAGTCCGATGTTGAACTCATGATCACCAGCGATGACTCGCCCGAAGCAATGGCGCAGTACGCTGGCCAGCTTGTCGGCGCCGCATTTGGAAGCGGCAAGTTTCTCTTTGCAGATACAGATTTGAAAATCGACCTGCCCCAGACACGGATCATTATCGATCGCGCCAAGGTCGCAGATCTTGGCCTGGACCTTGCAAGCGTTGGGCAAGACCTTGCAGTCATGCTCTCAGGCGCCTATTCCAACCGATTCAACTACCAGGGACGCAGCTACAAAGTTATCCCGCAGGTAGTAGACTCCGCGAGAGCCACGCCGGAGGCGCTGCTTGAATTAAAGGTCAGGACGGCATCAGGTGGGCTGGTGAGCATTTCCAGTTTCGTAAAACTTGAAACCACTGCAGCTCCTCGCACACTCAATCGATTCCAGCAGCGAAACAGCTTCAAAATCTTCGGCGGAGCTGCCGCGGGTGTCACCAAAGAGGAAGCATTACGTGCACTTGAAGATGCGGCAAAGGGAATTCTGCCGCCAGGCTACGCCCTGGATTACGCTGGCGAATCGCGGCAGATTCGCACCGAAGGTGCAACGCTGGCCGTGACGCTTGGATTCGCACTGGGACTCATCTACCTGGTGCTCGCCGCCCAGTTCAGCAGCTTCAGAGACCCGCTCATCGTACTTCTAGGATCAGTGCCTCTGGCAATAACTGGCGCGCTGATCTTTACTTTCTCCAATCTCACGACAATCAACATCTATTCTCAGGTCGGTCTCATCACGCTGGTCGGACTTGTCGCCAAAAACGGAATTCTGATTGTCGAATTTGCAAATCACCTGCAGGAGCAGGGCAAGACCAAGATCGAAGCAGTGCGCGAAGCCGCGATGACGCGCCTGCGGCCGATTCTGATGACCAGCGTGGCCACTATGGCAGGCCACCTTCCGCTTGTACTGGTTTCCGGTGCGGGCGCCGAGGCGAGAAACTCAATCGGTATCGTGCTCGTCTCTGGAATGGCGATTTCGACGTTCTTCACGCTGTTCGTTGTGCCATCTATCTATGTGCTTCTGGCGGCCACTCGCGAAAAACACACCGAAGATGACCACGAAGTCGCAGTTAAGGTTGTTCCGGCGGCATGAAAGGGCTTACCCTCAGTGCATTGCCCATGAGGAGTTCGCCGTGAGAAATACCGTGAGAAATATTAGTTTTTTGCTTTCAATCATCGCAGGTGCAGCCTGCGTCACTGATGTGCACGCCCAGAACATGGAAACGCTCTGGACAAACAACTGCGCCAATTGTCACGGCTCTAAGGGCGAAGGCGGCGGCGCTGGAACTCGCACGCTGCTGACCGATGAAGCTCGTGATCAGGATAAAGATCGGCCGTTCTTCGACGCGATTCTCAAAGGCGTTCCCGAAGGCGGAATGCCCGCATTTGGAGAAACATTGAGCCGGCCGCAAGCCTGGGGTCTGGTCAACTACCTCCGCGAACTTCAGAATCAGGCCTACCGCAAAGGCGGCGGTCGCCCGAAAGACGTGAAAGGAATCTACACGTCCAAGCATCAGGTGTATCGCCTCGAAAGCATAATCGAAAGTGGCCTCGACACTCCATGGGCAGTTGATTTTCTTCCCACCGGCGAAATGATCACCACCGAGCGGCCCGGAATGGTCCGAGTGTTCACGCGCGGCACCAGCGAAAAGCCTGATGTGCTTTCAGCACCCGCAACGGGAACTCCGCCAGTTCGCAATCGCGGACAAGGCGGATTGATGGATGTTGCAGTGCATCCGGACTACGCCAAGAAAGACAATGGCTGGATTTACCTTGCATATTCAGATGCCATTGAAGACGGTAAACGCTCACTCGGAATGACCAAGATCGTGCGCGGAAGACTCAAACTGATCAAGGCCCTCAGTCCCGACCAAGCAGCGGGCTACGAATGGGTCGACCAACAGACCCTCTTCGAAGCCAAAAAAGAACACTACCTCCCCTCAGATCACCATTTCGGTTCACGAATCATCTTCACGCCGCCACTCCCCGACGGAAAGCGGCACATGTACTTTGCAATCGGCGAGCGCGGATATGCAGACATGTCTCAGGACCTTACTCGTCCCAATGGGAAAATCTTCCGCCTGTTTGATGATGGAACTCTTCCGTCTGACAACCCCTTCGTTGGTGGCAAGCCTGGCACCTACGAGTCGATCTACAGCTATGGTCACCGCAATCCGCAGGGATTGGTTCTTGCTGCCGATGGAACGCTTTGGGACACAGAACACGCTCCCCGCGGCGGCGATGAGCTCAATATCGTCAAGCCATCAAAAAACTATGGATGGCCCCTGGTCTCTTTTGGAATCGACTACAGCGGTGCAGCGTTCAAAGAGCCCTGGCCCAAGGCGGATGATCCAAAACAAAAAGACATTGAGATGCCGGTCTTCCGATGGATGCCATCGATCGGCGCCTGTGGCCTGGATATCGGAAAAGGCGGCGTGTTTCCACATTGGAACGGAGACCTGTTCGCCGGCGGCCTTTCAGGTGCAAACGTCGATCGCATTCGCGTCAAAGATGGGAAAATGATCGAGCGAGAAGAGATTCTGTACGGCAAGGGCCGCGTACGAGATGTCGTCACCGCACCCGATGGCTCGATCTATGTTGTCCTGAACGGTCCCGACAAGATCGTCCGCATCGCACCATCGAAATAAGGCGGCATAACGATGGCGGAAATTCTGCATATTCTGTCGCCGCGGATTGATCGGGCAGTCGTATGCGAAGCGATCGGCGTCGTGCCCAAATCCGCCGCATGGACCACTTTCGACTGGAAAGATGGCAAGGCCAAACTTCGCTTGGACGCAATTGACCAGGGCAGAGAGTTTGCGAAATTAATCAGCGGCTATAAACAACTCTTCGAAGTTGTTGCCGAAGGCGAAGACCTCAAGGAGATCAATCGCCGCCTGCTCGCAGCCAAATGGATCCTGCGAGTCACCGCGACTCCCGGCTTTGATGCGACGGCGGAAAATTCAAACTCCATCGCCAACATCGCGATGCAGCTTGATGGAACCTGTATCACTGACAGTGCAGTGATTGACCCTGTGTCGGGCGACGCGATTCTCGCCTGGGATGATTAATTTCAGAACGAGAAGCCAACGACCGCGAAGTAATCAACCACGCTAGCGTTCTTTGAACTTGCCCGCGAGTCATAGCGGTGTTCAAAACCGGTTCTCAAGTTCATCTTTAATTCCGGATCGATGACAACCTGCCAGCCTGCACGCGTCACACTGCGGAACTGACCTTGCTTGCGCATATCCGGGTAGTACTCAAAATTTGCGTACAGCGAACTGCGATCACTGATCTTGTAATTCGCATCGGCTGCAAAGATTCCAAGTTCCGGAATCAGCGCGTTTTCACCGTTGATTTCACGCGCTCCGCCAACCCCTAGTCTGGCGAGAATAGTCGTCTTCTCTGTTTTGGTTACGACGTAACCAAAACCAGCCGCACCGCCAACGCGTGCATCCCATGCCTGTTTGTCATCGATTTCAAGCCGACCTTGCGTCCACATACTCCACGGCGCATCGGCCGCAAACTTCCAGTCATTGCGTGCATTAAACTCGCCGCGATTCTGGGTGGTTCCGTAGTTGTTCTGGCCGTACACGTAGGATGCATTAGCAGAAGTACTCAGCTTTGCGCTCGAGCGAGAAACAGAAATGTTCGCGCGAAGCGTTTGAGAGTCGATCGGCCCTGTTGTGCCATTGAGCCCAAACTCCACTGAATGCGACCATCCATCCCAGAAACTCTTGTCATCGTTCCCCATGCCCGTAATCGCCTCGACCGGGTCTTTGGGCATCTGAATCTGGTTTGCATTTGGAAGCGCAACCGCCGGCTTTGCTGGCGGGGGTGGCGGCGGCGGAGGCGGTGGCGGCGGCGGTGGAATTGGCGGGAGACTCGGCTCTGAACTGGTGATGCCCGGCAACGGAATCTTGATCTCACCAAGAACCTGGTGAACCAGAATCAGATATTCGTGCGTCACGAGTTTGATCGTGCCCTTGATAGTTTCACCGTTCGCCAACACGATCGTCGTCTGATTGCTTACCGTGATATTGGTGCCGGTTGACACCGGAGGCAGCGGCTGTGGCGGAGCCTGCGCGAGAGAAACGGAAGCGCACATACCAACGCCCGCTGCGATCGCAGCACAGGTCGCGGATTTGTGGAATCCGATCCAACTCATCCAATCCCCTCTCGTGCCAAGGCGTTAAATTCCCTCGAGGGAGCCATCGACCGGTGATCATACCCCAACCCACTGGCATAGGCACAGCGGTCGAAGGTTAGTATATCGAAAAGCCAGCCGAGCCGCATCACCAATTTGCGGCAAAGTTTGAATTATTTGGTCGAAGGTCTCTTGCCAGTATTGGGGATTGTCGCTGATACATTGCATGCACAGAACATCGCGTGTTATTGCGCGAATGTAAGGGACTTGTGTGCAATGTGCTTGAACTTTGTGGTTTATCTCCCAGGCCTTCTTATTCGAAAGAGCCGCTGATTTTCAAGGGAAAATTCAAGAGATCGGCGATGTTCGCTGCAGATTTCTTGTGAAGTCCTGTGAGTCGCTTAATGATCGGATCAGGATCAGCAAACGCAAGCGATCCCAAAACTGCGAACTTGTTTGCCAGAACGTCGTTCAGGTCGACTTTGTCAGGCCCAAATGAGTTACGCGCATGGCCGCCGGGATACATCACCAGCCCCGAATCGTGGGAGTTCCCCTGGTCATCCGTGATAATCATCGAGGTCGGAATGCCATCTGGGTATCTGGAATCGTACTCATTACCGCCATGTTCAAATGTCATCTTTTCCATCAACGCCCTCGTCACCGGGTGGTGCAATGCCTCATGATTGAAGTCATGCGGCGTCAAAATCAGCTCTTTCCACCCCAGCGGCTTGCTGGTTATCTGGCGAAGTTCCAACGCCTTGCGAAGCATGGTGCAGACCAGGTACAGCATTGAGTGATCGGCCGACTGACGCGTCTTGGGATTACGCTTCGCCGGATCCCCGATGATTCCAAACGCGGGCTCATACGCAACCACAACCATCTTGGCAATCGCATCGCCAGACTGATCGCTCAACAAATATGGATTCTTATTGATGAGGTTCAGGAGCCCTTGCAGGGCGCCCGCAGACTGGTGCTCATACAGGCCCAGTTTAAAGTGCATGCCCATGATCGCAAAATCACTGCCCTTGCGAGTCAGGAACAAGTCAAATGGCGAAGCATCCGCTTTGTCGGTGTTGGCCTTGCTGGCCCCCACTTTCTGGAACATCTGGCCTGGGCCCTCGAAAATCCTGAAGATTGCTTCGGGGTTGCGGAAGATATCACGGGGTCCCATGAAGCCTGACATCGATCGCTTGACAGACAAGATCGCCGCTTCGGTCGTGATCGCCGCAGATGCACCCTTGGAGTCTGAGAGTTGCTTGCCAGCGCGAATCGCGCGGAACGGAATGTAGTGTGCGACCACCATTCCAATTGCCGACTCAATCTGTTCCGCGGTTGCACCCATCATCGCGCCAAATGTCGCAGCAGATGCAATACCACCGTGAATCACGTGATCGATCTTGTACGTCTTCGCGCTGAATGCTTCTGCAAGGCGGCCGCGTATTTCATCGACAAGCAACATGCCGCGAAGTGCGAATTCGCCATCCTTTCCACGCATCTGCGCCGCTGCCAGCGGCACCGCGTAGAAGTCGTTGTGCCCGAACTCTCCCGCAGTCTGTTTACGAGCCGGGTTAAATCCAAAGTTCGTCCCGTTTGAATCCCATTCACGAACAGCAGCGCAGTTCGCCACGATCGCCTTCTCAACCTGAACATCGACTGAAGAACCGAAAACCGGCGCGCCGTTTCTCACAACCCCGCTCGCCCAGTTGCATCCAGAGAGCGTCCCCACTCCTCTCGCTGCCGCGGGATAGGTCGCGGCCTCATTACGAAGCAGCACTGGCGCATTTGTCCCAAGCGCAATCGCCGACAATCCGCAAATGCATGCATCGGTGAAAAACAGGTTTGTGCGTTCAAGAACCGCCGCATCGGGCTCGCCTCGTTTCCCGGGCAAATCCGACATGAAGTCAATCGCAAACTGTGCAATACCCAGGGCCTGGTTCGAACTCGCGGGAAGATGGACAACGTCGGACATTTCTGTGCTCCGGAGGTGGTGAAAAAGTCGGCGGATGCCGGGGCGAGAGGGTAGGGAGACGACCAATCGGCCCACACCTGCCGCGGAAGACGATTGACGCAACTACTTGATTGCGAATGGTTTACAAGCGAAATTCATGATGCGTGAATCGCCTCGATTCG
>CAZAEQ010000027.1:0-61311 GCA_964484185.1 uncultured Phycisphaeraceae bacterium
GGTGTGATCGGTGCTGCCATCGTCCACCACGATGATGCGACCGGGCGGCAGATAGCGCAGCAGGTCCGCGATCGTGCCCGGGAGCACCTTCTCGCCATTCTTGCAGGCGATGATCACGCTCACCAGGGACATGTCCGAAGTGAACCGCCGGTCCTCCTCACGCCCCATCAGCTCGATGAGCAGCTTGATGAAATCGACCAGGGCGCAGAACAACACGACGAACACGATGTGGTCGGGCCAACTGCCCGGACCCGATGGTGCGTCGAACGGCGAGGCCAGCCCGGGGATCACGGTCTGCCACGGCATCATCACGCACCCCCGCTTCGGGATGCGCGCGCAGCTCGGCGCGAGCGCCGGCGCAAGGGCTTGACCCTGCATCGGCCGCTGCCTAGGCTGCGGCTGAACTGCAACCCACTGCCGAGGAGGTCGTCTTGAACCGCGAGCAACGCTTGGCCGAGTTGCGTCGGCGCCGCGAGCAATCGCTCGTCGGCGGTGGCGCGGACCGTGTCGCGAAGATCCATGCCAAGGGCCGGCTGACCGCACGGGAGCGGCTCGAACTGCTCCTCGACGCGGGATCGTTCGTGGAGATCGGCACGTTCGTGACGCATCGCTCGAACGACTTCGGAATGGGCGACAAGCGCATCACCGGAGATGGCGTGATCGCGGGCTGGGGTCTGGTCGACGGGCGATTGGTGTACTGCTTCGCGCAGGACTTCACCGTCTTCGGTGGCACCATGAGCGAGGCGAACGCGAAGAAGATCTGCGCGATCATGGACTTGGCCATGGACAACGGCGCACCGGTGATCGGGCTGAACGATTCGGGCGGCGCCCGCATCCAGGAGGGCGTCGTCTCGCTCGGCGCCTACGCGGACATCTTCCTGCGCAACACGCTGGCGTCGGGCGTGGTTCCGCAGATCTCATGGGGTCCCGCGCTCGAGACTTAACCGAGGGTCGCGATTTCTCTTCGCCCACTGCTCTCTTGGCACTCGCCCCTGACGTCAGGATGCACCGGATGCCTCCGACCTACGACGCGCTGGCCCGCGGCAGAACTTCCCGTGCAATTCTCGATGAACTTCTCGGCGCCACCGGCTAAGTAAGGAAGTGTTCATGTCCGCCGCCTTGGCAGACATTCTGGCGACCCCCTACGAGCTTTCCTCTCGTCAGTTTGAACTTGCGCTGAAAAAACTGGCTGACGATCTGACCTACGGGTCCGATGCGTCACGCTTCGTCGGACCAGGCACCGAATACGCACAATCGCGTCCATATTCCCCGGGCGATTCCATCCGCGCCATCGACTGGAAAGTCACCGCCCGCAGCCGCCGCATACACGTGAAAGACTACGAAGCGCCCAAACGGACCACTGTTTACATCGTCGTCGACACCTCCTCTTCCATGCATGCCGCCAGCACGGCAATATCCAAACATGCCGCTGCGATCTGGATCGCAGGCACCTTTGCACTCTCAGCATTCCGCCGTCGCAGTCCGGTGCTCCTGGTCTCTGGCGGCGATCGAACCTTGCCGCTGATGCCGACACTGATTCGCTCGCACCTCTGGGCGAGTATCGAGCTGTTGCGCAAACCGCCACAACATGTTGAGAGTACCAACATCGCCGCGATGCTCGAGCAAGTCTCAGCATTCGCCGATCGCACCAGCCTGTTCGTCATCATCAGCGATTTGCACGATCCGGCATGCGTGAGCTCAATCAAGCGAATTGGTCAGCGTCACGATTGCCTGGTGATTCAACTGCAGGACCCCGCAGAACGCGGCGTGCTCAAAGCTGGTTTCATGCGCGCCAGCGAAGCTGAGACCGGCCGCGAGATCTTTGCCAATTCGCGTTCGCACTTCCTTGCCGATTCACAGATCGATCGCCGCCTGGACTTTGCACAAGGTCGCGTCGATCACGTCCTGATTTCCACCGACAAACCCTTCATGGCGTCGCTCAAGCAAGCCCTCGGTTCCCGCGGCGGAAGGCGGGCCGCCCGATGAAAGTCCTCATCCTCACCGCGTCTCTGTTGATCGGAACGCTCGCGCCCGAGCGAGCCATTCCGTTAACTAAAGTCGCAATCGGAATGGAAGGCCGCATCCTCTACCGCTATTCCGGTGGCGCGCTTCGCGCCAAAGCCGCAACTGACAAGGCGCCAGTCACCGCCCGCATTGTCTCGGCTGTTGCCGATGGCGATGCAACGCTCTACGACGTTCGATTCATCCCGCAGTATTCAGGCCGCCCCGATGTGCGCGACTCACTCGAACGAATCGATGGCCTTCCTCTGGATGATGCTCCTGCTGCAATTGTCGAAGTGACCAGCGCGTTGCCGCTCGATCATGATGGCGTACTCAAAGCCGCAACCCGCTTCGGTCTCCCATCACTCGGCGGCTATCGACTCGCCCTGGTCGGCCTGGGTGTGCTCTGGATTATCCCTGTGGGTGTTGCGGTTGTGAAGCGAATGACGCGCCAGAGACCGGCAGAATTGGTCTCGGCTCCGGTCTTTGAGATAACCGTCGCTGATCAACTCCGGCCACTGGTCGAATCGGCCATCGCAGGGCACGCGACGATCGAAGACAAGGCAATGCTTGAGCGACTCCTGATCGCATTCTGGCGCGAGCGGCTGGATCTGCATGGACTTTCTGCATCGGCAGCTCTGGGAACGATGCGAGCAAATGTCGATGCTGGTGAACTGCTGGCTGCGATCGAGCGCTGGCTGCATGCTCGTCCTTCACTGACAAACACAGCTCCAGACCTTGCCACGCTTCTCAAGCCTTACACCACCCGCGCAGCAATTGTCGAGCCAGCAGGCGGGCCCAAGGCAGGTGCAAGCACATGAACTTTTCTTTCTCCCATCCGTGGGTTCTGACTTTCCTGCTGCTCCCGCTCTCGCTCTTCGCATGGGAATGGACGCGTCGCGGATTTAGAGTTGCCCTGCCGCTGGACCAGGGATTAACAAACCGTTCACGCGCCATGTCGCTGCTTCCCTCGATTCTCAAAATCGCATCGGTCATCCCAGCGTTGCTCCTTGCATCCGCAATCCTGCTGCTCGCCGGGCCAAAAAAACTCGGTCCACCGGCACAGGAACGCCTCATCACCAACATCGAAATGTGCCTCGACGTTTCCGGCAGTATGTCGAGCCAGCTCGGAACTGGCGGCTCAACTCGCTACGAAGCCGCCATGAAAGCCATCAACGAATTCGTCGACAAACGCAAGGGTGATGCATTCGGCCTCACCATCTTCGGCGGCGATGTAGTGCGATGGGTCCCGCTCACCAAAGACACCAGTGCAATCAAAAACGCCACGCCGTTTCTCGATCCTGCAACCCTCCCCTCAGCGCTCAACTCCACACGTGTCGGCAACGCGCTCAAATATTGCAACCAGGTTCTCAACCAGCAGGAAGTGGGCGACCGTCTGATCGTCCTTCTCACCGATGGCTTCAGCTCCGATCTCGATGGCGGGGCCGCGGCAAATATCGGCAACCTCCTCGCCGCCAACAAGGTAGTAGTACACGCTGTTCACGTAGGCGATAGCGCTCCGCCCGCCCAGCTCAGCGAAGTCGTCTCCCCAACCGGCGGCAAGGTCTTCAGTGCGACCAACCTCGCATCTCTGCAAGGCGTGTTCGACCACATCGACCGCATGAGTAAGGCCAAGACCAAACAGAAAGAACGTGAAGCCGTTGACCACTTCGGCTTCTTCGCCATCACTGGCCTGTCTCTGGCAGGACTCGGTCTGGTCTCACTCTTTGGTGTGAGGTACACACCGTGGTAAACACGCTCGCTGTCATTGCGATCCCCGCCGCGGGCATTCTTGGAATTGCTCTTGGCATCACCGTTCTCGCGTTCGTCGCAGAGTTCCTTCACAGTCGAAAAATCCAGCGCGTGCGTCACCTCGCCTTCGGTTCCAACCCGCCCAGGAACTGGGTCCGCGGCATCCCGCTCGCCCGCTCACTCGCGCTGGGCCTCACCGTCTTCGGCCTCCTCACACTCCTCACCATCGATGGCCGCCCCGCAGAAGTAAACAAGAAACGCGAACCCGATCGTCACCTGCTCCTCGTACTCGACGTATCCCCGAGCATGTATCTCGCCGATGCCGGGCCCACGGGCAAACAGACGCGGCAGGATCGCGCTGCCGATGTCATGCAGTCCCTCCTCGAGCGGCTCGATATGACCCGCACCAAGGTCACAATCGTCGGGTTCTACTCTGATGCGCGGCCAGTCGTCGTCGATACCGGCGACATGGCAGTCGTCAACAACATCATTAGAGATTTGCCACTAGCCCAAGCTTTCAAAGAAGGACAGACCAACATGTATTCGGGTGTGAAGGCTGCCGCCAAAGTAGCGGGAACCTGGAAGCCTGCCTCAGCAACCATGGTCGTCATTTCCGATGGCGATACCTTGCCAGACACCGATTCCCCCCGCATGCCCAGCGCGATTACCGACACGCTGGTCATCGGCGTTGGCAACCCATACCGCGGCACATCAATCGCTGGCCGCTCATCGCGGCAGGACGGAACCCAGCTGAAACGGCTCGCATCGAGGCTTAAGGGCCAATATCACGATGGGAACGTCAAGCACTTGCCGAGTACAGTTTTAAGTTCGCTCTCCATGTTGAGTTTGAAGGAAGACCAGAATGTGCCGCTCCGCACGATCGCACTGACGTGCGTCGCCACTGGGTCAGCAGTGCTGGCTGCGATTCCGGTCGCCCTTGCGTTGTTTGCCATTCCCCGTCGCGTCACACGACTGCGGCGTACAGATTCGCGTGCTCAGGAAAATATCTCAACTCGTCCGGCAGCAGTTGCAGGAGGTGTCAATTGAAAAAAGCAGTACTTTGGACTTTGTGGGCGGCAGTCCCAATCGCCGCGCTCGCCTTTCATCTTGGCCCCGGACAAAAGCTCGGCCAGAATGACGATGCCGCCAGTCACATCGCCGCCGCTCAGCGAGCGTTTAATGAAGAGAATTGGCAGGGCGCACTCGATGAGTACGCCAAAGCTCGGGCGGCCCTCCCCGATACCGCCGCGAAAGAACGCGACATGCTCGACCTGGCAGAAGCCAAAACCAGACTGGAGGCAGGCGACTTCTTTGAAGCAGGTGAACAGCTCGAAGCCCTGCTTGTAAAGGAAGAAGCGAAGGCAACGCCAGATGCCGACTTCGTACACCAGATCCGCGAACAGATCGGCCAGACCGCGTACTACTCCGCATGGGTCATGCGCCTCGAAGGCGCATCGACAGAGGAATGGCGCGAAGAGAGCACCCGGGCACGCCAACAGTTCCGCTTCCTGGGCGAGACCGTGACACAGGTTGCGCTCAAGACCACTTCCATGGACAACCTGGAAGCAGTGATTCGCCTCGAGCAGATGGACCTTTCAGAACTCAAGGGCCTGCCGCTTCCAAAGAAGTGTGAGAACTGTTCCAACTGCTCGCAGAAAAAACGCGAGCAGCGCATGAGTAAATCCAACGGCAAAAAGCCCAGTGATGCCCGTGACAAAATCAAGAAAGAAGCTGCCTCATCGGCCACATCTTCCGGCAAGGGTTCCTAACCACTTTGTGTATTGTGAGTAAGCAACTATGACAGGTTCTTCGCAGATGCGTTCCTTGCTATCCATGTTCTGTGTCGCGGGGCTTGCGATGTCGATCGCCAACCCGGCCGATGCACAGCTTCGAAAGATCGGCAACTCGTTCAGCCAGATGGAAATGGACGACGGCGAAACCGACGGCCCCGGCGGCGAGGAAGCTGGCGTCCAGCCCAAGACCCCTATGGGCCGCTACATCCAGCAACTGGATTTCAACCGCACACCCGAAGCAGTGCTGCAAGCCCGCGCCAAACTCGCGATCCAATTACGCGAAGAGTTGCTGAAGACTCCTGAGCAAAAAGAGAAAGAACGCAAGGAGGCCGAAGAAGACGCCAAGAAGGTTGCCCCTAAGACCGATGCAGACAAACTCGCTCCGCCAGCACCAGATCCGCTTGCGACCGCGGCGGACAAACTCGGCATAAAGCTCCCGCCCGGCCTCACCGGCGGCGTCGACATCGAAGGCCGCCAGCCAACCAAAACAGAACGCAGGCTCGCCGATCGCTATCGCCTCTGCGTCATCGCCGGCGATTGGGCTTCAGTCGCCGAGTTTCTCAAGAAAGACGCCGGTGAAGATGCCGCGGCGATTTTCGGTCACACACTTCTTGCATTGCAGAGCGACACTGCCATGGTGCCCGAAGAAGTCCTCGCGCTCGCAGATGTCTCGCCCGCAGAATTGACTGACAAGCAAGTGACCACACTGGGCCAGATACTTCGCGCCACAGTCGGACGCGGAGCCGATGCCGGAACAGTCTCGCTCATGCTCGTACAAGGGACCGCTCGACTCGGCGGCAAGGAAGCAGCCGGCCGCGCTCGCGCTGCGCGGCTCCTCATGGCCGCGGACTTGCCGGTAGAAGCTAAACCATTCCTGGATTCGATCGAGCAGGCCCGCGAACGCAAAGATGCTTCACTCCTGAATTTGCATGCGATGTATTTCAAGGGTCTGTCGCTGCGTAAGAAAGATGCGGCGGAGAAGCGCGATGCGGTGAAGCAGTCCTGGGACCTCTGTATCGAAGCCCTCTCGTACAAAGATGGCAAGACGCTGGACCGAACCGCAGCTCTTGAGCGTTGTGTTGAGTTCATCGATGAAATGCCGCAGGATGAGGCCGACGCGTGGCTGACATCGTTGTTTGCCGGCGATCAGGACCTGGCATGGAAAGCGATTGAGAAGGCGAGCCAGAAGGCACGCACGAATCGGATGAGCTCAAGACCGCCAGATGAGCGGCTCAAAGGTCTGTTAATTCTGAATCGCATGGGAAAGGCAATTGTCTCGGGAGATGCGGCGGTAACTCAGCGCTACCGGACCGCCCTCGACATGATCTCAATGACGATTCTTGAGGAAGCGGAAGATTCGCGCCGCCGCCGCAATGATGAGCGATTCCAGTGCATTCCGCCCGAGCAGATTGGTCAGGTGTTGCCCGATGGAAAATGGCTGCGCGCTGCATCACCAGGTTTGGCTGCGAAGCTTGAAGTGATGTCGGCACAGGTCACCATCGGCGCGGGCGATCTGGATGCGGTGCTCGAACTCATTCGGCCGCTCGCAAAGACTGACAAAGAGCGGGCGGGCAAGCTGGCCGAATCTCTCGTCACCAACTGGCCCAATTACGTCAAGCCCGGCTCAATGACCGGCGAGGAAGATCCATACGCGTCGTATGCACGCAAAGCGTATTACCCTTCATACTCGAGTTCGATGCGTTACAACCCATACGCATACGGGAACTATGGCGGCTACGAAGGCGCGATTCCGCTGACGCGTGCAAAGCAGCGCCGGTTCCTGGATCAGTTGGCAGAGATTCTCGGCGAGTTCAAAACCATGGGCTTGCCTGCTGGCACTGCGCCGCAGCTTGTCGCGGCATTTGCCGCAAGCCATTCTGATGCCGAGGTCTATTCGCGCGAGGACATGGAAAAGGTGTTTGGCCCGCTCGATGCACTTTCGATAGACGCATCGATCGAACTGTCAGACACCATGCGCAAACGCCTCGGTGGGCTGTGGCGCAAACCAAAAACGCAGGAAGAGAACGCTACCAAGCGAAATGATCAGCAAGTCGCGGCAGAGGTGCTGCGCGGTTACCAGCTCGCCCAGGAACTCGCGCAGCGGGCCGCAACCGCAGATCCGACTTCGTGGAAGGCCGCGATTTTGAAAGCTGATCTGTCGTTTGATACTGCTGAGTTCATGTATGGACAGGTTGCGGACCTGGGCGCATACGCAGCGCAGCGCGAAGCGGCGTTTTCGGGCTATGCCGCGGCGACCGAGCTTTATGCAAATCAGTTGGCGCTTGGAAAAACACAGGCGAGCAGTCGACCATATTTCCAGTGGTTCAGTTCTGCGCTGGGCGCGAGCGACCTTGGATTTTTGACACGCCAGGATCAACCGAGTCTGGATCAGATCGACCGAGTGCTGGCCGCGTGCGATGCGCTGCCGGCTGCGCAGCGAACCAAGCACATCGGACTGTTTGCCAAAGATGTTGACAAAGCGGTGAACACGCTCGCGCCGGAATTGAAAGTGCGCTTCCTGACACACGCGGGACGCGTGACCGGCGACCATCCAGATGCAGCGAGCACGCGAAAGCTCCTGGCGTATTACAACGACTTGCAGAAGGAAGTTGAACTGAATCTGTCGGTGGATGGGCCATCGCAAATCGGTTCGACGGATCCGTTCGGAGCGCAGCTTGCGGTATGGTCAACGCGGGCTGTGTCGCGCGAGTCGGGTGGATTTTCAAAATACCTGATGAATCAGCAGTGGCATCCGCAGACTGGGCAACCGGTGGATTACAAGGATGATCTTGAGAAGAAGCTGCGCGAGACGTTGGGCGAACGGTTCGAAGTTGTAAGCGTGACGTTTCACAAGCCGGGTGTTGCGCCGATGGGTGTGTCGCGCGATGGGTGGGAGCAGCATCCCCTGGCGTATCTGACACTGAAAGCGAAAGACCCGAGCGTTGATCGGATTCCGCCGCTGAAGCTTGACCTGGATTTCTCCGATGGGCGCGGGTCGGTGATTTTGCCGGTGACTTCGAGTGTGACGCTGGTTGATGCCAAGGGCGAGTCGCCTTTGCAGACCACCGCGGGTCTGGAGATTACGCAAACGCTGGATGACCGCAAGGTTGAGGGCGGGTCGGTACTTCTGGAAGTGCAGGCGAAGGGGAAGGGAATCATCGGCGGTATCAAGACGCTGGTGGATGTTTCAACGTTGCCCAAAGGTCTGGAAATCGCATCGACTGAAGACCACGGTCTGAATGTTGCCGAGCTGGATACAACTGGCGCTTCAGTCGTGCCGGTGGCGGAGCGGAGCTGGACTGTGACTTTGAAACCAGCGGCCAACGCGGGCAATATTGACTTTGTGTTCCCGGCGGTTGTGCAGAAGTCGGCGAAGGTTGAGAACAAGCACTATTCAGATGCGGACATTGTCGCCGCGGCTGGCCCGATTTCACTGCGATTTGGCGGCGGCGGTGGGAGCAATCTCTGGTGGATGGCGATTGGTGTGATTGCGGTGACGGCGGGCGCCGGGTTCTTTGTGGTCCGCAATCGCAAGAAGGATGTTGCGGTGCTGGCGCCGACGTTCACTATCCCATCGGATCTCACGCCGGTTTCGGCGGTGGGGCTCTTGCGGCGGATTTCTGCAGCGCGAGATACTGCGCTGGCGGGTTCGCAGCGCGTGGAAATCGCCAGCGAGATCGAGGCAATCGAGCGCCGATATTTCGCAAAGGGTGCGGCAGAGGGAGAGTCTGCCGAGTTGCATGCAACGATGGCGAAGTGGATCAAAGCTGCGACGCCGTCAAGCTAGTTCAGCATGCGCCGTACATGAATTCTTCCTGGATGACTTTGCCGTTCTTGACGGTATAGACCGCGACTTCCTGCATGAGAGAGCGCTGGTTGGTGGTCTTGTCGGTGGTGTCCATGCGGAAGAGGACCGCAAAACCGGTTGAGCCCAGGAAGGGGCCTTCGCAGGATGCGCCGTGGATCTCGTGACTTGCGACCCATTCTGCGCACTTGGCCTGAACTGCCTTGCGGCCGTCGAACGCCATGCCGACGCCGAAGCCTTCGATGCTCGACCAGTTTTTGGCAAAGAGTGCATCCCAGATTTTTGCATCGGGGGTTGCAGAGTTGAACATGGCGACAAACTTAGAACCGATCTCGGCCACGTTCGCCCCGCCGCCGGTGCCGACCTTGCGCGGACCCTTGCCAGCGGACTTTACCTTTTTCGCGGGAGCCTTCTTGGCGACTTTCCTGGCCGGGCCCTTGGACTTCGTGACTGCTTTGGATTTGGACGCCTTCTTTGATTTCTTTGCCATGACTATCTCTTTTCTTGGTTCGCGAATGTGTTGCCGCTGATTTCAGCGGGCGGCATCATACGCGCTTGTGTTGTATTGCTTTGCGGCTGGGCGGTTGTGAACGTGTTATTTTATCGTGAGTGTTGGTTTGGACTGGCCGGTGCGGATTTCCGCGGCGGCGACCTGAGTTTCCACGTTTGAAACAAGTTGCTCGAGGCTGGTTGCCAGCGGCGTTTTTCCCGCGAAGTTGGCAACCGGGTTGCCATCATCAGAGTTTTCGCGAAGCTTCATGGTGATCGGGATGTTGCCCAGGTAGGGCACATTGAACTTCTGGGCCATTTTTTCCGCCCCGCCGCGGCCGAAGAGGTCGTATTCCTTGCCATCATCGCCGACGAAGAAGCTCATGTTTTCGACGACGCCCAGGACTGCGATGCCCAGTTGCTGGAACATGCGCAGGGCACGCACCGCATCGTCTTGAGCCACTTTCTGCGGCGTGCAGACTACTACCGCGCCGCTGAGTTTGAGTTTCTGGGCCATACTGAGAGAGATATCGCCGGTGCCGGGGGGCAGGTCGATGATGAGATAGTCGAGTTCGCCCCAATCGGTCTGGTCAGTGAGCTGGTTGAACGCGCCGTGAGCCATGGGGCCGCGCCAAATCAGGGGCTTCTCCGAATCAACCATTTTACCGATGGTGATTGCTTTGACGCCGTGAACGAAGAAGGGCTGGAGCTGGCCACCGAGAATGGCTTGATCCATTCCTGCGAGGCCCAGGAGAGTGGGAAGCGAGGGGCCGTAGATATCGGCATCGAGAATACCGACCGAGTGGCCGCGGCGGGCGAGGCCGACTGCGAGGTTGACGGCAACGGTTGATTTTCCCACGCCGCCTTTTCCGGCGCCGACGGCGATGATTCGGCTGACGCCCGTCAGTCCGTTTGAACTCGCCTGCGGCGAAGGTTGCTTAAGACCGGAGATCGGACGATGTCCATCTGCCGGAGCGGGTGAAGAAGAAGGGTTCGGAGTGCTGGGCGCTGAGTGTTGAGGCGCAACAGTGATCTTGGCAGTGTGAATGACCTTGCCGCCGGCGTCGGTGAATTCGGCGGTGAATGCGACGATTGGGTCGCCGGGGTGAGACTGCTTGAGCGCGGCGAGACAAGCGCGAGCGGTTGAGTCGAACGCGTCACTTGATTGGGCGGCGGGGAGGTGGATCTTGGCGGAAATAAAACCGTCGCAGGTGGCGCAGGATTTCATGCCGCCGGGCGGGAGCAGCGGGGTGAGGGTTGCGGAGATGGAGTCTTTGGTGAAGGGCATGGGTAAGGATAGGGAATCTCAACTCCCACCAACCTCCTGTACCTCTACCAATCGATAACTCGTACTCCGCCCTTTCGCTGCATTGATGACCAATACCCCTTTTTCAACTAACTCTCGAATGTCTCGCAGAGCAGTATCCGTTGAACACTTCGCCAGTTTCGCATACTTCGAAGTAGTCAAATAACCCTCAAATCCATCGAACATCCGGTTGATGACAGCACGCTGCCGCTCGTTCACCGGCATTCGATTAATCCGCTCCCAAGATCGAGCCTTTTGAAACACTTGCGAAAGTCCCGCTTCTGCATTGTCAATTGATCGCTCAAGACACCCAAGGAACCAGATCAGCCACCGGGTGATATCGACATCACCTTTCTGTGCCGCTTCCAGCTCAAGGTAATAGTCCCTTCGTTCAGTCTCGATTTGTGATGACATGCTGTAAAACCGATCTTTGATTCCATCCGCTCGGGCGAGGGCCATATCTGCGATCGCGCGAGCAATTCGACCGTTCCCATCTTCAAACGGGTGAATTGTGACAAACCATAAGTGTGCCATCCCTGCTCGAAGAAATGGATCTTCCGTTACGGGCCCATTAAACCACCGCAGAAACAACTTCATTTCCTCTTGAAGCCGTTCTGCCGCCGGTGCTTCAAAGTGCACGCGCTCATGGCCGATTGCGCCAGATACAACCCGCATTCTCTCTTCCTCATCACTCCGCCATGTCCCAACAGAAATCCGATGCATGCCGCTCCAGCCAGTGGGAAACAGCACGGCATGCCACCCAGACAATCTCTCCTCGCTCAGCGGCAACTCAAAATGCCCAGTCGCATCCAGCATCATTTGAACAATGCCTTCAACATCTCTCTCGCTCATTGACTTGCCTGGTTCGGTGAGTCCAGCAATCGAGAGCCCAAGCTTGCGAGCAATCGATGACCGTACTTCTTTGGTGTCCAGCACCTCTCCCTCTATCGCGGAGGTTTTCACAACGTCACTCGTCAATACTCCCAAACTGATCTCAGCTCGTGCATCAAACCCAAGAGCCTCCATCTTCCCAAGCAGCTTCCCCTGCTTATGACGAACGGTCGCGAGTTTTGACGCGATCTCCTGGCTGTCCCAATGCAACCGAGGCCATCCCGTTCGCTCATGTATGTAGGTCATAGTCCGGATGTCCTTTGCGGCGATAATATCGTCTAATCGCCGCATATTTGCGTTAATTAGGTACATTAATCACCGCAAAAGTGTTATAGGACTATAATTATGCGAAATAGACCGTCTTTTTACCGTCCTGCATTAAAACTTTAGCCTTTTGGCTTGACAGCCCATACCCCAATCGGCTAACGTACGACCATGCAAACCGAACCCAATCAACTCGCCGACGTTTTCACCCTTCTCAACGCATCTCTCATCCAGACTGCGCCCCTGGAAGTCACCGATCCCAGGTGGACCTCCTTCCTCGATTCCTACTCCATTTTCCAGCAGCTCGAGCTCAACAAGCTCCTCAAACAAAAGATCGCTGAAGACCCTTCAGACAAAGCTGCCGCCGCTTTGCTCCGGGCTCACATCCTCTTTGAACGCACTCGCTCCCGAATGGGTCGCATCGAAGAAGCGGCTAATCGCGCTGCCCAGCCAAACTCTCCCGAGCGCGATGAAGCAGTGAACTTCCTTCTCACTGAACTCGCCGATGGCGATCGTCCCGCCAAAGAACTCCTCGACCTCGCGCAATCAATTGGCATCTCCCCGCGCACCCTCAAACGCGCAAAAGCAGAACTCAACATCGTCTCAGTCCAACGCGCTCTCCCCAACCAGTTCCGCGGCTGGGTCTGGACGCTCAATCCCAACTCAACAGACCCTGCCCCAAGCCCGCAACCCCCAACCCTGCAATCAAAATAATCTCAGGGGGCCACGATCGGTGGCCCTCTGAAAATATCGTGGCCCCCTGAGATTTCCTCACCGGTCAAGCAGCATCGGCTTGATGTGGAATTGGTGCGGAAATCCACGAGTTGCGGCTAATTGTGCGGGGACACGATGAATCATGTGTAGTCCGGATCGCCTGAGCGAAATGCTGTGTAGTTTGCAACTGTCACTCTGGCGTTCCCCCTGATTTTCCTGTAGACTACACAGGTGTACAAAAGTCGACACATGTCCGCAACGGGGATTTAGAATGAAACCAATTGGAACTTCTCGCCGCCAGTTTATTCAGTACATCACCGCCGCCAGCGCGGCAGCGTTTGTCGCTCCGTCTTTCGCGTGGGGGTTGTCTGACACGCGCTTGCGAGTGCTATCGATCGGCGTCATTGGCACGATTGGCGGCCATGATCGCAAAACTATCGCGGCACATCCATCGGTCGACATGGTGGGGCTGTGCGATGTCGATGCCAACGCACTCGCGGAAGCGTCGAAAGATCATCCGAACGCATTTACCTGCGCGGACTACCGCGAGGCATTTGATAAACATGGCGACAAATTCGATGCCGTGATTGTGGCGACACCCGATCACTCGCATTGCGCGATCATGACACATGCGTTGTCCAAGGGCAAGCATGTGTATGGCCAGAAGCCGCTGGTGCACCAGCTTGAGGAATTGGAAATACTGGGTCGGGCGGCGGAAGCACATCCAAAACTGGTGACACAGACCGGGGCTCAACGCATTGAACACCCGCCGCGCCGTGCCGCGGTTGACATCTTAAAGAGTGGCGGCCTGGGAAAAGTGATCGAAGTCCACGTCACCTTCGGCGGCAGCTCGCTCGCAGGAAACCACTACTTCGCAGATGGCAAATTGGGCGAGCCGATCTCACCCCCAGCGGGATTTGATTACAACTTGTGGCTCAATGGCGCTCAGGAAGAACAGTGCAGGCCGCAGATGGTGCAGCGTCAATGGCGCAGCTGGTGGAAATACGGCGGCGGACAAATCACGGACTGGGTTGTACACACGACCGATGTGCTGTTCTATGCGTTCCCGGAATTGCAGAGCCCGATCCAGGTATGCTCGCGAACGCCGTCTCGCGATCTTTCGAACTTCCACGCCGATCGCGTGCTCTCAACGCTTGTCTATCCAGTCAGCGGCAACAAGTTCGCCAGTTCAACCTGCAACTTCTACTTCTATGACGGTGACATGAAGCCCGATCGCGCTCAGATTGGACTTGGCGCAGGTAACTGGCCTAGTGGCATCTTGACGATTGTTGTCTGCGAAGGCGGCACGCTGGTGCTCGCACCAGAAGGCCCGCTGGAAATCTGGCGTGATGGCAAGATGACCGATGGAATGTTGTGGTCGGGATTGCCGACGTACGAAAAATTCAATCACTGGCACGCGTGGGTTGACAAAGCCCTGGGAAAAGACACGCAACACCTGTGGATGCCATTCAGTGTTGGCCTGCGCTGCACCGAACCTGGATTGCTGGCTGTGAAGGCGGCGAAGTTCCCGGGCCAGGTGCTCGACTGGGATCGCAAGAAACTGGCGTTCACCAATCACGCCGAAGCAACCAAGACGCTTGTGCGCCGCGAATATCGCAAGGGCTTTGAACCAGTGAGGTCTTAAGCCGCGCTTGCAGCGCGGGCTGATCGAAGTCGGCGGATGATAATGTACGCGATCACAACGATGCCGCCGAGCGCAGCTGCACCGTACGAGGCAGAGTGTGCCCAGGCATCGGTCAGAAAGTCGATGTGTTTTTCGGGCGGGATTTCTTCGGCAAGCGGGCCGATGAGCCAGATGCTTTTGTTTGTTGCGAGCGTGCGGCCTATGAGCCCGAAGGTGAATGCGGAAATTGCCATGGTGCCGAGCAGGATTGCGACCGGTCGAAAGAGGTCGCGGTCGGCGAGTTGAAACTTGCTTCCAGCGCGAGCGGCAAGAGCGATGAGGATACCGAGTATGCCGCCCATCCAGGCGGTTGCTCGAATTCCCCACGCGAATGCAAGCAGGGTGGGGGATTCAGATTCGATGATCTTTGGATGCCCGATCGTGAAATACTCAACGCATATTCGCGCCGTGATCTGGTCGTGGATGATTCCGTAAACGCAGGAGGCGAAGATGCAGAGCAGGACAATTCGAAGGAATTGCATGCGGAAGAATACGAGTCACGCCGTCAAAAAAGACGACGCCGACCCAGGGGATAGGTCGGCATCGAAGTGGTAGTTGCGTTGGAATGCATCAGTCGTGCAGGCCATTTACCTGGGGCGGGACGACCTGATCAGACGGTCGGCCGAGTCGGACAACACCAGAGCCGTTGACAGAAAGAGTTTTGACAACCAGGCTGTCGCCGATGCCGGGTCCCGATGTGTAGACACTGCTGCTGCCGGTGATGCTCGCGGCCGCGCCAGGAGCCCAGATCGCGCCAGAGATGTTCATCTCTGCGCCACCAGAGATACTCATATTGCTGGTGTTTGTCGCAGGCTGCGCGATCACAATTCCGGCATATGGACCGGTTGTGGGCGCGGAAAGAGCTTTGGTGGCGTTGCCGCCCATGCTGAACTTGCCCGAGAGCATCACGATGGTGACGCCCTCGCCGACAACGCTACCCGATGTCAATGAGAAATCGTCATTCAGGATATAGACACCGGGGCTGAAGGTGACGCTTGCGCCACCCTTGATCATGATGCCGGAATAGCTTCCAGGATTCAGTGTGCGAGAGCCGCCGTTGATGGTAAGTTTCGCGATCGGACTCGCGACATCAAACGCAGGCATCACGGTGGCGGCATAGGGGTCGAGCATCGGGCCGGGAGCTGAGACAATTGTGCCTGTGCACGCAGCGGTGCCGTTGAACTGCGTGCCACCCACAACGTTCAACGCTGGAGTTTCAATAATTCCGTTACCATTCCCAACCACCGCTCGTTCGGAAGAGGAGTTGACGAATATGGTCTGGACATTAATGTGCACAGTACCTGTAAATGTCAGCGCGCCGTCGGTGGCACGAGAATCAAGCACCACAACGCCGGAAGTTGAAGCGAGCCGGTCAGCGCTTGCCAGCGCGCTGTGACCGCACACTGCGGAAGCGCACATGGCCGAGAGCGCCAGGATTTTCGCAGCCGATGTTCGATTGCCTGATCCGCGGTTGAATTGAAACATGTTCATCCCTCCCTGTATCCCGAATATTGAAGTACTCGCACGCAGACTGCTCGGGGACAGTTGCGCGTAATTCAAGATTGCCATGCACCCGCGGGCTACGCAAGCGTCTTTTGGTTGTTTTTGTGGAAGGCAGGGTGTGACTGGGCGGTCTGCGCGGAGTATGCGGGCGCGGCAGTACACCAGGCCGCGTATGCGGACCAATTCTCAATAGGGTTGCCGGATTAATTCAGCGAGCCGAGTTGCTTCCAATGTTCTTGATCAGGAACTTGGCCATGCGGGTACTGAAGAGAATGCGGTTGGGAAGTTTCGCAAAGCCGTGACCTTCATCAGGGCAGAAGATCAGTTCGGGGTCATAGCCGCGGGACTGAAGTGCGACCGCGAGTTGCATGGCTTCGCCGACGGGAACGCGCGGATCGTTGAGGCCGTGAGCGATGAGCATGGGGACCTGGAGCTTGTCGATCTTGTTGATGCTCGAAACGCTGTTCAGGAAATCAGGATCGCTAAGCGGTCCATATTCACTTTCGCGAAGTTTGCGGCGGTAACCAGAAGTCTGCTCAAGGAAGGTTTTGAGGTTCACAATTCCGACAACGTTGATGCCAGCGCCAAAGAGGCGGGTTGGTTGTTCTTTGCGTTCGACACGTTCCTGATCTTCGACCAGCGTGGCAACTGACATGAATCCGCCATAGCTGCCGCCGTATGTGGAGATTTTGCCGGCAGTCGCGTAACCATTAGTAACGAGCCACTTCGCAGCATCGACGCCATCGCGGACTGAATCCCAGCGGAGCTTGTAATCATCCTTCATCTGGAATTCGCGGCCATAACCCGAAGATCCGCGGACGTTTGGCTGAAGAACGCCGAAGCCGAGCTTGGTGAGGATCTGTGCGGTGCGGTCAAATTGCGGGCGGAACTGACCTTCCGGGCCGCCGTGATAGTTAACGACGAAGGGGATGGGTGCGCCCTTCTTGAACCCTGGCGGCAGGTACATGAACGCGGGGATTTCGGTGTTGTCAAAAGCTCTGAACTTCACGAGTTCTGGAAGCGGAAATTCGGCAAGGTTCAGGCCGTTGGTGTCGGCCTTGGTGACAGCGCGGGGCGCTTCAGAAGAGCCGATTTTCCATGAGTAGCTGATGTTGGCGGAGCGTGCGTTGGAAACGGTCCAGACGACGGTGTCATTGCGGAGGCTGGTGAGCGAAAGAACACCCTTGTCCATTTCCGGGAACTTGATTTCTTTGAAGTCTGGAAGTGTGTAGAGATGGATAACGCCGTAGCCATCTTCGTTGGTGACGACCGCCAGGTATTTCTGATCTTCGCTGACGTTGGCGCCTTCGATTTCGAAGTTGTTGAGGGCGCTGATGGGGGAGGAAACCTTGCCGCTGGCGAGGTCTTTTTGATAGAGGCGGGCGTTGCCTTCGATGTCGCTGGTGAGAAGGACGGAAGTGTCACCGGGGAGATAGCCAGCCAAGTGATTGGCGGCCGTGGTGCCGGTCTTGGTGTGCGTGAGTTCTTTCAGTGTGCGCTTGGCAGGGTCGACAGCGCGATCGGAGATATCGACTTCGTAGATTTTGGAATCGCTGGCGGAGAAGTACTCTTCGACGAGCATGCGCTTGCCGTCGGCGGTGATGGCATCGGGGGACCACTGTCCGGTTTTTGCGAGGAGCTTTGTTTGTGTGCCGCTGGAAAGGTCCCAGAGCGAGACGTGGAAATCGCTGGGGCTGGTGTCGTTGGCTGTATAGAGGAAGGCGGATGAGTCATCGGTCCAGACGGCGAGTGAAGTGACGACTTTGGGCGCGCCGACTATTTTCTTGATGGAGTTGGCCGAGTCGAGTGTGTAAAGCTGGGTGTTTTCGTTGCCGCCTTCCGCGGCGGAAAGAACGATGGATTTGCCGTTGGGGGAAATCGAGAAGCCGGAGATACCATCTTTGAAGGATGAGAGTTTCGTCATGGCTCCCGCGGAATCGGCGACCTGTCCTGGCGCAACGCGGTAGAGCTGGTTGGTTCCATCGGGGAAGTCGATGACGTAGAGCGAGCCATCGGCGGCAAAGTCGGGACGTGTGGGCGTGCGAACTTTGAGGAACTGCTCAACCAGCTGCTGAATCGGATCGGCAGCGAAGACGGGCTGGGTACATATAGATGCTGCGAGTGCAACGGTAGCGAAGAACGGCATCGACATACAAACTCCTTGAAGGACGAATTGCCCCTTTGGCTGAAGCAACTGGAGTATAGGGTCGGTGCGAATTCAGCAGCCGGCAGCGAAATCGGCCACGTAATCGAGGTAATCAAAGAAGTCGATGACATCATCTTCGTTGTAGTCGGCGGAACGGTCCCCTGCGGAAAAATCGGCGACAAAGTCCAGGTAGTCGAAGAAGTCGATGATGCAATCAACGTTGACATCGGGGCGGCAGGAAAGTCGCAATGTGGCAGTCGTGTCGGTGTAGGCAATTCGCCATTTGAGTCCATTGGGCGCGGATGGAAGCAGGACAATGCCGAACTCGCCAGAAAGTCCGCCATTAGCGCGGACGAGTTCAAACTCGGTGCAGGGAGTGGTCGGGTTGTAACCACTGACAAAAGTCGCGTTCAATGTGCCGGCGAGCGCGATGGTGGAACTAGACGTGATGCGATCGAAGAGGCCGACGGTTGTACCTGAAGCTTCAGACAAAAGGATGTGGTCGGCGCCGAATGTCATCGGGCCGGTGAAGTCGATTTGGCCCGTTGCATCGTTGAATCCGGGAGCAGTTGTGCCTTGAAGCGAGAATGTGCCGTTCAGGCGGCCGGTGCCGCGGAGCGTTTGCTGTGAGGAGAGCGTGACTGCGGAGCTTGTGGTCAAAATAGCGGTGCTGAGGTTGCTGTTGGAGGCGAGGCGGATGGTGCCGGTGCCCACGACGGTCTGTACGCCTGCGAATGAGAGGTTGGTAATGGCGTTCACTGAGTCTGGGTTGATCAGGATCGTTCCATTGTTAGTGAGGTTGGTGACGGCCACGACCGCGCCGCCATCGAGAGAGAATGTTGTTTCGTTGATGACGTTGTTGATCGCGGACGATCCGGAAAGCGCACGCACGCGACCGATGCCCTGGAAGCGGCCACTGTTGACGGTTGCCCCGGAGAGCGCGACGGATCCGACATTGCCGACGAGGCGGCCCGTGGCGGACTGATTGACCGTGTTGCGAAGTGCGATTACTGCGGTTGGTGATGTTGAAGACCCGGCGATTGTGCCGTTGTTGTCGATAGGGGCATCGACATTGCCGTGTCCGGTGATGGTGTGGGTTACCGCGTTAGTCAGGCGCAACTGCGTGTTGTCTGCGGTTGTGATTATTGCGGTGTTGAGGTTGCTGTTGGCGTTGAGCACGAGTGTGCCGGTGCCGCCGAGAGTGGTGTTTGCGGCGGCGAAAAGGGATGTTATTGCATTGACCGTGTTGGGGTTGATGGTGACAAAGCCGTTGTTAACCAGGCCGCCAGAGAGCACTGTCAGGCGACCGCCACCATCGACATGGAGCGTGCCCAGATTGGTGACGTTGTCGACAGTTCCGATTTCGCCTGCGGTGACGCGGATGCGGCCGTCGCCGATTGATTCGAATGTGCCTCCGGTGATGACGCTGCCGTTGCCCAGTGCGACAGAGCCGGTATCTTCGCCGATGATTCGGCCGCCAAACTGGGACATTGCGTTGCGGATTTCAAGGTAGTGGTTGGGAGACCCGCCGCGGACGATGCCGGAATTGATCATGGGCGCGTTGATGCGTCCGGAGCCGGTGATAGTGTGAGGGGATGCGTTGGTGCCGACGGCTGGGGCAGTTGCGTCGATAACGGCGGTGCTGAGGTTGGAGTTTGCATTAAGCGTGAGGGTGCCCGCGCCGCTGAGCGCGGTGTCTTGTGTGAATCGCAGGGTGGTGATGGCGTTGAGCGCGCTTGGATTCACAGTGATAGTGCCGTTGTTGATAAAGCCGCCGGTCTGAAGCGCGAGAATGCCACCGGCATCGACGTGAAACGCAGCGGTGCTGGTGACACCATTAACGGTGCCGATTTCGCCAGGAGATGTTTTCACTACGCCGTTGTTGGAAGATGCGAATGTGCCGCCGGAAATGAGCGAGCCGTTGCCCAGGGAAGCGAAGCCGCCGTTGGTTCCGATGATGCTGCCGGTTCCGGATTGTGTGACGCTGCTGCGAATTTCGAGAACTCTGCCGAGGGCATCGGCCTGGATAGTGCCGAGGTTGATGAGCGGGGCGTTGATTCGGCCAGTGCCAGCGATGGTGTGAGATTGGCCGTTGGTTCCAACGGCGGCAGCGAGAGAATCGATGACAGCGGTGTTGATGTTGGTATTGGCATTGAGAACCACCCGACCCGAACCATTCAGCGTTGCGGCAGTGTCAAAGCGAAGGGTGGTTATGGCATTAAGCGCGGTCTGGTTGACGACTATGAAACCGTTGTTGGTGATTCCTCCCGCGGCGAGATGAAGGATTCCGCCGGGATTTACTTCGATTGTGCATTGCGGGGTTGCGGTTACGCCGTCAATTGTGCCGTTTCCATCGATGCGTCCTTTGCCGCCATCGGAGCAGGTGAAGGTGCCGCCTGTCAATGAGCCGCCGTCGGCGATGCCAGCGAAGCCGCCAGCGGCGAGAAATGTTCCGGTTGCAGATTGGGTGACAGGTGCGGAGATTTGCAGATATTTTTCGAAGAGGTTGGCGCGGATGAGGCCATCGTTGTGTGTCGTTGCGAGGATTCGGCCTGAGCCTTCGATGGTGTGGCCTGCGCTGTTGACCAAGGTTGAGCCCGCGCCAGAGTTCAGAGTCGCGGTGGCGAGGTTGGGGCTTGCGTTGAGCGAAATGCGGCCTGTGCCGGAGACTGTTGTGGTTGGAATGCCTGAGACCAGGATGTTGGTTCCCGCGCTGGCTGAGGTCGGGTTGATGTACATGTGGCCATTATTTGAAAAGGATGAGCCAGCGATGCCAAGAGATGTTCCAGCTTGAATATCGAGTTGAACGCCGTTGCCGACTGAGACGGAGTCAATTGCAACTGAGATGTTCAATCGCGGGTTGTACATTCCTGGGTTGAAAATGGCGGTGTGCGTCGCGCTGTTTGGAACGGTCTGCGGGATCCAGCGGGTTGGGTCGTTCCAGTTGCCGCTAATTGAGCCATTCCATTGGATAACTTGTGCGCTGGAGAGGCCGGCGCAAAGGCCAGTACAGAGGAGGCCGGCGGCGAAAGCGATGCGGGTGCAGGGGGACATTGAGGACTCCGGGGTATGGCGAGAACGCGTTGTAAGGGGTCGTCAATTGTGCCCGAAAATCGCGCGAAGTACAAGGGAAAACGAGGTAAGGGGAGACAAAAACCGCGATTAGTAGGGGGTCAGGCGAAGTTCCAATAGATGAGGATGATGAAGAGGAGGATGGCGGCGGTGATTATCTGCCAACGTTTGATGGTGGCGGGGGCGTCGGAGCCGCCGAGAACCGTGCCACATTTGTGGCACCATTGCACATCATCGTAGATTTCGGCTTTACATTTGGGGCACTTGGTGGTTTCGCCGCCGAAGCGGGCAACATCTTCTGGCTGGGGGTCGTCATCGACTTCGCGTGGCATGAGGCGCTCCGGTGTTACTGATTCACGGGAAGAAGAGAAGGCCGAGGACGAGCGCGAAGATGATAAGGACGGTGATGACGGCGAGTGTGCGGCGGGGTTTGAGTTTGCCGAATTGTGTGCCGCAGGATGTGCAGGAAGGAACGCCGTCGAAGATGGCTTTACGGCATTTGGGGCAGCGGATAATTTCTTCGCCAGCGCGGAGCATGGCGGCTTCGGTGAGATCGTCTTCGAGGGAATCGCGGCGAGGCATGGTCCACCGGTGCTACTGCAGATTGTTTACTGTAAGTTCAGCGGCATGATGACGTAGAGGAATTCGGGGCCGGCTTTGACCAGGCCGGGTTTGTTGGGCGACTTCATTTCGAGGATGACTTCGGTTTCGGGGATGACTTTGAGGGCATCGACCAGGAAGAGCGGGTTGAAGCCGATTTCGATGTCTTCGCCTTCGTATTTAGAGATGTCGATTTTGATATCGGCTTCGCCCATTTCGGTGGCGCGGCTGGAGAGTTGCAGGCTTTTGCCGCTGGCGGAGAATTTCATTTTGACTGCGCGGGATTCTTCGTTGGTAAGCAGTGCCGCGCGGCCGACTGCGCTCTTGACCAGGTCGCGGTCGAAGGTGACGCGCTTGTCGTTGTCCTTGGGGATGACATCTTCGTAGGGAGGGAATGTGCCTTCGACCAGGTTGCTGGCGAGCGTGGCGCGGATCGGTTGTTTGTCAGAGCCTTCACCAACGCCTGAGAATGCGAAGAAGATTTGCGTGTCGGTCATGGCGACCAGCACGTTTTCTTCCGCATCTTTCACCAGGTCTTTAAGAACGTTGAGCGCTTTGGTGGGGATGATGCAACTAGCGGGCTTGTCATCTTTGCTGGCGGGAATCGCGCCCCGACAGAGGGCGAGGCGGCGACCATCGGTCGCGACCATCTCGAGCTTTTTGCCATCGCGCTTCATGAAGACGCCGTTGATGGCGTAGCGGGAATTTTCGCGAGCGGTGGCGAAGAGGGTGCGGTCGGCGAGCATGTGAAGCGTGCCCGCGCCGATTGAGAAGTGGGTGCGGACTTTGACGCCGGCTGTGCCGCTGAGTATGTCGTTGTATGCGGGGATGGGTGGGAAGTCGGAAGCGGGGAAGCCATTGAGTTTGAATTTGGCATCGGCTCCGCGGATCCAACAGGCTTCGCCCTCGAGTTCAAGGGTGAGGGTTGGTTCGCCATCTTCTGCGCTGATGATCTGGCGGAGCTTGTCGGCGGGGATGAGGGCATCGCCGGCGGACTGGACCTCGACGCTTGAGACTACATACTGGAGTGAGATTTCGGCATCGGTTGCGGAGAGGGTGAGTTCGCCTGCGCCGCCCTTGCCGGTTTTGGTAGCAGAGAGCTTGACGCAAGTCAGCTGGATTCGCGGCGTGCGCGTAGCGACGGCCTTGGAAACCGTGTTAATAGCAGTCAATAGGGCCGAGCGATCACAAATTACTTTCATGGCTGTACCTCTTAGGACGGGGAGTGTATGGGGAGAGCGGAGAGACAATCGAAATTGACAAGGAATCTAAGGGGTCGACACCAGATTTGGGGTGGTCAGGGTTGGGAAGCCGAACATAGTTCGGACACGGTGGGGCGCGTGCGGAATGGGATTTTTCGCTCGGTTGGGGTGCGAATTGTGGCTTGGGGCCAGGGTGTGAAACTATGCTCCCCGCCGCGTTACAGGCAAATCTCGTGCCGAGAGGTGTTTGGGCGTTGGGATAGAAGAGAGTGGTATTCGCGCAGCTGGGTTGCGCGTGATATCACGAGGAGTTTGGGAGCGACAAAAACGTTCCCCCTCCGCCGCCGGAAGCGTGTGATTCTGGTGGTCAAGAACACGATTGACCCGCACCGACCCGTCTTAAACGGGTGTGCTCGAGCCGAAAGCGGCGTGAGCCCGGGAGAATAGAAAGGTGGCCATTATGTCGTTCGAAGCAGCTGTTCATGCCCAAGCGATCGAACTCGACCGGATGTCTTTAGAGATGTGTGCTGCAGCAGGCAGTGGACACCCGACATCGGCGGCGAGTATCGGTCACATTGTGACTGTGTTGATGTTCCACGCCATGAGATGGTCACCAGAGTCGCCGGATTATCCGACGAGCGACCGGTTGGTTTTGTCGGAAGGGCATGCTGTTCCGGCGGTGTACGCGGCGTGTTCGAAGCTGGGCGTGATGATTGGTAAGCCCGGCAAACGGTTTGAACTGAAGCCTGATTATTTGAAGACGCTGCGTGCGAAGGACTCGGTGCTTGAAGGGCATCCGAACCCGATGGAGGGGTACCCCTTCTTTGATGCGGCGACTGGATCGCTGGGTCAGGGATTGTCTGTCGCGGCGGGACTTGCTGAGGCAGCGAGGCTCGATGGAATCGCAAAAAGAATTTATTGCGTGATTGGTGATGGTGAAGCGCGCGAAGGACAGATTACCGAAGCTCTGGATTACATCGTTGATCGCAAGCTGAAGAACGTGTTGACGATTTTCAACTGCAATGAATATGGACAGGCGGACCGGGTTTCGGCGCAGCAGTCGGCGGAGGGGATGGCCGCTCGGTTTGCAGCGATGAACCTTGATGTGAAGATGATTGATGGGCATGATCCCAAGCAGATTCTGGATGTGTGCAATGCGTTTGCGACGCTGTGCGACAAGCAGAGCGGCACGCCAATGGTGGTGATCGCCAAGACCGTGAAGGGATGGGGTTCACCGTCGCTGCATGGCGGTGGCTGGCACGGCAAGCCGCCGACTGGCGAAGCGTTGAAGAAGGCGTTGGCCGAGCTTGATGAGAAGCGGGTTGGCTTGACCAGTTCGCTGGCGAAGGCCGATCACTTTGAGATTAATCCGCCTATTGAGGCGGCGACGAAGGACTACTCGATTGGCGACATGCCATCGCTCCGCGAGACGATGAAGGCGATGGATATGGAATCGCTGATGCAGAGCGGCAATCTGGCGACGCGCAAAGCGTACGGGATTGCGCTGCGGGCGTTGTGCAAGGTTGATCCGAACGTGACGGTGCTGGACGCCGATGTGTCCAACTCGACGTTTGCAGAAATGGTCAAGAAGGATTCTTCCATGAGCGATCGGTTCATGGAATGCAAGATCGCCGAACAGAACATGGTGAGCGTTGCCGTGGGTCTGGCGGCGGGCGGAAAGATTCCGTTCCTTTCAACGTTCTCGAAGTTCCTGACTCGCGCGTATGACCAGATTGAAATGGCGATTAACTCGGGCGCGAATATCAAGATCGTGGGTTCACACTCCGGCATTACGCTGGCGGCGGATGGACCGAGCCAGATGTCGCTGCCCGACGTGGCGTGGTTCCGCTCGTTTGCAACGATGAAGGATCACCGCGGCAATCCTGGGTGCTACGTGCTGCAGCCATCAGATGCGTACGCGGCGTATGCGTTGACGGGCGCGATGGCGGAGTATGAAGGCTGCTGCTACATGCGGACACTGCGGCCGGATACCGAGTTCATCTACAACAACGACCAGGTGTTTAATCTGGGCGGGTTTGAGGTGATCAGCGAAGGCCGCGATATCGCGATTTGTGCAGCTGGTTACATGGTGCACGAAGCGAACAAGGCGGTTGAGTTGCTTGATAAGGCGGGCGTGAGCGCAACGCTGATTGACCTTTACTCGCTGCCGTTTGATGAAGATGCGTTGATGGATGTGCTGGGCGCGAACGCGGGCAACGTGTTGACTGTCGAAGACAATTACGGCGGCGGCATTGGGTCAGCGGTTGCTGATGCGGTCACTGGATCCGGCGATGGATTCAAAGTGACGCAGATGCACGTGCGGCGCATTCCCAAGAGCACGCGGACGATTGAAGAGCAGTTGCAGATGACTGGTCTGACTGCGCTTGATATCAAGAATCGCGTGATGACGATGCTTGGCGTCTGAATAGATTGATAAAACAGTTCTGACGGGCACATCGATTGGTGTGCCCGTTTTTTATTTGGCTGGCGTTGGAATTTCTTCGGCGATTGCGATTGTCGCGCCGGTGAGAGCGTTGGTTGCGTGGGCGAGGCGAGTGAGGTCGAGTGTGTCGATCGTGTCGGTGGCTTTGTGGTAGTTAGCGTTGCGGAAGTTGGCGGTGTCGGTGAGCATAACTGCGGGGAGGCCCTTCATAATGAAAGGGCCGTGGTCAGAGCGCATGATGTCGGGGATTGGGATGGGGAAGAAGTCGGCGAGGAAGGTGATGCACAGTGGTTCTGCGGCGGTCATTTCGCGGGCAAGGCGGCGGGAGAAGGACTGGTGGGCTGCTACGCCACAGATCGAGAGGAAATTACCCACAGTGGGGGGTTCGAAGACATCTTTGATTGGCGCGATGGGGCTCTTTTGGGAGTCGGGGGCATCGGAGTAGAAGCCGATCGATTCGAGCGAGACCATGCCGATGAGTTTGCGTTTTGCGGGCACAGATTTTTCATCGACGCCCTTTGTGGGCAAGAATTCAGCGACGTAGGAATTGGTGTAGGCGAAGGAACCGATGCAGCCGACTTCTTCGAGGTTGAAGAAGACGAGGCGGACGGTGCGTTTCAAGTGGAGGGGTTTGAGGGCGCGGGCGATGTGGAGGAGCGCAGCGACACCGGAGCCGTTGTCATCAGCGCCGGGTGAGGCAGGGACGGCGTCGAAGTGTGCACCCAGGATGAGGACTTCGCTCGCGAGCGATGGGTCTTTACCAGCAAGTTCGATGGAAATATTGTGCCAGATCTGCGGCGGGGGTGCGCCCTCTTTGGGCTGGGCCGGGAGGGCCCATTTCACCTCTTGGGGTTCTGGGGTGTAACCGATGGCAGTCAGTTCTTTCATGAGGAGAGCTTCCGTAGCGAGGAGGCCCTTGATGTGATCATCTGTGCCGCGGGGCGAGCGTTGGAGTGGGAAGGAGTCGAGGTCGCGCTTAAGAGAGTCGGGAGTTGCGGGCGCGGGTGCCAGGCTGAGAATTGCGCCAAGGGTGAGGATGAGCATGGCGGAGGATATGTGTATAAAGAGGAATGGCCAGGAAATGGAAGGACTGCTCCAAATAGAAACAGGCTCCGCGCTTTTTGAAAAGCGCGGAGCCTTCTGTCCTTACCCACAATCTGCGAACGCACTGTTCCAGCATCAACGTGCGGATCCCGATTGGGAAACCGCGCCCTGACTACCACGCTTGGCAACTCGCCTGAGAGATAGGCGAGGGACCAATTGGAACTGTGCCCCCGAACCTGGGGATTGCCAATAAAAATGGAGGAAACCTGCTTGAATATGAGGATTTTGCGCGATTGGTTTGCAGGATGTTTGCTGGGGAATTTGGTTGTGCTAGGCGAGCTGTCTGTGGCAAAGTCGTAGCGGTAGTGCGAGCGCATAAAGAAGGAGCCGCCTGAGGCGACCCCTGAATTTTTTACAATATGTAAAGTGTTGAATTAGTGATCAGTCGACCAGGTCGCTCATCATGCGGTCGATGGCGGTGTCGAGTTTCTTGAGGTTTTCGTAGGTACCGGACTGAATTTCGAGCTTGACGCGGTCGACCAGGTCGCTGCGAATATCGGCGGCGGCTTTACGTGCCTGAGGGGATACTTCGACGACATCCTGGATGGAGGCGGTGCGGCCAATTGTTTCGCCACGGGTGCTGCGAGTGTCACGACCCGCATATTCAGGCGCGGTTGCCGCGATGCGGTTTGTTGAAGATGAGGTTCCGATTGAAGCAATGTCCATGTATGATGGCCTCCTGGGCCCAGGTCAATTCACATCCAGATTTGAGCGGTGTGTTCACCCTTTCGTTCCATGGGTCTTCGCTCCAAATCATCCCTTTGGATGAGTTATAACTATCGGCGGCAGACGGGAAAGATGTGCACAATTCAATAGTCTGCGGTGCTAGAATGTAAGGGGTTGCCAGACAGTGGGTTACGGATGATAACAAACCTTCGGACGCGGAAAAAAATGTCGGTTTTGCACAACAATTTTTGTCGCGCAAGTGTCGCGCTTGCGGCGGTGTTTTTGAGCATTATTTTGAGCGCGTGTGGGGCTTCGAAAAGCGAAAACCCTAACGCCGTGTCGCCCGTTCCGGAAAGCGAAGAAATGGTGGACTCGGGCGTGGGTCCGATGTCGTTCAAGCCGATCCGCAAGCCGGGGTCGAAACTGGATAAAGAAGATCGGCTTCAAGCGTTCATTCGAAATTCAGGGAAGGGTGAGGCGGCAGGGGCAAGCCGCGGCAATGGGGTTTTTTTGAGTAAGGACGGCGGCGCCGAGAGTTCGATTGCTGACGAGGGCGGCGGGGGGTGGACGATTTTGCTCAAGCCGCTCACCGGCGCGGAAGCACGAAATGCGGAGTTGTTTTTGAGTGTGGTTCAAAGCGATGTTCCCGATGCGTTCTTACAGCGGCGCACTACCGGGATGGTCATTGCGACAGGGCGTTTTGATTCGGATGATTCGGCGGCGGCCCAGGCAGAGTGGAAAAGGATTCGGAGTTTAGAGGTGAAGGGGTTGCGGCCTTATGAGCGTGCGACTTTCCTGCCGCCGGAAGCCGCTGTGGCGGCGGTACCAACCGGTGGCGAATTTAATCTGCGCACGATCGGGGAAGCAATTGGTCCCAAGGAATCAAAATACACGCTGGAAGTAGCTGTGTATGGACGACCGGATCGCGAGACTCCGACCGAGGCAGAGTTGAGAGAGTTTCGAACCAAGGCGGAAGAGGCTGTGAAGCTGTTGCGCAAGGATCGAGAGGAAGCGTATTTCCTGCACACGCCGCGGCAGAGCATTGTGACAGTGGGTGTGTATGAGCAGGAAGAGATTGAGGGCGATGAGAGCGCCGAAGTGAAGGCTGCGCGTGCGAAGCATCCGCACGTGCTCTTGAATGGTGAGGGTGTGAAAGTGCGCGGTAAGGGAAAAGATGCGGTGATGCAGGCGACTCGCGTGGTTGAGATTCCCAAGAAGTAACGATGTTTTTACGCGCGGAGTTCTGCGGCCCGGGCGTGGCCTTCCAGGAGTTCCAGTCTCGCAAGTGATGCAGAGTCATCGCGGAGGGACCGACTGGCCGCGGAGTCGTGGATTTGCAGCCATGTTCGCGCGCGGAGAAATGAGAGCACGGAGAGACCGGAGCGGTATCGCGAGGAGCGGCCGGTAGGAAGAACGTGGTTGGGCCCTGCGCCGTAGTCTCCAAAGACTTCTGCGGAAGCTGAACCGATGAAGACTGCGCCGGCGTTGCAGATTCGGGCGGCGACAGTGTGGGGCTCTTGTGTCATTATTTCCAGGTGTTCGGGGGCGATGGAATCGCTGAGTGTGATTGCGGCGTCGATGGTGGGAACTTGGACAGCGAATCCGTTGCGAAGCGCTGCGGTCGCGGTGTGCCGGGTTGGGAGTGTTTCGAGCATTGCCTGGAGCTGAACTTCGACTTTGGCAATGAGCGATGAAGATGCGGTGATGAGGATCGGGATTGCGTCGTCATCGTGTTCGGCCTGGGCGAGCAGGTCTGCGGCGATGAGTGCGGGATCTGCAGAATCGTCAGCGAGTACGAGTAGTTCAGAGGGTCCGGCGAGCATGTCGATCCCGACACGATCGGAGACGAGGAATTTGGCGGCGGTGACCCAGCGATTTCCCGGGCCGACGATCATGTCGCAGCGCGGCATGCCGCATAAGCCGAAAGCGAGTGCGGCCACGGCTTGGACGCCGCCGAGTGCGAGGACGCCGTCGGCATCTGCGATTGCAGCTGCAGCGAGCGTGAGGTCTGTGACTTTGGGAGAGGCGACCCAGACTGCGGGCACGCCAGCGGCTCGAGCGGTGACGGCGGTCATGAGAACGGATGAGACGAGGGGAAAGCGGCCGGCGGGGGCGTAACAGCCGGCGGCGGTGACGGGGACGATTTGGTGACCTGCGCGGCCGCCTTCGATGTGTGTATCGAGGTTGTGGATAGCAGATTTTTGAGCGATGGCGAACGTTTGGATGCGGGCGGCGGTGCGTTCGAGGAGTTGCCGCTGAATTGGGGGGATTCGATCGCGGGCGGCGAGGAGGGATTTTCGATCGAACATGGTTGTGTCGCCGGGCTTTAAGTCTCCCAGGCGAACTGCGTGTTCGAGGACCGCTGGATCGCCGCGGACTTCGATGTCGTTGAGGATGGTGGAGGCGTCGCGGAGTGTGTCGGCATCGACGGGACGACGGGAGAGTTTTGAAAGTTGGTCAGTGTAGAGAATGCGGAGGAGTGGGAGACTCATAGAACCTCCGTCGGTTGTGGTTTGGCATCGCCGCGTCGCCGCGTGACGCGCAGGGCGCGGCGGTCGAGTTCGCTGGACACATCGCTGAGTGAGACACCGGCACGTTTCATTGCGACCATGGTGAAGTAGAGGACATCTGCGGCTTCGCTTGTGACGTGTGACTGGGTTTTAGCGTCGGCGAGTTCTATCGCTTCTTCTTTGAGCTTTGAATTGAGCAGGTCTGGATCGTTTAGGAGTCGGTGTGTGTAGGAACCTTGCGCTGCAGCGGCGGCGGATTCATCGATTCGGGCGGCAAGGGCGGCCAGGCCGGAGGCGTTGCTCCAGCACGTGCGTGTGCCAAGGTGGCAGAAGCCGCGGCCGCCTTGACGAACGGTGAAACGCAGTGCATCGCGATCGCAGTCGAGGTCGACTTTGAGGAGTTGCTGCGTGTCGCCGGAAGATTCGCCTTTTACCCAGAGACCGCGAGTTCGGGAGTGATATACGCCTCGGCGCGTGCGTATTGCTTCGCGGAGGCTTTCGATGTTTGAATAGGCGAGGCCGAGTGCGATGCCGAGTTCATCGACGATGACGGTGGGCCAGAGGCCATCGGGGCGATCTGATCGAAGTGGGGCGGCGACTGCGTCGGCGAGAGAGAGTCGATTGGTATAGAGGGCCATTCCGACTTGAGCATCTGCGCCCATGGCGTCGAGCTGGGCGATTTCTTCCGGGGTCGTGATGCCGCCGGCGATGGTGACGCGGGCGGATCCGGCGGCGGCAACGAGCTCGGGGACCAGGTCGAGTCGCGTGCCACCCAGGCGACCTTCGCGTTCGACGAATGTGACGAGGAATCCGCCGACGAGGTCTTTGAGGCGATGAATTCGCGCGAGCGTTGATTCACCGGTGCCGCGTTGCCAGCCTTCAACGACAACTTCGCCATCGCGGGCATCGACCGCTGCGATGAGTCGCTCGCGGGGGAGTTGGCGTAGAAGCTCGGGTGTGGCGGCGGTGCCGAGAATGATTTTGGAAGCGCCGGCATCGAGCCAGTCGATGGCGGTGTGCAGGTCGCGAATGCCGCCGCCAACGCGGCAGGGCGCGAGCGGAAGAAGGTCGCGGATCAACTGGGTGTTGGAGCCTTTGCCCATGGCAGCGTCGAGGTCGATCACTGCGATCTCGCCAGCGAGGCGGAATTGTTCAGCGATGGGGCGCGGATCGCCAGCGTCGAGCGCGTGTTCACGCCCGCCGATGAGTTGGACTGTTTGTCCGGCTTGTAGATCTATTGATGGGATAATCACAGGCGTACCTCTACGAGATTTGTTTGCAGGAATTTCTTTACTTGATTCACGGTCCACGCTCCATCGTGAAAGATGCCGGCGGCGAGGACTGCATCCGCGCCAGCTTGAATTGCCTCGAGAAGATGTTGCGGGAGTGCGGCTCCGCCGGATGCGATGACGGGGACGGACACGGCGGATGCGACAGCACCGGTGAGTTCGAGGTCGTATCCACTTCGTGTGCCATCGCGGTCCCAGCTTGTGAGCAGAATTTCGCCTGCGCCGGCGGCGGCGGCCTGGGCAGCCCAGGTGACTGCGTCAAGCGGTGTTTTGTTTTCGCCTGAGCGTGTGCGCACGTACCAGGCGGGCGCGTTCGCAGCTGTTCTGGCGGCGTCGATTGCGATGACGATGCATTGGGAACCGAATCGATCTGCACAGCGAGAGAGGAGGTCTGGCTCCGATACCGCGGCGGTGTTGATTGCGACCTTGTCTGCGCCTGCGCTGAGGAGGCGGGCGGCATCTTCTTCGCTGCGCACGCCGCCGCCGACTGTGAGGGGGATGGCGAGTGCACTGCGGACTTTCGCAACGGTTTCGGCGGCGGTAGACCGGCCTTGCGGGGTCGCAGAGATATCGAGAAGTGTGATTTCATCTGCGCCTTCCTGCTGGTATTGGCGGGCGAGCTGGGCTGGGTCACCGGAATCGCGCAGGTTCTGGAATTGCACGCCTTTTACTACGCGCCCATCGCGGACATCGAGGCATGCGATCACTCTGTGCATCAGCATGTGACGGTCTCCTGTGATACCCAACGGCGCAGCAGGTTGTGTCCATCGTCTGCGGAGAGTTCGGGGTGGAACTGGCAGCCGAGAATCGGGCCGCGTTCGACGGCTGATACGAAGGGCCGGCCGTAATCAGTTGTTGCGCCGGACCATCCATCGGGAACAGTGTCGAGCTGATACGAATTGGCAAAGTACATGGTGGCGGGGCGAAGCAGCGAGGCGCCGGGAGCGGGAGTGATTTGATTCCATCCCATGTGTGGAACTCGCGATGGCGGTTCGAAGCGGCGAAGTCGCCCTGAGACAACGCCGAGGCCGGGAACGCCGGGGCTTTCGTCACTGCTTTCACAGAGGAGTTGCATGCCCAGGCAGATTGCAAGAAGTGGGCGTTGCAGTCGCAACCGGTCGCGGAGCGGATCGCACAGGCCGAGTTCATTGAGGCGTTGCATAGCAGCGCCGAAGGAGCCGACACCGGGCAGGACGAGTAATGAGGTCTCTCGCACGGAGCGCGGGTCTGTCGTGACGATTGGATTTGTGTCAAGGCGCGAGAAGGCCGCCGCGACTGATGCGAGATTGGCGGTTCCGGTATTGACGATGAGGATCTGTTTCATAGCACGCCCTTGGTGCTGGGAACAATTTCATCTGAAGTTCGGGTGAGTGCGGAGCGCAGTGCGAGCGCGAAGGCTTTGAATGCGGCTTCTGCGCGGTGGTGATCATTTTCGCCGCGGAGCACATCGAGGTGAATGGCACATTTAAGTGAGACCGAGAGCGAGATGAAGAAATGAGTGATGTTTTCACAGGCAAGTTCGCCCAGTGATTCGCGACGAAGACCCAGGTTGATCACCGCAGCGGGGCGGCCGGAAAGATCGATGACTGCGCGAGCGAGCGCTTCATCGAGCGGGGCGTAGGCGGTTCCGAAGCGGGCAAAGCTGCGGCGCTCGCCCAGGGCCTGATCAATTGCAGAGCCCAATGCGAGCGCGCAGTCTTCGGCGGTGTGGTGATCGTCGATGTGTGTGTCGCCTCGGCAGGAGAGTGTGAGATCAAGTTTTGCGTGCCGGGCGAGCGCGGTCAGCATGTGGTCGAGAAACCCGATTCCGGTTTGTACATCGGATGTGCCGACACCGTCGATGTTGATAGTAATCTGAATACTGGTTTCACTGGTGCTGCGATTGAGTGTTGCGATGCGCGGGTTCATGGGAGCATTCCTTCGAGTTGTGAGATACTGGTGAGTGTGCGAGCTGCACCGCCGCGTTCAAGGGCCGCGGCGTCTAGAGAGTTGATGGCGATTGGGACGAGTCCCGCGTTGCGGGCGGCGACGATGTGTTCGAGAGAATCACAGATCATCCAGCCGCATTGGTCGCGAGAAGTTTCATTGTGGAGCGAGATTGAGATTCGAGAAGAGAGGCGATTGAGAGTCTCTGTGTCGCTATCGAGAAGCTGCTTGGTTGCGAAGATGAGTGTTTTGGGGCGAAGTGCAGCCTGCAGACCGCCGCAGAGGCGGGCGAACGAAAGCGTGTGACCGGGGCAGGTAATACGCAGCTTATTTTCCAGATTCGCGGCACTGAAGCGACGAACTGCTATTCCCAATCCGGCGAGGGCTCGCCAGACCCACGGGGCATCTTCGAACTGCGTGAGTACAAAGTTGCCCTGCGATTCTTCAGGCGATGCGCCGAGTTCGCGCAGAAGTTGTTGAAGGCGCGCTCGTTCATCGCGCACGCGACTCACTGAATTGGCGAGCCAGGCGTCAGGGAGGTCGAGTGCCTGCTGCGCGGCCGCGATACTGAGGGCTGAGACTGAATATGGAGAGCCCGCGGCCCGCATTGCTTTTACTGCAAGCTCATTGGCAATCGCGTAGCCGACTCGCATTCCCGCCAGGCCGAATGCTTTCGAGAAAGTACGAATGATGATGGTGTTGGGGAGAGCAGCGGCAGCGGAGGTAAGAGGATTGTCGGCGAACTCTTCGTATGCGAGATCCACGAGCAGCTGGGCGTGCGGGGCGGCGGCGGAGATGCGTTGAATATCTTGTGCCTGGGCGACAGCGCCAGTGGGGTTGTTGGGTGAAACTATCGCGATCATTACGGTGCGCGGGTTTATTTGATCGAGGACGGCATCAACCGGGAACGGCCCTGAGTCCCATTTCACTGGGACAACTGTGGCCTGCGCCATCTGTGCGTAGCGCTCAATCATTTCAAACGTTGGGATGGGGAGGATGATTTCGGTGCTGTGGTTCAGGAAGGCGCGGCACGCGCGATCAATTGCTTCGTCGCCGCCGGCAGTCACGAGTACTCGCGATGGTGACAGTCCGAGTTTTTGTGCGATCGAGACTTCAAGTGCGGAGGTGCTTGGGTAACGTGCCGCGGAATTGGGGTTGGTCGCCGCGAGTACTGTGGAAATTTCCACGCTGGGGACAATTGCCTCGTTCGCATCCAGCCAGAGATCGATCGGGCTGGCTGGGCGGACGGGCGCGTATGCGGTTGGTGGGGGTGTTGGTTGTGATTTCATGGGATGATCTGTGAGAGTTGGGTGACGACGATGTCGGTCCCGCCGCGGGCTTTGATTTCCGGGATGAGGAGAGGAAGTTGTGCGCGCGGGACAGCGGCTTTCACTGCAAACCCGGCATCGCCGTGCAATTGAGAGATGGTGGGTTCCCGCATGCAGGGCAGACAGTTGATGACGCTTTCGAGGGACGTTGAGTCGACGTTGACTTCGAGCATGACGCGCTGCCTCGCTTCAAGGACGGATTTCAGCAGCATGACGAGTCGGTTGATCGCGGTGCGGCGGACCGGATCTTCATATGCGCCGCGGCTGGCGTACATGCGGGTGGAAGAAATCATGAGTTCATCAAAGACAAGCAGGTTCTGGGCACGAAGCGTGTCGCCGCTGGCGGCGATGTCGACGATGCAGTCGGCATCTTCGGGCGGAAAGACTTCGGTTGCTCCATAGGAGCGGACGAAGCGAGCCTGGAGTTTTCTTGTCTCAATCCAGCGGCGCGTGATCAGTTCGTATTCAGAAGCGATCACCAACGGCGTTTGCGGGAGCTGGCCTTCAATCAGCAGGGAGGCTGGCGCGGCGGCGACAAGGCGCACGGTGTCCAGACCAGTGTCGAGAACTTCAATGACATCGGCCTGGAGTTCACGCACCCAGTCAGCGCCGGCGAAGCCCACATCACGGGATTCTGATGCGAGCATTTCGACGACGTTTTGCGGCTTGAGAATCTTGGCATCGATGCCTTCAAGAGAGATCTGTGGCCGATAGCCGCGTGAACCGACGCGAACGTGGATACCCGCTTCAGAGAGAAGCGCGAATATTCCGGCCTGCATGCGGCCTTTGGGGAGCGCGAGCCGAAGCGGGGATTGGATTGTTGGTTCAGGACTCTTTGGCTTTGACATGGGGTTCGACATGGTGATTTCCATGCCGACACCTGCCGCCGCCCGGTGCAAAAAGCACAAGACGCCGGCACGGGGCCGGCGTCGATGAATTTGCTAGGGATTACCGCAGCGCATCATCTTCCGGCCACGCACAATGCGTGATGGAGATGATGATGGTTGATTTGCGCGGTGAACATTTGGAGGGAGAGCATAGCGCGTTGTTGCGGGCGGTCAAGGCTTGGATTAGGTGTAGTGAAGGCGAGTTATTGGAACCTGATTAAACCATGACGCCGGCGTTGCGGGCTTTCTTTAGAATTTTGTCGATCGTGGGCGTCTCAGAAGATTTGGATCCGGTCGCGAGTTCGCGGAGCATTTTGCGGGCGCGGGCGATGCGGGTTTCGATGGTGGTTTCGGGGAGACCCATGGTTTCGCCGATCTGGCGATAGCTCATGTCGCGCAGGCTTTTGAGGAGGAGCGGCTCGCGGTAGCCATCGGGGAGGTCGAGCGCGAGGTTGAGAATGCGGCGGGCTTCGGCATCGAGCTCTTTGAGTTGCAGTGCATCGGCGCCGTGGGATGCATCACTTGGTTCGATGGTAGTTTCGGTGCCATCGGTGTTGGTTGTGGTGAGCCGCGCGTGGCGGCGGAGTTTTTGCGAACGGGCTGAGGCGCGGGCGGCGTTGATGGCAATGGCACGGAGCCAGGGTTTGAAGGCCTGGCCATCGCGCAGTTCGTGTCCATGACGGACGACCGACATTGCGACATCTTGAAGCAGATCATCGACTTCTATCTCGCGGGGCTTGTAGGCGAGGAGGATGGCGGCGACCCAGCGACGGTGCTGCTCCCAAAGTTTGCTGAGATTGGCTCGATCGAATGGGGTTGGCTGGTCAGTCGCCGAGTTTGAACCAATAGATACCGCGGCACGATCAAGATCGCGCGCGAGGTGAGCGGAATTGGACGCTTCATCAGTTCGCACTGTGTGGTGCTTTACGCTGTCTGTGGTTTACTAGGATTCTCTGAGGGTGTGTTTCCGTCGGACAATGTTGGGGTGGGAGCGAATAAGTGCGAATCGGTGTGCAATGGAGGGATTCATCGGCGGAAAGTGCAAGGTTGCACCCGTATCCTCGTTTCCCCAAACAGATTGCGTATTGAATGGAGTCTATTGAGCACAATGCCTCCCAACCCGGTTTCAAGCGACTTACCAAAGCCTGGTGATGCAAAGGTCATGTCGCTATTTGATCATTTAGAAGACCTGCGCAAGCGGGTGTTCCATGCGGTGTGGGGGATTGTTCCAATTTTGCTGGTCTCGATCGTCTTCATGAAAGAAATGCTCGCCTTTCTGGTGAAGCCGCTGCAGAAACTTTTGACCGATGCGGGGATGCCGATCGCACTGCAGAGCGGGTCGCCGATGGAAGGGTTCAATACCGCGTTCAAGGTGGCGATTCTCGCGACGATTTTGGTGGGGTCACCGTGGATCTTGTATCAATTGTGGAAGTTTGTTTCGCCGGGGTTGTATAAGCATGAGCGGCGGTATGTCTACTTTCTGATGCCGTTGTCGGTGGTGCTTTCGTTTGCCGGCGTGGCGTTAAACTATTTCTTTATATTACCATTAGCCCTCAAATTCCTGATCGCGTTCAGCGCGGATATCGGTCTGGACCAGTTCGTGGTGCCGAAAGTCGAAACTGCGATTACGTTGCCGACCGTGCCCGTCCTTGCCGGCGACCCAAGCACGCTCGTGCCGGGGACGATGTGGATCGTTGAACCGCTGCATGAATTGAGAATTGCGATCGGGACGCCGGAAACTGTGTCAGTGTGGAAAACAGCGCTGACGAAAGAGGCTGGGGTTATTCCTCAGTTTCGCATTGGTGAGTACATCGGATTTGTGCTGACGCTCACCGGCGCGTTTGCGTTGAGCTTTCAATTACCGGTAGTCGTCGTATTGCTGGGGTGGATCAATGTGCTGCGGCCAGAAACGTTGAGGAAGTTCAGGCGTTACGCGGGCGTGCTGTCAGTGATTCTGGCGGCAATGGTGACGCCGGGCGACCCATTGACGATGATCCTGGCGGCAATTCCGTTGTATGGCTTGTACGAGTTTTCGATTTTCCTGCTGGTGTATTTCCCCGCGAGCAAGGTTGGTAATCGCCAGGCTGGAGATCCGAGCAGGTTTTGAGCATGAACGAATTTGACGAACCCATGATGCGTCGGGCTCTTGAACTTGCGGCCGCCGCCGCGGGAAAGGGCGAAGTGCCGGTGGGGGCGGTGGTTTTTGAGACGACGAGCGGCGCGATTATTTCAGAGGCTGCCAATACGCGCGAGACGAGTAAAGAACCGCACGCGCACGCTGAGTTTCTCGCCATTCTGGCGGCGTGTAAAGCGCGGGGGGACTGGCGATTGAATGATTGCTCGCTGGCCGTGACGCTCGAACCATGCCCGATGTGCGCAGGACTGATTGTGAATTCGCGCGTGGGACGTGTGGTGTTCGGCGCGACAGACCCGAAGGCGGGCGCGGTGGTGACTCTGCATCAATTGCTAAGTGATACCAGGCTCAATCACAGGCCAGAGGTTGTTGGCGGCGTACTTGCACAGGAAGCGGGAAGTTTGCTGACTGCGTTCTTCCGCTCACTTCGCAAAGGATGAAGGGGTTCAGAGTGCCGGAACTTCCAGAAGTCGAAACACTGCGGAGAATGGTTGAACCGCGTGTGATTGGTGCGAAAGTTTTGAGTGTTGACATTCGACGCACGGATGTGATTCAACGTGATTCGGGGAGGGTCATGCCGCGGAACCTGCTCGCGGGCGATGTCATCGTGAGCACGATGCGTCGCGGAAAACAGTTGGCACTGATTGGACAATCGGGTCGCGTAGTGGTGGTGCAACTGGGAATGACTGGGCAGTTATTTTGTGAGTCTGTTGCACAGAGAGTTATGCACACACATGTGCACTGCGTGTGGAAAACTGTGGGAGCTGATGGAGCGAGGGAGTGGATGCTGTTTCGAGATCCCCGTCGATTTGGCGGCCTCACGTGTTTAGATTGTGTGAAGGACCTTGAATTGCGATGGAGCGAGCTCGGAGCAGATGCACTCGATGTGCAAGCACATATGCTTAGGGGAAAAGTGCTTGGTTCGAAGCGCGCAATAAAAGCTGCGTTGCTTGATCAGAGCGTGGTCGCGGGAATTGGAAACATCTACGCCGATGAAATTCTCTTTGCGTGCGGCGTGAAGCCCACCAGACGTGCGGAGCGGGTCTCTGACGCCGAGCTTGAACACATTGCGGTCGCAACGCGGCGAATCCTCCAGAATGCGATTGCAGCACGTGGAAGCTCGGTGCGAGATTATCGGGACGGTGAAGGAAACATGGGGGAGAATCAGAAGTCACTGAAGGTGTACGGACGAGGCGGGCAAGATTGTCTGCGCTGCGGCGAGAAGTTGATCACTCAAACACTTGCCCAACGAACCACAGTGTGGTGTCGAGGGTGCCAGAGGTGATACCAGACTTTTCCACATTTGAGCAATTGCCACATGGACCACACCAAAGCACCAGATTCGCTTGAGTTCGAAAAGGCCTTCTTCTCTATAAGTAATAGAAAACTTCAGTAGTCGTAGTAGTAAGCCCTGGCGCATTGTGGACAGAATCAAGTTTCGGTCATAAAGCTCTTATTTACATGTGTTTATAGCGTGGTGCAGTTGGGGACAAGCTGTCGGTTTGTGCGCATGTTCAAGTCAACAGTGTGTGACCGACAGGACCTGATTAGAGTGACTCAAATCGGGGACCTAGGACTACCGGAATTGACTGTCGGGAAGTACGCGCTCATGCACCGTCTGTCCACATTGGTAGCCGACACCGTACATCATGGTAACTTGGTGGGCTTAATTTTCTCAACGAGTGAACCAACCACTTTGCTGAAGTCTGGTTCCTGAGCCATTTTCGCCTCGACGATCCGCACCGCATGCATCACCGTCGTGTGATCGCGGCCTCCGATCGACAGACCGATCTCCTCAAGGGAATGGCGAGTGTGCTTTCTAGAAAGATACATACAGACCTGTCTAGGCATGGTCACTGATCGTTCACGGCGCTTTGAAAGTACTTCAGCAGGTCGAACGCGGTAGTAATCAGAGACGATAGTGATAATCGCCTGCATGGATGGTTCCGCTGTTACTTCCTGAACAGCCTCTCCAAGCGAATTGCGGGCGAGATCGAGATCTATAGGAACGCGTTCAACCAGCGCTCGCATTTGAATATTGACGATGGCGCCTTCAAGCTCACGAATATTGGTGTCCACCCGTGACGCGATGTACTCTGCGACTTCGTTTGAGATCTCCAGGCCACGAAGCTTGCCCTTTGTTTTTACGATTGCAGCGCGGGTTTCGTAGTCCGGGGTTTCCATTTTGGCAACCAGGCCGGATTTAAATCGACTGACCAGTCTTTCTTCCAAGTCTGGAATTTCCTCAGGCGCCGCGTCAGAAGATAGAACGATCTGTTTATGGAGCTGGTAAAGACTGTTGAATGTGTGGAAGAACTCTTCCTGGGTGCGTTCGCGTTTAGCCAGGAAGTGGATGTCATCGATGACAAGCACATCGAGATCGCGGAAACGGTGGCGGAAGTCGGACATCTGGCCGGCCTGGACTGCATCCATGAACTGGGTGATGAAGCCGTCACAGGATGTGTAATAGATGTTGGCGCTGGGCTTCGCTTCGTGGATGCGGAGGCAGATGGCCTGAAGGAGATGGGTCTTGCCCAGACCTACGCCGCCGTGAATGAAGAGCGGGTTGTACGTGCGGCCTGGCTGAGCACCTACAGCTAGTGAGGCGGCGTGCGCCAGGCGGTTGCCGGGCCCCTGGACAAAGTTCTCGAAGGCGTAGTCGGGGTTGATGATCAGGCCGCGGTCGCGGACGATTTCTCGATGAGAATCAGGTTTGGATTCCAGTTCGGCCGCTGGGATCGCGGGAATGTCGATCGGACCGATTGCCGACTCAACATTAGTTCGTTGAAGTTGAGGAGTCGCTGCACGCTGCCCGTTGATGGCACTAGGCGTTGCACGCACTACAGATTGTGGTTTGCGTTTGGGCGGCTCAGGCAGCATGACATCGTCTTGCGGACCCAGAAAGCGGATCGTGAGAAGTCGACCAGAGACGGTCTGAGCTGCTTCACTGAACTGCTGGGCGCAGGAGCGACGGAGGTAATCGCGGTGAACGTTTGAAGAAGTGCCAAGTTGCAGTGAACCCGCGGCGATACCCAGCGGTTTGAGATCATCAAACCACTGCCGGCAGATGCGAGCCTGATGCTGGCGCAAATGCGTGAGAATGAGATCCCAGAGGTGTCGGTCATTATCAACCACGACGCACACAATCCTGCGAGGTCACGACGGAGGGATCGCGACGGCGGGTTGAGTTTTGGAAGCCCACCAGAGACCGGTCAATAGTTCCACCAGGAAGCGCGGGCAGCACAACCCACCAGTGACCGGAGCGCAAAAGTACCTGCTTTTGGTCTCCCTGTCAACTGCGCGGAATGATGAATTGAAAAGAGAAATCAAAACCATGCAAAGCACCAGTTTTCAAAGATTTTCACCATTCGACGTGTGAAATGTTGACGTGGCAACCAAGCCTTGATACGTGTAAGAAAAGCGAGTCAAGTTCAACGCGTGGTACGCGGCCAGTCGAGATCTGCGGCGGCGCCGACGAGCAGTCGCGCGATGACATCGCGTGATTGATGGCCGCTGGCATCGGTATCGCGCCGCGCGATGCCGATAGCGTCGAGCACACCGAAGCCGAGGCCGACGTTGATAAGGAGCCAGCCGATGATTTCGGGACTGAAGCGGCCGGCGATTTTGTGGCGTTCACGCGCCCAGGAAAGTTCCTTCACCAGGAACTGATGGAGTTTCTGCACGTGGTCATCGATCTCATCGCGGATGAGCGGATCATCGGTTTCGGCGAGGGCTTTAAACATCACGCGATAGGCGTTGCGTTCTTTGCCGGTGACCATGGGGTTTTCGTTGAGTAAGCGGAGCAGGCGCTGGGCGGGATCACTGGCATCTGCGAGGCTTTTTTCCCAGGCGGTAATGGTGCGTTCGCCGGTGCGGCGAATGAGGTGCACGAAGAGGTCACGCTTGTTTTCGAAGTTGAGGTAGATGACCGGTTCTGAAACGCCCGCAGCTTTGGCGAGTTCATACGTCGTTGCGCGGGCGTAGCCGTGGCGCGCGAAGAGCTCGAGAGCAATGTCGAGAAGTTGCTCGCGGCGTTGAGCTTTGGTGAGTCTGGGTGATCGGGCCATGAGGTCTCATCTTTGGCGCGGAGGGCGTGGGGGGACAGGGTCGTAACCACCCTTTGCGAAGGGGTGGCAGCGGGCGATTCTCTTTGCGGTGAGCCGGGTGCCTTTGAACGCGCCATATTCGCGGTAGGCCTCGAGGCCAAATCGCGAACACGTTGGCTCATAGCGACACTGTGTACCGATGATCGGGGAAAGAGTGATTCGATAGAGCCAGATCACCCAGATGAACGGATGAGCGAGCATCCGGCTGAGCCAGGGGACTGGGGCGGGAGCTGGGGGCGGTTGGTCCATTTAGGTTTCTAAACTGCGGCGGTCGCGACGCTCGATTTCACGCCATGCCGCGGCGGTTGCCTGCAGGAGTGCTTGCTTGCAGATTTCGACAGTCGGGGCTTCTGTGGTCGTGCGGAACTGCACAATCAGGTCCAGGTTGCGGCCATCTGCGTGGGCGAGCAACGGGAGAGAATCTTTGAACGCATCGCGCATGCGGCGTTTGAGCTGGTTGCGCAGGACTGCTGTTCCCAGGCGGCGATGAACGGCGAGGCCGAGGCGGGGGTGGGGGAGTGAGTTGGTTTGAAAGAAGACGACCAGGGGATGTGCGGTTTTGCGGAGCTTGTTGAGGTAGATGGCGTCGTATTGGCGTTCGTGGGTGAGGCGCATGGCCCGGGTGAAGGCGCTTTTTCGGGCGGGGGCGAGGTTTGTGCCGCGGGGAGGCATGGGAGAGATTAGCGTTGGAAGGTGCTTTGAGAGGCTATCCTATTGAAACTCAGTCTCAACTGGGCTGGGGTACGGTTTTCAAAAGTCAGTTCAGGGACGCCATTGAAGGTAAAGAGCGACATTTCAAAGCATGCCGAACCACTTTCAACCAAGGGTCAGGGGTGGAAGGGTGTCGTTGTGGAATCGGTGAACGACCAGAATGAGCGGGATGGGCCTGTCTTGCGGGCGATGGGGCTGCGGCCTGCGGCACGAGTTCGGGTATGCCGCGTCGGAGAGCCCACAATTGTCGAGGTGGTTGGCGGAGTGGGGGAGACGTGCCGGTGCGGGTGTCGCATCGGGCTTTGCCGCGAATTGGCGGCAAAGGTGATGGTGCGGGCTGAGGGCCAAGAGCAAGGATCATGAGTGTTGCAGAACCTCAAGACGCGGAGAGCCATGTGTCGGACGAGCAGCCGCTGAAGGTTGCGTTGCTTGGGAACCCCAACACCGGAAAAACAACACTATTTAATGTATTGAGCGGACTGCGGCACAAGACCAGCAATTTTCCCGGGACGACGCAGGAAGCGCGAATTGGAACGGTGACAGCTCCGGGCGGGCGCAGTGTGCACCTGGTTGATCTGCCTGGAATCTACTCGATTGAGATTGATCAGCCCGAGAGCGAAGTCTGTCGGCAGGTGCTTGATGGAAGAACTTCGCCGGTAGGAGAACGAACGGGCGAGCCAGACACGGTGTGTGTAGTGCTGGATGCGACTAATCTCTCTCGCAATCTGGTGATTGCAGGCGAAGCGCTGCGGCGGCGATTACCGACGCTTGTGGTAATCAACATGATCGATCTGGCGCACCGGGCTGGGCTGCGGATTTCGACCAAGGTTTTGTCGGAGCGATTGGGATGCAGTGTGCTGGCGGTGTCAGCGCGGTCGGGTGAACACACTGGTCAAATCTTGCCGGCGATGTTGAGCGCGACAATTCCCAATCGAACACCGCCGGGCGGGCAAGCTGCGCTCGAAGAATGGGCTGAAGAAATTGCCGCGGAAGCGATTGTGGCTGCGCCTGCGTGCGAAGATGGCGAAGATCATGAAGATGCGGGGCCGAGCGAAGAAGAACTGGAAGCAAGGCGTTTGCGGACAGATCGGATAGATGCAACGCTGGTGCATCCGGTGCTGGGAACGCTCATTTTCACAATAGTCGCGGCGGGGATTTTCTGGTTGATCTTCAGCCTTGCGAGCTATCCGATGGATTGGATCGACACGGTCTTTGGTGCCATTTCAAAAGCGATCTCGGCGTGGATGCCCGAAGGGATTTTGAGCGAGTTGTTGTCGGGCGGGATTGTGGGGGGCGTGTCGGGAGTGGTGGTTTTTGTGCCGCAGATTGCGCTGCTTTTCTTTGTGATCTCACTGCTGGAAGACACCGGGTATCTGGCGCGAGCCGCGTTTCTGATGGATCGTGTGCTGCGGCCTTTTGGGTTGCCGGGACATGCATTTGTGCCGCTGCTTTCGAGCCATGCGTGCGCGATACCGGGGATTATCGCTACGCGTTCGATTCCGGATAAACGCGAGCGCATCGCGGCGATCATGGCTGCGCCGTTCATGACATGTTCAGCGCGGTTGCCCGTGTTTGTGCTGGTGACGAACGTGCTGTTTCCCAATCGGCCTGCGATGGCAGCGCTTGCGTTTGTTGGAAGTTATGCACTGGGGATTTTCGCGGGGCTTACAAGCGCATTGATTTTCCGGCGGACGATTTTGAAGGGTCGCGGGCGGCCGATGGCGATGGAGCTGCCATCGTACAAGATGCCGAGCGTGCGGACGGCGGCGTTGACAGCGTATGACCGCGTGCTGGTGTTCCTGAAAAAAGCGGGGACGAACATTCTGGCGATTTCGATTGTGCTCTGGTGGCTGGGGGCGTTTCCAAGGGTGAGCCCGCCGCAGAAAGCGGTGGATTTGCAGGTGCAGGCGGCGGCGATGCGGGAAGCTGAGCCACAGGAGGCGGAGAAACTTGATGCAGCGGCAGATGAACTGATTCGATCGAATGCCAAACGGGAATCGCTGATCGGGCATCTGGGAAGGTTTACTGAGCCAGTGTTCAGGCCATTGGGGTATGACTGGCAGCTATCGATCGGCGTGTTGTGTTCATTTGCCGCACGCGAGGTTTTTGTTTCGACGATGGCGGTGGTGGTGACAGGTCACGAAGATTCGGAAGATGAAGGCGTGATGGATCGCCTGGCGGCGGCAACGAGAGATGATGGGACGCCGGTGTTTTCGACGGCGGCGAGCTGGTCACTGCTCGTATTCTTTGTGCTGGCGATGCAGTGCATGAGCACGCTGGTGACAACCGCGCGGGAAACGGGTTCGTGGAAGTGGGCGATGTTACAATTAGTGTGGAATACGGGCTGGGCGTATGTACTAGCGATAATTGTTTTTCAGGTGCTGAAATGAATGTTGCGGTTCAAACTTCGCCAGGTCAGGCGACTTCAGCGAAGCCGCTGACGAGCGATCCACAATTCTGGATCGCGACGGTTATTGCGGTGATCGCGGCGGGGTTTTTGCTGCGGGCGCTGTTGCCGAAATTGGGCGTGAAGTTGTCGAAGGGAGTTTCGAGCAAGGCGACGTTGACGGTGGGCGGGAAGGCGATTAAGAAGTAGAGCGGAAAGAAAACGCCGCGGAACTTGTGAGTTTCGCGGCGGAGAAGTGGGTTAGAGAATTCGGTCTACTGTCTATCTGCGATGGCGGAGGGCGAGGGGAAGTGCAGCAAAAACCACTGCGCCAACGGATGTACTTGGTACATCCACCGTGTCAATGAAATATTTCATGTTTGTTTGGTCGGTTCCATCGAAATCAATAATCTGCCCGTTAGTAAAGTCATACGCAAACTGCGAGCTGTACCCAGTTGTTCGGGGACCACTGAACACCACTGCTATGTCGCTTACATCAACTCCCACAATCTCAGTTATCTGAGTACTCATGAAGACATGGGTTGGAAGCATGATCTCAAATCCCCGATAGAACCCACCGCCCGAGTAATACGCTACTCCCGTGTTTGGACTGATCGCCGATCCGTGAAATGTGTCTAGGCCAAGAAGCCGTCGGTCTGAATCATAGAACCGAATTGTAATCCGAAAATCTTGGAGTGGCGAAGTTACCGATTTGTTGAAAATTGAGAAGCCAATGTCCGAAAGTAGCGCTGGCCCAGAAGTTTCCAGTTCAAGGGCGTCCGCAATCTCATCTGTTCCGGCGACGAATGTCCCACGAAGCCGAGATACCCCACCCTGCGAAGGAGTCCTCCAATTGTCATACGCGCGAAACCCATCTTGAGGGTAAACGTCTCCCGGTCCCGTTTCAGTGAAGACCCGCTCGCCATTGATACCATGTGTGTATTGATATGTAATTTGTGACAAGCATTGATTCGCAAACAGCCCGACAAGGGCGTAGGCAGTGAAAAGTTTGAGTATCATGGGTTCCTCACATGAATGATCTGTTACAGAGCAAAATGACTGACGACGTATGGGAAGCGGCTTCTAGTAATCGTGATTGATCAGCGGGTCAAGATAGTTGTAGTTGCGGATGAGGTCGGTACCTGCCAGATGCGCATCCCAGTATGTAGTAAAAAGCGTTCTGTCCGCTTCCTCAATGCGGCCGTTGCCATCGATATCTCCGTTTCCAAAAACCGCGGGAAACACTTCGCCACCGTTGTTAATTGGATTCGCGTGAAACGCAATGCCCTCGTCGATGGCTGTATTCGCCATACTTAGATCACTCGCATTGATCACGCTATCGCCATTGAAATCAGCAACCTTAATTTTGCCGAGGCTGTACCAGCGCTTCATCATTTCCGCTGTTTTGTTGTGAGTTCCGTAGGCGTTCCAGGCGCCGACAACATATCTGTGCTCGCGGGCGTATTCAAAATCGACCCATTCCATGTGATCGGTGTTATCCAGGATGTGGACTTCGGTGTTTGGACTCAGGTGTGTTTTTGCATAATTCTTCCAAGTGCGATGGCCTGTCGTGCTGTCATCTTCATATGCGATGACCTGAAAGGTCGCAAACCACGGCATGTTTGCTACCGCACAGTCATCAAGGATTTCGACCGTGTTTCCCACCGGGCCTACATCAAAGGTCGGAATGGTCTCACCACCAATCTTGATTTGGTTCGTACGAATCCAGGGGTTGTGCGCGAACTCCACAGCGCCCCAGCGACGCTCATGCCCCCAGTCAGTTGCGGAAGCAGAGGAGAAGTTTTCGCTTGCTGTATCAAACCAGATTCGTCTGATACCAGCGGAAAACCAAGGACTAATCGTGTTGTACACATGGCTCATATTGCCGTGCCGGTTCACCGGTTGGCCTTGGGCGTTGTAGAACGTGAAACTATGTCTCGGATCAATTGGGGCTGGCGGTGTGAGCGTGAAGTTCCAGTCGCGCCAGACAAATTTGCGAACTTCAAGGCCGTCGTCATCTAGTCCTTCATACGATTCGAGCCGGTCAATGTACCCGGGGTTCGGATCAGCACTCGGATAATTGAGGTCGGTCCGCTCGGTGTTTACGTTGTCACCGGAATTCACTGGAATGCCGCCACCAATGTACACTTCAATGTCCACGTGGTCAGGGTCGCTTGGGTCGCAGTACGCAGTCAGAAACTCATCCCAAGCGTTCTTGGGCTGGAAGTTTCCCATCTGAACCAGGCCGCCTTGGAAATAGTCCCGCTTCCAGACCGGCATGCCGTGATACTGGTTCATGGACTGTGTGGCGCCGCCATATTTTCTGTACCTAAGGTCTGTTGGGTGTCCACTATCTATGCCGAGGTACTTGCCACCAGCCACGCCAGCAGGGAGATGTAGCATGACGCGGCGAATACCAAACTCTCTCCAACGCAAAATTGTTCGAATCAAACCATCGAATTGGTCAGGCACTCCATTTGGTTGATAGCGGTACACGCCGCCATCTGCGACCCACAACTTGTCGGAGTCAAACGTCCCCCCTACTGGGCCACCCATGCTTTGTGGAATATTGGGGCTGTATTTGTCTTGGCCAGCAAGGGCCGGATCAAAAGGCACGCGCCCATCGGCAGTATCTGGATGAATTGTAAGATGACCGTTATCGTCGGTATATGCACTGGTGATCCACCAGAATTCTGGGTTTCCGCGAGAGTTCTGTGCCCAATCCGCACTTCCCAATTGAATCGTCATCATGGGGCGACGATCAGGAGTCCAAGGAGACAGCTCGGGTGTATCAGCCCAGCTCGAATACGCCGGAGGGTACGCATAATTGTACAACCAACCGAAAGGAGTTTGGCCAGGAATTCCTTCTGGGTGGGGGTTGTCGTTCTTGGGAAACAAGTGCATGTCACAATGTGGAAGGGTCTCAGGTGTCGGGTCGCCAACAACTGCAATTGCACCTTGGTGCGGAACTGGTTGTGCCTTCACCACCCCCACACAACTAACCACCGCCAGACCCCCCCTAACCAACGATTCCACGCTCTTGCATTCAACATAGCAAAGGCTCCTTGCGTCGATCCCGGGCTTTATCGGAGCCGCGTGAGGTTGAACGTATTAATCGCCACGAGCGACAGAACCCCAAAGGTCGATTGGCCATGGACAAACACGATGAACCGCCGCGTATCAACTCCGATCCGCGACGGTCCCTATCTAATATGGACCATGAATTGGAAGGTTGCAAATAAAGTTATGGATTTTAAGCTACGTTTCTCGGACGTACAGAGGATTCGAGTAGGAAAGGGGCGGAGAAGGCAAAGGCACATCGGCCTGGAGACCGATGCCACGCTGCGTTGTGTCATTGGTCAGCAGGGCGTGCTGAATGCAGCGACAAAATCGAGATAATCGAAGAAGTCGATCACTTGATCATTGTTGAAGTCCGCGCTTTGACTGCCCGCGCTGAATGCGGCGACGAAGTCGAGGTAGTCGAAGAAATCTACCAGTTGGTCGTTGTTGAAATCGCCCGGGCAGCCAGTTTCAGAGATTGCGCCGGTTGCGGAGATTGCAAAGCCTTGCGAGCCCAGGTTGACTGCTGTGCCGCGGATGTGGATTGTCCAGAGGCCGGGGGTGGGAGACTGAATGCGAACCTGTTCGAGGTTGTTGATAGGGTCGGGGAGGCCGCCGGGGACGCTGAATCCGCCGACGAGGTTGTTGCCCACAAAAATATCGCCGCTGGGGCTGATGACCAGCAAGTCGAGGTCGTTGACCGGCGTGACTGTTGCTGGAAGTGTTGCCGGCTGATCGGTGTACGCCATGGTGATGCGGAAGATCTGGGCTGCATCGCTGACATTGATCTGGAACTCGCGAACGCCATCGGTTGAGAGAGCTTGTGAAGATGTGTTGCGAATGTCTTTGATCACGAGTCGGTTGGCATCGCCGGCGAACGGGAGCACGCTGCGGGCGAGTACGCGACCCCAGCCCTCTTGATTACTTGGATAGCCGGGAGAGAGCAGATCCTCGCCGCTGTTTACGACCATTGCCTTCAAGAGTGCGCCTGAAGGGATGAGCGCGTTACTGGGAGTGGCGACACCGGTGGGGTAGAAGCCATCGGTGAAATATTGGCGAATGAGCGTACTGACGCCGCCGATTGCGGGAGTTGCCATTGAAGTGCCGGAATTGACTGCGGTGGCGCATCCGGTTGCGCCTGCAGCAGAAGTGATGGTACATCCAGGCGCGGCAATGTCTGGTTTGCGGCGGCCGTCAAGTGTCGGGCCGGCACCAGGGAGACTTCCAAAGACGACGCAGATTTGATTTTGATTTGGTGTGTTACCAGTGCGGGTGACCGCGATTGAGTTCTTGGCATTTTCTGGATTGCGGACGATTGGTGTATTACTGACAGCAAAGACCAGGAGCGCATCCTCATTGTCGCGCATAAAGGTATCGATCGCAGCACACGCGTAGTCGTACTGCATGGTGGCATCATTACCCCAGCTGTTGGTGTGGACCCGGGCGCCTTGCGAGTAGTGAAGATTGAAACGCTCAAGGTAACTTGCCTGGGTAGTGAGCGGCGCGACATTGAAAACAATCTTGGCGCCATACGCCACGCCGCGGGAAGCGCTCTCGATTCCTTCATCTCCGGCGGCGATCGCGGCAACATGGGTTCCATGCGAGTCGTAACCGCCGACAGGTGTGTTATAGGCGAGAATCTTGCGGTGAGCTGGGCCGATGGGATTCACTGGGTCCAGAAATGCACAGTGTTGAGTGGCAACGTAGCCGTCGATCACGCCAATGATTTGATTGACGCCGGTGATTCCGCGGTCGTAGATAGGGCGGCTGCCCGCAACATTGGATTGGACGATCCAGCGCTGATTAGCATCTCGCGGCGTGAATTCCGGGAGTTCTTCGATGAACTGCACGGCATCAAGCGCGGCGAGCGCGGCAAGGCTCGAAATCGGAACTGTCGCGGTGAAGGAAACAGAATCTCGAATGTTCTCGCTTTCGACGAGAGTGAGACCGGGAATAGCGGCGAGTTGTTCAGCGAGCTTTCCTTGAAGGACCTGCCGCGGAAACAGGAGAACTCGAAGTGCTACCAGGTTCTGAGCGGCAATCTGCTGACGCGAGTCGGTAACGAATGTGCGCGAGCCGATTGCAGAGTCAAGTTTCCAGGAGTTTTGGAATGTGACAACACTGGCAACGAAATCAAGTTCGCGAAGTGACTCAGGCGTTACGCCATCGAGACTGACGAGATACGAAAGGCTGGGGTAATAGCCACAGAGAATCACGCCACGAACCGCAAGGGCTTCAGCTCGGGCCTGCGTTAGTGGCTGCGCCAGCGTAAGAACGTAGTGGTTGCCGGGCGCAAACGACTTGCTTGAGATCAGATTGGTGAGCGAAGAAATTTGAACGTCGCCAGTTCGAAGTGAGAGCTTTCCAGACTGTGCAGAGAGCGGTTCGGCGTTGGCCGAGAGCGAGTTACAGCACAGGGCGAAAACAATCGCCAGGCCGTTTGCGGGCACAGATATGGGGCGGGCGCGCAATGTCATTCAGCGACTCTCTTCTCCCATCCAGTCTCATCCAGCTATCACAATTGGGAACACACAGCGATTTCGTTCCGTCCCCCGCGTCCATACCAGGAAGAAATCTCCCGACACACATTGTTGCCACACCGCCCGAGCCACAGCACACTTGAGCGAGTGATTTTGCCGGGTCCGATGTGAGTTATCGCCCCAAAAAGCCGCTTACCCGGCCTGTGCGAAGCGTTCAGGTGCCGCAAATATTCGCCAGGGTGAAGGGGGTTCAATCCCCAGAACCGCCAGCGCCTGATCGCGATCGTCACAGACGGTCAGTTGGCGGTCGAGCTGGGTGGTTCGCAGAATGTCGCGGGCCGGTCCTGTGAGGCCGTAGATCGCAAGATCCCAGCCCTGACTGCGGCACATTTTTGTGACCTTCAGCAGTGAGTTGATCCACGAGCATGTGAATCCTGTCATGGCTGAACAATCCAGTGCGAGGCGACCCGCCTGGTGTTTGGCGAGCTTGTGGAGATGTTTATAGATGACAAGGGTCTCTCCATCTTTGACAGAGGAGATAGTGACTCTTGCAACGGTGACACCCTGGTGCACTGTTGACTCAAGAAGCGTGCCCTGTTGACAATCAAAATGCGATTGAACGACTTCGTACATCCAACACCCCCTGCAAAGTCCGCAGCAGAATCGCCGCGTACAAGTGAAAGATGCCATAGAACGTGATCCGGAGCAAGCGGTGAACATGGGAAAGCTGGGGCCGCGGCGGAAGTTGAAGCGACTGTGCGGAATATGACGGATATCCGCCGCCGGATTGGGTGCAAAATGCCTGCAACAATGGGTTATGAGCAGTGACACAAGCAACGCGCCGCCTATGGGACCTCCAGCAATTCAAGCTCCCTGGAGACTTGCATACCTTGAAGAAGTTGACGCGAAGGAGAAGACGGCGGGTTTACCAAAAACAGGCAGTGGTTCTTTTTTGTTGGATTACTGGAATACGCCAGCGAAAGATGTTGAGAATCACGTGATTGTCCGTAGCAATAGCGGGCTGATTCTGCTGAACGCGTTTCCATACTCAAATGGTCATGTGCTGATCGCGCTCGGTGACGCACGACCAACTCTGCTTGATTACGAGCCAGCGCAACGGGCAGCGTTCTGGAATCTGGTTGAAATCGCGGCGGACATTGTTCAACGGGCGCTTCAGCCACAAGGAATCAATATTGGAATCAATCAGGGGCGGGCGGCGGGGGCTGGTGTGCCTCAGCACCTGCACGCGCATCTTGTGCCGCGGTGGGCGGGGGATGTGAATTTTATGACGACGGTGGCGCAGATCAGGGTGGTGCCCAGTTCGCTCGAAGCAATGGCGGCAAGGCTTCGGGCACACGCGGGTGCGGTTGCCCTTTGATGGACGCCGCGATTCCCAACCATACCCCTATTTTGGCGGGATTTGGGTCGGATTCTCGGCCAGTTCTCGGTCTAAAGATGTGAGCGCGGAATTGACGGATTTGCTGGCGCAGCGCATCAATGGGAATAGCAATGAATCCAGAAGAATCCAATTCGAAGCCTGCTGACACTGAGAAGCCAACAGCGGCATTGCCCGGCGATATCGCGGATCTGCTTGTTTCGCGCGTGGTGGATGGGGTTGCCACCGAGCGCGACTGGAACGCGTTTGAGTCGGTTGCGGGCAATGACACGGCGGCGTGGCGCGAACTGGCTGTGAGCCTGGGCGCTTCGCAGCGAGATCAGGCGGCCTTGAGCCGGGCGGTTGAGTTGCAGATTTCGGCCGCGGCGGTTACAGCACTGCCCAGCGACGAACTCGCGTTGCATCCAATTGAGATATCAACAGCGGGCAAAGTCTGGAATTTTGCTCGCAGCGGACTTGGCTGGGTTGCAGCGGCCGCGCTGGCGGTCGCGGTGTATTCAGGGAGATTTAATCCGAGCCGCGTGAGCGATCCTCCGAGAGGCGCAAGCACTGCGAATATCGGTGCGCCATTTGGTAATTATTTCGACAACGAGCCTTCCAGTAAAGACCTTCTAAACGAGTACATGGACCGCGGCATGCGAACCGGCGAAGTGCTCGGAGAACTGCCCGACAAGTTGTTGCTGCAGGCAACACCGGTCAAGCTTGATGACGGAAGCGATGGCTACGAAGTAGTGTTTGTGCGGCAGATTGTCGAGCGGGCAAAGATGCCCGACATCTATCAGATACAAAAAGGTTCAAGCGATGAACTTGGCCGCGAAAATGTAAAACAGGTTCCTCTGCGGATTCAAAGCCCGCGCAAGGGGTCAACGTAAGTTTGTCTTTCAATGTGCATTGGGTATTCTGACGCGCATGTTTATGCAAGGAAGTGGTATGAAAAACATTTGTGGGATTACTGGATTGGTTGCGATTGCCGGACTCTGCGCTATCGCCTCGGCTCGCCCGGCGTATCAGGAAGCAAAGAGCACTTCAAGGTCGACGATTTCGGTACAGTCGAACGACGGCACAGATACGTACGACATTCGCATGACTGATGGGAAAGTGATCGCCAAACGCAACGGCGAAGTGATTCCCGAAGACCGCATCCGCAAGACGCAGAACGGCGATGAAGTCACGATCGACATTCTCGATGAAGAGGGCAACGTATTGAAGTCGTTCAATCTGAATAAGGCGACATCCCCGAGAGTTCAGATGCGAGCGTTGGCCGGCCAATCTGGAAAAACCTGGAGCTCTGCGGCACCAAAGGCAGCCAAAGGCGGCTTCCGGGCGATTGAGCCAGTCGAAGGGTTTGCCCTCGCAACGGCTCCTGATATGACGGACAACCCGCCGCCAGTCATGGTCGGTGTCACCATGTCAGAACCCGAAGCCTCAGTGCTTGAGTTCCTGAAGCTTGAAAAGGGCGTGGTTTTTGACCGCGTGATTGACGATTTGCCAGCCGCCAAAAGCGGGGTAAAAGCCGGAGACATTCTGGTCGAGGTCAAGGGCGAAAAGAACATTGATCAGGAGCGGTTTCGTGAAATCCTCCGCGGCACCAAGGCCGGCGACACACTGGAAATCAAAGTCGCACGCGCAGGTGGCGAAATACAAACACTGAACCTCTCGCTCGTCGCGTTCGATGCAAAAGCACTCGGTCGCGCTGAGCCCGGCGAAGACATGTACAAGAGCCCGCTCGAGGTGTATTCGCACGGCGGTTCACACAAGAACTGGGACGATGCACACAAGGCGCTGACCGAGGCTATGGCGAATCTCAAGAGCGCCAAAATCGACGAGAAAGTCCAGAAGAGCATCAAAGAATCGCTTGCCAAAGCCATGGAATCGTTGGCCGAGGCCAAAGAGTCGATGCGCGATGTTCAGATTTTCTCAAACAACGGCCAATGGAACCAGGCGACCCCAAAACTTCGCATGGCGCCCAACGGCCAGAACAAACTCATGGTTGTTCCTGGAACTCCGATACCTCCGATGCCGGGAGTGGACGACGAGCGCATCAATAATTTAGAGCAGAAGGTTGATGACCTCAACAAGAAGCTCGATGCGATCATGGAACTTCTGAAAGATCGCAAGTAATTGCGAAACCGGGACTGCCCAGGTCCCAAGGAAGTTCGAATAACTTAGACCCCTTTCGCGCCGCGGGTGGTCCGCGGCGTCTAGAAGCCCCGGGACGCGCGTCGCGGGGCTTTGTTTTTTTGCCTGTCCCGCGCTATTTACGCTGCAATTTTCTACTCTGGTCGAACCGGTGACCGGTATGATCCGATAAGTAAAGTGCGCGAAGTGGACTTGCGAAAGCCATGGCCGCGGATGTCGGTATTTTGGGAGCACCTTTGTGAGCAACGACCCCATCAATCAAGTGCAGGCGGCGTATCAGAAGCTGCGGACCGAGATCCATCGCGTCATCGTGGGCCAGGATGAAGTTGTCGATCAGATGTTGATCTCGATCTTCTGCCGCTCGCACGCGATCGTGGTGGGGGTGCCCGGACTCGCCAAGACGTTGCTCATTTCCACAATCGCCCGCAGCCTCAATCTCCAGTTCTCTCGCATTCAGTTCACACCCGACCTGATGCCATCAGACATCACCGGCACCGAAGTGATTCAAGAAGACAAAGTCAGCGGCCAGCGCTCGCTGCGATTTGTCAAAGGCCCGGTCTTCGCCAACATCGTGCTCGCCGACGAGATCAACCGCACACCGCCGAAGACCCAGGCCGCACTTCTCGAAGCCATGCAAGAGCGACAGGTCACTACAGGTGGCCAGCGCCACGCATTGCCCGACCCGTTCTTTGTACTCGCAACCCAGAATCCGATTGAGCAGGAAGGCACCTATCCGCTTCCCGAAGCCCAGCTCGATCGCTTCATGTTCATGATCAACATCGGGTATCCAACCGCAGAAGAGGAACTTGAAATCGTCCGCCGCAGCGCGACCAAGGGCGAGTTCCGAATCGACCAGGTGCTGGGCGCTGAAGAAATCGCCGCGGTGCAGACGCTGGTGCGCCAGATGCCCGCGGCCGATCACGTGATTAAGTACGCACTGCGGCTGGTTCGTGCCACGCGCGTCAACGAAACCAGTGACGACGGCATCGCACGTCCCAAACTGGCCAAGGCCTATCTCTCCTGGGGCGCAGGCCCACGCGCAAGCGAATTCCTTATTCTCGCGGCCAAGGCCCGAGCGGTTCTCAGCGGTTCGACGCATGTCACTCCGGAACATATCAAGGCAATCGCCAAACCCGTGCTTCGTCACCGTCTTGCAACCAACTACAACGCGGAAGCAGACGGTGTGACGACCGATCGGATCATTGATAATCTGCTCGCGGAAATACCCCTGGAAAGCAGCGACGCATTGGAAAAGAAGCAGATGAGTGAAGTCCTTCGCTAAGCGGCTGACTGGTCTAGCCTTGGATGCATGGAAGCGGAAGCGAAAGTTCATCCAGTATTCAACCCACACATGCAGCTGGCAGCTTCGATTGCTGCTGGCGTGCTCCTGTTCACTGGCGTATTAATCTCCAAGTTTGGTGCCGATGGTCTGCAAGCGCCGTCGACCGTTCTGGCGTGGATCAGCCTCGCGATCGGCCTGGTCTACGGCGGCCGTGCCGCGATTGAAGCAATTGGCGCGAAAAAATTCGACATCGATGTGTTGATGGTCGTCGGCGCTGTCCTCGCGGCGGCAATTGGTCATCCGCAGGAAGGTGCCCTGCTTCTGTTCCTCTTCTCGCTTTCGGGCGCACTTGAAGAACTGGCGATGGAGCGCACGCAGCGCGAAATCAAGGCGTTGCACAAATTGATGCCCAGCGAAGCGATGGTGCAGCGCGCGGGGGCGTGGGTCAAAATCAGGCCCGATGAACTCGTCATTGGGGATCGAGTCATGGTTCGGCCCGGCGATCGCATTCCGACTGATTGCCGCGTAGTTGAGGGAAGTACAGAGATTGACCAATCGGCAATTACCGGCGAATCGCAGCCGCGATTTGTGCAGAAAGGCGATGATCTGTACGCGGGTACGATCAACACCGATGACCCTGTCGAAGCAACGGTGACGCGCCTCTCAACCGATTCAAGTCTGCAGAAAATCCTGAACCTGGTCATGTCGGCGCGCGAAGAGCGCGAACCGGTCCAGCGGTTCATCGACAAACTCGACCAGCCGTATTCAATCAGCGTCATGGTCGTGTCGATCGCTGTGCTGCTCATCTGGTGGGGCGTGCTTGGTCGCGAGCTGAAAGATGCAACCTACACCGCCATCACATTGCTGATCGTTGCCTCGCCGTGTGCGCTTGTTATCGCCACGCCAACCGCGACGCTCTCGGCGATTGCTCGGGGTGCACGCTCAGGTGTGCTGTTCAAAGGCGGCCAGGCGATCGAGCGACTCTCACAGGTCCGCGCTGTCTGCTTTGACAAGACCGGAACACTCACTATCGGCCGCCCACGCGTTCACGAAGTTCACACTGTCGCCTGGAGCGATGAAAATAATCTGATCGCGATGGCCGCCGGCCTCGAGCAAGGTTCCTCTCACCCGATCGCGCAGGCAATCAAAGACGAAGCCGCCGCGAGACATATTCAGCCCGCCACTCTCAACACAGTCGAACACACCACCGGCCGCGGCATGATGGGCCTCATGGGCCACTGCCCGGTTCGACTGGGCAACCTGCAACACACCGCCGAACTCATCCCCGAGTGCTTCAAAATCCGCGTCCAGGAAGTGCTCGAATCTGTGCAGCAACGCGGCCACATCGGCGTGGTCGTCTCACACGCCTGCCCCGAAAAAGCAGGCGGCGGGGAAGCGGCCGTCATCATTATGGAAGATGCCGTCCGTCCGGGTGCCACGCAGCTCGTGCAGAGATTGCACGCACTTGGCATCAAGCCAGTCGTCATGCTCACCGGCGACAACCGCCTTACTGCACAAAGCGTGGCAACCGAGCTGGGCCTGGATCGATTCGAAGCGGAGTTGCTGCCACAGGACAAGGTGCGGATCGTCCAGGAACTGAAAAAGAAGGGCAAGGTCGGCGTGATTGGCGATGGCGTCAACGATGCACCGGCACTCGCGGCAGCAGATGTCGCAATTGGCATCGGCTCGATCGGCACCGAAGCCGCACTTGAAAATGCAGACATCGTGCTGCTCTCGGACGACCTCTCGGTCGCGCCCTGGGCGATTCAACTTGCTCGCCGCACACGAACGGTGATTCTCATCAATCTTGTGTTTGCCATGAGCGTCATGGCGATCATGTCTGTGGTGACAATCATCGCGAGCTTACAGAGTCGCCCGATCCCGCTCTCTTTGGGCGTGCTTGCTCACGAAGGCGGCACGGTGCTCGTGGTCGCCAACTCATTGGGCCTGCTGCTGATGCGCAAGCCCCCGAGTGAAACGTCTACTCGCATCAAGAAATAATGTGTGCTGGCGCGGGTGTGTCGTCATTAATGCGTTCGCGCTTGGGCTTGTCATTGGGATCATTCACCGACAGAATCGACATCTCGTCATTCACACGCATTTGCAGGTGCACCGGCCGGCCCCAGAGCAGCCGCAGATTTCGCAGCGTTTCCACAGCCTTGGCGGCGTCAATCTCAACGCCAATGTAGTTGTGAGCCAGGAACAACTCGCCGCGGTTCATGTAGTTTCCGTCTACAACATAGATGAAGGGCTGCCCCGAATTCGTCAGGTAATGAAGAATTGTTCCCTTCACCTGTGCGAAATCGCGCGTCACAATCCGCATCTGCCCCGTCGCCGGGTCTTTGCGGTACTGGTACATATGGTGCTTCTCGACAAACTCCGGAGTCAGGAATTCATCGATAAAACTGACATCGTTGAAGATCTTGCGAGTCTCAAAGATCTTGTCGCGACCCTTCATCGATTTGTCATCAAACCGTTCGCGTTCGCCCACGCCTTCCAGCCGCTCCCAGGCTGGCCCGTGCTGACCCATGTTCCAACGCCGCTCAATATCTTTGTAAAGCTCAACACCAATCTTGTATGGATTGAACCCGCCTGGCGGCATGTGCACCACGCCCGAATGCTGATCCGCATAATCAATAATTTCGCACGCTTCGAGGAAGTGGCTCGTCATCAGCTTTGAATGCCAATACGTCGCCCATCCCTCGTTCATGATCTTGGTCATGCCCTGGGGCGCGAAGTAGTACGCCTCATCGCGAATAATGTTGAGAATGTCGCGCTGCCATTCTTCGAGCTGGCCGTGCCGCAGAACAAAGAGCAGAATGTCGCGCGTCGGCACCGCCGGAATCTTCCGCTTGCCTTCCTTGGCTTTGTCCTCAAACGCCTTCTTCTGCTTCTCAAGCTCCGATTCTGGATTGATGAACCGGTCCATGTAGTCTTTGGCCTGGAACCGGTCCGGGTGAAACTCGCCATCATCCAGCGTGTGAGCCGGAGCTTTGGATTCCCCACGCTTTACAAACATCGAATGCGGATCAATAAGGTGTTCGAGAGAGTGACAGAGGTCTAAGAACTTCTCGACGGCATCCTGTCCGCGCCGATCGATGTGCCGCCGCACCCGCGTGCTGTGATTGGCCATCTCATCCATCATCTTGCGGTTTGTGCGGCTGAACCAGTGGTTATGAGTAAAGAAATCCGCGTGGCCATAGACATGGGCCATCACCAGTTTCTGATCGGTCGTACTGTTACTTTCCTGCAAGTAGGCGTAACACGGATTGGTATTGACAACCATCTCGTAAATGCGGCCCAACCCATACGCATCGCGTTTGGAGAGCTTGTCATATTCCATGCCCCAGCGCCAATGCGGATAGCGCGTCGGAAATCCGCCATACGCCGCGATCTGATTCATCGTTTCAAAATCAAGTTTCTCAAAAACCACATCGCAGAAATCCAGGCCATACTCGCGGGCCTTGTCCTGAATGCGACGCATGTGATCCCGAAGATCCTGCGGCAGGTCTGTTGATGTCCGAAGAGCCATGTCCGTTTTATCGGCCATTGTCATATGACTATTCGCCGCGGACGGGCGAAAGTTCTGCTATTCGTAGAAGGTCTCTACTGAGTTATTTGGCCATTCCGCGGCGGGCACAGTCTTCAATAAGTCGAACTGGCCACTAGTCCGATGATCACGTCGACAATGATGAGAATGACGATCCAGGCCACCAGCTTGGCGACAGCGCGATATTTCCCGGTGGCCTTGACAGTGCGCAGGCGGCGAATCGCAATGATACAAAGGACGCCGATCGCAACATCGGCCAGTGCGCTCGTGCCCATTCGAATAAACCAGGACGATCCAGCAGACCCGAGCGAGCTGTTAAATGAGTAACGGAAACTTGCCCAAATCCACCACAGCGTCATCAAGATCGAACGAATAGCTATTGCCCAGACCAAATAGCGCAATGCCGTGAGCAATACGTTCGTCGACTCGCCGCGCAGTGACAGCGAGATCTCGTCGCCGCACTCTGGACAACACGGCTGTGCACACCCGCGCAACGAATAGCCACACGAAGGGCAAGCCGCATCATTTTGCGACAGGAACTGAACAACCTGCGAAGGATCGCCGCTCATGGCTTAACTCTATCAGAAACGCCGCAGGCGAGTTACACGACCAGATTCACCATTTTCCCCGGCACCACAATCACCTTCTTCGGCGTCTTGCCCGCCAGGAATTTCACAACATCTTCGTGCGCCAGTGCCGCCGCTTCAATGGTTTTGACATCTGCATCTGTTTCCACCGTGATCCGCGCCCGCACTTTGCCGCCCGCCATGATCGGCAGTTCAATCTCCCGATCAACCGTCAACGCCTCGTCGTGTTTCGGAAATGCGTGGTTGAGCAATGTCCCGGCTTTGCCCTCGCCCGCCGCCACAACAACGCGTTCCCACAATTCATCCGCAATATGCGGCACAAGTGGCGACAACATCAAAATCAATGGCTTGGCAATCTCCATCGGCACCGCTGGCAGTGACCCCAGCGCATTATTGAACTCAATCAACTTGCTGATGGCGGTATTGAACCCCAGCGACTCAATGTCTTTCCGTACACCCTTGATGGTCTTGTGCAGCAATTTGCGAGTTGCCTCATCCGCCGGGGTCTTGACTACTTTCGAGCATCCCGTCTGCTCATCCAGCAAGTGCCGCCAGATGCGCTGCAGGAACCGGAAACACCCGACGATATCACGTGGGTTCCACGGCTTGCTCGCTTCCAGCGGGCCCATATACATCTCATACAGGCGGCAGGTGTCCGCGCCAAACTCCGCAATCACATCATCAGGATTGACAACGTTCTTGTACCGCTTGCTCATCTTGGTCACGATCGGCGTCACCGGCTTGCCGGTGGCAATTTCAATGTACGACCCCTCGCCCACCTGCTTCACTTCATCGACTGCGACAATCGACTTATCTTCGCGGCTGTACGCATAGCTGGTAATCAGCCCCTGATGGAACAACTTGTGGAAAGGTTCTTTGCCCGGACAGTGTCCAAGATCAAACAACACATTAATCCAGAAACGCGAATACAGCAAGTGCCCAACCGCATGCTCCGCGCCGCCCAGGTATAGATCAACGCCCGAGTCGGCGCCGCTGCCCATCCAGTACCGCATCGACTCTTCGCTCGCCAGATGTTTTTGATTCAATGGGTCGCAGTATCGCAGCATGTACCACGATGATCCCGCCGAACCCGGCATGGTGTTGCATTCGCGGGTCACCGGCGTACTCGGATCCAGCAGTGCGGGGTCGACCCCGGCCTCTCCAGCGGTGGTCCGCGCCCAATCTTTTGCCTTCGCGAGCAGGGGCATCGGATCCATGCTTTCAACCGGCGCATAGTCTGCCAACTCCGGCAACTTCACCGGCAAAGCTGATTCGCTTACCGGGAACGCGCGACCATCGTCCGTAAATACCATCGGGAATGGCTCGCCCCAATAGCGCTGGCGGCTGAATGTCCAGTCACGCAGGCGGTAGTTGGTTTTCTTGACGCCTGTGCCGCAATGGACAAGCCACGCGATTGTCGTCGCCTTGGCTTCGGCGGTCCCCATTCCGTTCAACGAGATATCTTTATTCTCTGAATTGATCGCTTTGCCGTCACCCGTGGCACACGCCCCGTCTTTCGCGCCCGGAACATCAACAACGCGCTTGATATCCAGCCCGAACTTTTTCGCAAAATCAAAATCTCGTTCATCATGGGCCGGCACCGCCATGATCGCGCCTGTGCCATACCCCATCAGTACATAGTCCGCGGTCCAGACCGGAATTTCTTCACCGGTTGCAGGATTGATCGCGTGTACCCCGATGAAAATCCCCGACTTCTCTTTGCTCTCCTGCCGTTCCACGTCGCTGCGATTGCGCGCCGAGGCAACATACGCGCCGAGCGCAGCGCGAACCGATTCATCAACGTGAATATGCCCGCGCAACACCGACTCGCACAGTGCGTGTTCCGGCGCAACCACCATATATGTTGCACCAAAAATCGTGTCCGGCCGCGTGGTAAACACCTCCAGCGTGTTCACCTGCTTGGTGGTAAAGTTTACCGACGCCCCCTCTGACTTGCCGATCCAGTTGGTCTGCAGCACGCGCACGCGCTCGGGCCAGTCGATATCGCCGTAATGCAGCAGCTCATCAGCATACTTCGTCGTGCGGAAGAACCACTGGTCCAGGTTTTTCTTGATAACCGGTGTTCCGCAGCGCTCACAATGCCG
>CAZAEQ010000028.1:0-59765 GCA_964484185.1 uncultured Phycisphaeraceae bacterium
AGGGATTCGCGGGCGGCGGAGAGGAGGGGAGTGGGAGTTGAAACAGAATCTGAAGGCGATCTGAGATTTGAGATTTCAGAGTTGAGAGGAGAGTCTGAAGAAGAAGCAATCCCAGATTTGAGATTTGAGATATCAGAGGAGGAAGAGTCGGATAGGCCTGATAGGACTGATGGGACCAATAGGCCCAATGACGGAGACGCGGGGTCGTGAGTTGCGGGTGCTGCGGCAGTGCCAGCGGCTTGGGTGAGCTGGGCTGGGGTGCAAGATGCGGCGACTTGGTTGTCAGCGGCGTTCTTGATGGCGGCTTGGGCGAGGCGGCGTTTGGATGACTTGGACATGGTGAGGCTCCTGAGTTGGGGAAGGCCGGTGCAACGAACACCGTCGTCCCCTACAGAGGGAGGGCCGCGACAAAACGGGAGGCGCTTTTTGTCCGGTACGAGGGGGTCAAAAGACGTAAGTCCTTGTCAGATAAGGGCGAAAATTATTTTCAACCTCACGAAAAATCCTCGTGTTAGGGGGCGCGCATCGCGGGCGCAAAGCTTCCGGTACACCCAGTGTTTTCCCCAGTTTTGGGCTGGAAAAACATTACACATTTAGAAGGTAATGTTGTGTGTTTGGAGGCGGTTATCGGGCATGATGCGGGTTGGTACCGGACAAAATGGGGGCGCGTTTTGTCCGATACGTCCTGGGCGGAGCGCTGAGTGCTGCGCCATGAGGCCTTATGAGAGGAAGAAATGCAGTGCACGTGGAAGAGACTTCGTTGGTTTGAACTTGGCGACCTCCAACCTGGAAGCGCTTGATTTCAGTAGCTTCGCTACTTTTTTCTGACGCAGGGGAGTATCACACCGGCGAAAAGTACAGAGTGCGGAGAAATCGGAATTGGTAGTAGATGGGTCGTGAGAAGGCGAGCATGAAGAATCGTAAAGGTGCCGATCATGAGGGCTATGAGCCGGCGGCATCTTTGCGGAGTTTCAGCGTGAGCAGCAATGGCCAGTTGCGATGCTTCTCAGCACGCGGGCAGATGGCGATGAGGTCTTCGTCGACTGAGTGTTCGCTCATGTGAGAGATGGTGAGGCCAGCGCGGGTTGCGCCCATGACGTAATCGCTGATCTGATTTGGGACGGATTGGGGCATGATGCGCGTGCCGCTGGCTGGGTCGGTGAAGCGGGCTTGGACGCCGTTGAGCATGATCGCTGGGTGCATGATGGTGACGAGGATGAAGTTGTCGGGACCGGTCTTGCAGATGCGGCCGAGCTGGCGGAAGAGGTGGGTGACATCGGCGATGTGATCGAAGACCAGGGCACAGATGACGCGGTCGAAGGCGCTCGATGGAAGTGGGAGGGGTTGACTCAAGTCGTGCTGGATCCAGGTGATGGCGCTCGCACCGGGTTTCTGTTTTGCTGCGTCGAGCATGCCTTGGGAGAAATCTACTGCAGTGACCTGGGCACCGAGGCTTGAGAGTCGGAGCGCGTGGCGGCCAGTGCCGCAGCCGATGTCAGCGATTGTGAGATTGGCAACTTCGCCCAGGAGAGGGAAGGCGATGCGTTCTTCGAGGACGATGAGGGGGTTGGATTCGGAGTCGTAGATGGAGGACCAGCGGTCGTAGCCGTCGCGGGTGGGGAGGTGTTGGATTGGGGGAGTGGACATGAGGGGATGGTAATATGAGAGGTGAAGAGACGAGAAGGAATCAAAAGCGCAAGACCATCGGCAGGAAACCAAAGGCACGAAATCCACCGGCTGGTAAGCCGGTGCTACTAAAAACAAAACCGGGACCTTTCGGTCCCGGTTTGAATAAATTTCAACAGAGTTGTGGATTACCAGCTGCCGCGGCCACCGCCGCCGCCGCCGCCACCACCGCCGCCGTAACCACCACGACCGCCGCCGCCGCCTGAGCGACCGCCGCCGCCGCCACCGAATCCGCCACGACCGCCGCCGCCGCCACCGGCTTCACGGGGCTTGGCTTCATTGACGGTCAGATCGCGACCGCCGATGTTCTTGCCATTGAGACCAGCGATTGCAGCACGAGCGTGCTCATCGTTGCCGAACTCGACGAAACCGAAGCCGCGGGGGCGGCCTGTTTCGCGGTCCATAACGAGTGACGCGGAGGTCACGTCGCCGAACTGCGAGAACATTTCGCGCAATTCTGATTCGGATGTGCTGAACGAGAGATTACCAACATAGAGCTTCATAAACTTCTACCTTGCCCTTGACTTGAACTGAACATAACGGCCGGTGCTGTAACTCGGGCGGGTGACAACGACGGGAGACCTGAGAGACAAGACCGACTCGGCCAAGCCAGAACAGAGATCTGCCGGAGATGATAGGCGGACGGGGCAGGTGAGGGGGGTGGGTCAAGGGATTCGTAGAAATGAGGGGTTTTTCCGGGCCTCAGGGCGATCAAATGTTTGACAGTACAAACTTTAAAGTTATACTGCTCAACTATGAGAAACGGGACTCTTCGAAGTTTGGCGGCGATGGTGTGCGGGCTTTTGGTGCTGGAAGGACTAGCGCAAAAATTGCCTCAAAAGGTCGATCCTGAGGCTTTAGAGGGGGCGGAGGCGAAATCTGAGTACTGGCTGTTGAAGCGGACACCGAGCAGCAAGTTGCGAGATTTGAGTACGGATCGACCGGACACAACTGAAAGTCCGTACACAGTTGATGCCGGACACTTCCAACTTGAGATGTCGCTTGTGGACTACACGTTTGACCGGCGGAACGAGGAAAAGGTGACGCGGCGGTCGGTTTCGGTGGCCCCGATGCTGCTCAAAATGGGGATCCTGAACGACTTTGATTTGCAGATTGGAATCGATCCACATACACACGAGCGCGAAAAAGATCGGACGACGCATGAGCGAACGACGCTTTCGGGGTTTGGCGATATCACCGTGCGGACGAAGTTCAACCTGTGGGGCAACGATGATGGCGACACTGCACTTGCGCTGATGCCATTTGTAAAGATTCCAACTGCCCGCGGCGAACTTGGTAATGGAAAGGTTGAAGGCGGGCTGATTGTGCCGGTGGGTTTTGACCTGGGGAACGACATCGGCGCTGCGGTCATGACGGAGTTTGATGTTGTGCGTGATGGAGACAACCAGCGTTACACGATCGACTGGGTGCACACGGCGACGGTGAGTGTGCCGCTGGTTGAGGATTTAAGCGGGTTTGTTGAGTACGCGGGGTTTGCGAATTTGAATCACGCGGAGAAGTACCGGGCGTACTTTGATTGCGGGCTGACGTATGGCCTGAACCCCAATACTCAATTAGACTGCGGAGTGCGTGTTGGTTTGACGAAGGTCTCGGATGATCTAGGTTTGTTCGCCGGTATTTCGTGGCGGTATTAACTTGTTCACGCGAAATTATGGGCGGGAGCATGGATTGAATGCTTGACTGATGGCCCCGACTTCTGAGATACTGCCGATCTCGGGAGAAGGAACTTTTCAATGCGTGTGCTTGCGTGTATGTTGTCAGCGCTGGCGGCTGCGGCGACTTTTGGAGCGACGCCGCTGACTACGACGCGTGTTGCTTCAGGATTGACGCAGCCCTTGTACATGACGGGCGCTCCCGGTGATCCGGCGGGGCGGTTGTTTGTCGTGCAGCGCGGCGGCCTGATTCGAATTGTTGAGCCCAATGGGACGATTCGCGCGACGCCGTTTCTCAATGTGACTTCGCTCGTGAGTACATCGTGGCTCGAGTATGGGCTCCTGGGGTTGGTGTTTGATCCCAACTATGCGACCAATGGATATTTTTATGTGAATTACACGCCGCCGAACGGGACGATTGCGGATACGCAGATTGTCCGCTATCGGCGGTCGGCGGGGGATGTGAATGTCGCGGATGTATCGACGGCGACGACGATATTGAGATTCAACTTTGGAACGCGGCGGGAGCACCGGGCGGGGTGGATGGGGTTTGGGCCTGATGGGTATATGTATGTCTCGACGGGCGATGGGGGCGAGAGCGATCCGGACAACGCCGCGCAGAATCTCACGCTGCTGCGAGGAAAAATTCTGCGGCTGGATGTGAATGGGCCGGATGGGCTACCTGGTACTGGTGATGAAGATGGATTTCCGGCGGATGCAAACAAGAACTATCGGATACCGGCCACGAATCCGTATGCGGGGTCGGTGACCAATGCGCAGGAGATCTGGGCCTCGGGATTGCGCAATCCGTGGCGATGCTCGTTTGATCGGATGACTGGGGATTTCTGGATTGGCGATGTGGGCCAGAGCGCTCGCGAGGAAATTAATTTTCAAGCAGCAGGTGCGGCTAATGCAGCGGGTCGCAATTATGGCTGGCGGTGCACAGAAGGGACATTCTGCACAGGACTGTCAGGGTGTACGTGCAATGGAACGACCTTGACTGCGCCGCTCACGGAGTATGTGCGTTCGGTGGGAGTGTCGGTGACGTGTGGATATGTGTATCGCGGGTGTGCGATACCTGATTATCGCGGGACGTTTTTCTATGCTGATTATCAATTGAGCAAGATGTTCTCGCTTCGAAACGTGAATGGAGTCGCGACGAATCTGGTTGATCGGACTGCGGAGCTTGCGCCGACTGGATTTACGCTGCAGACGATTGCTTCGCTGGGCGAGGATACTGCGGGCGAGATATACGTGTGCGATTACAACGGTGGGGAAATTTTCAAGATTGTGCCGCGGACTGTGGCGGAATCGGGCATAACGATTACGCTGCAGCCGAGCCCCATCGCGACGTGTTATGACGGGCAGGCAGTGTTTACGGCGGCGGCGACGAGCCCGGATAGTGATACGGGGACGTTGAGCTATCGGTGGTATCGCGGCGATGTGACGGCGATGGTGGATGGGCCAACTGGGTTTGGGTCGGTTGTGAGCGGGGCGATGACGAACCAGTTGACGATCACTGGAGTTCATAGTGGAGACGTTGGACTGTATCGATGCCGCGTGTCAACGCCGTGTCGGGTCGTTGAGTCGAATGGTGCGCTGCTGTCGATGTGCGGGGCCGATTTCAACTGTGATGAGACTGCGGACTTCTTTGATTACCTGGATTTCGTCGAGGAGTTTTCGAGTTTGACGATGACCGCGGATTTCAATGGTGATGGGATCGTGGACTTTTTTGATTATCTGGATTTTGTGGATGCGTTCAGTGATGGCTGCTGAAGCGGAATTGTTCAAGTCTGCGGCAGGAATCGTTTCCACTCTTCGCCTTCGAGCGCCGCTTTAAGGTTGAACTGGTGCTGAGTCAGTAGTCGTTGCAAGTGGGGGACCACGAGTGCGCGTTCTGCGATGAGCCCGAAGACGGACCAGCCGACGACGATGTAGAGGTGGTCTTCGACGAGCGTAATTGATGGATTGTCGGGGTTCGTTGAAAATCGATGTTCGTGTCGAAAGGTGCGAAAGGGGCCTTTGTCCTGTTCATCCATAAAGCTTCGGGGCCGATTGAACTTGGTGATTTTAGCCCGCAGGCGGCGAACGAGCCCGAGGTGAGCAGCTTCAAACTCGACGAACTCGCCCAGTTCGATCAATCCGGAAGGCCGACCGCTTACGATTTTCTCGCCGGTTGCTTTCATAGACCAGGTGTGGAAGTCCATGGAGCGGGCGAGGTCGAAACAGCGCTCGATGGGAGCCTGAATTGTAATTGATAGTTGCAGTTCTTTCACGCAATGGATGCTATCAGGGCGAGCGGTGTGTGGCAGGGACTGCGTTGATAGACTTACGGAGTGAAAGATGTTGTTGTCATCCCGCTTCGTGTGCAAGAGAGTGTCGTGCAGACGTTGAAAAGCGTCGCGGCGGCGATGTGGGTTGTGCCTCAAGATTTTCAGATGCCAGAGACTGTGAAGGCGAAGGTCATTCGGTATTCCACGGCGACGGATGTTCGATTCCAGATTCCGGAACTGGCGGCGGCGTATCGGGTTGCGGCGGAGCTTGAAAAGCTTGCGCCGGCGACAGTGCATGCGCCGCGCGCGGGCGGAATTGTCTATCTTGCGAGTAAGAAGTTGAGTGCGACGACGTTTGAGTTGTATGGCGAAGCAACAACGTTTGAAGAGGCGTGGATCGACCGGGCGAGAGCGATCTACCTGCACATGGAATCAAACGCGATTTCCGAATGGCCGCGAGCACAATCTCGCAAGGATTTCTCAGTCACGGCCGTGATTCCGGTGTTCAACCTGCATCAATATCTAGAGCGAACGCTCGCCTCGCTGGAGGCGCAGACGCGAGAAATTGATGAGATTCTGATTGTCGATGATGGTTCAGACAATGCACAGACTGTTCAGGCACTGAAAAAACTGGAAGGGTCAGAACGGGCCAAGATTGTCTGGAAGCCGCATACGGGCTTGTCTGCGACGAGGAATCACGGGATCAAGCTTGCCAGGTCGAGTCATATTCTGACGCTCGATGCCGATGATTGCATTCGTCCGACATTTGTAGAACGGGCGCTTGATCGACTAAGCGGCGATGAGTCAGCGGTGCTGGCCACGAGCATGGTGTCATGTTTTTCTGAGGATGTCGACGAGGCAACCGGCGGGTGGTGTCCATTGGGGTTCGATCGTGATCTGCTGACGGTGTACAACTTTGCGAGCTGTGCGACCGCGATCATGCCGCGGAATGTGCTTCTTGAAGTGGGTGGATATGACGAGTCATTCCAGGCGTATGAAGACTGGGAGCTGTATTGTCGGCTGGCGAAGCGCGGCAATGCAGCGGTGATTCCAGAGTTTCTGATTGACGTCCGGATTCGGCCGGATTCGATGATGAGAACGCTGCCGCGGATTGTGCATGAAACGCTGCGGGCGAGGATTATCGAGAAGCATGGCGGACTTGCGGTGAATCCATCGTTTGCGATGAGGCTTTTGCAGAGTGAGTACGTAGAGTTTTATCGGGGAATGGTTGCGGACCCGAATGTCGCGGCGAAGGAACTGATTCAATCGCAATTGCGGTATCGATTGGCTGACAAAGTGAATGATTCGTTGAAGAAGCTTGGCGTGCAAGGGGCGATAAAGATGGCTGGCGAGGAATGGTCGAAGCGAAGTTGAGTATTAACTGTATATTCACGGCGTGAGCGCGCGGTGATGGTCTGGCTAGCAAAGAATAACTCATGCTGATTGTGTGCGCAAGTCTGGTCATGCTTGGATGTATTTCGCCGTGGCCCGCGGAGCCCTGGGCGAGCGCGGTGAATCTCACGGCGATCGAAGGGTCGGGAACAAATGATTTTCATCAGGATCTTTCGGCGGCGATGTGGGATCCGGTGACACGGAGAATGTGGGTTGGTCGCAATGGGCCGACGGCATCGACTTCGAAACTGTGGGCTTTGCGGGAGAGTGGAGCGACGTGGGTCGTTGATACGGTGAGCGGAGTGCGCGCCGAATGGACGGGGCTTGGCGATTTTGAAGGTGTGACGTTGTGTCCGGCGACGCCGTCGATTGTGTATTGCGTGGATGAAGCCACGCAGATTATTCGAGCGGTTGATGTGACTTCGGCGGCAACGCTCAATGTTGTGCGGCAATGGAATATTTCGGGTTCGGTGCCGCTGATTGGCGGGAATGGGATTGAGGGGTGTGCGTTTGTTCCCAATGCGACGCTGGATGCCGCGGGATTTGCGACGCAGGCGGATGTGCCGATTCGTTCGACGCTTGGGCTTGGCGGATTGTTTTTCTGTGGCAATCAGGGCGATGGGCGGCTGTATGTTGTGGACCTTGCTCCGGGCGGAACAACGTACACGTTTTATGGATCGCTCGCCACCAGCTATCCAGAAATTGCGGAGGTGACGTTTGATCCATCTTCCGGCAACTTGATGGTGTTGCATGGCGATAGTCAGAACCAGATTGAAGTTTGCACGTTGACTGCGACCGGGTCGGGGGTGGCGCGGCGATTGGCATGGGTGCAGTCGATTGATCGGCCGACGGGGAGTGCGGCGAATCTGAATCTTGAAGGGTTTGCGCTATTGACCGATGCGGATTGCTCAACTGGCAACGGGGCGTATTTGGCCCGGAAATCGGTGTTTATGACGGTTGATGATGGCGGGGCGGGATCACTCTTCTGGGTGAAGCAGTGGCCGTGCATCTGTCCGGCGGATTTCAATCGCGACGGAGATATTGATTTTTTCGACTATCTGGATTTTGTGGATGCATTTTCAAGTTGGGCGCCGATGGCAGATTTCAACAGCGATGGCGATGTTGATTTCTTTGACTACCTGGATTTTGTTGATCGATTCTCAAGTGGCTGTTAAGCCGCGCTCAGGCGATGTCCAGGATTCTTCCGTAGCGCGGCTTGCCATAGCGACGGCTGATCAATCTTGGAACGATGACGAGGCTGGCAACGGTGAAGCCCACACCAGCGCCCATGATGACATCGCTGAGGTGATGGGCCCCGAAGAGAACACGCAGGCCGCCGACGAACACAACCATGAAGAGAGAGAAGATTCGAAGCCGCGGATAGTGGTGCCAGAAAAAGACGGACATGGCGGCGGCCGCGCTGGTGTGACTGCTGGGCATCGACCAGAGTTTGCTTGCGCCGGCCGTAAAGATGTCCCATGAGTGGAGCATGACTAACTTGCCGTGTGATTCGATCGGGTAGGCAAAGGGGCCCGCCAGGAAACTGTGATCGCCGACACTTGGCCGCGGTCTTCCGAGCAATATCTTGAGCATGTGTGAGACGGCAAGTGTGATCAATGCCGCGACGATGAGGTCGAGCACGAAGCGGCGGCGGGCGCGATCAAGCATGAGGACGAACAAAGCAGCGAGGATGACATAGGTGGCGTCGCCGTATTGCTGGAGAGTTTGCAGGACGCGCAGGACATCGCCTTGAATAGATGGACGCACTTGATCGGCGTAATTGACAACTAGACCGTCGACATAGAACGCGCCGAACGCCAGCGGAATGGCGATCAGGACCGGCAGCAGGAGATGAGTCTTCGATTGGCTCGTCAAGGTGGGAAGATAGGAGAGTTCGAACACTCTGGGAAGGGCGGATCTCGCGGAGTTTGGGATCGATTCGTGCGTTTGCCGGGCGGAATTTCATGGCGTGGCAACGGCTTACAGTCATTTCATGGTCAGTCAGCGTGTTGAGAACGGAGCGGACAGAGCGTGAGTGAGCGGGGACAGGAACCATCTCGCATGCTGGACTGGTCGCCGCGCGAGCTTTTCGGCACGATTGTCGATGCAAAGCGGTGGGGCGGCAATGCCAAGAGCTGGCGTGGCGGTCTCGCGCTGATTTTCATTTGTCTTGTGGTCTATCTGCCCGGGTTTGTGACTATTCCCACGATTGATCGCGATGAAGCACGCTTTGCTCAGGCGAGCCGGCAGATGAGCGCGAGCGACAAGATCGAAGATTGGATTATCCCAAAGGTTCAGGAGCGGCCCAGGCTCAATAAACCGCCGCTGATCTACTGGTTGCAATCTGGGGCCGTTCGCGCGGGAGAAGCGCTGGGCCTTAAAGACGCCGCTGATTCGATCTGGCTGTATCGATTGCCATCTCTTCTGGCTGCGATCATTGCGGTACTGGCCACATGGCGGCTTGGGACTGCGATGTTTGATCCGCGTGCTGGTTGGCTTGGCGCATTGCTTCTGGCAGTGTGCCCGATTGTTGTGTGGGAGAGCAAACAGGCGCGGGCAGATATGGTGTTGCTCGCGGCAACCACCGTTGCTCAATGGGCGCTGTTTCGATTGTGGCATGTTGATCAAGATACGACCAGGGCACGCAAGACGCTTGGGCATTGGCGCATTGTGTTCTGGGGCGCGATGGTGGTAGGTGTATTGATCAAGGGTCCGCTTACGCCGCTGATATGCGGAATTACGCTCTTTTCACTGGGGTTCTCAAAGCGATCGCGCGGCGTGGTGAAGCGGACATGGCCGGTTCTGGGAACGCTGGTGGTATTGGCGGCGATTGGCACGTGGGCCGTATTGGTCATGCGCGAGGTAGGCACTGAGTCGTACTTGAAGGTGATAGTTGATGAGACTCTTGGGCGGACTGTTACAGCAAAAGAAGGACATTCCGGACCGCCCGGGTATCACATGCTTTTGCTGGCGGTGTTGTTCTGGCCGGGGTCGCTGGTGACGGGTCAAGCGATGGTGCGTGCATGGAGGCAGGGATTTGGTCCAACTGTGGCACGCGGATGTGATGGCGTGGCCGAGCCGAGGTGCGGGAACGTGTTTGAGCGGATATGGGGTGCGGTCAAGCGGCGCGTGCAACATGGCGCAAAGGGTCGGCAGGCTGAAGTGTTCCTGCTTGCGTGGGTCATTGTTCCATGGCTTGTGTTTGAACTCACTTCGACCAAGTTGCCGCATTATGTGTTGCCTCTGTATCCGGCAATTGCGTTGATCAGTGCACGGGCGATTTTTACTGCGTCATGTGGCGTCATGGATTCAGTACCGAAACTTGTTTCGCGAGTTGGGTATGTGGCCTGGGCGATCATCGGCGGCATTTTGAGCATTATGCCGCTGTTTGTGTGGTGGTACTTTGGTGTCGAAACAACGTATCCGCAGTTCGCGATTGCGCTGTTGCCAGTTGTGCTGATGGTCATTACGCTCATGATTGCGTGGAAGGGTATTTTCCGCGGCATTCGTGACGGGAAGAACCAGGGGAAGTTTCTCCGGGCACAGGCTGTTTCGGCAGTGGGTGCGGGTTTGACATGGGCGATTCTGTGCGGGATGGTTTTGCCCAGCACACGAAGTTTGTGGATAAGCCGCGAACTTCGAACGGTTATTGAACGTGTCGATCCATTGCATGTGAGGCCGATCGCGACGGTGCAGGCAAACGCGGATTCCACATTGCCGCGGAATCAGAAGCTCAGCTTTGTTGAAGACAGTTTTATCTTTGAGATGCGTGGACGCAGTGAGCGGGTTGATGAAGTCAATCTGGAAACATGGCTGAAAGCGCATCCAGATGGGGTCTTTATACTTCCCAAGGCTTTAGCAGAGCGCCGAGCGGGGATTATGCGGATTGGTGAAGTCAGTGGATTTAACTACAGTCTTGGGAACAGGGTGTATCTGACGGTGTGCCAATTGCCGCCGACTTCAGAGCAGGTTCGCCAGAATCGCGCGACGCCAACGCCAACAGCTACAGTCGATGAACAGGGAGTCCGGTGAACATTGACGCATGACAGACCAACCCCAGCGCCTTTGTGTGGGCTCTTACTTGTTGATAAGCCAAGGCATCCGACGAGCATGCATGTGTGCCGCATTGTCAAGCGGCGATTGATGAACTCGGGGTTGCCTAAGAGCATCAAGGTTGGGCACGGTGGCACGCTTGATCCGCTAGCATCGGGATTGCTTGTGATCTTGATCGGGAAAGCGACGCGACTGTGTGATGTAATCATGGCGGGCGAGAAGGAATATTCGGCGACGATTGATCTCGAGCACTTTTCGGCAAGCTGTGATCTGGAGACGCGGCCCGAGCCTGCAGAGGTTCAGAAGATTCCGACTCGCGGGGAAATTGAAGAAATCCTGAAGGAATTCACTGGCGATATTCAACAGTGCCCGCCGGTGTATTCAGCGATGTGGATCGATGGAAAGCGGGCGTATGACCTTGCGCGAAAGGGGCGCGAGGTTGAGATGGTGGCCAGACCGGTATTTATTCGCTCGATTTCGATCGAGTCGTTCACCTGGCCAACGCTGACTATTCACATTGTGTGCGGCAAGGGAACATACATCCGGAGCCTCGCGCGGGATATTGGTGTTGCACTGGGGACCGGCGGAGTCTTGACGCAATTGCGGCGCACGCGGATTGGAACCATGCGAATTGAGGACTCGGTACATCTGGATGCCATGGCGGATCCGCTTCCGGTTGCGAGCCTGCGCGCGATTCCGCCCGAGTTTGCGCACCTGGTTGTTCCGGGAATTTCAACCCCTGCTGGCAGCACGCAGCGCAGCCGCCAACTCGATGGATGCAGTGGTCCAGTCGATCCGATCAGCGAAAATCGAGATTGCAGTGCTCTCGCAGGTAATGATGACGCCGGGGACGATGAGTGAAGGAAGGTCCACTGTCCGGCTTGATAGTTCAGTGCCTGACAATATGAGTTTCTGAACGCCGCACTCGGCAAGTGCGCCCGCGACTTTGACGGCCCGTTCGAATGGGTCGCCTGTCGTGAGCGAACCCGACTCACCCATTTCACTCTTCATTTTCGCCATCCGCGGGATCAACTGGGGCACTTGTCCCCGGAATCATTTTGGGCATCCAGATTTCTTCGAGTTCCTGACCATCGTTGACGCGGCGGAGCAGCAGATATCGAATCGTCGAACCAGAGAAATGCAGGCAGAGCACAAATGCGGAAACGATCAGGCTCAGGGCCATGTGCCATTGGCTGACAATCCAGGCAGCGCCCTTGAATGACCAGCCCAGGCTTCCCGCATCGCCAGAAGCGACCTGTTTGGCGGCATCGCCCGCGAACTGGGCTGAAGCGTGGGCAATAAAACCTTCTACGCCAGCGACGACAACCGCGCAGATCAGGGTCGCAACCGCGGCCTGAATCATCAAGAACAAGGAATACAGAAAGAGTCGCAGTGGTCGTCCAAGCACGTACGCAACTGCACGCTGCGTCGCGTCGACAGCATCAGTTCCTTCGCAGGCGATGGCGGGGATAAGCATCGGCCAGCCGAGCAGGTAGGTACCAATCGCAACTACGGCGAGCGCTGCGAATATCAGAGCTATTCCATACGCAAGCGCGCCGATGATATTGGCGCCGGCGATTCCGAGCGTCCAACCGAAGAGCGAGATCAACGCGCCCAAGCCCACAACGACAATGAGCGGCATAAGCAGCGCGAGGACAGAGCTGGTGAGCCTGCTCAGTGAGAACAACAGCGCCTTGTCCCAGGGCATCTTGGTGCCTTGAGAAAATTCGCATGCGACCATTCGCGATACCGCCCCGCCGACCAGGCAGAAGATCAAGATCGATGGGATGAACATGATCGCGGCACTGAGCGGTGCATCGCTCACGGTCTGACGGGGGCCTGAAAATACGAATTTCCAGATTCCAGCGACAATGTCTCCGGAATGAAACCGCTTGATCCCAGACAACAGTTCCCGCAGAGCTTCCTTCTCGAATGCAATAAAGGTGTTCAGGGGCGAACCTTCGCTTGAGATGAAGATCCCCGGCAGACGCAGGCACGCCAGGATCAAGATAACGCCGAACAGACAGACCATCAGCCGCTCGGGACGGAGCGCAAGCGCCGGGGCTCGCATGAGTTTGACCCATAGCAGATCATCGGTGAAATCGGCCAGAGTTGCGGGCCGTGACCGCGATGGCGAGCGATTGAGCGATGCTCCAGGCTCTGGAAACTGCGATGTTGAGGATGTACCGGGATTGGTTTGCAAGTCTGGCAGTTTAGGGCAGAACCGGGACTGAGGATTATCTGCATGTTCTCTCCCCGAAAGTTGCCGCCGGGGTGCAGCATGCGGACGATACATACCTATGGCTGAATCTGTACTCCGGTGGACGTTCTCTCTCCTGGCCATATTTCTGGTCGGGCCATTGCTCGCGCTGCTCGTCCACGGGATGCGAGCGGTTGATGGCTCGCGAGACATCACGCTTTTGATCAGTTCAAGTCCCACCAAAGGGCTCGTGATTGGAACCTGCATCATTGTTGCAGCCGGCATTTTCGGCCTGGTTGCGGCCAAAGTGGTCACTCGCGGCACAGGCATGGCATCAGCCGGCCTCATCGTCGTATGGAGCGCATGGCAACTGGGCACAGTCGATCACATTGTTCGTTCTAATCCAAACAACCCGTTGATGAAGCTCGCTATTGAAGGTTTGATCGTCGGTCTCATCGCGGTGGCCGTCGCCGGCTTCATCGACATCATGGCCAAAGGAAGCAAGGAAAAACTCAAGACTGTGTTCGCGATGCCAGATTCAGCGTTTTTCGCCTCGATTGTCGCTGGTGTTCTGGTTGGCGGAATTGTCGCCTGGTTCGTCGGGTATCAGGCGCTCAAAGGCCAGGCTCTCTTTGCCGCGTTTATAGGGTCGATCGGAGCGGGAGCGGCGGCACAGCTGACGGCAATGATGCTCGGAAAAGACCCGCGCCCGATCGCCGGATTTCTGTCAATTGCGGTTCTCGCGGCGGCAGCCCCCATATTTGCGATGTACTGGCACGGCGCCGGGCTTCAAGCAGCGGTGCGGGTTGGCCCCAATGGCTTCTTTGGTGCCGCGGTCCCGGTTTCGCTTGATTGGGTCGTTGGAATGCTGCTGGGAGTTCCAGTTGGCCAGGCCTGGGGCGCTTCAATGCTCGAAAAACGTGGATATCCGGTCAACGCGTGAGCGGAAATGGTGATGTTGGCACGCCTCTGGCATCAGATCACTGTCGATCTGTCAAACGCATATCATTGCTGGACCAATCAATAAGGCCTGACTATGTCGCTCACCGCTATGGACACCCCTTCTCCAAATACCGAACGCAAGCCAACCGCGATGCCTGACGTGCAAGCGTCGGCCGACCGCCGCCAAATTGCGATCGATCGAGTTGGCGTCAAAGAAGTGAAGTATCCGCTCCGCCTTCGCCAGCGCGATGGCGGCGAGCAAACGACGGTTGCCACTATCAATATGTATGTAGCGTTGCCACACCACCAGAAGGGGACTCACATGAGTCGCTTTCTGGAAGTGCTCAACGATGAGACTTCCGAGCCTCTGACTCCGGATCGCTTCCCCCAGATCGCCAAGTCGATCTGCGAGAAGCTCCATGCCGAGGTGGCGACGATCGAGGCATCATTCACCTACTTTGTCAAGAAGCTGGCCCCGGTCACCAAGCAGCCCGGCCTGATGGACTACAAAGTCACGTTCGCCTGCACCTCCAACCACCACACCGACTTTGTCATGGCCGTTGCCGCCCCGGCGACCAGTCTCTGCCCCTGCTCCAAGGAAATCAGTAAGTACGGCGCGCACAACCAGCGCTGTCAGATCGAGGCCAAAGTGCGATTTGACGGCATGATGTGGATCGAGGACCTTGTAACCATTCTCGAAGGCGCCGCCAGCAGCCCGGTCTACGCCGTGCTCAAGCGCCCCGATGAAAAATGGGTGACAGAGAAAGCGTTCGAAAACCCCAAGTTCGTGGAAGACATCGTCCGCGACCTGGCTCTTGCCCTTGACGACCAGCCCCAGGTGAAGTGGTACTCGATCAACTCTGAGAATTTCGAGTCGATCCACAGCCACAACGCGTATGCGCAGATCACGCGCGACCGGCGCGACCCGGCCGTGCCCGCTGACGGATCAAACTCCGCTCACTCGTAATCGCTCTATTTACCGATTAATTGTCAACAGAAAGTACTCGCCAAATTACGCGCCCGTGTACGTGCTTTTCGCGCGTACTCTTTTGGCGTCGCCAGGCCGAAAATGTTCAACACATTCAACACTCTATTTCCAGGCATGTTTCACCGCAGGCTCGCCCTTTTGCTGGCAGTGGTCGGCGCATCCATGATTCCAGTTGGAATTCAGCTCTACAGGCTCACCGCCATCAAGGGCGAAGCGCTTCTGAAAGTCGCAGAAACCAAGCTCACACGCCGCCAATGGACGCCCACATCCCGCGGCCGCATCCTCGACCGCAAAGGTCGCGTACTGACGCAAGACCGTCCCAGCTACACACTCGCGATTGACTACGAAGTCCTGAACGGTGACTGGGCAAAGAAAAAGGGCCGCGAAGCCGCCCGCCGCGCACACAAGCACGAATGGGCAGATCTAAGCCAGATTCGAAAAGATGAACTTACAAAATTATATCAGGATGCTCTCGCGAGCCACCTGCTGGAATCCTGGAACCACCTGTCTCAAGTTCTGGGGCTTCCGCTGTCGGAGCTTAATGCACGCCGCGACACTGCTCTCGATACCGTTGAACGGGCATACACGCGCCTTGTGAATCTCCGCCGCCAGCAGGAACTCGATGCAGCTCTCGCCCGTGGCAATCAGCCCACGCGCGAGCTGATGGACGAGATCGAGAAACGTGTCAACAAGCCCATCCTCGAACAAACACGCCCGCTCAGCATCGTGACGCGAATCTCAGATGAAACCGGCTTCGCACTTCAACTCCTTTCCGAAGACGAGACCGAACTCACGCCCGAGGGCCGCGGACCAGATGGCTCCGGCGCCGCTCTCTGGAACCCCGTCCGCGTGCCGCGGATTCCCGGCATCCGTCTGCTCGACTCTGGCGATCGCGAGTATCCATACGACCAGACGATGGTCGATTTCGATCTCTCCACGCTGCCCACCCCAGTGCGTAAGGAAGGACACCTTAAGGTAAAGGTCGAAGGCGTCGCCGCACATCTGCTCGGTCGCCTCCGCACCCGCCCATTTGAAACCGACATCAGTCTCCGTGCAGCGAAGATCAAAACCGATCCGCAATTCGCCCAGCGCGTTCTCAGCCCCAGCGGCGTAGACCGCGGCGAATATCGCGAAGTTGACACCGTCGGCGATGTTGGTATCGAAGGAACTTATGAGCCAGAACTCCGCGGCTTACGCGGCCTGAAAACTCGCCGCCTGGACTCAGGCGAAGAAGCCACGCTCGCCGCCCAGAGCGGCCGCGATGTGCAGCTTTCAATCGACATCAATCTTCAGGCCCGCGTTCAAGCCGCGATGTCGCCGGAGGTTGGTCTCGCGGTCGCCCAATACTGGCATCGCAAGTCTGATGCGCCCATGAACGTGACGATGCCCGATGGCACACCTCTCAACGGCGCAGCAGTGGTGCTCGATGTTGACACCGGCGAGATTCTCGCGATGGTTTCAACCCCCAGCTTTTCCAAAGCCCAGCTGCGTGATCGCCCCGAAGAAGTCTTCGGAGACGAAGTAGACCTGCCCTACCTCGATCGCTCCATCGCCAAGAGCTACGCCGCGGGTTCGATCGTCAAGCCACTGATGTTGACAATGGCCGCAAAACGCGGCGTATTCATGCCCGGCGACGCCATCGAATGCACCGGTCACCTCTACGAAAAGCAACCCAACATCGCGCGCTGCTGGATCTACAAACAGACCGAGGGTCAGATGACGCACCAGTCGCAGCTTGGCCACTGGCTCGCAGGTCAGGAAGCGATCGAAGTCTCCTGCAACATCTTCTTCTTCACACTCGGTCAGCGCCTCGGCGTGAACGGCATCATGGATGCATATCGAGAATTCGGTGTCACCGATAAATTCAACTTGGGTCTCGGCCTTGAATTCCCCGGCTCGCTTGGCCGCAAGAACGATGGCTCTGATCTCAAACTCCCCGATGCAATTCAAATGGGAATCGGCCAGGGCCCCATCGCCTGGACACCCATGCACGCTGCCGATTCCTACGCAACACTCGCCCGCGGCGGCGTGCGCATCAAGCCCTCGCTCGTACACTCCATCGGCGGAGTCCCCCAGCGAAAATCAACTCCGGTCGATTTAGGCCTTCCATCGTGGGCAGTGCAAGAGGCGCTCAAAGGCATGGAGCGCAGCGTAACTGGCGCACACGGCACGGGCAATGGACTGCGAAATCCAACCACTAACAAGCTCGAATCGTTCTTCAACAGCCCCGGTATCAGCGTCTGGGGAAAGACTGGCACTGCCGCCGCACCAGACTTGAAAGTGAAAATCGAAGACATCGATGGCGAAGATGATGTTGATGGTCCGACCAGGACGCGAGTCGTGCGATCAGGCGATCACTCCTGGTACGTTGTCCTCGTCGGCCGCACTGGCGACCGCATGAAATACGTCATCGCTGTTGTCATGGATTACGCCGGCAGCGGCGGCAAAGTCTCGGGCCCCATCGCCAATCAGATCGTGCATGCGCTCGTCACGGAGGGATACCTATAAAGCCCTCGCTCTGGAGAGGTTCGTGGGCAGCATCCGCCGAACCCGGCCAGTTTCAGCGCGTCACGATGGCGCTGCAGTTCTCCAGCCCGGCGTGGTTCACCGTCTTCGCATCGCTGGCACTCTCACTCATCGGCATCTACTGCATCGATGTCGCTGAAGTCGTCCGCCCGTTTCCGTATTGGCCGCTCAGTCCGACGGCATTCAAGCAACTCATCTTCCTTGCGATAGGTGTAGGAGCCGCGACCTTCTGCGTCATCCCCAATTACCGCTGGCTCGAATATCTGGTCGTCCCGCTCGTGATTGTCTCCGCAGGCTTGCTCATTTTTCTGTTGATTCCATTTGTCCCCACCTGGCTCGTCAAACCTCGCAACGGCGCACGCGGCTGGATTGATCTTGGCGCATTCGACATGCAGCCTTCCGAAATCGCCAAGATCGCGGTCGTCATCACGCTCGCCAGTTACCTCAAATTCCGCAACAGCTATCGCACGTTTAAGGGGCTCATTCCGCCTGCCATTATCGTCGGAATACCCGTGGCGCTTATCACGCTGCAACCCGATCTCGGCAGCGCATCTCTCTTTGTCCCCATGCTCTTCGCCGTCCTCGTGGCAGCCGGAGCCAAACTGCGCCATCTCCTCATCGTCGTCATCGCCGCAGCGTGCATGGCCCCCGCCGCGTATCCACTGCTGAAGAACCACCAGAAACAACGAATCGTGGGGCTCTGGAAGCAGTTCCAGGGCGACACCACCGCCGACCTCGACATCAACATGCAAGCCGTGACTGCCCAGCGAATGATCGGCGCCGGCGGCATGGGCGGCCTCTCCGATGGCCATTCCAGGTCACTGCTCCACTACAACAACCTTCCTGAACGCCACAACGACATGATCTTCGCAGTCATCGTCAATCGATTCGGCCTGCTCGGCGGCCTCGCCGTCGTTGGCCTGTATTTGCTGTGGACGCTTGGAGCCTTTGCGACCGCCGCGGCGACACGGGATCCCTTTGGCCGCCTGCTGGTGGTTGGCCTGGCGGCGTTCATCCCCGCGCAGGTATTCGTCAATATTGGCATGAACTTGGGCCTCCTCCCGATTATCGGGATTACCCTTCCCTTCATCAGTTACGGCGGCTCGAGCCTCGTCATCTGTTGGATCATCACCGGGCTTATCCTCAATACAGGGCTGCGAAAGCCAAAGACCCAGTTCAAGGAAGCGTTCGAGTTTGCAGATGAATAAGCGATACGAATAAACACATGAAGAGCCGAAAGAATCCAAGTCGCAACGCTCAGCCACCAAAGAGTCGTAAACCGGACTCGAAAGACGCTGCACGCAAAGCCGCGCCCAAGTCTGCACCAAAGATCCCAGTTGCGCCGCGATCTGCCATCGAGATCAAGATTGCCGAACCGTTGCAGCCAACTCCTGAATTTCTGCTCCAGGCAAAAGCTCTTGGAATCGAATTTGAACAGGGCGAGCTTGATAGTCTGGGAAGATACCTCGCGATGTTGCTCGCCGCGAATGAAGAGATGAACCTCACCGGAATCACCGACCCCGGCGAAGCGTGGATAAAACACATTCTTGATTCGCTCACGCTGCTTCCTGCGTTGAGTGAGTTGCCAGATGGGGCGCGGGTGTTAGATGTCGGCACTGGCCCCGGCCTTCCGGGACTTCCACTCGCGATCGTTTCGCCACAGCTCAAGTTCACGCTGCTCGATGCGACCTCCAAGAAAACCGATTTCATCCGCCAGGTTGCCCGCCATCTCAAACTCAAAAACTGTGAGGCCGTCAACGGTCGCGCTGAAGTATTCGCCCACGACCGCGGCGAGAAACTCCCATCCGGCTCCCGCTCCGGCGGCTATCGCGAAAAATTCGATGCCGTCGTCGCCCGCGCCGTCGGCCCCCTCGCCACCATCGCTGAACTCACCGTTCCATTCGCGAAACTCAACGGCTCAATTTTCCTCATCAAAGGTCAGCGCGCAGAAGAAGAACTCGCTGAAGGCCACGAAGCGCTCGAACTACTGAAAGTGGTCCACGTCGGCAACATCGATACGCCAACCGGAAGAATTGTCGCGCTCGAGAAACGCGTTCTCACTCCCAAAATCTACCCACGCGCTGACGGCGAACCCAAGCGATCCCCGCTCGGCGTCGGCAGAAAAAAAGCTGAATAACCAGCGACTCTTGAGACAATCACGTGCGTGAATTGATCGATGCCATCCTGGGAACCGCCGACGGCTCCGGTCCGCCCGGTCTGCTTGCGCGCAAGCTGGAAAAGCACTACGAGCCGCGCCCGCAGCAAGTCGCGATGGCCCTGGAAATCACGCGAGCATTCGCCGCCCGCTCGCACCTGTTCGTCGAAGCTGGCACCGGCACCGGCAAAAGCTTCGCGTATCTTGTCCCTGCGATCCTCCGCGCCACGTTGCTCAATCAGACCGTGGTCATTTCCACACACACGATCGCGCTGCAGGAACAGTTGATCAAGAAAGACATTCCCCTCCTGCGCGAAATCATCGAACCTGCGCTCGCCGGCGAACTCAAAGCGCTGATCGTGCAGAGCATCGGCAACGTCACACCGCGCGAACTCAAACCCGTCCTCGTCAAAGGCCGCGGCAACTACGTCAGCATCCGGCGCTTGAAATTGGCTTCCGCCCGCGCCGATCGCCTGATCTCCGAAGCAGCGGGGCGTCGCAGTCTCGCCGTCATCGAAGACTGGGCCATGACCACGCTCGATGGAACCCGCTCATCACTCCCCGCGCTCGAACGCGAGCGTGTCTGGTCACACGTCGATTCCGATGGCGGCAACTGCATGGGCCGCCGCTGCCCAACCTACGACACCTGCTTCTATCAAAACGCTCGCCGCGCTGCCGATGGCGCGAACCTCCTCGTTACCAATCATGCTCTCTATTTCAGCGATCTCGCCCTGCGTGTCCAGGACAAGGGCTTCTTGCCCACGTATCAAAACGTCGTCTTCGATGAGGCCCACAGTGTCGAAGAAGTAGCAGGGCAGTATTTCGGCGCAGAGCTTTCTGAACGCCGTGTCTATCACCTTCTCAATCAGCTTTACATCGCCCGCAGCAGCAAGGGCTACTTGCCTCAGCTCTCACTCCTGGTAAAAAATCCATCCGCAGTCGATCGCGCTTGCACATTGGTACAGGAAACCGATGCCGCCGCTCGCGAATTCTTCGATTCTCTCGCTCGCCTGCTTCGCTCCGGCGCAACGCAAAGTGGCCGCATTTCCGCCGCCAAAGCCGTAGCAAATCCACTCACTCGCGCCGCCGGCGATCTCGCCATCCAACTTCGCAACTTGCAGGAAATGACCGACTCCGAGCAAGACCAGTTCGAACTCAATTCCTATTGCGAGCGTGCTTCCGCAGTCGCCGCCACCGCCCGCGTCCTCATCGATCAGGAACTCGAAGGCTGTGCGTACTGGATCGAACAAGCCGATGCTGATGACCCCGGCCGCTCCGCCGCCGTTACGCTCGCGTGCGCACCCATCGAAGTTTCAACACTCCTCAAAGACCACCTCTTCGGCTCAAAGTTTGGCGCAGTCCTCACCAGCGCAACCCTCGCCACCGGCCGCACCGATGCCCCTAAAAAAGGTGGAGTCGCCGCCGGCCCCTTCGATCACATCATCAACCGCCTCGGCGCACAAGGCGCAGCCACGCAACTCCTCGACTCCCCCTTCAACTACGCCGAGCAAGTCGATCTCTATATCGACCTCGGCGCCGGCGACCCACCCGCGGGCGCAAGTGCCAGGGGCCCCGCTCAAGCCCACTACACCCGCCGCCTCAGCGAACGCATCATGCATCACCTCAACGCCACCAAAGGCGGCGCGTTCGTCCTCTTCACCAACTACCGCACACTCTTCGATGTCGCCGACGCCATCGGCGACCAGATCACCGATAGCGGCATGACACTCCTCGTCCACGGCCGCGATGGCGACCGCGGCAAAATGCTCGAACGCTTCCGCTCCACCCAGTCCGGCGTCCTCTTCGGCGCAGCAAGTTTCTGGCAAGGCGTCGACGTCCGCGGCGAAGCCCTCCGCAACGTCATCATCGTCCGCCTCCCCTTCGACCGCCCCGATGAACCACTCGTCGCAGCCCGCACCGAGCAAATCAAAGCCCAGGGCGGCGACCCCTTCAAAGACGATTCACTCCCTCGCGCGATCATAAAATTCAAACAGGGGTTTGGCCGCCTCATCAGATCTTCCACAGATCGTGGCCGCGTAGTCATCCTTGATCCCCGCATAGTTTCCAAGGGTTACGGCAAACGATTCTTAAACGCACTGCCTCCCGGCATGGAACCAAAGATCATGGAACCACAGCCGGATGAAATCGAACCGTTGCCGGATTGGGAGTGAGCAACTCGCCCGTTCATCTCACGAGACATTTCGTGCAAATGGGTTGTCCCGCCTGAGCAATCACAAATCTTGACCGATCAAATGGGCTGTTAAACCGCGTGTCGTTCTCCAAGCACGAGTTTTTCCGAACCCATTCGAAATCCCATTAATACTAAGGTCTGATCATCTTGCCGCGGTCTGCCCGCCGCGTGGTCGTCAACGGTTTCCAGCACCGCCTTTCTCGTGCGTTCCGGATCGCCTTCGCCGCGATTGATAGCCTCAATCAGTCTGGGCATGCCCAGGAGTTCACCGCGCGGGTTGAACGCCTCGGGTATTCCGTCTGTATAAAGCACGAGCAGATCGCCCGGCTCAAGAGTTAAAGAACCAGCCGGCGGGTTCAGCTCTTCGCAGACTCCCAAAGGCCATCCCCCTTCGGCATCAAGCAAGGTCAGTGTGCCATTGCGTCGGCGCACGATCGGCGGGTTATGGCCGCAGTTAACGTATTCGAGTTTGCCTGTGCGGCGATCAAGGTTCAGGAAACACGCCGTGATGAACATTCCGTCATAAAGGCTTGCATGCATCAATTCGTTGATGTGAGGTACAACCGTGTTGGGCGCATGCCCGCCGCGGCACCATGACTGCATTGCCGTACGCAGCATAGCCATCGCCACTGATGCGACCGGTCCATGCCCCGAGACATCGGCGATCACCAGATCAAGTGTGTCGGCGTCGGGTGCAAACACATCGTAGTAATCACCGCCTGCCGCTTCAGAAGTTAGATAACTGGTGGCAAAGCTGAGTCGCTTGTCACTTGGCAGGGTCACCGGGAGCAGCAGGCGCTGTACACGTCCGATCTCGTTGAAAGTAGCTTGCAACCGCGCATTGGCCTGCTTCGCCAATTCGAGCGTGTCGAGATAGACCGCAGATCGGGCGAGCATATTTCCCGACGTAAGCAGCAGTCGCACATCCTCGTGCCGGAACGCTGAAGGTGAATTTGCAAACACGATAATCCAGGCCTGAGTATGCCCTTGCCAAAAGATCGGAACAGCGATCATCGAGCGATGTTCTGCCGCCCCCGCGCCGAGCCCTGGTTCCGATGTATTCAGCGCAAGCGACTCTCGCAATATCGAATGTGGCTGTGCTATGACGTCACCGAGCAGTCCGCCACTCGCATCGGCTTCAAACCCGGCACGCGGATTGAAAAGCGAGCGAAAGTCTGTGCGTTCTCGCCAATGCTCATGGGTGAGGTCGACATCGAGCAGAATGCGGAATCCCAGAGATCCCGCGGGCACATCGGGGCCTGGAATCCAGTCATAGCGGCGCACGGGTGGTGGCCACGGCAGGACGTACATGATCCGGCTTAAAGGCAGCACTCGCGTCAGCGATGCAACAAATGTCCTCACCAGTGCGGCTGGATCGTTCAGAAGCGATAGCTCTCTCTGAAATTCGTAGACCACTTCGACCGAATCCAAAGGCTGTACGAACGTGTCTTTCATGCGTCGTATCGCTCCACAGACGTGTCCACACGGATATGGCCGTGACATTCCTCGCAACTCGACCGGGAATAATATTGTCTCCCGATCGCCAGTTTGACTCTCAAAATCAAATATTCTCAAAGGCCAATGGCTGGCGAGTTTCTGTGCGTGCGAAGTTCAGCCGAGATTTCAAAAGTGATTGAGGTGTACAACGTGTCCAGAAGCGGACCAGAACATTCGAGGGGTCCGTTGCTGTTTGGCTTTCATTACGATGCGGATGACTCCCACCAGATGCAGGCCCAACCCGGCTGCGATTCGTCGTCCTATGGCCGCATGTATCAACAGCGCTTCTGCGTCCGTTTCGCGCGGATACGCGATCGCTTCGGAAAGACTTCATCTGCTTTCCGTTAGCCAATCCGCCTCAAAAAAGCTCGCGCGAAAACTGGAAAAAAATTTTTAACCTGTGAATAGTGCCGCCGCTCGCCGTCTACTCCAGATTTTTCTTGAAGAACGCAATCGTCCGGGCCCAGGCCTTCTTCGCCGCATCTGTATTGGCCTCGCTCGACTGCTGCCGCACGAATCCGTGACCAGCCCCCTCGTAGGTCTCTTTTTCGAAGGACTTCTTCAATTCACGCATCGCCTCCTCGGTCGGGGCAACCGTTGTCGTCACGCGCGCATCGTTGCCGCCATAGAGCCCCAGCACCGGGCACTTGATCTTGGACAACACGTCGTTGTCCGGCTTGTTGTCCTTCATCGGCGCCGTTCCGTAGCACACTACCGCGGCCCCGAGCTCCGTCTGCGCCGATGCATACCGGAAGCTCTGACTCCCGCCCCAGCAGAAGCCGATGCATCCGATCTTCTGTGCCGCAGAGGGGAGCTTCAGGGAATACTCGCGGACCGCGTTCAATCGGGAGGCCACCTCATCGGGCGTCAGCTTGCGTATCGCCTCGCCAACTTCGCTCGACTTCATGGAGTCGGTCGCGCCGCCGTTTGGCCCCTTGCCTGAGAGAAGGTCGGGTGCGATGACGATGAAGCCATCCGCGGCAAGCTGATCGGCAGTCGCGCGCACCCATTCAGACATTCCGAAGATCTCGTGGATCACGATGATGACAGGCGCCTTGTCAGCGCGCTCGGGATACACGACCCAGCTCTTGATCGGCGCGCTTGCTGCCCCATCCGCTGCAGCGGGCATCGGCACGTCCACCCACTCACCATGGCGAGGCGAGTCTTTCAGCACCGCCGCGGCGTCTGACTGATTCACCGGCTTGCCCTTGGGCTCGCTGGTGGCGGCGGTGGTGGTGGTGGGAGTAGGGGTCGCCTTTGGCTCTTCCTTTGTTGCAGGCGTGGGGGGCGTGGGAGTAGCGGGCTTCGTCGCTTCTTGAGCGATGGCCGAAGACATCGAGGACAGTGCGAGAACGAGGAAAGCGATGATCGCTCGGTTATTCATGGTCCATTATTGCCCGCGTGGGGACCTCGCTGCACGAAGTAGATCACAAGCACCTATCCCCGTTCTGCCGAAGCAGGGCCCGCACTCGATGCCCGCACTTAAGACCAGTGCTCAAGACCATCGTTCGACGGTTTCCGGTGAGTTCCGCTGCGCTGTTCTCACGGCAAACCCTGGCTCCGACGTTGTTCAATCGAGCGCAGGCGGTTCTGCCATGCTTTGGCTTCGTCCGGTTCGGAGCGCATCCACGGGCGAACGACTTGATACGTTTCATATCCGCGACGAACTGCTTCAACGCGCCAGTCAAACTCGTACTCGCCGTGCCCGCCCGCAAGCTCCGCAACTTCGATCCCGTCCAGTCGTTTGATCGTGACGGCCAGACCTTTGGAATCGGCCGAGAGCGGCGTCAATTGCACGGTCATCCCCGCCTCGACAGCCAGGTTGCGGAAGTGGTTGGGCAAAGTCACGCGGGCCCGCCCGTTCACGAGGCGGCCAGTGCCGCGAATGTACATTGCGGCCTCGGGCCCCTCGGGGCAGCAATACCAGATGTCGGTCGTGGGGTCAGCGGGGTTGGGAGCGCGGAAGTTCTTCACGTCGCCGACGATTGCAGCTCTGCCTGTAGTGGGCTCTCGGTACATCCCCGCGTCAAAGTCGCCCGTTTCTGGACTAAACATCGTCAGCGCGGGGTCTCCCGCGGGCTGGTTCCCGAAGCGCCAGATTCGCCGACCTGACGAGTCAAAGATTTCCGTACTGTCAAAGAAGTTGGTGGTCAAATCCAGACGGAGTTTTCCCCTCACGTTGAGCGTCCCGAGCGGCGAGTTGGTGCCGATGCCGACGCTGCCGCTGAACGCGTTGAGGATGATGTCGCCACTGGAGCGCGCGTTGACGATAGAGAAGTCGGGATTGCCGGCGGTTCCAAAGCCAATCCAAGCGGTCTCGATTCCCGTGCCGTTGCGGTATGAGACATAGCCTGCTTGGGCAGAGTTCGTTCCGGTGTCCTGAAGCTTGAGGACGGCGAACGTAGACGCGATGTGCAACGGAGCGCTGGGGGTAGTCGTACCGATGCCAACGTTGCCGCTGTTGTCCACGAAAACAGCTCTGGCTGGAGATCCATCGGGTGCCGCCAGCGAGAATGCCGACGCCGCCTGAATCGAGGTCGGGACGGGGGTGATGAGTTGACGGGGAGACAGCGTGGTGAAGCCAGACGTGTCGGCGCATCCGAGCCCGGTATCCGGACGCACGAGGATTTCAATGTAGCGCTGGTTGGGTGTGGCGAACTGTTCACCGAAGTCGATGGTGGTGGTGAAGACGCCGTCCTGGACTTGGATGTTGTCAATGCACTGCGTCGTGCCAAGTTGTGTTCCGCTGCTGGCCGCATCAAAGAGCCGGAGTCGGAAGTCGTGCTGCCCCTGGGTCAGTGCTCCGCCATTCTTCAACTGCCCTTGAAACGTAAAGGCCGTCGGCTGAGCGGCGGCTCCATAGGCGAGGGCGGACGATACAGCGAACAAAAGGGTTCGGACGAGCGATTTCATATCTAGTCTCCATCGACCCCGGAATTCGGGGAAGGCACTCAGCATCAAGCGGAAAGCGTCGCGCGGAGCGCCGTGATTGCGGAAGGTGCGGCCATTTTCTTGAGTCAACAGAATTGGCAAGCCGGCCAATTGCAAGGCAGATATTTGGTTATAGGACTTAAATTCGTCAAAATCTACCATCTTTTTACCTTCTCCCAACAAAACTCAACCCGTTCCACTTGACACAACCCGCCCCCATCGGATAACGTACGTGCATGCAAACCGAACCCAATCAACTCAACGACGTTTTCACACTCCTCCAGCAGTCTTTCATCGAAACTGCTCCCCTCGAAGTCACCGATCCGCGTTGGACTTCCTTCCTCGATTCCTATTCCATTTTCCAGCAAATCGAGCTCAACAAGCTCCTCAAACAAAAAATTGCCGAAGACCCTTCGAATGAGGCCACCGCCGCACTCCTGCGTTCTCACGCACTCTTTGAACGCACCCGCTCCCGAATGGTCCGCATCGCCGATGCTGCCAACCGCACATCTGACCACGCCTCCCCAGATCGCGACGATGCAATTGAATTTCTTCTCGCCGAACTTGCCGACGGCGAACGCCCCGCATCTGAACTCTTCGCAACAGCCCAATCCCTCGGAATCTCTGCACGCACGCTCAAGCGCGCCAAATCCGCTCTCAACATCACCAGCCGCCTCGTCCGCTCCAACCAAAAACGCGCGTGGATATGGTCACTCTCCGTCCAAACCACCACCGCCCCCTCGATTTCAGCGTAAAAACCTAAGGGTGCCAACTAATTTGGCCCCCTTAGAAACCCTTGGCCCCCTTAGAAATTTCGGTTCTTTCCTAGTGCCTAGTGCCAAATGCCTAGTGCCTGTCCCCTGTTACTTACCTAAAAGCCCCGCCAGCGCGCAGCTATGCTGCCAACCTCATCTTCCCGCCCAATTCAACAGGTGGACAGTTTTTGACCGGAGATATGCATGCTCGGACGAGTCTTCAAAGCCTACGACATTCGCGCAACCTACCCCGATCTGCTCAATGACCAAATGGCATGGCAGATCGGTTACGGCGCTGCAAAGTTCCTCATGTCCGATGCCGCCGACGGCGGCGAAAATTCGCCCATGATGCGCAACATCATCGTCGGCCGCGACATGCGACTCTCGTCTCCAGCCCTCCACAAAAATCTCGTCGAGGGAATCAATGCCGCCGGAGCTGACTGCATCGACATCGGTCTCTGCGACACCTCGATGGTCTACTTCGCAATCAACCATCTCGACTGCGCCGGCGGCGTGATGGTCACCGCCAGCCACAACCCGCCGCAGTACAACGGATTCAAAATCTCAAAGCGCAAAGCCGCACCGGTCGGTGAAGCAACCGGACTCGCCGAAATTCGCAAACAGGCCGCGATGGTCGATCGCTCCATGTCGATCGCCGTCACCGGCCACTCCGAAGCGCGTGATCTCTGGGGCCCGTACATTAAGCACGTCCACAAATTCCTCGACACCGGCGGCAAAAAACTCAAAGTCGTCATCGACGCTTCCAACGGCATGGCTGGCACAATGGTGCCGAAGGTCTTTGGAAAAAACGGCTCCATGGTTCCCGGTCTCACAGTCATCGAACTGAATTACGAAAATTCCAGGGGCGTCTTCGCTCACGAACCAAATCCGCTCGTAGCTTCAAACCTCCGCCAGCTACAAGAAACCGTCGTGCGTGAAAAAGCCGATCTGGGCTTCTGCTTCGATGGCGATGCCGATCGCTGCGTGCTCGTCGATGAAAAAGGCCAAATCGTCGGCTGCGATCATCTCACTGGTTTGTTTGCCCCGTACTTTCTCTCAAAGACTCCCGGCGCAGCAGTGGTGTACGACCTTCGCTCCAGCAAAGCCGTTGAAGAAGACATCAAGAAAGCCGGCGGCAAGCCCATCCGCGGCCGCGTCGGTCACGTCTTCATGAAGCAACTCATGAAGGAACAAAAATGCTGTTTCGGCGGCGAGCTCTCCGGCCACTTCTACTTCGCTGGTAACTTCAATGCTGATTCAGGCGCCATCGCCATGGCGGCCGCGCTCTCAGTGCTCGCAAAAAGCACAAAGCCCATGAGCCAGTTGATCGCGCCCATTGCTCGCTACGCCCAGTCCGGCGAAATCAATTTCCAGATTGAGAACAAAGACGCCGCGTTGGCGGACCTCAAGCGCACCTTCGGCCCCGGCTCACCTTCGAACGGCACAACCGATGAACTCGACGGCGTCACCATCGACTGCTTCGCCAAAGAAGGCTGGTGGTGCAACGTCCGCAAGAGCAACACCGAGCCACTCTTGCGCCTGAACCTCGAAGCAAAAGATGCCAAGACATTGGAACGCGCATTGGCACAGCTCACACCAAAGCTCGGCAAAAAAGTTGATCACTAAAGACTGATGTTTTGCCGGACCCATGCAAGTGCCGAATCTCGCAGGGTCTCGGTGCAGGGTCACTCTCAGTTTGACAGATTTGCCGTTGCGACCCGCCGCGTTTTCTGGTATCGTGCCCAACCAAACCCGGAGCCGACCGCATGGCGATTCAGAATCTGACGGAAGAACAAGTTGCAACCTGGACCCGCGAGCAAAAAGATCGCTGGTGGCTCGACAACATTTTCCGCGGCGACATGGCCCAGCTCACCATCCGCTCCGCCATCACGGGCTTCGTGCTCGGTGGTGTTCTTTCCGCAACCAATCTCTACGTGAGTGCAAAAACCGGCATCACACTGGGCGTGGGTCTGACCTCGGTGATCCTGGCCTTTGCAATGTTCAAATTCCTCTCAGCCATGAGAGTCGCCAAAGACTTCACGATCCTTGAAAACAACGCGATGCAGTCAATCGCGACCAGCGCGGGCTACATGACCGTGCCACTGATGTCGAGTTTCGCGGCGTATTTCTGGAAAGCCAACGTCGTCCTTCCCTGGTATCAGCTCTTCATCTTCAACATCGTCACCGCATGCATGGGCGTTCTCGTCGCATTCCCCATGAAGCGCCGCTTCATCAACGATGAACAACAGCCATTCCCCGAAGGTCGTGCCTGCGGCGTTGTTCTCGATACGCTCTATTCAGGGAAGGGCGCTATCGGTATGGTTCAAGCGAAAGCCCTGCTTGTGGCAGCGCTTGCAACGGGCGCAATTCAATTCGCCGCCGGCGAAGCATACATGAGGTTTATCTGGTGCACGCTCCTTGGACGCGACTCCTACTTCGTATTGATCGAAAGACTTGAGACCATTTACTTCAAGTTCATCGCTTCCAAGGGCGAGGTCGGACCGACGCTCGCGGGTATCCCATTCAAGGAACTTGCCATTTGGCCCTCGCTCGATCTGGCCATGCTTGGAACGGGTGGGCTCATGGGTCTGCGCACCTCGACCAGCATGCTCATTGGCGCAGTCATTAACTTCCTGATTCTCGCCCCGTGGATGATCTACCGCGGCGACATTTTGACCAAAGGCTCTCGCCTTACATGGGACCAGGTTACCGAAAAGATCAATCTGGGAACTATGACCCTTAGCCAGGTGACCTTTGGTCGCACCGAAATCGTGAACCAATGGGCAATCTGGTGGGGCGTTGGCATCATGGTGGTAGGGTCATTGATCGCACTCTTCGCCAAACCCAAGGTCATCATCGATGCCTTCAAGGGAATGCTCGGCAAGAAGCAGGAGGGCGTTGATCCTGTTGCGCACATTGAACTGCCGCTGAAGTACTCGTTCATCGGACTTCCAATCCTCGCGCTCGCAACTGCGTGGATGGCACACGAGTGGTATCAGGTTCCCTACTGGATGACGTTCGTCGCGCTTCCACTCGTCTTCGCACTCTCACTGATCTGCACAAATGCAATGGCACTCACAAGCTGGACCCCAACCGGCGCACTGGCCAAAATCCCGCAGTTCACCTTCGGCATGATCAATCCCACCAATCCCGGTGTGAATCTCATGACCGCAGGTATCACGGCTTCTGTGGCAAGTAACGCGGCCAATCTGCTTTCAGATATCAAGCCCGGCTACATGCTCGGCGCCAAACCACGCCAGCAGGCAGTCGGTCACATCATCGGCATCATCGCCGGAGCAGTTGTCAGCACCCCATTGTTCTACGTCATGTTCCTCAGCAAACGCACAGAAGGCCAGACCGTCGAGCAGGCAATGGTCAGCGATCAGTTCCCCATGCCATCCGCAGTGCAGTGGAAGGGCGTCGCTGACATTATCGAACGCGGCTTCAAGGGTCTGAGCCCCTCGATCATGTGGTCGCTGGGAATCGCCGCGGTTGTCGCACTGGTCTTTGAACTCCTGCGCATGCGTACCAAGGGCAAATTCTGGCTGAGCCCCGTCAGCATCGGCCTTGGCGTTGTGCTTCCACCAGATGCAACACTCTGCATGTTCATCGGCGCTGTGGTCTTCCATCTGCTCCACAAGCGCAATGAACTCCGCGAAGGCACACTCGGCCACACACTCTGGGTTCGTTCCATGGAGCCAATCTGCGCAGGCATCATCGCTGGCGCAGCCCTCACCGGTATCGGTGACAAGCTCCTCGATGTATTCTTCTTCGGCTGATATTCATGAAAAATCCTCGGGACAATGAGCGGAGAATCGCGGCCTCATTCGACCTGCCGAAAGCACTCGCGCCCTGGGCGACATATCTCCTGCACGAGATACACAGAATGGGCGCGAGCCCGTTCCAAGTTGCTATGCTGAGTATTGATGCCGATGTATACGGAAAGCAGCGAGCGCTCGACCTTGCCTGCGGTAAAGGAGAGGTCGCATTCTGTCTCGCCCGCTTAAGAGATTGGACTGTCACGGGCGTTGATCTGTCCAGCGATTTCATATCGATTGCAAATAGTGAGAAGACCCAGTGCACAGCCAACGAAGGTCTTCGCGTGCAGTTCAAAGTCGCGGATGTTGAGACCTTCAAGTCTGCCCGCAAGTTCGATGTCGTGCTCATGCTCAATCTCTATCCTGCAAAGAAGGCTCTCGCGGCGTGCCGCAAATACGTAAAGCCCGGCGGCGTTGTAATCGTCGACGATGCGGTCTGTGTCAGGGGCAAAAAGGACCGGCGATGGCTCACCATCAAAGAGATGACCAACTCGCTTGAAAAGGGCGGCTGCAAAGTGATTGCGGTGAGACAGATCAAGAAGGATTCGGTGGCCCGTTCCTTCGACTACATCGAAGAGGAACTGCGTTGTAACTGTCGTAGATTGGCCGCTCGGATGTTGAAGCTTGATCGCCCCATCGAGCAATATCTGGCCCGCATCAAGAATTCCCGCAAACTCCTGACCGGACCCCTGCGCCCCACGCTCTTTGCGATCAAAATACCCTCAAAATAGGTGCAATGGCTGCCGCGGCGATTCGTTATACTGGGCATGATGCTCGCCCTCATCGCTGCTATTCTCGCGGCCCCAACTCCGTTTCGTACGATTGTCGAGAGTCACTTTGACTCATGGGACGCCAATCGCGATCAGGTCATCTCCGCGACCGAGCTCGATTGTCTGGCTCTTGATCATTCCAACACCGGCGAACTCGCGGCCGCGATCGCATCGCTCAAACTCGCCCGCCGCTCAACCAAAGTTACCTATCCACCATTCACGCGCGAGTACCTCTTGAGCGAAGTGATGGATGGCGGCACTGGCGACTTGGCCTCTGAGCAAGATGAACACGAGCGTGCAGAAAAAGCCAAGGGTCGCAAGGGATTGATTGACAGATACTCGCGCGCGTACAAGAAAATCGCGAGCACCAAGCGCGAGCTCTTTGCAGATCACACTCCTGATCTCGATGCGTGTCGTCAGGGACCGCTCGGCGATTGTTTTCTGGTTGCCGCGATTGGAGCGGCGATTCATCGTGATGCAAACTCGATCAAAGACATGATCCAAATGACCCCCGATGGCGGTTACTCGGTCACGTTTCGCTATGGCGGCCCGATTCAGATTCCACCTTTGACCGATGCGCAGATGTGTCTCACATCCACAACCGGCGATGAAGGACTGTGGCTCCCGGTTCTTGAAGAGGCTTTTGGAAGTCTTCGTGCCAGGACCACCAGGGCCAAGCCCGGAACCATTCCGATGGAAGTCGGGAGTGATGCGATCGCGCACGGCGGTTCGATTCGCACCACGATAAAAGCCTTTACTGGCAATGAGACCAAGTCGCTCTCGCTAAAAACGAAGCTCAAGGCCGATCAGTCAAATCTGGACGATCTTGCATCCAAACTCCGCGCTGAACTTCGAACTGCCGCAGGTGCAAATTCGCTCATGGGCCTGAGCACTCCAAAAGAAGGCGCTCCGCCTGGAATAGCCAACAACCATGCGTATGCGGTGTTGTCATTTGATGCTGAAAAAGACGAAGTTCGAATCTGGAACCCGCATGGCAACAGTTACAAGCCAAAGCGAGAACCCGGACTCAAGAATGGATTCCCCACCAGCCGCGGCGTTTTCACGATGAAGGTGACTGACATCGTCCAGGTGTTCCGCACCGCCACGTTTGAAATCCAGAAACCGACTCTGGATTACTGAAAAGCGCGAAGCGACCTGTCGGCATCCTGATGGAGAATCACGGAATCGACAGGCTGCGAGCACTTTCCGATCCGCCAATATCCGCAAAAACACCAACGAATCGCGGCAGAATGTGATATACTCCCGCAAGCATGGATGCCCGTTCTGCCAATCCCGCCGCCGCCGAAAAACGAGTGTTGCCCGCGCGCGTGATTTGTGTGCTCTGGCACCCTCCTGGCCGCAGCGTAGATCCTGAACTTGCTGGCGTTTTGAGCCGGTGGCAGGGGCTGCTTGTGACGGAGTGCTCAAGCGCTCCGGCGGCGATTGCTCACCTTGCCTGTCTTGAACGCACGATGCGAAAGGAGCAACGTGAGGCGACGGTGCTCTTGCTTATCGAGCCTGAAAAGCTGAGCGGTGTCTGCGATGTCCTGTGTGTATTGGATAAATTTTCGCCCACCACCAGAGCCTGGTGTTATGAATCTGGTTCGCCGGAAATGCTTCGCGCAATCACGCCGGTTGATGTCGCTCGATTTACGCGCGTAAGTCTGCAGCGGCAACAGGCGCGGCGGCCTGAGACCACGCCGCAGATTCACGTGGTTGCGCAGCAAGCGCAGTTAAACAGGACAAATTCACAGGTCGGATCGCAGGGCAGGTCACAAGTCGGGCCAGCAGATCTCAGGCTTGCTCAATCAGGGTCAGATGTGCCGGCTCATGAGAAGGCGCCGGGCGCCATCCCTGTTGTGCCGCGATTGACCCTTCAAACCAACGTTGATTCAGACGTTTCGCCAGCTCAGAATGCTGGAAAAGCGTCCGATAACGCGCAAAATTCAAATCCGAAAATGCACAACGGGATTTCGAACGTATTAACTCCTGAGGAAATGGCAATGTTGTTGGCGGATGATGACAAGAGTCGGCACGGTTGATTGCAATGCCAATTTTCAGGTCCCTAAGGTGAATGCGTGAACGAACTCGATGCTTTCAATCTCACCCTCTCTGCACGAATCGTCCTCATAGGACGCACGGGTATCGATGATGTGGTTCGCAGGATTCCCGGCACCGAAGTCATACGTGCGCGGAACCCGATTGAAGCAATCGCCGAGGTTGCACTGCCGATCGATGCGCAATCGCCTTCGCAGGTCATCGTTGTAGTCGGCACTGATGTCGCGCTTCTGATCGAAGACTTTGGAAACAATGGCGACGGCGCTGCTGAATTTCTGCGCGGGTTGCAAATGGTTCATCCCTCAGCGCGCCTCTATCTCGCTGTACCACGTCGCAATATTGATGATCCAGTGAGCGATGGATATCACGACAGCGTTCCGATTGACGCGACTGCGATGGAATGTGTTGAAGCGTTCATGGCGGGCGAATCCGCCGCTGCGGGCGAAGAACACGATGCATTTTTTGCCGGGATCAATCCTCCGCGGCGTGAACCTTCACCAATTCCAGCAGCGCCCCGCACCGCTGGGCCGGCAATCAATGGAAATGGCAACGGTCACGCCCCTAAAGCGAAGAACAGCTTTGAGGAAATGGCGTCATATCCAAGTTCGCTCGCTGCTCCCGGCGGCGTATTTGTTGATAATTTCACGAGTGTTGCGGTCCCGTTGTATGACAACGCACCGCAACAAAAGTCAGCTGACGCTCGGACTGGTGCTGATGCACCACCTTCGCCACCTCCATCTTCTGCTTCGTCAGGATCTTTGAATTCTGCCAGCGATCGCATGCTTCGAGCTATGCTCGGCGGCAAAGATATTCGCACTGAAGCTGTTGAAATCATCCGCGCTGCAACTGGCGATGCGAGCGTCTTGCTGACTGATTCGAACGATTCGTTGCCCGGGGTACTGGTTGAAGTTGATGGCCGCGCAGTGGCGAAATTGCGCGGCAGGGTGGCCTCTGAGAAACTCGCGCCACATGCGGCGTGGCTCTCGCAATGGTTGAGGATGGATCAGCAAGTCAGCGAACTGAAAGAGTGGGCATTTACCGATTCGCTTACCGGCGCCTGGAACCGACGGTATTTTGAGATGTTCCTGGCTGAATCAATTGTCGAGGCTCGCAAGTTGCGGCGCTCGCTGACGATTCTTTACTTTGACATTGATGACTTCAAACGCTGGAACGATGAAAATGGACACGCCGCGGGAGATGAGATTTTGACCGAAACGGTCAAATTGCTCAAGAGCGTGATCCGTCCGACAGACAAAGTCTGCCGCGTTGGCGGCGATGAATTCGCGGTCATTTTCCATGAGCCGCAAGGCCCGCGCGATCCGGGCAGCCGGCACCCCGAAGACCTGCTTCAAGTGGCCAAGCGGTTCCAGGAACAGATTCGCAGCAAGCGGTTTCCCAAGCTCTCGGTCACTCACACTCCACTTGGTATTTCCGGTGGGTTGGCTACTTATCCATGGGATGCACGCTCTGCTGAGGAACTCATCAAGGTCGCGGATCAGCGCTCGATGCAATGCAAGCGAGCCGGAAAAAATGCGATTACTTTTGGCGACGAATCGAAGTGACTTTCAGGCACGGTCTGCCAAAAACAAAAAACCCCCGCCGAAGCAGGGGTTTTTAAGTGGAGCGGACGTGAGTCGAACACGCGACCTCGTCATTGCGAACGACGCGCTCTACCAACTGAGCTACCGCCCCATATACATAATCCCTTTGGAAAGGTGTTTGTGAATACTACGTATCCGACTTGAGGGTCGGAAGTCCCAGGACAGCGGCCTCTGCCACGTTTCCCGGAGTCCGGAGGATATGCCGCCAGCCTATTCAAAGAAACCAATTGATCGGATATCGATTCGTGAAAGATCCGGCAATGCCCGGTGGCCATTGACCTAACACCTGGGTGAACTGAGACTCTGCCCCCGTCAAGGTGCCGTCGGCAGCAAGTCACGAATCCGCCGAAGCTCGGTGAGGTGGGCAGGAGTCCAGGCTCGGTCGGAAGTGCTCTGTTGATTTGATTCCGCACGATGCGGATCATCGCCTAATCCGGCACTTCGCGAAGCGCGAACACGTGTCATAATCAGGTCTCGAATCTGGTGGGCGTTGTCGACGCCTTCGATGCGGCCAAGATGATCGCCACCGCCGCCTTTCTTATGCGGGCCATGACCTCCGCCTCCGGCTGTCAATACTGCCACATCGGCGATTCCGAAAAACCGTTGAAGTGGACCCTGCTCAACCGTGACATTTTGCACATTCTCATAGGTGATCGTTGTTTCAGTGAGATGAAGCACGCCGCGGCGGAGCCGCATGGAACGATCTGTCAATACGTACCAGGTGCTGTCGAAACGAAGGTGAATTCCGATGTAGCCAAAGATGCCCTGTGTGAGCACAAACCCGATCGCCACAATGGCGAGAATGATTCCGACAAGTGGGGCAGCGACTGTGATAATAATCCAGCCGATCAGCACCGGGATATTGACTGAGAAGAGACTGATCCAGAAGAACAGTTTGATGTAACGCAAGTAGTTTGGGGACGGTCGAAATGATCCGATGATCTCGTGCGAGCCCTCTGGCATGGTTGGCGGGTCACGGGGCACCAGGAACAACTTGGTCAGCGCCGCCCAGACGCCGGAATAAATCCAAGAAGAAGCGCGATGGAGGTGGGGTGCAGGGGTCGGCGCTGTCGATGGGTTAACCATGCTGGGTCCCCTTGGTGTTGGCTCGGAGAGATTCAATTTGGGCAGTCAATACGGCGACTCGATCGCGAATTTCAGTGAGCAGGACCAGCGCTTCGTCGCTGGAAACGACGGGTGAACTGGCCGCGGAAGTAGCGGGGTGGTCGCTCTTTGCGCCGCGCATCTGGTGATAGAGGAAGTCTCGCACGTTTTCGTAGTCCATCAGACCCTCGATCACCAGTTCAGGCGCAGAGGAACCGCTTGCGGTCTGGCAGGCAACTGTGGCAAGGCCGAGCCAGCGCTGAATGATGCCGCGGTTTACGTGAATGTCCTGGATGCGGCGATAGGTGAGGGCGATTTCGTGTCGGAAGAGGATACCGACAGTCATGGTGACGCCGTCGGTGTCAAAGCGGTAACGCAGCGTGTGATACCGGAAATACAGGATTGGGAAGACGATGAAAATCCCAGGTCCCGTAAACAGGCTCAGGATGAAGTAGTGTTTCAGCAGGCGCGGATGGGCGGAGCAGATTCCGCCGGGAGAAAACACGCCCGGTTCTGCGGCCGGGAGCTGAGTGTGCGTAGTTGTCGATGTTGGACCATGAGAAGTTCCCATAGCGGCAGTGTACCAAAGTCAAAGTCCCACTGGTTCGCTTGCGTACGCTTTGGCTAGATATCTGGGGGAATTCCATGGCGTTGGGTTTGAAGATGCTTCAGTTTGCAGCAGTTGGTATGGCAGGGATTTTCGCGACGACGATGGGCGGTTGCTATGCCAGGACGATCGCAGTTCAGCCGGCCGATCAAGCACCGCATTCGCCGCAATCAAACACGGAATTGGAGCGATTTGTCTCTTACCTGTGCGGGCATTTTTCAAGCGCCGCACAAGCCCGAGCGGATCCAGAGTTTCGTGATATCAGTTTGAAAGTTGTGCGCATCTGGGAAGGCCGAGAGGATTCCAGGTTTGCCTGGCTTTATGTGGAACAGGCGCTGGCGAGCGACTTGGATCATCCATATCGCCAGCGGTTGTATCGAGTATCGTGTCCTCAGCGCGGCGCTGTGCAAACTGATGTGTTCTCGTTGCCCGCGCCGGCGGAAGCAGTCGGAGCGTGGCGCAATCCATCGCTGCTCGACATGGTTTCTGTCCGCGACCTTAATATTCGGCAGGGTTGCTCGGTGTATCTGACTGTGCAGGGCGATCGGTATGTTGGCGGGACTCGCGATCAGGATTGTCCCAGCGAACTCAGTGGGGCTAAATATGCCACAAGTGAGGCTGAGATCGGCCCGGATGGAATGGTTACCTGGGACCGTGGATTTGATGCTGACGGCAGGCAAGTGTGGGGTGCGACGAAGGGCGGATATCGATTTGACAAGCTGGAAGCGGGCCGTTCTGTGGAAAAATCGCCAGGATAGTGACTTGTCGTGATATGTGGTAGACTACAGCATCGCAAAGGAGCCTTCTATGACTAAGTACATTCGCCTGGCAATACTTGTCCCGTTCCTGTTTCTCGCCGCGTGCGAAAAGAAAGTCACGCAGGAGAACTTCAAGAAGATCACCGTTGGCATGACACTTAACGAGGTGCAGGCGATTCTGGGCCAAGGTGAAAAACTGGTCCAGCAGGGATCTGGAATTGAAAGCTACGGCGTTGGCAGCCCCGGCAAGGGCAACAAGGATCAGGATGTCTGGATCTTCAAGGAAGATTCAAACGAGATCACCATTACCGTGAAAGCCGGAAAAGTGATCGACATGAACAACAACATGTAAGTCGCGTTCCACATTCAACAGCGGGCTCATTCAACATGACATCGACCAATCAATACACTCGCGCGGGCGAGGTGGATATTCCACGAGCTTCCACATTGCTCGCGCTTGCGTTTGGCGGCGAGGATCAGGACTGCGGTGTCTGGCTTCGCGCATCGGGGCTTGACAATCTTCGTCTCTGGCGCGATTCACAAGGCAACGTGAGTGGCACAGCTCTGCGTATTGATATGGCCCAGTACTTCGGCGGCGCATCGGTGCCGATGGTGGGAATTGCGGGAGTGAGTGTTGCGCCTGAAACTCGCGGCGAAGGTGTGGCTACGGAGATGATGAAGGCGTGCGTGCGCGAGTTGCATGCTGAAGGCTGGCCGATTTCAGCCCTTTATCCATCGACTCAGCCGCTGTATCGCAAGGTTGGCTATGAGCAGGTTTCGCACAGATTCATGATTTCCGTTCCAATCGGGCGACTGAGCACCAACATCTCTCACATCAAGGGGTGGAGCGTTCGGCCGCTGGATGAGCGGGATTTCGTGCATGTTCAGAAGATATATGGTCAGTTCGCGTCGGTGTGGTCGGGCATGCTCGATCGCAGCGACTATTGCTGGACCAGGCTACGCAAGTGGCGCGGCACCGACTATCGCGGATTTGGCGCCTATTCACCGAGTGGCGAATTGCGCGGGTATCTTTACATGTCGCAGGCACGCAAGCCTGAAACAGGTCGCTTCGATATCAATATCTCGGACATTGCGTGGATAGAGCCCGATGCTGCGCGGCGACTTCTGATGTTCATAGCGGACTTTACAACGATGGGCGATGATTGTGTGTTTCAGGGAGGAGCATCGCACCCGCTTTGCAATTACATTCACCACAATATTTACCAGATGCGATTGCGCGATCCGTGGATGCTGCGGATTACTGATGTAAAGAAGGCGATTGAAGCGCGAGGGTATTCGCCGGGCGTTGCTGTCTCGGCGACAATCGGTATTAAGGATGATGTTGTGCCGCAGAATAGCGGGTTTTGGGAAATCGGCGTTGCGGATTGCAAGGGCCATGCCAAACGGGTGAATGCTGGCGGCGCAGTTTCTGAGATCGATATCTGCACACTGGCGCAGATCTGGTCTGGGTATGTGTCGGTGCAGCAGGCTGTCGCGATGAAGCTCGTGAGCGGCAACGCGGCGAATGTCCTGCAACTTACGCCTGCGTTTGCCGGGCCGACACCGTGGATGACTGATTTCTTTTGAAAAGTTATTGTGACGGGTGCCATGTTGCTGCGCATCAGAGCGAATTCCAATCGGAGGAATTTGTATGGCCAGCAGCAATATGAAATTGGCAGGTGTGGGCGTACTCGCGTGTGCAGCGCTGGGACTTGGCGCGTGGCAAGCCAGGAGCTATTTCACACCGCGCCAGATCGGCGATGCTGGCGCGAGGCCTTCGGCGGCTGCAGAAACTGAAACGACAACGACAACCGATGGTGTGAATCGCAACACGAACTGGTCAGAGAAACCTGGCAGTCAGTCTGCCGGGAGCAGGGCAGAGCAGGCAACTCCTGCACCTGAAGTTCCAACGCAATTCGTGAAAATTCCATCAAAGGCTGAATCGGCTGGATTTTTTGAGGATTTCAAGCCACTTATTTCCAACGCTGTGAAAGTGAACGCCGAACTGGGCATCGCCACCGGAACGGCTCAAAATGCGCTGGTTGTCGCGGCGATGGAATCGCTTTCGAAGATTCTGGGAGTTTCAGGAACGCCGCGGGATGTCATGCCGGAAACGGGGGTGACGGGAGCGGATGGAAAGCCTGTGCAGGTTGAAGCACTGCCGCAGATGACTGGAATGTTGTCCGCGTTGACAGAGTTGCTGAAGGATGCTTCGCTGGACCCATCGCGTGCGACCGTTGATTTCTATCCCGATGGTGCGATGGGTCTGCCTAAGCGTACTAAGAGTGACGGGCCGCAGAAGAAGAGCGAGTTTCAAGCGACGATGCGAATATCCAGTCGCATGATGAACGGCGAAAAACGTCCCACGGCAGAGGTCCGTATTCCCGTGAAAATCAAAGACTCTCCAGGACCTGGCGACGATCTTGATATTGGCGTGATGCTTGAACGCGATGACAGCGGCGAGAAATGGACATCTGCGGGGTTCAACCTGCACATGAAGAAGCCTGAAATCATGAAGAAAATGAGCGGTTCAATTCCTGCGGGCGGTCGCCGGCAGGCTCCGCAAGCAGCTCCGGGAGGTGAAAAGTGATTTTATACACTGATCGACGCAACTCAGCATCGGCATTCACCCTCATCGAGCTGCTGATCGTTATTGCGATCATCGGAATTCTCATCAGCATTTTGTTTCCTGCATTGGGAAAGGCCCGGGCCACAGCTCGTCAAACGGCGGGACTCGCCAATTTGCGTTCGGTTGGAACCAGTTTTTCGCAGTACGCCGATCAATACAAGTCATGGCCGTTTGCGAAGAAGGGGACAGTGCCTGAAGGTGTAGGGATGCCTCCAAACCCTGACATTATGTTCGTTCGCTGGTGGCCTGAAAATTCGATCATCGGGACGAGTGATGCGTGGCACCTGGCGTGGCTCTGGCCTGGCGTGGTCGCGCCTTTCACGAGCTGGCCGGAAAATTATCGCCTCTGGGTCTCGCCTGGTCTGAGCAAAGAGCTGCCGGATTTCAATTTTGGCGGCGACTTTGAGAACATTCGCAACACGGTTTCGCTTCGCTATTCCAATTCGTTTATCGCCAGTCCAAAGTTGTTTACCACTGCCGCGGCCGCAGACGAGAATCTCATGCAGCCCGTGCAGCAGCACGAGGTCGGCTTTCCATCAAGCAAAGTGTTGCTTTGGGACGCTCACCTGGCCTACTTGAACAAGACTCCCAGCGCGATTAATGGTCAGTGGGCCGCTGCAACTCCGATGGCTTTCGCTGACCTGCACGCGGACCTAAAAGACCCTACAAAAGCGGCGGCTCCGGTGGCAAATCCGCTCAAGCAGGAACCGCTCATGACGTTGCACGACACTCCTGATGGAGTGCGGGGTCGTGACTACTAAAAATAGGCTCGCGACTCACCCAACAAACCCCGTTTGCGGGCAGATTCCGGACATGCGCAACCGTATCATGCCGCAATGTCTTTACCACTCGTTGTCATATGCCCTGGTCAGGGCGCGCAAATCGTCGGAATGGCCAAGTCATGGTTCGATGCTTCCGCGGAAGCTCGCGCTGTTTTTTCCATTGCCGATTCGATCACTGGTGATCGCTTCGGGAGCAAGCTCTCAGAGATCTGCTTTAGCGGTCCCGCGGAATTACTCAATAGAACTGATGTCAGCCAACCAGCTATTTACGCAGCATCAATCGCGTGCTGGCATGGCATGCTCGCAAAGATGAATATGACCGTCAGCGATTGTCCGCTCGCCGCGACAGCAGGTCTTTCGCTCGGTGAATACACCGCACTCTGTGTTGCCGGAGCGCTCAGTTTTGAGGATGGTCTCAAGCTTGTGCTGCTGCGTGGAAGAGCGATGCAAGACGCTGCGGAATCGCCTGAAGCGGCGGCGGGCGGCGGCGGCGGCATGGTCGCACTTATTGGTGCGGAAGACGCAGCGGCGCAGCAGGTTTGCGATGAAGCCCGCGCTGGGGACATTCTGGTCTGCGCCAACTTCAATACGCCCGGTCAGGTCGTTTTGAGCGGTCATAAATCAGCGTGTGCTCGAGCGGCTGAGGTGGCGGCTCGCATGGGAATGCGGGCGGCGGTGTTGCCGGTTTCTGGAGCTTTTCATTCGCCGCTGATGCGAGCGGCGGCGGAGCGCCTGGCTGAGGCACTGGCTGAAACGCCAATGCTGACCGAGCGATGCCCGGTGATGTCAAATGTCTCGGCGGAGCCGCACACTGGCGGCGCGGTTGTCATCCGCCAGCGCCTGAGCGAACAGCTGACCCATCCAGTTCGATGGGCCAACTGCTGCACCTGGCTGGCTTCGCATGTACAGGGCGAGTGGCATGAACTTGCACCGCAGCGAACTTTGGCGGGAATGATGCGTCGAATTGACAAGAACATCAAAGTAGTGGGGCACGATGACCCCTGAAATGCCATTGGGCGAGTGTCCCATTCTCTGGAAAATTCGGTGACAAGGGCGAACCTGCCTGAATATGCTTGAAGTCCTCTCATTGCGGAAAGTGCAACACATGAACCGAAACACTAAACTCATAATGACTGCGGGATTGACCGTGGTTATGGCATCCACGATGTTAACCGGCTGCAAGAAGCCACCGCCGCCACCGCCACCGCCGCCAGTTGTTGCACCGCCACCGCCGCCGCCAGAACCGGTGGTTCTTGATCCAATCATCGCGGAAGCCAAGCCCGATGCACGCATGCAGTTCCCGCAAGAACGTGCGCCGGTTGACCCGACACTTGCCAAGGCTGTGATTGCCTTTGCTGATGGCTTGGCCAAGGCAGATGCAAGCAAGGTGGGCGCGACTATGGACCCGTTGACCAAGCAGGTGCTTGATCAGCTCTCGAGCAGTGGAGCGTTTGAGGATGAGATGAAAAAGGCGGAAGCTATCCGCGTGGTCCATCTCACCGAAACCACAATTGAAGATACAAATGCAACTGGTGCTCAGCTCGTGCTTGCCATTCAAGACCCAGGCGTTTCGTATGTTCTGGGCTGGAATGCGGTGAAGGTGAATGAAGCCTGGGTATTCAGCGCTACTCCGACAACCGCGAACACGCGTCCTCGCGCTTCAGATTGGGATGGCCTGGATTTTTCGGTGTTTGCCGCAGCGGGCGGGTCAGCATCTGCTCCGATCGCGCCGCCAGTTGAGGATGGATCGGCTGAGCAACCAGGAAGCAATTCCGAAGAAAAGAAGGAAGAGGCTCCGGCAAGCGATGGTGGAAAAACTGTTCGCACACCCAATGGCCCAATTAAGATTCCCGGCGGCGGCTGAAACTGCAACTTCGAATAATCCAATTCTCAAAGGGGTTTGAGTGACTGACGCATCTGTGGCACGTGTAGCTGTAGTAACCGGCGCAAGCCGCGGCATCGGCCGTGCGATCGCTGTTCATCTTGCCAAGGCTGGACGTCACGTCGTCCTTGCGGCCCGCAGCGAGGGTCCGCTCGCCGAACTCAAATCGCAGATTGAGTCCGGTGGCGGTTCTGCGAGCATCGTCGTTGCCGATGTTTCTGACTCGGCCGCGGTTGGAGCGATGATTGAAAAGGTCGCGGCGGATCATGGTCGTCTCGACATTCTGGTAAACAACGCCGGAATTACGCGCGATGGACTTCTCATGCGGATGAGCGATGAAGACTGGGGCATCGTACTCCAGACTAATCTCACCAGTGCGTTTGTGGCCTGTCGTGCAGCGGCACGCCCGATGATGAAAAACCGCTTTGGTCGCATTATCAACGTCAGTTCTACATCTGGCGTTGTTGGCAATGCTGGCCAGGCGAATTACGCCGCGGCCAAGAGTGGATTGATGGGGCTGACCAAGAGCATCGCTCGCGAGCTTGGCGGCAAGGGAATTACAGCCAACGTCATCGCGCCTGGGTTCATTGAGACTGACATGACGAAGGATCTGCCTCAGCAGGTGCGTGATGGCGTGATGAACATGATGAGCGTCCGCCGATTTGGCACCCCCGATGACATCGCCGCGGCAACGACATTCCTGTGCTCAGATGAAGCAGGGTTTATCACCGGTCAGACGCTGTGCGTTGACGGTGGTATGACCATGTGTTGATTCGATAGTCTCGCTGCGGCGAATCACATCTGCCAGAGGCTTGAGCCCCAGGTAAGCCCGCCGCCGAATCCAAGGAACATGACTCGCATGCCTTCCTGGATGCGACCTGCGCGAACAAGATCGTCAAGGCACAAGGGCACCGATGCGCCGACTGTGTTGCCCACGCGTTCGATGTTCATATACAGCCGCTCTTCAGGAATCCCAAACCGCTCGCGGGCAGCGACGAGAATGCGTGCGTTGCTCTGGTGGCACACGTACATATCAACATCGCTGGCTTGTATGCCGCCTTTTTCGAGCGTTTTTGCAAGAAGATCGGGGAAGGTGCTGACGGCGAATTTGAACACCGCAGCTCCGTTCATCTGCACGTGGCCGAACTTCGAAGCGTCGCAGGCGATCCCGGCGGGGAAATCCCGTTCTGACTTAGGAACATAAATCTCTCGCCAGCCCGGGCCATCGGCGTGCATTGCCTGCGCGATGATGCCCTTGCTCGTGTCGTCGGTTGCACGCAGGATCGCAGCGCCCGCGCCGTCGCCAAAGATAATCGCAGTTCCGCGGCCAGCATCTGAATAATCCATCAGGGTCGTGAGCGAATCTGCGCCGATCAATCCAATCGTGCGATAGGCCCCGCCGCGGATCAGGTCGTGTGCGGTGTTGAGTCCAAATACAAATCCACTGCACGCGGCATTCAAATCAAACGCACCCGCATCGCCTGCGCCAACCAGGTCAGAGACCATGCACGCCGAGCAGGGGCATGCCATTTCGCCGGTCATTGTCGCACAGATGATCAGATCGAGGTCTTTGGCAGTAATGTGTGCCGCGGCCATTGCGTTTTTGAGCGCATTGGCTGCAAGGACCGAGGTAGATTCGCCGCGAGCGGGATTGATCCGCCGCCGCTCGCGAACACCTGTGCGCTGCACAATCCACTCATCGTTGGTCTGCATTACCTTCGCAAGGTCTGCGTTGGTGATGCGATCTTCTGGAAGGCATGAACCGGTCCCGGCGATTTTGACGCCCACTCGCGGCGATGGCTTCACAAGAGAGCTCAAGTTTGCAGCGCTCATGTGAGCTCCCGTTCAGATTCGAGGACGTTCGTTGGGTACACAAGAGGCATCGCTTCGCCCAGGCGATGCACGATCGCGTCGTTCACACCCAGCGAGTAGTACTGCTTGCAGGTTCGGATTGCATTGCGAATCGTCTTGGCTTCGCTCGAACCGTGAGCGATGAAGAGTCCGCCGCGAACGCCCAGGAGTGGGGCTCCGCCAAATTCGTGATAGTCGTTTTTGCGATAGATGCCGCGTGCGACAGGCTCAAACTGTGTGGCGAGCCCAGGATCAGTCGCCATAATCTCGCGTGCAATGAGTGCGAAGAGATTCTTGACCAGGCCTTCGGCGACTTTCAGCACGGTGTTGCCAGTAAAGGCGTCGGTTACCACAACATCGACAACGCCTTCGAACAGATCGCGGCCTTCAACGAAACCGATAAAGTTGCAATTTGGCGTCTTGCGAAGATCATCGGCAACGCGATTGAGCATCTCGCCGCCCTTGCCTTCTTCTGAACCAATGTTCATGACGGCAACGCGTGGCTTTTCAATTCCGTGTATTTTCTGAGAGATCGTCTCGGCCATCAACGCGTATTGCCACAGGTTAATGGCCTTTGGATCAGGGTTCGCCCCTGCATCAATCAGCGCGAGTGGCCCATGAAATGCCGGGATTGTCACGCAGATTCCAGGGCGATGCACATATGGCAATCGCCCCATTTTCAGCACGCCTGCTGCGACACATGCGCCGGTATTTCCTGCGCTCAACACCGCATCGCATGGCTTTTCATTTCGATACGAACCGAGTTCGGCCATTCGCACAATCGAAGAGTCTTTCTTCTTGCGAACACTATCGGCCGGATGGTCGCCCATTCCGATTACTTCAGAAGTGTGAACTATTTCTACCCGCGGATCTTTGATGCCGCGATCGCTGAGGACATCTTCGATCAGCGGCTTATCGCCAATGAGCACCAGCACATCTTCAGGCGCAAGTTGAGCTAGACCCTCGATGCAGCCCTTGAGAATGGCGTCCGGGGCATGATCTCCACCCATGACGTCCACGCCAATGCGCATCAGTGTCGTTCCTCTTCTCGCGGCATGCAGTTGAGTGCGCCGCAGTTCCGTTGTAGTTGAATATGCAACGATCACCCGGCTCACAGGCAAGTATTACCGTGCAAACCGGAATCAAGAATCGAAAATCAGTTGTTGCCGATTTTGAGCTTGGGAACGCTGATCTTGAGTCCAGGACGGACATAGCCAGATTCAGCGCATGCACGGTGGTGCATCTTGGGCATACCTGAGAGCGGATCGATCGCGCTGTTGGTTGCTTCCATTGCGTGGTGGTTGCGGCGGCGGCGAGTGCGGCCCTTTGAAACTCTTTGTGGAGGGAGCATTTCCTGAATCTCCTGTCGTACGAACCTGAAATCAGGCCGCAGATAGTGCTCGTTCGCAGTTCCGCCGGTCGCGGGCTGCAAGCTAGCGTTGACTAACAAGTGTGAGGATAACCGGAGGGGAGGGTAGGAGGCTGGGGCTGAAGGGTCAATGAAGCGACGAGGGCATCAGAAACGCCTGAATGGTATTTGCCCTGCGATGATCGCTATTTGATCGGGTATCCGAAGGTTGCGAATTGGCGACTGAACCACAGGCTTGTCAACACCGCTTTCCTTTATTCGCCCCGCGCGTATACTCCCGACCGTGGCTGCAACATGCCGCGGATTGCAGACATTTTACGCCCTCCTAGCTCAGTTGGTAGAGCAGCTGACTCTTAATCAGCGGGTCGAAGGTTCGAGTCCTTCGGGGGGCATTGAAAACGAAGTACTGTTAGAAGTCGAACTTCAAATTTCGCGCTGGGTCTAGACTGTTTTGGACAGAGTTGCACAAGGTGCCAGTGCAGTCATCCGGATATCTCACGAAAAACTGACGAATCATTCAAACGCTGCAACCCTGCGGCGGCAGAACTTGCCAAGGCGATTGGCGGATACCCCTACGTCCTTCAGGCATTCGCATGCACATTGCAAAGAACTCCTTTAACGCAAGTTCTCTTTGGAGTCGCAGGATTGCTTGTGCGCGAGCGACCAAGTGTCTTTCACGCCTGCTAGCTCAATCTGAACTTTACAGATTTGCTACGTTCGAGGGCCGCCAACGGGATGCACGACACGTTCCTGTGGTGTGGGAAAAGCACTACATCAATCGCAAAGAAGTGGTTCTCATGATTGAGAGACATTTGGTTTGTTCGATGTCGAAACACATTGGCTCCTGCACTTACTTCCATGTCGTATCGTCGCACGTTTTCACGTGATTCTCATTTCCGAGAACGTAATTGAACCAAAGTGACCGAGACCGACTTCACACGCGTACCAAAGGTCAACAGAGCTTCATTTGCATCAGTCAGTAACGGGCAGTTCGCCGCTAGAATCAACGGATGTTCTCCACCTCAGCAGGTAGCGGTGAATCACGGCCATCGAGGCTGGCAAAGAGCTCAGAACCAACGTTTCGCGCTCGAGGACTTTGCAAGGTCTATCAGGTAGGTTCGGCCGAGGTGCACGCCCTGCGAGGTGTGGACCTTGACCTGTTTCCAGGCGAACTGGTTGTATTGCTCGGTCCCTCGGGAAGTGGGAAATCGACGCTATTGAATATCCTGGGTGGACTGGACACGCCCACCGCCGTAAGTGTTCGCTACCTTGATCACGACCTGTCCAAGCAGAACGATGCCGCACTCACGCGGTATCGTCGCGAGCACGTGGGATTCGTCTTTCAGTTCTACAACCTGCTTCCCAGCCTGACTGCCCGCGAGAACGTTGCGATTGTTGCGGAGATTGTCTTGAATCCGTTGCCGCCCGAGGAGGCGCTTGCGCTCGTGGGGCTCAGCGATCGATTGGATCACTTTCCGTCGCAATTGTCTGGAGGCGAGCAGCAGCGAGTAGCGATCGCCCGGGCCATTGCCAAGCGCCCCGACGTGCTTCTCTGTGACGAACCGACCGGGGCGCTCGACGTCCGCACGGCTATCCCCGTCCTCCGAGCGATCGAGCGGGTCAACCGGGAATTGGGCTCGACAACAGCCGTCATCACTCACAACGCGGTAATCGCGCACATGGCAGATCGTGTGCTCACGATGACCGGTGGACGTGTCGCCTCCGAGCAGCGGAACGTCCATCGTGCATCACCGGAGGAATTAAGCTGGTAGCCCCTCGACGGGCGAGACAGCAAAAACCAACAATGCGCGCGCTGGACCGGAAACTTGTGCGGGATTTGTGGCGACTCAAGGCGCCGTTGGCGGCCATCGCGCTGGTCATGGCCGCCGGGGTGGGCTCGCTGGTGATGGCTTGGTCGACAAACGCGACCCTGCGCCACAGTCGTGATGCCTATTACGACACAGGGCGATTTGCCGACGTGTTCGTGCAGCTCAAACGCGCTCCGGAATCGGTGGCGCAGACACTGGCAGCAATCCCGGGTGTGAGCCTAGTGCAGACCCGGGTGGTTCATAATGTGAACCTGTCAATACCAGGTGTGCTTGAGCCTGGTACAGCGCGATTGGTGTCTATACCGGATTCAGGTGAGGCAAGTCTGAATGCCGTTCATCTGCGCCTTGGTCGAATGCCAGAGCCGGGGCGTGCCGCCGAGGTCGTGGCGAGCGAGCCATTTGCGGCCGCCAACGGTCTCGGCCCCGGAGATACGCTCGGCGCGGTCATCAATGGCAAGTGGCAAACACTCACCATCGTGGGCGTCGGGCTGTCACCCGAGTTCGTGTACTTCGTTCGCGCCGGCGAGATGCTGCCAGATAACCGCCGTTCAGGGGTGCTGTGGATGCCCCGTTCAACGCTTGCCGAAGCGCTCAACATGGGAGGTGCATTTAATGATGCAGCGCTGGCGCTCGCTAAGGATGCCGTTGCACCAGAGATCATCAGGCAGATTGACACTGTACTGGATCGCTACGGCGCGATCGGAGCTTACGACCGCACCGACCACATGTCTGACCGCTATCTACGCGATGAGTTCGACCAGCTTGCTGTGATGGGAACGCTCACCCCTGCGATCTTTCTTGGAGTGGGCGCTTTTCTCGTGAACGTCGTTCTCGGACGCCTGGTTCGCACACAACGAGAGCAGGTGGCGACACTCAAGGCCTTTGGCTACACCAACGCAGCCATCGCGCGTCACGTAGTACTCATGGCTCTGGCGGTCTGCGCGGCGGCCAGCTCTGTCGGAACCGTGGTGGGATGGGTACTGGGCGTCTACCTCACGAGTTTCTATGTTGACGTCTTCCGATTCCCTCTCCTCTCCTTTTCCCTCGATCCCTGGGCAGTGGCGCTGGGGTTGGCGGTTACGGCCGTGTCATCAGTTGTGGGCGTGCTCGGGGCGCTTCGCTGGGTCGTTCGGCTATCTCCGGCTGAGGCGATGCGCCCCGAGACACCGGCCGCGTTTCATGCAACCTTTGTCGAGCGCCTTGGCGTGCGGGGACTACCGATTCGATGGCGCATCGCGCTTCGTACCTTGGAGAGCCATCCCTGGCGCTCTGCTCTCGCCGCGATCGGCATAGGCATGTCGTCAGCGGTCCTGGTGCTCTCCAACTTCGCCCTGGACGCCGTGGACTACATGATCGATCGCGAGTATGCCGCGAGTCAACGCTTCGACATTGCCATCGCCTTCAACGAGCCCATCTCCGACTCCGGCATCTATTCCGTTCGAGGGATCGTTTCCGGTCAGACAGCGCTCCAGGTCGAGCCCGTACGTACAACGGCGGCGAAAATCAGCAACCGGCAGATCTCGCGCACAATAGCAATCGTTGGTGTCGAATCCGGGTCCGAGTTGATGCGGCTTCTCGACGAACGGGAACAGCTGGTTGATGTACCTTCGGATGGCCTTCTGATCTCCGAGAGTTTTGCAGGCCTGCTGGGAATAAAGGCTGGCGAGCAGTTGCAGGTTCACTTTTTGGAGGGCCGCCGCATCTTTGCATCGATTCCCGTTGCGGCCGTGTATTCAGGGTACGTCGGCCTGACTGCGTACATGAATCGGGACGCACTTAACCGGGCGATGGGAGATGGACATGTCATGTCCGGAATATTCCTGCGAGAAGATAACCTCGCCTCCGACGAACTCTCCGATCGACTCAAGCGAACCCCCGTTGTCGCGTCGGTCACCAGCAAGAGCGGCATGGTCGAGTCATTCCGATCAACCATTGCCCAGAACATCTCTCGCATCACTGTCCTTCACGCGCTTTTCGCCGCCGTGATCGCTTTCGGAGTCGTTTACAACGCGGCCCGGATTGCATTTGCGGAACGTCAGAGAGAGCTTGCCACTCTGCGCGTGCTGGGATTCAATCGCGGAGAGGTGAGTGGAATGCTCCTCAGCGAAATTGCGCTATTGACCCTGATCGGAATCCCTCTCGGGCTGGCGCTGGGTCGGGGCCTGGCCTGGTGGCTTGTGCATGCACTTCAGACGGAGAGCTATGTATTTCCGCTGATTATCTCCACTCGAACGTACGCTTTCGCCGCGATTGTTACCGCGTGCGCGGCCGCGTGTTCGGCCTGGGTTGTGCGCCGAGGCGTCGCCCGTCTGGACCTATTGTCAACGTTAAAGGAAGCTGGATGAAGCCGCGACTCTTAAAGATTGGAGTGTGGGCGATAGTCTTCGCAGCAGCAGGCACCGGCCTTTGGCTTGCCCTTCGCCCTGTTCCAGTTCCATGCGATATCGCCGTCGTTGACAGGGGGCCGCTGGTTGTCACAGTTGATGAAGATGGGCGGACGCGCCTCAAGGAACGATATGTTGTCTCCGCTCCGATAGCTGGTCGCACGGATCGCATTACGCTTAAACCTGGTGACGCGGTGACTGTCGGATCGACGCTTCTGGTGCGCATCTCAGCAACGGATCCATCATTGCTCGACGAGCGCTCTAAAGCACAGGCAGAGGCGAGAGTGCGGACCTCGGAAGCCGCGGTCTCGCGGGCAGAACCGGAACTGGCGAGATGCCAGGCGGAGATCGATCACGTTCAGTCCGAATACGAGCGACTGCGAACCGCCTCTGCGTCCGGTGCGGTCGGGGTGAACGAGGTCGAAGACGAGTTGCTCTTGCTTCGCATGGCCGAACGTACGCGCGACTCGGCTCGATTTGGCCTGCAGATGGCCAAGTACGAGCTTGAACAGGCCAGAGCAGCGCTCCTCCAGCGATCCGGCGGCGGGGGTGCTGAAGGGAGCCGGTCCGACACTGCCTTCGAAGTGAGTTCCCCGATCACAGGGAAAGTGTTGCGCGTCTTGCGCGAAAGCGAGAGCATTGTCTTCCCAGGAGATTCGCTCATCGAGCTTGGAAGCCTGGCGGATATGGAAATCGAACTCGATGTTCTGTCCGACCAGGCGGTTCGAGTTCGTCCCGGGCAGCGCGTGTCGTTGGATCGGTGGGGCGGCGCCAAACCGCTGCGCGGAGTCGTGCGTGTGGTCGAACCATCCGGGTACATGAAGGTGTCGGCGCTGGGAGTAGAGGAACAACGGGTCAATGTGATCATCGACATGCTCGAGCCGCCCGAAGCTCGCGCCTCGCTCGGTGACAACTATCGCGTCGAAGCTCGTATCGCAGTCTGGGAAACACCCGACGCCGTGCGCGTGCCCGTGGGGGCGCTATTCCGCAGCGGCGAAGAATGGGCGGTGTACGTTGCTGAGGCGGGACGCGCGAGGCTCCAAGCGGTCAAGATAGGTGAGCGATCGAGCAAGGCGGCTGAAGTGATAACCGGTCTCTCGCCCGGTGAGAATGTCATCGTCTATCCGAGCGATCGGGTGCGCCACGGCGTCCGCGTCCAGGTCGGTGGTGAATCTCGCCCGTAGGGAGCCTCGTCTCCAGTACAGGACGGCTCGATTGATCACATTTGAAACCCGGCATTGAGACGGACTGCGCGTTGATCCCGTAGCCAACGCCGGTCTGCAATCCCGGTGATTCATGACTTGAGAGCTGCTTTGTAAGTGCATTTTTACGATGCAAGGAGCTAGTCTTTAGTTCTTCGATCCAGAAATTGATTTGAAATCGAGCCGCTGATTCTGTACATTGGAGTCGCTGCGACATCTGTACGTTCAGAAATCACCGAGGAAGCTGGGCGATCAGGAGGTGCCATGTGGTGGGCGTGAAGTGTCTCGTTGTGTTGTGGCTGCATGTTGCTGCATTGGTGAGCACCGCTGCAGGACAGGGGTTCGCTCTCAGGCCAGTTGACCGAACAGACTACCTTCGGCGACTTCACGGAATGTGGTTAGGGCAGTGCATTGCTAACTGGACGGGGATCCGCACCGAGGGCTCGCGGATCAACCCGCCGTTCTATACCGATGCCGACTGGGGCACGACACCGCCTTGCTGTATGCCCATCATCTTCGTCACGAATCAAAATCCAAATTGGGCAGACGACGACACTGATATTGAGTACGTGTACCTCCACCTCATGCAGCAACACGGGCGTGTTCAGCTTTCGCCAGAGGAGTTAACGCAGGGGTGGCTCACGCATATGAACCCCTCATTTCTTTGGGTTTCCAATCGAAGGGCATACGACCTGATGCTCAAGGGTGTGCGGCCACCTGCAACTGGATTGGTCGTCCCGAATCGGGATGCGTTTATGATCGATGCGCAGTTGACCACGGAGGTGTACGGAGCGCTTTGCCCGGGCATGCCCGATCAGGCGATGCGATGGGCTGATCTTTCGGTGCGGACTACATCTGCTTCGTACGCAACGCACGCCGCGCAGTTTTACATCGCGCTTTACTCTCTGGCGACGCAGATTCCCGATGGTCTGTCCGGCCGCGAACAGGCAATTTGGCTTGTGCAGCAGGCGCGGCGATGGATCCCCGACACATCCAAGGCCGCGGATATCGCAGATTTTGTGCTTTCTGAATTTCTGGCGAACCCGGATGTTGACAACTGGGAACTCACTCGCGACCAGATCTATCAGAGGTACCACGGCAATGCCGCCGCAAACGGGTTCGTGTACCGAGGTTGGCCTGAATCGTCCGTGAACTTCGCGAGCGGCGTCATGTGCCTTCTTTATGGACAGATGGACTACAAACGCACCGTTCAGATTGGCACGCTATCGGGCTGGGATTCAGACAACTGCACGGCGACGATGGGAGGGCTTTTGGGTCTGGTGCAGGGCATCGATGGGGTGCAAGCGGCGTTTCCGGGCATGTCGTTCTCCGACCGCTTCTGGATTCTTCGCACCCGATTGAATCTGCCCGATTATCTTCTATCTGATCCCGCTGCCGAGGACACACTCCTCATGATGTCGCAGCGGATGATTCCGCTCGTAGACTGGACGATTGTCAGTGCCGGCGGGACGATCGATCAACCGAATCAGCGGTGGGTTCCACCCGCAGCGATTCCCGGGCTGGCGGCTGTGGAGTTGGTTCCAACGCAGGCCGAATGGCGACGGAGCGCCAACAACCACGTACGCGCCGCCGGGGGCACGGTGCAGGCAAGTTGCAGCGTCTCGACTTCGCCCTGGACTCCCAGCACTACGTATGGCTCAGGCATCACAACGGTCATTGCCAACGGGTTTGAGAGCGACTGGACCGGGCGTGACAACCAGGATTTTCGCCGCGGTTTCTTTACATCACAAAACGTTGACAGCCCGCCGCCGCCCAACACTTCCGTTTCACTCCAGGTCACATACGACCGTGAAATAGAAGTCGCGAGCATTCGGTTTATTGAAGGGGACCACTTCGGCCCAACCTTTGGCTCGCCCGCGGGCATCGAGGGCGGGTGGCTTACCAGCGCCAGCGTTGAACTTCAGGTTGCTCAAAACTGGGTTCCGGTCCCGGTCGCTTTGAGCGAACCCCTTGATGCGTTGCGGCCATTTCAGATCATCGACTTTGTCCTTCATGTGCCGGTACACGCGACGGGTATTCGCCTGTTTGGTCTGCCGGGTGGTGCGAACAGATTTTTCACATGTGCTGAGCTCGATGCTTTTCGACTGCACGGCGTATGCGCGGCAGACTTCAACGGTGACGACGAAGTCGACTTCTTCGACTATCTCGACTTCGTCGACGACTTCTCCGCAAACGAACCCGCCGCTGATTTCAATGGTGACACCCTCATTGACTTCTTCGACTACCTTGATTTCGTCGACGCGTTTTCGTCGGGTTGCTGAGAATAGACTGAGCCGCGACTTACCCGCCCGCGCCCATCCACTTCCTCGGTATCACCATTAACTTTTCCAGGTCGTTGGTATCAACAGGCTTGGTCAAGTGGTCATCGAAGCCGGCTTCAAGGGCAAGCTTTTTGTCAACATCGCGACCGTATCCGGTTACCGCGATGATGCGGGCGTGCTTTGTCTGAGGGTGACTGCGCAAGCGGCGTGCGACCTCGTAGCCATCGAGGCCAGGTAAGCCAATATCCAGAAGTATGACATCTGGTTTCCATGTTTGCGCGAGCTTAAGTCCATCGGGGCCGGTGTAGGCAGATTGAACGAGATAGCCCACCTGTCGCAGAGAGCTGGCGAGCATGATGACAAGGTCCATGTTGTCATCGACTATGAGTACGCGCAACTCATCAGGCCTTGCTGGATGTTTATGACGCAGATCAGACTTCAATTTTGACCGATCTGGCGAGGGAATGAGCGGCAGCCGCACGATGAACTCGGCACCAAGTCCATGACCATCGCTGCGTGCCTCGATGGTGCCACCATGCATATCCACCAACCGGTGTGCCAGGGAAAGTCCGATGCCAAGTCCGCCTTGAGACCGGGCAAGCGAGCGGTCTGCCTGCGTAAACAGATCGAATATCCGAGGCAGGAGTTCGTGGTCGATACCTATGCCGCTGTCGCGGACGCGAAACTGCGCCTGCTGCCCACCGTTAATAGCAAGTGACGTTTCGCACCAGACTTCGATCTTGCCGCCATCAGGTGTGTATTTCGCTGCATTGTTTAGCAGATTGATAAATACTTCTTCCAGGCGTGTTGCGTCGGCGTCGGCCCAGATCTCGTTTTCGCACTGATGCAAGACCAGTTCGTGCCTGTGCTGTTCGACAATTGGCGTGACGGTTTCGATGGCATGGCGGACAATCTGATTGAGGTCAACAGTCTGGCGTTCCAGGTGAATCCGTCCACTGGCAACGCGAGAAACTTCCAGAAGGTCGTTCACGATTTTTGTGAGGTTCGCAACCTGGCGTTCGATGATCTCGCGTGCCTGTTTCTGCATCGGATTGTCGACGCCGGTTCCCTGGGTACGCATGAGATGTGCTGCCGCCCGAATAGGGGCGAGCGGGCTGCGCAGTTCGTGACTGAGCATTGCAAGAAACTCGTCTTTGCGCGCGGCCTCGCCGGCCAGTTGTTCAGCCTGGGCCTTGATTCTGTTTTCCATGATGACGCGTTGTGAGATGTCGCGAACGTTGCACTGGACAACCAGCGCCTGTCCTTCGCGGTAGGTGTTGGCGACGACTTCGACATCGGTGGTTTGACCGTCCTGGTGCTGCACCGGAAGGTGATCGAAGCGGACATAGTCATCTTTCTGCAGCATGCTGATGGCTCGTTGACTGGCCTGCGGATCGCCAAAGAGGCCAATTTCATGCAGTTCCTTGCCAAGCAGTTCCTGGACCGAGAGGCCGACGAGCCTTCCCATGAAGGCATTGGCATCTGTTATTTTCCCGCTCCGCGCATCGAGAATCAGGATTCCGTCTTTGGCGGCCTCGAAGAGGCGGCGATAGCGAACTTCGGAATTCCGCTGACTTTCCTCGAGTTGTTTGCGTGCAGTGATATCGATGATCATGTTGATGCCACCGACAACCTCGCCAGCTCTGTTCGACAGGCGCGTGGGATAAATCTCTCCCCAGAAGCGACTTCCATCGGGCCGTTCAACGATGAGCTGCTGGCCGCGTAAATTGCGGCCGTCCTTCAGTGTAATCGCCATCGGATAGTCTTCATGGTCGAGCGGAGATCCATCTGCCTTGAGAAATTTCCAGATGATGCGTGAATCGTCTTCGCCGATGACCGGCGTTCTTCCGGAAGCTGCAACCGCGGCGGTGTTGTAGTGGACAATGCGCCCGCGTGCATCAGTGGTGTAAACTGCGGCGGGGAGTGCATCGAGCATATCGCGGTAACGCAATTCACTTTCTCGAAGTTCCTCGGTCCGTTCCGCGACGCGCTGATCGAGTGTCTCGTTTAGTTCACGTAGTTGTTCTTCAGCGCGGCGGCGTTCTGCCACTTCGGTGATCAAGGCACGCTGACGCCGATGCTGGTCGGCAAACACAGCAACCTTTGAACGCAAGATTGTCGGGTTAACGGGTTTGTGCAGGTAGTCAACCGCACCCACGCCGTAACCTTCAAAGACGTGCTGATCCTGGTTGTAGTAGGCGGTGAGAAAAATGATAGGAATATGAGCTGTTTTGGCCCGCTCTTTGATGAGCTGGGCGAGTTCAAAGCCGGTCATTTCGGGCATTCGCACATCAAGAATGAGCAGGGCAAACTCTTGTGCCACCAATGCGAGCAGCGCTTTGTCGGCGGATTCGGCGCGGATAAGTCGATAGCCGGGATCGTCCAAGACCGTTTCGAGGACGGTTAAGTTCTTAGGTTCGTCGTCGACGATCAGGATGTTGATCGGTTCGACGGTCAAATTTCTGGCTGGTTGTGAGTCGTTCACGGGGCCTCCAATGTGGACCTGGAAGGAGCTATCAACGGAACAACCAGACGCGCATCAGAGACAGAAGCTGATCGGTATTGACAGGCTTGGATATGTAATCACTTGCACCGGCATTCAGACATTTTTCACGGTCGCCTTTCATAGCTTTGGCTGTAAGAGCGAGGATGGGAAGTGTGCGGAACTCTGGGGATTGACGGATCACTTTCATTGTCTCGTAACCGTCCATTTCGGGCATCATGATGTCCATGAGCACCAGGCTCAGGTCGGGTGTGCTCTTGATGATTTCGATTGCGCTGTGACCGTCGGTGGTGCTCAGCACTTTCATATCATGATTTTCAAGCAACGAGGTAAGGGCGAAGATGTTGCGTGCGTCGTCGTCGACCACAAGTACTTTGCGGCCGCGGAGAACTTCTTTCGAGCCGTGCAATTTCTCAAGCATCGCCTGTTTTTCTGCTGGCAAATCGGTGACGACACGGTGGAGGAAGAGCGCAGTCTCGTCAAGCAGTCTCTCAGGAGATTTCACATCTTTGAGGACGATGCTCTTGGCCATGGTCTTGAGCCTGGTCTGCTCTTCAATTGATAGATCCTTGCCGGTAAAGACGACTACGGGCACCTGCTCGAGCGCGGGCTCGGCCCGCATCTTCTCCAGAAGTTCAAAGCCGGACATGTCGGGCAATCGCAGGTCGAGGACGACACAGTCAAACTGGTGGCTCTGAAGCGCTTCCATCGCCTCTTCGCCCGTGGATGCGGTAGCAGTTTCGATGTCATTGTGGCCGAGCAGCTCAACGATGGATTGCCGCTCGATGTCGTTGTCTTCGACTATCAGCAGTCGCTTGGTGCGTGGCGCGGTAAACTGTTTTATGCGGTCGAAACCATCTTCGATTTCTTCGGTGGTGGGGGTCTTGATAATGTAGTTGAAAGCTCCATGTGCGAGACCGTGCTGGCGCTCCTCTTCCAGCGTCACGATCTGCACCGGAATGTGGCGAGTCGCAGGGTCGAGTTTGAGCTGATTAAGCACAGTCCAGCCAAGGATATCGGGAAGGAAAATATCAAGTGAAATCGCGCTGGGGCGGAACTGCCGGGCGAGTGAAAGTCCGACTGTGCCTTTTAGTGCAACGATGCCTTTGAAGCCTCTGTCTCGCGCCAGTCCCAGGAGTATGCGTGCGTAGTGAGGATCGTCTTCGATGATAAGCACCGTGACGTCGCCCTCTTCGATGGAGTATCGATCGTCTTCGATGATCTCTTCGCGTGGCGCGGTCTGGACGGTGACTGCATGTGACACCTGTGTATGTGCGAGCCCGACGCCTGACGCGGCCGTGGCGCTTGCGGCGCGGTTGGCATCAGAGCCGGAATAGTGAAGTGGCAGATAGAGCGTAAATGTACTGCCCTGTCCATGGACGCTGCTGAGCTTGATTTCACCGCCGAGCAGGACTGCGAGTTCGCGGCTGATGGCAAGGCCCAGACCTGTGCCGCCGTACTTGCGGGAAGTACCCGCATCCGCCTGCTGGAATGCTTCGAAGATGAGGCGTTGTTTCTCGGGTGCGATGCCGATACCGGTATCTTCAACGGCGAAGGCAATTACTTGCGGGGCTTTGCTGAGTACCGGGTGATCGGAGGTCCAACCGTCGGTGGCGAGATTCACACGCACTTCCACTTTGCCGTGCGCGGTGAACTTGACCGCGTTGGAAAGCAGGTTCTTGAGAATCTGCTGAAGGCGTTTTGGATCGCTGTCCATCACACGCGGCAGGTTCTCTGAGAAATGCACATTGAAAGGAAGGTTTTTGGCCTCAGCGATGTGGCGGAAGTTCCGTTCGATATTGCCATTGAGTTCGGCGAAGGGGATTTCCTCGACTTCGACGGTGACGGTACCGGATTCGATCTTGGAGAGATCGAGAATATCGTTGATGAGGTGGAGCAAGTCGGAGCCGGAGGAGTTGATGTTTCTTGAGAACTCGATCTGCTTGGGATTGAGCGTGGCGGGTGCGTTTTCGGCCAACTGCTGGCTGAGAATGAGAATCGAGTTGAGCGGAGTGCGCAATTCGTGTGACATGTTCGCCAGGAACTCTGATTTGTACTTGGACGTGAGCGCGAGTTCGGCGGCTTTTTCTTCCAGGGCATGGCGAGCCTGTTCGACTTCTGCGTTTTTGCGTTCCACTTCGGCGTTTTGCTCGGCCAGGAGGCGGGCTTTGGTTCCCAGTTCTTCGTTGGTCTGCTGAAGTTCGCTCTGACGAGACTGCAACTGAACGGTGAGCCGCTGCGACTGCGTGAGCAGACCTTCAGTACGCATGGTTGCTTCAATGGTGTTGAAGACTGCGCCGATGCTCTGAGTTAGCAACTCGAGGAATGCGAGCGAGCCAGCGGAGAAGTTCTGGAGCGAGGCCAATTCAATCACTGCCTTCGTCTGCCCTTCGAAGATTACCGGAAGAACGATAATGTTGACCTGGCGGGCTTCGCCTAAGCTGGATGAAATATTGATGAAGTTCGGTGGTACATCTGTGAGCAGGATGCGTTTCTTTTCGACTGCGCACTGACCAGCGAGACCTTCGCCAAGCCTGAGGGTCTGGGCAAGTCGTTCACCACCGTGTGCGTAGCTTGCGAGCAGATTGAGTCGACGATCAGAAATGGAGCCATCACCTTCGCCGCCGCTAAGGTGGTAGATTGTGCCTTGTTGTGCCCGGACCAGCGGTGCCAGTTCGGTGAGGAGTATCTGACCGACGGTGTTGAGTTCGCGCTGGCCCTGGAGCATTCCGGTGAACTTGGCGAGGTTGGTTTTCAGCCAATCCTGTTCGCGATTACTTTCGGTCGTTTCGCGCAGGTTAGAGATCATCGTGTTGATGTTGTCTTTGAGTTCGGCCACTTCGCCCTTGGCGTTCACCTGGATGGAGCGCGTAAGGTCGCCCTTGGTCACGGCGGTTGCCACCTCGGCGATAGCGCGGACCTGAGTCGTGAGGTTTGCTGCGAGGAGGTTGACGTTACCCGTGAGATCTTTCCATGTACCTGCAGCACCGGGCACGTTTGCGTGACCACCGAGACGTCCGTCCACACCCACTTCGCGGGCGACGTTTGTGACTTGATCAGCGAAGGTCGCGAGA
>CAZAEQ010000029.1:0-17854 GCA_964484185.1 uncultured Phycisphaeraceae bacterium
TGTGTTCAGATTGCCATGGCAATGTGGCAACCTGGGTTCCCTCCAGAGGCGGGTGCGGACGCATTTGAAGTTAGAACGCAGGTCCTTGCGAGTGTGGACCAGCCAAGCGGCCGCGCGGGGGGAGATTGTGTGCGGTTCGGTTTTCATGTTGACACCTTACAAGGTTGTACGTGCGAGGTCAACGTAGATTGCAGGAAAATGTGGTACCGGACAAAAATAGGGCGCGAAGCGTCCGGTACCGGAATTTAGCGAGATATAGAGAGGTGGAGAGCGCGGTACAGTTTCCACCTATGGATAAGATGGACAATCGTGATCTTTCACGTCGCATCCGCGAAGCGATTCAGTGGTGTGATCCTCGGGCTGATATTCATTCGTCGAAGTGTCTTCGCACTTTGCCTGTGTTTCTGTATCCATTTTGTTCCGGGCATGAAATAGTTGAAGCTTTGGTTGTACAACGAGCGGGTGCTCTTGGGCTTCCAACCGTTGCGAGATACAACACTTTTCAAACTGAGTCTGTGATTACTCTCAGTGAACTTTGCGGCGGCCGCATCCTGGTTCTTGAACCTGACAACTATTTGCACGAGGGAATGGAAGAAAGCGAATCCTGTGATTACTTCGACTGCTTCTGCACGCCGCCGACGGACACGTGGCTGGTGTACCTGGATGATGTTCCGGAGGTGCGGGGTGGAGTGCTTTTGGCATGGGTGCCAGAACCATTTGTTAAGCCCGTTCAGTTGGGAATGGCGGTAAACACGACGGGGTGTATTTATTGGATCGAAGATTTGGCGGATGCGCGGGCGAAGGAATTTTGTGAGGTGATTCGGAGGTCGACTCCGGGTTGAATGCACAGGAGATTCCTCCGCTCCTCCGGAGCGGGGAGGCATTTCGATCCGTTCCGCCGGTGGCGCTCGCAAGGCCTCGCTTTACCGGCGGCTACATTCCGGCGCCCTCCGGGCTGAAGGCGTTGGATTCAGATAGCAAAGTCAGAAAATGGCTTCAGGCGTCGGATCCGGCGATTGGATTTCGATGATGGATTTAGACAAGCCAGGTGCGGTCCTGAACATTGAGACCAGATGTTGCAACGGAGGAGGCTGCCGGTCTTTGGGCTTTGTCTTTGGCCTTTGGCCCGGAGGGCCGTGGAATGTAGCCGCCGGTAGAGCGTCCACGCCACCGGCGGAGAGATTTGGTATGCTGTCTTGCCCCGGATGGGGCAAAAGAATTGACTTGTGTTCGCCCGGAATTCATATCAGAAAGGACCGCCATGGGAACGTATTCGCAGATGCTTTATCACATCGTTTTTTCGACTCGCTTCCGCGAGCCATGGATTACACCTGATGTTGCCCAGCGCCTGTATCCATACATGGGTGGAATTATTCGCGCCGAACGCGGCATGCTCTACGACATCAATGGTGTTGAAGATCATGTTCATTTGTATCTGCGATGGCGACCAGATGGGAACGTGTCGGATTTGATGCGAGTGGTAAAATCGAGATCATGTTCGTGGATCCATGACACGTATCCGAAACTCGGGGCGTTCTGGTGGCAGGAGGGGTATGGAGCTTTTTCTGTGAGCAAGTCGCAGGAGAAAGTTGTGAAGGCATATATCGCTGGGCAGCGAGAGCATCACAAGAAGGAAGATTTCAAGACGGAGTACCTGCGTTTGTTGAGGGAAGAGGATGTTGAGTTTGATGAGAGGTATGTGTTTGATTGATTGGACGATCTGTCAAGTGGTTTGATTTTGGTTGTTTGTACGACGGAGATTCCTCCGCTCCTCCGGAGCGGGGATGCATCTCGATCCTTTCCGCCGGTGGCGCGGACGCTCTACCGGCGGCTACATTCCGGCGCCCTCTGGGCTCCAATACGCGGGCCACAAGACATCAAGGCGAGAATGCAGCAATGCATCAACAAAACAAACAAGGCCCGACACGTTTTTCACATGCCGGGCCTTCCCCTTTATCTCTCAACTTCCAGAGCGCATCCGTCGCCCGGGTTTACTTCGATGCCAGGCGCGAGTTGTTGCTGTTCACGCGCTGCGCCATTGCTTTTCCTGCCATTGGCGGCAGCGACACTTTCCCGATCGCGACCTTCGACACCGTTCCCGCTTCGTGCAACACCTGCTCGCGGCTCTTAAACCGCGGCATATCTTCGGGCAACTGGATCGTGCCGCGGGGCTCGATTTTTGTGCCCATTTTAGCATGTGCGTGTGACTCGCCAAGGTAATCAGCAAGATACAGATCGTTCACAAACGTGCGGACGCCGCCAACAAAGCCGCGTTCAGCGAGCCATGTGTTGCGGGCATATTCGAAATCGTGCAGACCTTCAGCGTTGATCGCAACCCAGGGGCTGATGCCGACTGCGGTGTGGCCGATCTTCGCGTACACGCGCTCGAACTCGTGGCCCGCCGCGCCGTATGACGCCGGACCCGGATCACCGAACGCCATCGGCCAATGTTGATTCACCGGCCCGATGTTGACGTCACCGATCCACAGGCGGCCGTTAAAGCCGGGGCGGCGCACATCATCAGCGCGACCCGCTGGATACGGACGCATGGTGGCAAGAAAGCGAGACTGGTTCTCGCCGCCGAATTCCACCGACGGGAACGGCATGGAAGGTCCAGCAGTGATCGCAGAAGTAATGGCAAGAATCGCCAGTGACATCGAGTCCTCTCTTTCATTGTCCGACGCGACTGATTAATCACGTCACATCACGCACACGCGCACCGCACCCCACAACTTAATGATGCACGATGAACGGGCCTGCGCCAACCCGCAAGGGTCGGATTGTGCGTTCTATTCCGTTACCGGCCGCATATTCGGCACATTTTTGCAGTTATTGGGCCTTAGCTATCGCTTGCCGAAAATGGAAACGACTGGGCCGGCGCGAGCGTTCCGTAGGCCTGCAGCACCAGGCGAATCTGCTCACTTGCGCGGCGCTGCTCTCGAACACAGGCGTGTGCTGAGTCTGCGAGCCGCTGCGCTTCTTTCTGATCTTTGAGCAATCCTGCGATCGCGCCATACCACTCGTTGCCATCGGGCTTGGAAATCAACCTCGCGGTTTTTCCATCGGCAAGGATCGACACCATCGGATCGGTCCCCGCGATGACCAGCATTCGAGCGGCCATCGCATCGAGCACAATCGTTCGCTGATCGCCGCGAGCTTCGGGCTGCACGAGGAAATCAGCGTGCATGAGCAGATCTCTGCGCGATTCAATTTCATCGACGAGCGAAATGTGTTTAGCGAGGCCCCACTTGCGAGCCAGCGCCCAGGCTCCGGATTTTGACGCCGCCGATGCATCCATGAACAACATGAACTCGGGGAACTCTTTGATGACGCGAGCCAGACCTTCGAACGCTGCGCTGAATGCTTTGGAATCCTGACCGGTCCCCACCACCACCGCCGCCGGAGCTTTCTCAACTGGCAAGACCTGGCGTTCGGCGATGGCTGCGTGCACGCCCCACGGGCACAGTCTGACGTTGAGTGCGGGGTTCGCCGCCCTCAGGCCGCGCTCAATCGTCGCATCGGGCGCGATGAACATCGGCGGCACTTCGAGCAGCCATTTCGTATTGGCCGCGCGAGAAACCATGCCGCTGCGCCAGACTTCCAGCACCAGTCGAGCGTTCAAGTCTTCCGCGAGTTCGGCACCAAGGTCCCACGCTCCGCCGCCGAATACGTGAATGACGTCCACATCGTCATGGTCATCATCTTCAGACACGAGCGTTTTCAGGGCTGCGACCAGCTTGCGCCGACGAAGGGCACGGGCGAAAATGAACCGGCCGGGTTCGTACACAATCTGCTTCGCAAACACCGCGCCCGCGAGCTGACTCACCTTGCCCACCGCGGTATCAGGAATCGCGTGTGCCACGCGCACACCTTCATCAGCGAACCCAACTTCGATCCGCGCGAGCAGCGACTGCTCACGCGAGGCAAAGAGTTCATCTGTCAGAAGCAGCACACGCATCGCTCAATCCTATCAACGCCAGACTGGTCAGCGCCAGACTAGCGTGCTGTGGCCTTTACTCACTTCGACCATTCCGCAGCCGCTCGCACCCGTTGGTGCCTCATGCCGCGGCCACCAAGGCCGCTTTCCTGCGACTTCTTCAAATTCCGCGCCGTCGATTTCCGCTTGCACCGTGACCAGTCGTTCTTTCCGCTCTCCCAGCCGCGGCACACATTTCAGCAATCCCCGCGTGTACGGATGGTGCGGCGAAGAGAGCACAGCCTTTGCGCTGCCGCGTTCGACGACGCGTCCAGCGTACATCACCGCGACGTCGTCTGCGTGTTCACGAACAAGACCAAGATCGTGCGTGATGAGCATGACGCCTAAGCCCTCTTTCACGCTCAGTTCTTTCACAAGCCGCAGGACTTCAGCCTGTACGGTGACATCGAGCGCCGTCGTCGGCTCATCGGCAAGCAACACCCGCGGCCGACACGCCAGCGCCATCGCGATCATGACGCGCTGTCGCATTCCGCCCGAAAATTCGTGCGGATACTGGCTGTAGCGCCGCACCGGATCATCGATTTTTACTTTGCGAAGAGCTTCAATCGCGATCTCTTTGCCTTGCTTCTTTGTCACACTCTGATGCAGCAGCACCGCTTCGAGAATCTGTTCACCGATTGAGAAGACCGGATTCAGGCTCGTCATCGGCTCCTGGAAGATCATGGCGATTTCGCCGCCGCGGATTTGCCGCATTTTCTCGCTTGGCAGTTTCGCTAAGTCCGCGATCGTGCCATCTTTCCGCGTGAAGTCGATTGCGCCGCGATCTATCCGCGCTTGCGGCAAGAGTCGCAGCACGCTCATCGCCGTCACCGACTTGCCGCTTCCCGATTCCCCCACCACCGCGAGCATCCTGCCTGCGTAAACATCAAACGTCACGCCATCGACTGCGCGAATGCGCAAGCCATCGCCACCATCAAAGCTCACAGCAAGGTCGCGAATCGCCAGCACCGGTGTGTCGCTTGCTTCATTCACGCATTATCTCCGCCGACTCTTTGGATCGAGAGCTTCTCGCAGTCCTTCACCAACCAAGTTCATCGCGAGCAATGTCAACGCCAGCAGCACGCACGGAAACAACAGCAACCACCAGTGCGATTGATACGGATTGAGTTCGCCCAGCCCTTCCGCGGCGAGGTTTCCCCAGCTCGGCAGCGGCGGCTTCACACCGATCCCCAGGAAACTCAGGAACGACTCTTGCAAGATCGCCTGCGGCACAGTCAGCGTTGCGTACACCACGATCGGACCGACGAGATTTGGCAGTAAGTGCCTGAAAAAGACGCGTATTGGGCGCAGCCCCATTGCGCGAGCAGCTTCAATGAACGGTTGATTTTTCAGACTCAAGACCTGGCCGCGGATTACGCGTGCCATTGTGAGCCACGACACGCCGCCGATTGCGATCAGGAGCGTTAACACATTGATCGTCGTTCGCCAGCCGCCAGCGACTTCTTGTGCGCGAAACTTCTGCTGTGCATCCTGCTCGATCTGCTTTCTCTCGCTCGGCTCACTTTGCTGCGCGGGCGGCAACTTCTTTAACTCCGTCTCAACATACATATCGCGCTGCGCACTCACCGCTTTCACGCGACTGACCAGCACTCGGTCCATCCCCGCATCAACCGCCACCGCCATCAACACCACCAGCAGCACATACGGCAAGCCATACAACACATCCACGATCCGCATCATCACGCTGTCGACTTTGCCGCCGATGTAGCCAGCCATCGCGCCGTAGAGCGTGCCGATGAAGACCGAGATGAACGCCGCGGCGAGGCCGATTCCCAGCGAAATCCCGCCGCCGGTGAGCACGCGGACAAACAGGCTTCGGCCCAGGATGTCTGTTCCCAGCAGATACCGCGGCCACTTTGTCTCCATCGCTTTCGCAACCGGGCCTTCAGTTGCTTTGCGTGCAATGGCAATGCTCACGTTGTGCGCAGCCGCAATCGCGCTCGCATCAGTCTCTTCCACCGCACCATTCAACTGCAATCGCTGATCACGCGTCACCTTCCACCAGAACGGCGGCAGCCTTCCGTTCCGCGCCTCGCCATCGTCATATCGCACTACCGCGTTCTTGCCTTCGTGCGGCACAGAACCAAGCGTCCACGGCAGACTACACACGCATGCGAGGAACATGCCGATCAGCATCACGAGTCCGGCGATGGCGGCACGCTGACGCCAGAATGGATGAGTGCGAGCAACCGGCGGCGCCCTCCATGCATCCACGTATCGCTCGCTCTCTGCTTTCATGCTCCCTCAAGATAGGTTCGAATTTGCTTTCCTGCTTGTTTACGTCACGTTCTTACCGGACCCTGCCCACTCACCATACACGTCCCAAAATACCTAACACAAATCTAAAGCTATGAACCATAACAACTTAGAACCATACCCGCCTATTACACTATCAAAATGACTTGACCTACCCACTCAAACCCAGTAACCTATCAAGTTCCGATACACAAGTTATGCTTTCAACACCTTCTCCCATCCCCTTCCCCATTACCCGCGAGCCCGCTCCGCTCTCGGCCGCCGCACGTCGCGCACTCGTCGCCTGCCCCTCGCTCCGTCGCTGCAGTGCCGCTGCGCTCACCACATACTCGCTCTCGCCGCTCGCTCCGCCCGCCTCGCCCACGCTCATCGAGTTCTTCTCGCCCGCGCCTGCCAATCACTTCCTGCCGCCGCTCACCATCATGGGGTACATCGCCCGCGCGGCCTCGCCCGATACCGCCCCCTCCCCAATCTTCTGGATCGGTCGCCGCACTTTCCCCACGCCATGGCTCCTGGCCCTCCTCAATCTCCACACCTCTTCGCTCTTCATCGATCCGCCCGACGCCGCATCCACTCTCTGGACAATCGATCAATGTCTCCGCACCGGCGGCACGCGCATCATCGTCGCCGACGGCACCCACCTCGACATGTCCGCCACGCGCCGCATCCAACTCGCGTGCGAATCTGCTCGCGCACACTGCCTGCTCGCTCGCCCCGATTATGAACGGGCAGAGCTTTCCGCCGCCGCGATGCGTTGGCACATCGCTCCCGCGATTTCCGACAACGACCTCCCCGCGTGGCAGATGACACTGCTCCGCGATAAACGCTCATCTCTGTTTGCCGGCGCGGATTCGCCGGCATGGACCATCCGCACGATGCGAATTTCTCACACTCAACCCGAAGAGCATCATGAAAACAACGACCTCGCCCCGTGCCCTCTGCATCTTTCTTCCCAACTGGTCAACGCAGCAGGAATTGCGGCGCCGCGCCCGCGCCGAAAACATTTCGCCTGAACATCCTTCGCTTTCCTCCCCGCTCCTGCTGGTCACCGCTCGCGCCAACTCGCAGTTTGTCGCTCGTTGTTGTCCGATCGCCGTTGCCCGTGGCATTCGGCCCGGCATGACGCTCGCCCATGCCCGCGCGGTCGCTGCCGATGCAATCATCGAAACTTTTGACCCCGCTCTCGACCGTGAATCGCTCCGCAAACTCGCCGAATGGTGCTCGCGCTATTCCCCCTCCGTCGCTATCGATCCAGATTCTCTCCAGCTCGACGCTCAGCCCGATGCGCTTCTCCTCGACATCCGCGGCGTGCCTCACCTCTTCGGCTCTGAACTCTCCTTCGCTCAGCGCATCCAGTATGAACTCGCGGCACTGGGTCTCACCGCACGTATCGCTGTCGCGCCCACCATCGGCGCGGCCTGGGCATTCGCACGTTTTTCCCGCAATTCAATCACCATTTCACCGCCCGATGCCGATCTTCGCTCGCTTCTGGCTCCGCTTCCCGTCTCAGCACTTCGTATTGATCCCGCTCTCATCGCCTCGCTCGCCGCCGTGGGTATCGAAAATATTCATCACGTCTTGAAACTCCCCCGCGCTGCTCTTCCCGCTCGCTTCGGCCCGCTTCTGGCCCGGCGCCTCGATCAGGCTTTCGGCTACGCATTCGATCTCATCCGCCCCATCCGCCCCGAACCGCCACTCAACCTCTTCATCAACTTCACCGGCCCCACCACGCGCATCGATTCTGTTGAACACGCAACTCGCAATCTCCTCGATCAACTCGCCACCGAACTTCTCCACAAAGACCGCGGCGTGCGCACGCTCGATATTCAGTTCACACGCAACGGTCCCAAAGGTCGCGACCTCGCCACCGCGCGCATTCATCTCAGCCGCGCCAGCCGCAATCCGCGCCATCTCTGGAATCTCCTTCGTCGCCACATCGAAACACTTCACATGGGTTTCGGCATCGAAGGCGTCTCGCTCACAGTCTTCCGCCAGGGTCGCATCCGCCCGCAACAACTCAATACGCAACCGGCAGATGCACCCGCCGCCCCGCAGGAACATTCAACCAGCGAACTCATCGATTGTCTCACCGCGCGACTCGGTCCCGAGCGCGTACTTCGGCACGTCCCCACCAATTCTCACAATCCTCATCGCGCCTGGAATTTGCAGAAAGTCATGCAAGATTCTGACACTCCCGCCAAAGCTCTCGAAACTCCCGCGCCCCGTCACGATCGTCCATCCATCCTCTTTGATCCTCCCGAACCCGCATACGCCATCGCGCTCATGCCCGATCATCCGCCCTCTCACATCCGCTGGCGCCACCACAATTCCCCCATCATCCGCGGCATAGGTCCCGAACGCATCAGCCGCGAGTGGTGGCAAGTCGATCAATCAACGCGTTCTCTTCCGCTCTCATCCGCCGCTTGTGCATCATCTGATTTCCATCGCTTACAGACCGCGGACGGCTCCTGGCTCTGGGTCGCCCGCGACCTCTCCACAAGCCAGTGGGCCGTCCATGGTCTGTGGGCGTAACGGTTTTCTTTTACTTCTTCCTCTTCCTTGCGTGTCTTATGCCCGATCCAGCATTCGCAAAATACCACCCTCACCCCGGTAAGCCCGATGCTCCGCCCGGAAATCCTGCGCCGACACCTTCCGACAACTCTCCCTCGTACACCGAACTTCACGTCACAACCAACTTCACATTCCTCACCGGCGCCAGCCATCCCGATGAATTCGCCATTAAAGCCGCTTCACTCGGTCACGCGGCGGTTGCTATCACCGATCGCCACTCTCTCGCGGGAGTTGTGCGTGCGCACGTCGCTGCCAAAGAAGCCAAAATCCAGCTCATAGTCGGCGCTCGCATCGAACTCTCTTTCTCTTCTTCCTTCGGCTCCCCTGAAATTTCAAATCTCAAATCTCAAATCCCATCCTCCCACTTTTCTCTCCTCCTTTACCCCACATCTCTCCCCTCCTACTCCAATCTCTCCCGCCTTCTCACCCTCGGCAAGCGCCGCGCTCCCAAAGGCGAATGTCACCTCACCCTCCACGATTGCCTCGATCACCACGCGGGCCTTCTTGCCATCATCGTGCCGCCATTTCCCGCCCATGGCGATTTTGTCCCCTGCGAAAATTTCATCAATCTCCTCTCTTCACTCCGCGCAGTCTTCGATGATGATCGCCTCTCCCTCGCCGCCCGCCGCCTGTATACCTCTGAAGACCACCGCACACTTGAGCAACTCGCAACGCTCTCGCGTCACACCAACATCCCCCTCGTCGCCACCAACGATGTGCACTATCACGACCCCGCCCGCCGCGCACTGCAAGATGTTGTCACCTGCATCCGCCACACCACCAGCATCCCTCAGGCCGGCCAACTCCTTTTTCAGCACGGCGAACGCTACCTCAAGCCTGCATCGGAAATGTCCCGCCTTTTCGCGGCGTACCCGGAAGCAATCGCCCGCACCATCTCAATCACCCGCCGCTGCGCCAGCTTCTCTCTCGACCAGGTCAAATACGAATACCCCGAAGAAATCTGCCCCAAAGGCCGCTCCCCCATGGCCTACCTCCGCGAACTCACCTGGCAAGGTGCAGCCCAGCGTTTCGGCAAACCCTTCGACCAACGAGGCTGGTATGAACCGCATGTAGCGCCAACCACACCCTCGATTTCACTTGAAAAACCCCAGGATGCCAGGGTGCCATGGCACCCTGAACAAAACGGTGGCACCCTGACCCCCTCTGACATTTCAAATCTCAAATCTGAAACCTCTTCGCCTTCTCACCCCGTCACTTCGTCACTCCGTCACTCGACCACTTCCGCTCTCCCCAAATCTCGCACCCTTCCCCTCTGGCTCTCCGCGCCCCAATCGCCCAATGCCCCGCGCTACCAACTCCCACCCGACACCGCTCCTCAGGACTTCGTCACCATCGCACCAACTGCTTCTCACTCTGCCAGCTCTTCCTCTTCTGCTTCCTCCTCTGAAATTTCAAATCTCAAATCTCAAATCCCTCCCGCTCCCGCGTCTCCCCACTTCGTCACTCCGTCACTTCGTCACTCCGCCACTTCTGCTTCCCCTAGTGCCCAGTGCCTAGTGCCTAGTGCCTCACAGTTCTCCTTCTCCTCCCAAATCCCCCCCGATGTCATCGCCCGCATCGAACACGAGTTCGCTCTCATCGAAGAACTCAACTACGCCAAATATTTCCTCACCGTCTACGACATCGTCGCCTTCGCCCGCTCCCAGAACATTCTCTGTCAGGGCCGCGGCGCCGCCGCCAACTCTGCTGTTTGCTACTGCCTGGGCATCACCAGCGTCGATCCCTCTCGCATCGATCTCCTCTTCGAACGCTTTATCAGCAAAGAACGCGGCGAGCCACCGGATATCGACATCGATTTCGAACACGAACGTCGCGAAGAAGTCATTCAGTACATCTACAAAAAATACGGTCGTCACCGCGCAGCCCTCGTTGCGGAAGTGATCTCATACCGCGGCCGCTCCGCCGTGCGCGAAGTCGGCAAAGCTCTGGGCCTTTCTCTCGATCTCGTTGACCGCATGGCCAAAGAACTCAGCCACTGGAGCGATGGTCCGCCCAAAGAAGATGATCTCCGCGCCGTCGGCCTCGACCCGCGCGATCGCACCATCCTCCTCTGCATCGAACTCACGCGCCAAATCCTCGGTTTCCCCCGCCATCTCTCTCAGCACGTCGGCGGCTTCATCATCGCCCAACAAAATCTCTCCGATCTGGTTCCAATTGAAAACGCGGCGATGGCCGACCGCACCGTCATTGAATGGGACAAAGACGATGTCGATGCCATGGGCATGCTCAAGATCGATTGCCTCGGCCTCGGCATGTTGTCGTGCATCCGCAAATCTCTCGACCTCTACAACGCCGCACCAAGTAATCCGCAGCCAATGCAAATGCACCAAGTTCCCCGCGAAGATCCGGTTGTCTACGACATGATGTGTGCGGCCGACACGGTCGGAGTTTTCCAGATCGAATCGCGTGCGCAGATGTCCATGTTGCCCCGGTTAAGACCTCGGAAATTTTACGATCTTGTGATCGAAGTTGCGATTGTGCGACCCGGACCCATTCAAGGCGAGATGGTCCATCCATATTTACGCCGCCGCAACGGTGAAGAACCAACGATTTACCCCACCGAAGAAATCAAAAAAGTCCTCGGCAAAACCCTCGGCGTCCCACTCTTCCAGGAACAAGCGATGAAACTCGCGATCGTCGCCGCCGGCTTCACCCCCGGCGAAGCCGATTCCCTTCGCCGCGCCATGGCCGCCTGGAAACGCAAAGGTCATCGCCTCCTCGCATTTGAAGACCGCTTTGTTGGCGGCATGCTCAAAAACGGCTACGAGCCCGACTTCGCCAATCGCTGCTTCCAACAGCTCAAAGGTTTCAGCGAATACGGCTTTCCCGAAAGCCACGCCGCCAGTTTCGCACTTCTTGTCTATGTCTCGGCGTGGCTGAAGAAACACCACCCCGCTATCTTCTGTGCGGCTCTCATCAACAGCCTCCCCATGGGTTTTTACGCTCCCGCCCAGCTCGTGCGCGATGCTCGCGAACACGGTGTCGAAGCTCGCGATGCTGATGTTAATTTCAGCACGTGGGATTGCACGCTCGAATACGCAACGAGAGATTCCTCCCCCGCTCTGCGTCTGGGCATGCGTCTCGTGAAATCGTTGCATCAACTCCACGCCGACGCAATCGTCGCCGCCGTGAAATCCCGCGGCCCATTCACCTCCATCGAATCGCTCTGGCGTGCCAGCCGCGTACCCGTCTCAGCTCTTCGCGCTCTCGCTCGCGCTGATGCCTTCCGCTCCATGAAACTCGATCGCCGCCAGGCTCTCTGGCACATCGAATCTCTCCGCGACAATCCACTCCCGCTCTTTGATTCCCTCGATATTCCCGATGACAACATCCAATCTTCGGGCGCAGCCGACCTTCCCACCATGCCCCTCTCACGCCACGTCGTTCAAGACTATCAAACCCTGGGCCTCTCGCTCAAAGCTCACCCACTTTCGTTCTACCGCGAAGAACTTTCCCGCCGCCGTTTTACAACCGCCGCACATGTTCGCAGCAATTCCTGCCCATCAGGCACATTCGTCCGCATCGCCGGCATGGTCCTGGTCCGCCAGCGCCCCTCCACCGCCAGCGGCGTCCTCTTCATGACCATCGAAGATGAAACCGGCGCAGCCAACCTCATCCTCTGGCCCAACATCTACGAACGCTACCGCCGCGCAGCCCGCCTTTCCTCCTGCATCGCCGCCATCGGAAAAGTCGAACGCCAGGGCGAAGTTGTCCACGTTATCGTTTCACGAATCGCTGACCTGCAATCTGTAGTAGAGCCGCTTCAAGGCCTGGCTTCCCGCTCACGCGATTTTCATTAGATGCTGCTACTCAAAAGAACCGCAAGCAGTAAAGGGGCGTAAGGGCAACAGGCATTTCCGAATCTGCATCAGTTCCTGCCTGCACGCGCACCTGCGCCACCTGGCTTAGCTTCCGCAGCACACTTCTTTGAGCAGTACTTCACTTGCTCCCAGTCGCGTTCCCACTTTTTTCGCCAGGCAAAATCTCTTTTGCAGTGAGCACAGGTCTTTGTCGGCAGATGATGGTTGGGCACAAACATGTTCCTTCGAAGACGAGTACAAACTCGGACTTCTATCGTACGATGCACCCGCATGCCGCGCACCTCCGCCACCTCCTCAAAACAGCAACAACAATCGCCTGCGCAGGCGCGGCTGGTCATCGTATTCGGTGACCAACTTGATCTGGAATCTGTGCTCATCCGCTCACTGAGTTCCCATGACACAGTGCTCATGATGGAAGTAGCGACCGAATCGCGCCATGTGCCCAGCCACGTTCAGCGAACCGCCCTCTTCCTGTCCGCGATGCGTCACTTTGCACATGAGTTGGCCAAGCGAAACATCTCTGTCCGATACATCGCCCTTGACGATCCCCGGAACACTGGATCGTTCGAAACCGAAATCGCTCGCTCCATCGCCGCGATCAACCCATCGCAGATAGTGTGCATCCACCCCGGCGAATGGCGCGTGCTGACGATGCTTGAGCGCATCCGCAATGCCACCGGTATCCCGCTCACTCTACTGCCCGATGATCATTTCCTCACGACCCACGAAGAGTTCGCCCAATGGGCCAAGGACCGAAGCACTCTCACGATGGAGTTCTTCTACCGCGAGCAACGGCGCAAAATGGATTACCTGATGGAGGGAACGGGCAAAAACGCAAAGCCCGCCGGTGGCGCATGGAACTTCGACAAGGAAAACCGCCTCCCCTTCGGCAAAAAAGGTCCTGATCCTCGACCTCATCCGCCGCTCACATTTAAACCCGATGAGACCACGCGCGCGGTCTTCGCATCGATGAAGCGCACGCTCCCAGATCTACCCGGCAACATAGAATCTTTCGCCTGGCCCGTCACGCGCGAGCAGGCCTTGGCCGCTCTCGACGATTTTCTCACGCACCGTCTTGCCCAGTTCGGCCCCTTCGAAGATGCGATGTGGTCCAGCGAGCCGACGCTCTACCACTCGATGCTCTCCAGTTCGCTCAACCTCAAGTTGCTCAACCCCCGCGAGTGCTGCGAGCGGGCCATCGAGAAATATCGCACTGGCAAGGCCCCGTTGCAGTCTGTCGAAGCATTCGTCCGCCAGATCATCGGCTGGCGCGAGTTCATCCGCGGCGTCTACTGGCTCGAAGGCCCTGCATACGCCGATCGCAACGGTCTTGACCAGCACGGCAAATTGCCGTGGTTCTACTGGACCGGCGACACCGACATGGCCTGCATGAAAACCTGCGTTGGCCAGGTGCTCGACACTGGCTTTGGACACCATATCCAGCGGCTGATGGTTACGGGCAATTTCGCCCTCATCAGCGGCATCCATCCACGTGCAGTCGGCGACTGGTACCTCGGGATGTTCGTCGACGGCATCGACTGGGTCACGCTCCCCAATGCGCTGGGCATGGTCATGCACGCCGATCGCCGCAAGAACGCAGCCAAGGGCATCACCGGACTGGTTGGCACCAAGCCATATGCTGCAAGCGGCAAATACATCCAGCGCATGAGCAACTACTGCACGAAATGCCGCTACGACCCCGCAGAGCGCAGCGGCCCTTCAGCGTGCCCCTTCACAGTCTTCTACTGGGATTTCCTCATCCGCTCACGCGAGACACTTGCCCACAACCAGCGGATGGCGATGATACTCAAGAACGTAGATCGCATGAAACCTGAGGTCCGCACACAAATCACAATCGATGCCAACCTGCTCCGCGCAAAGTTGGGCATCGACACACGCAGCAGCGACAGAAGATCCTGAACAGAGCAGGTGGCAACGACTTTCATATAGCTACGACGAATCTACAGGGAAGGACAGCAACTTCACCACCGGCGTTCGTCACCGGCCGGACCGGCTACATAGGCGAACGGGACGTTTGGCTTAACGTCCCTTCAATCCGGCGAGGCCGCCATCAACCCCAAGCACTTGTCCTGTTGTCCATGCGCTGTGGTCGCCTAAAAGAAAGGCGATCGCGCGAGCAACTTCTTCTGGTTGACCGATGCGACCCAGCGGATGCATCGCCACTGACGCTTTCAACGCACCCTCGTTCTCAGTGATTCTCCGGGCAAGCGGCGTGGCTACCAATCCCGGCGCCACCGCGTTGAAGCGAATCCTGGAACTCGCATAGGTCGCCGCCGCCGCACGCACAAGGCCCTCGACACCCGCCTTTGCAGCGGCGATAGCCTCGTGATTCGGCAGACCAATCGCTGCCGCGCATGAAGACATCAGCACCACGCTTCCACCTGTGTTCTTCATGTGCTTTCCGGCGGCTCTCGTGAGCGCGAAGGCGGTGCGGAGATTCAAGGCGATGGTCTCGTCAAATTCCTGGGTCGTGGTCATATGAGCGGGCTTGAGCAGGATTGAACCGGCAAGGTTTACTGCGCCGGTGATGCCGGGGTGGGCTTGAAACACGGCATCGACAGCATCGAAGTCTCTCGCATCGAAACATGCTGTCTGGCCGCCGCACATCGCCGCGACCTCATCGAGTCCGGCCAAGTTTCGGCCTCCCAAGATGAGAGTCCATCCTTCACGGTGAAGTATTTCCACAAGTTTTCGCCCGATGCCACCCGCTGCGCCAATCACCAAACACTTTCGATCTGTCATAAACGTCTCAGTTCTTTCCTGGTTTGGGGCGGACGCCCTGACTCATTTCCAAACTACGTCTCTCGCAGCAACAAGAGTGCGATGATGCCGCGGCCTGTCCACGCGATTGTCCGCAACCAGTTCGTGGCCACGAGCCGATGCCAGACCGCCCTGTCAAGCCCAGACGCCAGGCGCTCGTGCAATGGAACCTGGATTGCAAAAGTCGAGATCCAGATGAGGATAAGAAGAGCGAAACCGATCCACGGCATCAGCGTATCAGAAGACTCTCTGTGCGATGCCCATATAAGCAGAAGTGCAGAACCACTCTCTATCAGCATCACAGGGCCGACAATCCACGTCGTTCGTCGCTGGTGAGCTTTCGCGTACGCCGATTGGGCCTCAGCGGGAACTTCTCCCATGAGCGGGTAATGAACGACTTGAACGAACCAGATCAAGCCGACCATGAACCACGTCGCGGCGGCATGGGCTATCGGGATCAATGAAATCAATTGATCGGACACGCCAACTCCTTGAGGTCGGGCCGATCGGCCGCGCTTTGGTGTCGGTATGCTCTTAGTACGCTACCACGATGGATTACAAACGCACCTGGCATCTGGAATCCGTCACCCTCGAGTTTGCCAATTCCGTGTCCTCGCCATGCCGCGAGCACACCGGCGATCCAGACACGCGGCCCGAATAACTGCAGAAATGATCCGCGCTGCAGTTCTAATGCTCGGTAAAGGAGTCGATCTGGATCTGCGAACCACGCGGCCGAAGTGAGTCCGTATTGCTGACCGAATAGACGGAGTTTTTCAGATGAGGCTGACATTCCGACCACTGCAATACCCACACCACTCTTTTCGATGTCGGATTGTTTGCTCGCAAGATCCGAGAGTGTCTGCTTGCAGAATGTGCAGCCAGAATGTCGGAGGAGCACGACGAGTGTCTGCCGGTCATCGGTCAACGAACGAAGCGTTCGACCTTGGTCATCGCGGAGTTCATCCAACGCTGTATCGAGCGTGACTACACCAGTTGGCGGCGCCGGTTGCGCGGACCTTGCCGCGTGCCAGAGGATCATTGAAAATGGAATCCACCAGAGCAGATCGTTCGTGAGGATTGTCGCCCCCATCGACCAGGGGAGATGGCCTCGTATCGCTGCATCGACAAACCCGATTGGTCCAAGGATTTTTCCAAGCAGGCCCACCAGTACGATCGGCCAATGTCGCGCGGGATCTCGCGCAGCGATCAGGTACCCCAGCCCATATACGCCCACGATCATTCCGATACAGGCCCACAGCTGGGGCCAGAGCTGGGTTTCTACGGGAGATACGCCCAACATCTTCAGTGTCCAGACCGGCGCGAGGACCATTGCGGCCCCCCATACGAAGTTGTACACCCCAGCGGCCAGCAGCCAGCGACGCATCCAGACCGGGGCAACCGTTGTTTTAGAAATATCACCTAACATTGTGTAACTCCGCTGGCTGAAGCGCCGAGGCGGTCACCGCATGCCGATAGTCGAACATTCGTGCCAGCTTTCTCCGAACGTGCCATCCAGCCTGAGTGTTGCCGATCCAACCCAGCCGCACCGCATATTCAATGCGATCTTCAAGCACGCAGCTCGTCGGTCCGGTTGCTCGAACCACGTGCCGATGTACCCAGGATGCAAATGGTCCGGATACCTGTTCATCGGTGAACTCGCCTCCTTGTTCGCCACGATCGATAAAGTCCCGATGCCGCGCGATCCAGCGCAATTTGATTGGCCCCACATGCAGCACCAGAACCGCTAGCGCGCCATTCCCCAGAGAAGTCGGCGCCTGTTCAATAGTCACTCGCTCCCAGGGTGGAATCAGTTTCTGGAGCGCATCGGGCGACTGGTGCCACGCGAAGACATCGCGGGCACTTGCCTGAATCTCTGAACTCTTAACAAACATCGCGATGGTGAAACTCCCAAACGCTCGCTCGCCTGTGGATTCGGAAAGACTATGCAATGGACTGAGCAGGTATGATGCCGCTGCAGGGGAACTTGTGTCAGAACAGGCCGAAAAATACACGATCGTGCGGTTCGTTGAACCTTTCTTCTCTTATTTTGACCATCGGAGAATCTGGATACAGGACCAGAACGAACTGGTTAATCCGAGGAGTCTTGCATGAACATTTCTTTCATTGTCGCGTCCGCACTCGCTGTCTGCTCCGTCGCACGAGCTCAGTCTCTGAACCTTGAGTTTGATGCGGGGGTGGCCGGATGGCGAACGGTGCTGGATGGAGTCATGGGTGGGCGCTCGACGGGGCGGGTGACGCAACCCGAAGCTGGCATTCTCCGGTTTTCGGGTGAGCTTTCGCTCGAAAACAATGGCGGGTTCTCGCAGACACAGACAACGGTGCCCGAGGCTTCACTCAAAGACGCTATTGGTATCGAAGCGAGAGTCCGCGGTGACGGCCGGACGTA
>CAZAEQ010000029.1:17864-55876 GCA_964484185.1 uncultured Phycisphaeraceae bacterium
ATCAGTTTGATGTCGGCTGCTCAGATGTCCGCATGATGGCCGGAAGTTTCCAAACCAAGATTGACACCGTTGCGGGTGAGTGGGTCACGCTCCGGCTGCCCTTCGAACAGTTCCGACTCTACAGCTTTGGTCGCCTTGTCCCGAACGCCCCCAAACTCACCCCAGCACGGGTGGAATCGGTCGGCATCACATTGTCAGACAAGAACCCAGGGGCCTTTCAGATTGAGATTGACTTCGTCCGCGCGATCAGCCCTGCAGGGGAAGTGGCGGCAACAGGCGGAGACCTGGCATCTGTCGCAAAGAGCGCCGATCTGACCACGCTTTTGTCGCTCGTCGAAGCTTCCGGGCTTCAACTGCCCGCTGATGGCAGCGTCACCATCTTCGCCCCGACCAACAAGGCGTTCGCAGCACTTCCCGCAGATAGAGTGAAGTTCTTGACAAGCGACGAGGGACGAGAGACTTTGCGGGCGATTCTCAAGCACCACATTCTGCCAATGGCCCTTGACTCAGGTGCGCTGCTGCAGCGTCGGGGAGTTCTTGCTCTTTCGGGCCAGAACCTCACCATTGACGGGGAACGGCTCACTGTCGCGGGCGCAGGTGTACTGAAAACGGATGTCCGATTCGACAGAGGCATTGTACATGTGATTGATCGCGTCATGAATCCTGAAACTCGTTCAGTGGAAGACATCATCAGCCAGGATCCGAGACTGGCCACACTTCAAAAGGCAGTCACAGCGGCGGGCATTGCAAAGCTACTCGGGAGTGAGAACGAGGGGCCGTGGACCGTGTTAGCGCCGACGAATGAAGCATTCGCGGCACTTGGTGAAGAGACGATCAAGGAACTTATAGCCGATCCTTCACAACTCGCGGAGGTACTCAGTGGACACGTGATCCCCACCCGAATCCGGCGCAGCGACATGATCGCCCAACGATCCGCGCGGACGCTACCCGGCCGCGATGCGGTCTCCTTCTCACTGGTTGACGGGAAACTCAGCGTGGCGGGCGCTGGAATCATCGCGGCTGACATCGAGGCCTCCAACGGTGTTATCCATATTATCGATCGCGTGATTGTCCCTGGTCCGCAGGCAGCTCAGGAAAGGGCTGTAGAAATGGGCAAGGGGTCGTTGTTGGGCGTTTCGGGACTTGCTGAACTGGCGATTGAGCGAGGCGTTCAGTTCTTTAATAATGGGAACCCGGAAGCGTGCGCTGCTATCTACGAGGTGACGATCGTCTCACTCATTGATCTGGCCTCCCAAGCGGTTGGTAACGATGGCGTTGAGCGACTTCGTCTCGCGCTCGCGGAAGGCCGGGTTGAGAAGGACGGTACGAAAAGAGCGTGGATCTTCCGGCGGGCGATAGATCGCATGTACCAGGATACAACTCGGAAGAGTCAAAGCTGATCGCATTAAAGTTAATTACATTATATTATTAAATGTATGTCGATGGCACACATATTTGTCGAAGGTAGCATACAACGCTTCGATCAAGATGCGGCAGCAAAGTGTAGTTGCTGAAATGAGGAGCGACCGTAGAAAATCCAGGGCATGTTGTTCATTGGGCAGTTCAATCCTGTCATACAAGTGCAACTCACTGGGTGCTTTAGACGAGCGGACAGCCCCAAGCCTCTTTGAGATCGGACGTGTCTGCCGCAGCGTCCCTGCGGCCCGGTTGCTGATCTCTACAATGTTCTGGACTCTGGCGGCAAGACTCGAGCAAACTCTATGGACTGGATGACCTGGTACAACCAACTTGCCAAGCCGCACTGGACGCCCGCGCCGGCCACCATCGGGATGATCTGGACGATCCTCTACCCGATTATCGCGATCAGCTTCGGGTTTGTCTTCGTCCAGGCGATTCGCCGCAAGATCCCGTGGAGCACAGCGCTCCCCTTCGCGATCAACCTGATGGCAAACGTGGCGTTCACGCCCATCCAGTTCGGGCTGCGGAACATGCCGCTGGCAAGCGTGGACATCCTGATCGTCTGGGGTTCGATCCTCTGGATGATGTGGGCGGTCTGGCCGCGTTACCGCTGGGTGACCTTCGCCCAGGTTCCTTATCTGGTCTGGGTCTCCATCGCCACCATTCTTCAACTGAGCATCACAGTCTTGAACTGGGGGCGATAGCCGCTCGGGCCAACTGCAGTCCGCTCTCTGCGGCACTGCAATCCGTCATTTTCCCCCTTCACGACCGGCTTCGTCCGGTCCCTCTCGCCGCGTCCAGCTTGCTGCGCTACGCGGCCTCGGGCTCGTTCCCATTGGCTTCGTACCACTTCGCCAGGCGCCTCGGCGGCATCCCGAGCCGACCTAAACTCGGATGCCATTGACGAGGACGAACCCATGAAGACACGTACGCGTCTGCTCTGTGCTGTCCTCGCTCCACTCGCGCTGTTTGCCACCACGGCCATCTCCCGGCAGGAGACATTCCTTCGAACCCCCACCGAGGCCGACATCCTCCGCACGCTCCGGCCCGAGCATCCTCGCGTGCTGACGACGATCGAGATCTGGGGGCGGGTCAAGGACGCGATTGGCGCCGAGCCGCGTATCAGCGCCTGGCACAAGACACTCATCAGCAAGGCCGAAGAGACGCTCGCGCAGACTCCGAGCCGCTACGAGATTCCCGATGGCCGCCGACTGCTCCGGACCAGCCGGCGCGTCCTTGAGCGCGTCCAGCTCCTTGCCTACGCGTATCGCACCACCTCCGACCAACGTTTCGTCGATCGCGCGTGGGCCGAACTCTCGGCCGCTGCCGCGTTTCAGGACTGGAACCCGAGCCACTTCCTCGATACCGGCGAAATGACCGCCGCGTTCGGCATCGGCTACGACTGGCTCTATGACGCGTGGTCCGGTGATCAGCGAAAGACCCTCCGCGACGCCATCGTCCGGCTCGGCCTCACGCCGGGGCAGCGCAGCTATCAGGGCAAGGAGCGCTACGGGTGGTGGGTGAAAGCCCGACACAACTGGAACCAGGTTTGCAACGGCGGCCTCGCCCTCGGCGCCCTCGCGATCGCCGATGAGGAGCCCGTGCTCGCCGCTGAGATCCTCCGCGCGGGGCTGGAGTCGCTTCCAGCCGCGATGCGCGAGTTCGCACCCGACGGCGGTTGGAGCGAGGGCCCTGGATACTGGAGCTATGCCACAACGTACAACGTTGAGCACCTGGCCGCGCTCCAGACCGCGCTGGGCTCCGAGTTCGGCTTCACCGATTTCCCCGGGTTCTCGCGGACCGGCGAGTTCCCTCTGTTCATCTCCGCGCCAAGCGGGAGGACGTTCAACTACGCGGACGGGCATGAGAGCCCGATCCACGCCCCGCAACTCTTCTGGCTCGCGAGCCGGTTCCGTCAGCCCGACTTCGCCGCCTTCGAGGCCTCGGCAGCCTCGCCATCGCCGCTCGATGTGATATGGGCCGCACAGACGACCATCCCCAAGTCCATGAGCACGCTCCCGCTCGACCGCTGCTTCGAAGGCATCGGGGTCGTCACCATGCGGAGCGCCTGGAACGACCCCGATGCGATCTTCGTCGGACTCAAGGGCGGTTCCAATGCCGTGAACCACTCGCACCTGGATCTTGGGAGCTTTATCCTTGAAGCCTCCGGTGTCCGCTGGGCACTCGACCTGGGCAGCGACAACTACAACATGCCGGCTTACTTCGGGGATCAGCGCTGGACCTACTACCGCCTGCGGGCCGAGGGCCAGAACACGATCGTCCTCGACCCACGCGCCGGCCCCGAGCAGGACCCCCGAGCCCAAGCGTCGGTCATCGAGACGTCCTTTCAGGCGGCGGAGTCCTCGGCGAGCATGGACCTGAGTCGCGCCTACGCCAAGGCGCTCGCCGGGGGCCGTCTCACCCGGCGCATTGGTCTCGAGCGGAGCGTTCCCCGCGTGTTTATTGTGGACCAGATCGAGCCGGGCGCCGGTGGCATCGAAGGTTGGTGGTTCATGCACACCCGCGCCGAGATCGCGATCGCCGCGGATGGCCGGAGCGCGATTCTCAGTCAGGACGGCAAACGCCTCGCCGCCGACCTTGTCTCGCCGCCAGGGGCTGCGTTCTCCGTGATGGATGCTCGCCCCCTGTCCACGAGCCCCGATCCCGAGATGCAGAACAAGAACGAAGGCGTTCGCAAGCTGACCGTCCGCACGAGAATTGAGACGCCGACCACTCTACGGGTCGTGCTGCGCCCGCTCGGTGCTGACAAGCCGATCGGGGGCGACAGGCGATAGCGGGAGAAACTGCGCGCGGACCGGCCCGGTGAACTCGTCCCTGAAACGGGGTTATCGCGCTCCTTCAGTCCTTTGCAGCCGTCGAGCAGCAGCGGCTCGGCCTCGTCCCACCGCCTGCCGCGAAAGGCGGTACAGGTGCGGCCTCATCGGCTCAGCACAGAGCGTCGACGGCCGCGCACAGCGCCGGCTGCTCGGAACCTGGGCATCCCGATACTCGGCGCGCTGGGCCGCCGGTTGAGCCAGTGCTGCGTGCCGGAGGGCTTCCTCGCTCATGGCTTTTTCTCAGTCGGGGTCATCGTTTCAAGCTTCTTCCTCCACTCCGCGGCCTTGCTGTCGAATCCGTTCCCCGGTTCAGCTTTGTGCCGGGCATCGTAGAAATCGGCGATGGCCTCGGCGCTCACGCGTGTGTCCTTGTGGACTTCGCCGCGGGCCTTGACGTAAATGCCCTGAGCTTCGAGGAGATTGGCCTCCGCGGCTGCGAAGTCAGCCGGTTCTTTGGCCAGCCCCGCGCGCGCCTGGCCGAGATTCATCAGCAGGAAACCGAGGCGCCAGGCGTTGGAGCCGGTGAACACCTTGCGTGCTCTGGCCTCCATCGGGGCGAGCATGGCCACCACTTCGGCGTGCTTTCCCTGAATCGTGTGCAAGCCGGCAAGGAACGTCACGGATTGCATGGTCATGAGGTGTTCCTCGCCCAAGACCCGCCGCCGCTTCTCCAGTGCCTCGCGGTAGAAGCCCTCGGCCTCGTCCAGCCTGCGTTGCGCCTGCCGCAGCGCGCCCATGTTGCTGATCCCCGTCAGCGTGGTCGGATGGTCCGCCCCCAGGTAACGCCGTTGCTTCTCCAACGCTTCGAGATGGAACGGTTCGGCCTCGGCCGTCCGACCCTGAGCTTGAATGGTGTTTCCCAGCGTGCTGAGCGCGGTCAGGGTGTGCGGGTGTCCTTCCCCTCGTACGCGTCGAGATTTTTCCAGAACGTCTCGAAAGATCGCTTCAGCGTCGGCGAACTTCCCTTGGGTCTGCAGCATCCCGCCCAGGTTCATCATCGAGATCAACGTCTCGGGATGCTCCTCCCCGCGCAGTCGCCGGTTTTTTTCCGCGGCCTCGCGGAAGAGCACCTCCGCCTCGGCGAACTTGCCTTGGGCCTTTCGAAGCAGGCCCATGTTGGCGATCGAGGTCACCGTCTGCGGGTGCTCTTCCCCTTGGTGTGCGCGTGCTGCACCGCCGTGCAGACCTGCGCGAAGAGTTCCAAGCGGTCCTCGATGCTCAGGTTGTTCTTGTCGGCGTACTCCACGATCGGGTCGCCCTTGACCAGTTCCATCACGAAGAACGGCCGTCCCGTCTCCGTTGCGCCCGCATCCAGCACCCGCGCGATGTTGGGGTGGTCCATCATCGCCAGGGCCTGACGCTCCTGCTCGAAGCGGGCCACCACCTGGCGCGTGTCCATCCCCAGCTTGATGATCTTGAGCGCCACCTTGCGCCGGACCGGCTCCTCCTGCTGGGCCATGAACACACTGCCGAAGCCCCCCTCGCCGATCTGCTGAAGGATCTTGTAGGGGCCGATGCGTGTGCCAGGACCCTCGCGCATCGGCGCGGACATCGCCGCCGCGCCGGCCGACGACGACGAGTCTGCTGTGGGCGCGGCATCGCCGTGCCCTTGAGTCGGTTCGGAGAGGAAACTCCCCGCATCGTCCAAGGCCGCGAGCATGTCTTCGATCTGTGCCCGCATCGGGCCATCGACTGTCGCCAGCCCGTTCAGGAACGTTGCCCGCTCCGACTTTGGAAGACGACGTGCCTTGTCGAAGATGTCCCGCATTCGTTCGCGATTGTCGCTCATGTTCGTTCCGCTTCTTCACGCCTACTGATCCGCCTGCTGCAGTTGCCGAAAGAGCCACGCCCGAGCCCACGACCAGTCCCGGTCCACTGTGGCCGGGGACTTGCCCAGGGCCGACGCGGTCTCCTCGCCGCTCAGCCCGGCGTAAAACCGAAGCCGAACGACCTGGGCCACATCTGGGTCCTCAACCTCCAAGCGTCGAAGGGCGTCATCGAGCCTCACGATTTGATCAGAATGTACATCGGAAGCCAGATCGGCCACGCTGAGCAAGACCGAGACATCTGTCTGCGAGGCAGGGGCGGGTCCGCGCTTGAGGCGACCCCGAGCGCGTGCGTGATCAATCAGGATGCGACGAATTGCCTCGGCGGCGGCAGCGTAGAAATGGGCACGGCTTTGCCAGGAGAATTCTCGCGGGCCAACAAGTTTGAGGTAGGCCTCGTGGACCAGAACCGTTGCGGACAGAGTGTGCCCGATTCGTTCACCTGCCAGCCCAAGTTGAGCCGCTTTGCGGAGTTGTTCATAGACAAGCGGCAAAAGGCGATCGGCGGCGTCTTTGTCCCCGCTGGTGGCGGCGACCATGAGCAGTGTGGCGTCTTCGGGTTGCGGGCGGTGGGATGACATGAGCCAATGATAATCTCTCGCACACGCTCAACGGCCGCACGGCTGTCCGCACGTGCAATCCAGCACAGCGAGCTGCGATCGGTTCAAATCCCGTCAGGAGTCGGCTCTCGATGGCAGCTTTTCGACTGTAATTTTGCAATCGATTGAACTCGCTGTCATGGCAGGTACGTCCGGTTCCCACAACGACAATGCCCTTGAACGTGCCCGCCAGAGGGCTTGATCTGGCAAAAAATCAGGGTGACAGGTTTTCTCCCGGCGCCGCCCGGACTGCAGCTGTCAACAGCGACTCAACCAGAAGTACACACCCAAGCATCTGGAATCTGAAGGGTTTCATGGAAATTCCTCTATTGGACCTGAGCACGATGACTTAACTATTAACATGTTCGACCGCCGACGCATGCGTGCGAACCGATCGTGCCAACTTCTGGAGGCGCTTCGCCAGCGCATCAGTAATGCGTTCCGCTGGCGTGTCGCCTTTCCCCTCTTTCTCAAGCTCTTCAGAAGTAACGGCCCTGCCAAACGTGACACGAATTTCGCGCGGCTTTGGAAAAGATGCGCCTCGCGGCAGCGCCTCGTACGCCCCTTCGATGTGCGTGGGAATCACCGTCGCCGCATGATTTTCGAGCAGAATCCCGATTCCCGCCTGCAACTTCTGCAGTTTGCCATCCTCCGAGCGCGATCCCTCGGGAAACCACACAAGAGTGTCGCCCCGATTGAGGACCGCCGCGGCGAGTGCAAAACTCGAAAGCACCGAGCGTTCGGAATCGATCGGAACCACGCGCCCCAGTCGACTCGCACTTCGAGTCAAAGGCCCACGAAAAGCCGCGCCCGTCCACCCCGCCCAGCACACATTCCGCAGCCGTGCATAGTCGAGCACCGCCGCGATCGCAAATGGATCAAGGTAGCTCGCATGATTGGGCGCGATCACGACATTCCCGTGCGAAGGCAGATGTTCCATTCCCTCGCCGCGCACCCGGAACACGGCCCGCATCAGGAGGTACATCACAAAATACAGCACTCGCGCCAGCACCACCTGGACCCTGTTCAGTGGTCTCAGCCACTTTTGCTTCTCCTCATCCAGGAACTTCCGCGGCGATTTGAATACCTCCTCAAGATTTGCGCCATGCCCTTTTTTCGCGCCTGCAACTTCCTGCAGCAGGTCACGCACCGTCTCGATGCGGCCGATCGCCTCATCGCTCAATTCCACGCCCGCGCGCTGTCCGATTTCAAGCGTGAGATTCAGCCATTCCATGGAATCAACATCCAGGTCCATCCGCAGCGAACTGTCGGGGGTGAGCCGCCCACGCGGCGACCGCGCAATAAGCCAGTCCCATGTCGCCGCCGCAGCGGAATCCCTCAGCAATTCCTGATCTTCTCCAGTCATCTCCGCAATAGGCATCGGCCCGGATTTTTTCGATTCGCTTGTGCCCGCCTTCGCCCGCTCATACCGCAGTGCCAGTTCGTGACGCTGCACCTTGCCCATGCGCGTTTTGGGCAACGGCTCGGAGGTGATTGCGAAATCCACCACACGTTCAAATGGACGCAGTCGCCGCCCCTGCTCGTCGAGCGCCTTCTTGATCGCCGCTCCTTTTTCGGTTGTGCTTTCGTGAGACTTGGCAACGACCAGCGCTACCAGCTTCCCATCTTTCTGCAGGACTCCGATCTCCCGGATTGCGGGGTGCTTCTGGTAGACCGCTTCAACATCGTCCGGCTGAACGTGTTTGCCGCCCTGGGTCACGATCATGGTCGAGACCCTGCCAGTCAGATGCAGGAACCCGCGCCGATCAATCGAGCCCAGGTCGCCAGTTCGGAACCAGCCATCATCGGTAAAAGCCTCAGAGGTCTTCTGGGGAAGGTTGCGATACCCGGCGAACACGTTTGGTCCACGCACCACCACTTCGCCTGCACTCTTGTTCTCTTCCGCCGCGGATTTGCTGCTTTTTTCCCCTTCACCCATCTTGCCTGTTTCGATCCGCATTTCCACGCCGCGGATCGGTTTGCCCGCACTTTTCAGCTGCGACTGACCCGGATAGTTCATGGTCAACAGCGGCGAAGTCTCAGTGAGACCGTACCCAGTTGCGATGTTCCATCCAAGCGCTTCCACCTTGTAGGCCACACTCGGCGGCAGAGCCGCGCCTCCCGAAGCCGCCAGTCTGATGTGAGGGCCAATCTTCCTCCCCACCGAACCCAGCAGAAGTGTGCCGATCCGCAACCCGGTTGCCTTTCGCATAAACACACTTACCGCAAACGCCGACTTCAGGAGCGCTCCGGGGATTTTCCCTTCTGCCGCGGCATTGCGTTCAACCCCATCCAGAAGTGCGGTGTACAGCCTTGGCACTCCGACAACCACCGTGACCTTGCCATCCCGCATCGCCCTGGTCATCTGAGGTCCGGTCATTCCGCCAGGTAAGACAATCGGCGCGCCCAGGGCCAGCGGCAAGAGCATTCCCATCACAAATGGATATACGTGGTGCATTGGGAGCGGCAGGAAGAGCCGGTCCTTGGGAGTTGCCAGGCCAATCTCGATCATGACGTTGAGCTGATGAATCAAGTTTCGATGGGTAAGAGGCACACCCTTGGGAAGCCCCGTTGTCCCCGAGGTATAGAAGAGCACAGCTGGGTCATTGGCATCAAGGTGTGGGATTGGTCCGGCGGGAACGTGCGCGGATTTTCGATCGTCGACCTTTTCGAGCAGGATGATCTTGTGGGGTGCGGAGTAAGCCTTCCTGATGCGATCTGTCTGAGCGGCGACAGTACATATGACGCGTGGCTCGGCATCGCGCAGCACGTGTTCAAGATTCTTATCCGGGAGCTGAACGTCGATAGGAACAATCGTCGCTCCAACGTGGATCCCGGCAAACGCCGCAACGACCCAGTCTGTTTGATTGGGCGCGAGCAGCGCGATGCGATCTCCCTTGGTCACGCCAATTCCGATAAACCCGGCCGCCATGTGTTCAATCCGGAGGGCAAGTTCTTCATAGGAAATTCGTTCAACATCCTCACGCTGAAACGCAATGATCGCTTCGTGCTTTTTTCGAGCTTTCAAGGACTCGATCACATCCTGCAGAGTGGTCAAAGCCATGCAGACAGCCCTTTACCGGGCCGCACCGGAGGCTCAACGGAGCTCGTAAGCCCACTGTGCCACCAGCCACATGCACACCGGCCCAAAGCAGTCAAACGATATGGGCCATTCCTGCTCGGTAAATGCCGCCACAATCGCAATCGCGGTTCAAGTAGAATTCCCTGGGAAAGCTAATCCTCCCGATGACAATAATCCCGCAGCGGTTCTTGCAATCACTTAGAGTTCACCGGTTGAGCGACTCTTCATGGCGTGTGTTGTCGCAGTTTACTCGCTTATCGCACTTTGCCTGCCAGGAGTCCTGTATCCGTTCTGGAGGGAAGCGCGACTGATCTGCTTGTCTATTTGCTGTATTGCAGCGAAGCCGCAATCATGGTGACACACCGACAGGATTGCACTTCGTGGAACCCTGTCACTGCCGCGTACCGCGTCAAATCGGGCCAGACGGCCCGATGCTGCTTTGCTGCGCAAATCAGGGTGACAGGATTTGAACCTGCGGCCTCTTGGACCCAAACCAAGCGCTCTACCAAGCTGAGCTACCGGTTTGCCCTAGAAAACAAGGCATTTTCGACCAATGCCATTCCGTCTTCAGTTGTAAGAAAGGGAGTACTACTCCCTTCCAAGGGGGTAGTCTACCAACAAACGGGCATTTGTTCAAGGGAGTAGTTTCCACTTCGCCATAAAGTGCCGCGCTGGTGCCATTGCTTAGTTGATCGCGTGCCATTTCTGAAGTCCCTCGTTAACTGCACTCCAGCCAAGACCGATCATCGTTCATCCTTCTTCGACATTAAATCCTTTAGGCGTTGCTGCGCGTCCCGCTCCTCTTTTAGGCGTTTTTGCAAATCCTGCTCCCCTTTCGCTCTCCCCTTGTCGTGAATCGTCGCACCGATTCCGCCCACCATTCCAACAATCGCCAGCAATGCCCCCACAAGGGCAATGGGTGGAAAAACGATACCCACGAAAATCAAAATCCATCCGCCCAAGAATGCTTTTGCCCACGGTCCTGTGCTATCGCTTGCCATCGATTTCTGTCCCTTCATCCGAATGTCTTGAGTTTTACTGAACCGGTGCGAGATTGCCCCTTTGTTTGAAACATGAAAGCACTCTTAGCATACTAGATTTCCATGCGATGCGTGGGGGTACTCGGCGACAGAACCCCCGCGATTCCCGATGCTCTAAGGGGTTTCGTCGCCGTCGCCAGTGTCGCCGCCCTCCGACACCAGCCCGAACCTTTCCGCAGGTCGTCCGCCCTTCGCGTCGTGGTCATCAACTACCCGCCGCAGGATTCCGGTGGCCACCAAATCAGCGAGTGCCTTTGCCGCTTTGTCGGGATCAATCCGATATTCACGGGGTCCGCGTGTCAGGTCGCGCAGTGTCACCGTGCCGCCCTTGGCGCGAATCCAATCCACCAGCCGGCGGGATTCGCGGCCTTCGTCAGACTCGCCCAGGATCGCATAGACGCGCTTGGTTTCATTGCCGAACCATCGGACCAGTGCAACACCCGCCGCGATGCTGGCTTCGTCTACGCTCGCAGGATCGCACAAGGTGGCATCGCCAGCCGCCCACCGTATCAGGTGCAGCACCAGAGCGACCCGTGGCACATATCCCTCTAACTTTGACCATGCCGCCGCATCGTCGCCCGTCAGTGCATCCGCTTCGGCGTTGTGTTCGTCGTAGAACCGCACCCACTCTGCCTTCCCGTCCGGTGTCATCGACAGCAGCCGGGGGCGATACTCCGGCTCTGTGATGCTCCCTTCGGGATCAACTTCCATCGACAGGCCAAAGAGTCGATTAAATACCGCGACCACTGCCGCTTCGCTAGCGGGGTCCACATCGGCTTCAGTCCACCGTTTCCGCTTGCGCGGGGGCATTGCAAATAGCAGCCGCGCCAACATTCCGCTCTCGTGGTGTTCCTGCCCCATTGCACGGGCAAGAATTCTGGGTTGTATGCCGCCGACGATGCTTACTGCCGCCGACGGAACGTGAATATTCGGAGGGTTGCCAGTTTTGCGATCCAATGTCAGGGATGCGCCATCGTGCATCGACAGGTAGTGGGCCGAATCCGCGCCGCCGCGTCCGCCTTTGGAATAACGGTCGAACGATCCCAGCCAGCCCGCGAGTTCATCGCGTGCCAGCAGTACACCGCGCGGGTTGTCAAACAGAATCGGCACGAGTGCTTCAACGGTGGTATCTGACACAATGTAACGCCGCGCCTTCGGAAGTGCGGGTTTCTCCGGTGGTGCAATCCCGTAGCCGTCGTCCGCCTTGCATCTCATCACGTCTCGCTTCCATGCTGTTAGCGCGACTTCGTACCGCATCAGATCCGCTTCCGATTCCTGACGATCCCGGGTGTTCTGTTTGAAAGCTTCCGCTTGGGCGGCTTGTGTCGCCTTCATTGCCAGTTTGAACGCGGGGGATTTCATCGAACCGGATTCGCCGATGATTGCCGCCCACAGAATCGGAGGGGCGTGCCATGTGTTCGATACGTGCAGCCGCTGGGTGTTACCGATTGCCGCCGCAAGTGCTCCCAGTAGGGGGACCGCAATGAAGGAGGGTTCGCAGCCTATCGCTAGGGCCGCACTTGTCACGAAACCCCGGATTGGTTCTGGGAGTGTGTGAATTGGGAACGGTACAAACTCCAACACCGCCGGCGTGTTGTTTTCCGCTTCCATCGGTTCGGCCTTTTCCGCAAGGGCTTCCACTTCCGCGCGTACCGCATCGGCGTCGCCGCCGCGATGATTCAAATAGTCCACAATGTCACCACTTTCGGGCATATCCGCCCACAGTTGAACTAACCGCACAATTCGCACCGATTTCGCGCCAGCATCCAGACACTTGCGCGATACATCCGCGCCGTAGTCCTCGCCGGCTTTGTCGTGGTCTATCGACACCACTACATCACGCCCGCGCATGTAAGACCAATCCGACCCAGCCGCACGCTGCGAACCGCCGACGCTCGTGGTTACCACCAGCCCCAGACCCGCAGCCGCGTCCGCTGATTTCTCGCCTTCAACTACCCACACCCATAATCCCGCCGACGCCGCCAGCAGTTCGGGAAGTCGATACAACGGCATCGGCTTGGGGAAACCTTCAACCGTCCAGCCGCTCCCGTCTCGCTTGCGCCAGACCGCATGCACCTTTTTCTTGCCATCCGCCATATCGAACCGGGCCACGAGTCCGACAGGTTCACCCGCCGCGCTGAGATACGTCCACAGCCCCGACGGTTGGCCGTACCAGCCTTTCAACTCTGCCAACCCTTGATTGGCCGTGGGGTATGTGACTATGGGCTTGGCGACAGTGGCGACGGCGACAGAACCGCCGCCGCGTGCGGGATTTCGTGGGGTTTTGTCGCCACGTTGCCGGGGATTTCGTGCGATTCCATTTCGCCGACTTGGGTCGTCAGGAAATAGGTCCGCAAGTTTCAACCCGACCGCGCTGCAGATCGCATCGGTGGTGCAGCCGGTGTGACAGTGCAGCAGCACTCGCCCATCGTTGCCGGTGTTGATCGACAGACTGGGCTTTCGGTCATCGTGCGCGGGGCATCGACTACACCAGCCGTCGCCGGCTTTGCGGGGTTCGTGGCCGCGTTCACGTAGGGCCGCTAGAAATCGTTCTACGGGGTCGCTCATGCTGCACCTGCTTCCGGCTTCGATGCAAACTCGGACAGCACCCAGACCGTTGCAAGGCAATTGCTTGCGGTCTTGCGTTTCTTGCCGCTTGCGACCACCAGCCCCGCTTTCACCAGTTCCCAGCGACGCGGGATTTGGGTATTCGATGGAAGATCAAGCGCGATCTGAATTTCTTGATCGGTCGCACCATGATCGCCGCGCTCCCGCAGAACGTTGTACACCTTGATTCGCAGCGTCGCCGCGTGGCCGGCGATCTTGTGTGCCGCCTTGCGAGATGTATCGGGCGCATCGCGCCGCACTGGTGGCAATATTGGCAAGTGGGCGATAAGATCCCGGTGCAAGTTCTGTTTATTGACGCCGGCCCCGTTGTCAGACGGGGTCGCGTCGTTTTGGTCAAAGAGATTCGTTTGGTTAAAGAGATTCACTTGGAATCCTCCTTTCCCATCTGCCCCGCAATCCAAGAATTCAGAGAGTCAATGGGCACAAGGAGTACACCCCCGATCCTGACGGCTTTGAGTGTGCCGCGCGGGTGAATGTGTCCCCACAGAGTCCGCTCGGACATTTCCACCATTGCGGCGGCAGTCTTGAGTCGGACCGCCACCGGTTGCGGCCTTGCCGCTAATCCCGCGTTCGTACGCAAATACATTGGACTCATATATCAGCCCTCGTGAAGGATGCCAGCGGAGTGCCGGGTGTGCCTTCACTCTGGGGGGCGATTTGCGCAGCGCGCGCAACTTCAAGCGCAACAAGACCGCAGAATCTGGCCGCAATCCGCCGCGACGGCCTGAAATCAGTGCCAAAAAAATCAGATTTTGATTTGCGCAATTTGCGCAATGACTACTTGGGCGCAAACTAGATCAGCGCGAAGAATCTTCCTCGGCAATTTTCTGAGGATTGATTATTTTCCACCAATTCCGGAAGCCATTGATTCTGTAAAGGGCCGATGGGTTGCAATCTTTATAACCTGCTTCTGCCGCAAGTTCCTCAAGAGTCCCCCGGTAGGCTCGGCGTCTAACCATAACTTTGCGCACGTAATTAGCATGGACTAATTTGGTGCTGGCGTCAGCAGACCGTTTTTTGCGCCTGACGGGTCGAGTGGAACCGCCATTTCTCTCCTCTCGAGCAAGTTCCGCTAGCCCCGACTCTGTGAGCCGGATTTCGCTCGGGGGGTTTTCCGATCGTACATGCGCAGACAATAAGGGCGTCCATCCGCCGGCCCTCGTCTGGTAAGCGATTGGCGAATGCCAAATGTCCTGTTGTGGGACTCTCTTGCTTGGCGCGCCGAAATGCTCTTGTACATTCACCCAGTACACCCACCGCGCTTCAATCATTCCGGCTTGGTCTAGCCCGCGAAGAATGCCGATGTTCACGCCTTCCGGCAATTCGTCCGCCGACCAAATTTCACGGGTTCCGAGACTCCGCAACGCCGCCAATTCAAACTTGTCCATCCGGTCCACTCGCTATCCGAGTCGGTCGGGAAGGTCTTGTGCGAGTGAGCCAAGACCCGCCCGATCCGTTCGCAGCCAGCGTTGCAACACCGAACCGCTACCCGTAGCCCAATTATGTGCCTGCCGGACTCAAAACACTCACAACCAACAAGTTGTTATGATGGATTCAACCCACGGAGGTTCTATGCCAGACTTTGAGATTGATTGTGAGGATAAGAAAACCAGCCAGTATTACAAGGTTGTGATGAATGCAAGCAACCTACGCAACGCGAAAATCAAGGCTGTCAACGATGGGCATCGAGTCGCGGGATTTGAGATTCTTCCGGAAGGCGACGTAACGCCGCCGACGCCAACGGCGCGATCGGATTCCGAGAATCTTCAATTGATTCAGGAAGAATTGCGACACATTCGCAAACACACGGGCCTGATGTACTTCCTTGCCGTGGTGTTTATCGTTCTAAATGTGCTTTGGATACTCCTGTACCTTGTTTGGGCACTTGGCGCGTTCAAACGTGGCGGCTAGGTGTGAGTCAGCAGCCAATGCTGTAAGCATCCACGAAATCGAGGTAGTCGAAGAAATCAATCGCACCGTCGTGATTAAAATCGGCCTCGCACGATGGCGGGAGTTGAAGCCGGTAACCCATGTAGAAGTTCGTTGCGCCAAATCTGGCGGCTCCAATAATCGTTGAGCCATTGCTTGACACGGAGTCTGCTGAAACGAGGGTGTATCCCTGCAAATTAATACCCGCCGCCAACGCGACCGCATTCAAGTCTCGAACTCCGGTGTCCAAAGTCCAGATCATCGCGCGCTCACTATCTCCTGAATTGCTCACCTGTTGGCCCACAATTGTGGATGCGTCAGCGGAGATAGCTTTGGCGGATACGTGGAAAACAGTCCACGATTCTCCCATCGGAAACGTTCCGAGTGGTTGAGGGTAATTTGTGGACGGAAACCGCCAGCCAGCGGTGCCTGTAGAACAAGTAGCACCTGTATTTCCCGTTGCCCACAATCCATCGAGCGAGCAAGACGTAATGGTCGTGCCCACCCCCCAATTTGAAGTCGCAACCGGCGCGTTTACTCGGTCCCATCGATACACGGATGGACCGGCAGTAGTTTTTGTCATCCAGACCCATGCAGCGTCCGCACTCATCGCCGCGATCGTCGCAGGCAAACTCTCTCCGGGTAAAGTTGGCGCATCCACAACTCCCGAAACTGCCGACCATATGAATCCTCCACTATTGCGGCTCCCGGTAATCGTCTGTCCATCGTCAGAAATGAAGTTTGGACTGCCCTGAATTGGAAGTCCAAAATCGGTTATGGGCACCAGTCCACTTCCGGAAGTCCACCGAAAGATATATTGCACTCCATCGGAAACTCCAAAGCCTGTCACCACATCACCGTTCGCGGAACAGGCCATGCCATCGCTATAAAATACTCCTCCGGGAAAATCGCCAAGTCCCTGCGTGCCGGAAGCTAATCGCCACCGTATCGCTTCGTTGTGATTCTCCCTTATTGACCGCCCGACAACCGTGGTCCCGTCCGACGAAACCCGGCGCACGGTAATTCGGTCATCACCTGCAAGCGGCGGAATCAGATGGAAAGATTGAGCCATTGCAGATTGAGCGCAGGCCATGGCGATACAGAGACACGAACAGGCTTGGTACTTCATTCCGTCAGAGTACCGAGTCGCTTAACATTTCGCAACACTAAAGTTAATCAACTGGATGAATGCCCGATATTCGCACAGATTCGGCATCGAAACGCCCGCCGGGTCGGGTATAGATGCACCCGCCGACTTCCGCAGCCGGGGCACACCAGCCAAACCCGCCAGCCGTATCGGGCATCCGGCGCAACCGCTAGGGCGATACGTTCACCTTCGCGCGCGGGGTCTAGCAAGTCACCCGATGCTACGTGTATCGCTTGAAGGGTCCGCAGGTCCTCACCTTCGGCGATGAATCGCCGCCGCAGTTCGTTGGCATCCAACCGATTCGCATAGTCCCCAACCCGTCGCCGCTCGCGTGGTCGCCCACCCGTCCAGACAGACACGTCGGCGAGTCTTGCAAACAACGCCCGCCGTTCATCGCGCTGGTCAATTGCCACCGCCGCGATCATTACTTTTGCTTGTGCAAAGATCGCGCGGCATTGCTGGGTTTCGGACACGTACCCAGCCGCGTCGCGTTCATCTATCGCCTGTGAGAACCGCGCCATCAATGCATCCCGATCGGCTTGCGGCGCATCGTCTAGCCACCCGCGCCGAATCGCCGTTCGCATCAACCGCAGATCACCGCGATAATGCCGGGCATCTTGGAACAAGGTGTCAAACTTTGCCCGTGGGGCATGCTGGTTGCCCGTCATCGCATATCCTTCCGTGTTGGTGCCCGTGCCCCCGTCGATTCACGAAACCCCTGCTGTGGGGTTTGGGGTCGCACCTACGCAGCCGCCCTAGCCGGCGACACTTTCGCACCTTTCCGCCGTGGCTTGCCTTCGGATTTCCGCTTAGCCCATAGACGCTCTTGGGGCGTGGTGACTTTCACGTCCTGCGGTTCCATCACCAGTTCAGACAGAATCGCCATCGATGCCCGCGCCAATGTCAGTGGATGCCCGGTGTAGCTTGCTTGCACTCGTGGCAGTGTGTGACCCAGCGCGGCTTCTACGTGGTCGCGTGATACGCCCGCGTCGATCATGCACGTTGCGGCACTGTGGCGCATCGGGTGAATTGCCGGAAGTCCGGGAAGCCATCGGCGCGCCCGCTGGACTGCGTGATTGAGTCCCGACTCATGCTCCGCGCCATATTGGGGGTCGATCTTGGCCAGCAGTGTTTCCGCTTCCGGCGTCAAGATCACAACCCGCGTCCGGGTCTTGGACACTTGCAGCCGATAGCAACCTTCGGGCAAAGTGGAACCGTCTGCATTCTCCCGCGTCCACTCCCGCCGAATCACGCGGCCAACTTCTGAGGGCCGCAAAGCCGCCCAGAACGCCAGCAGATACATGCGTCCGAGATTCGGATTCAAGCCGCAGAGACTCCGCACCACTTCGCCCACGCGAGCCGGCTTTAGTGCTTTGGACTTGGGGGAGGGAAGTGGAACCGGGTCCAGTGTCGCAAGCCGGTAGGGCTTTTCAATGATGCCGGCTTCATACGCCCACGTCAGCAACCGCCGCGCCGCTTGGGTGTAATGGTTCTTTGACTTTGGCGCGTAGGGCTTGCCATTGTGCCGCCGCAGCCGGTTCGCCCACTGGGTCAACTCCGCCAGCCCGATTGAGTCGATTGGTCGATTGCCGAACACTTCAAGGAATGGGGCAAGGTGGGGCCGTTCCCCATTGCTCGTGCGTGCCTTCCGCCGTGCATCCGCCCACTCCCAGAACCGCAGCGCGGTTTCCTGTACCGTCGGGGTAGTCTCCGGCACTGGTTGCCGGGCCGATGGTTTGGCCGTCTGACGGGCAAGCGTGGCACCAGTGACCGCCGACGCGCCCCCAGCCCTCGCACCGTCCAACGCAGCGAAGTACGCCCTAAACGTTGCCGCCGCCGTCGCCGCGTCCTTGCCGCAATAGTGGGACTGCCCCGCATGCTTGAAGAAATACTGCCCGGTTGCGTGAATCCGCAGAGTCGATTTCCGTCCCATCCCGTCCGACGCTTTCCCCGCTTGCGAAAGGGCTTTACCCCTTTCCTACCCCCTTCGATTGTGTTTCAAGGGGGTAGTGCGGTTTGGGAAGACGGATGGAACCGGCCCCGCCAGAGCAACACGCCCGGCGGACTTCACGAGTTTTTGCCTTGTTTTCATGGGCTTCATCGATGAAGTCCCAACAAATCAGGGTGACAGGATTTGAACCTGCGGCCTCTTGGACCCAAACCAAGCGCTCTACCAAGCTGAGCTACACCCTGGGGAGGTAAAGAATAGGCCCGAAGCAATGCGATTTGCTTCGGGCCTGAAATGATTTCGTCGTGATTTCGTGTTGGCTTGACTTAGTTGGGCAGTTCCTTAAACGCCAGAATCCGCGGCTTATCTCCGACTTTGACCACGTTGGAGCGGTCCACGATCATCAGGAACCGCCGCTTAATGCTGGGAACCATGGGGTCGGTGGGCTTCAGGTTCTCGACATCGGCCTTCTGATAACCCTGGACGGTGAAGTAGACGGCGAAGTAATCGGACCGGACGGTTGATGCGGTCATTGCGGCATTGGCAATGTCGATTGTGTTGTTGAAGGAATTGAGTGCTTCGGAAGGCTTGTCGGCAACGCCCCCACCATCTTTATAGTTGATACTGGCCACGCCGGGATGGGTGAGCGAGATGCCCGCACCTGGGTCAGCCACGTAGCCGCGGAAGTCGATGTTGGAAGTGTTGTCCTTGGGAACTGCATTTCCATCCGGATCGACTCGCATGCGTGCCGCGAGCAATTCGCCTACCGAACGCACACCCGGGCTTTCCTGAATGTACTTGATGCTGGTGGTCGCATCTCTGCCATCGATCACGGCGGCATCAGGCGGAACTCCATCGCCGAAGAATCGCACATCGAGGATTGGAGAAACCCTGGCGGGCGGGCGCACTTCGACCGGGAGTTTGTCGCGATATGCCAAGTAGGTCGCCACAATGTCGGTCTTGGAATCAAGTCGAGCCGTTGGCGTGGCGCCTGCGGGCCACCACCAAGTTGGACCATAAATGGCATTGTCGGCTGGCGGGCTCAGCATCGGCAGGCATGACAAGACGTTGCGATTCGCAGTGTTGATATTAATCATGCCGGGCTTGGCTTTGGTCAAGCCTGAGAGCGTCGAGGCCATAGTAAAGTTATCTAGAATATTCATTGCCAGCGGCACGCCAAGTCCGGTGCGGTAGTCATTTGCATCCGCCACACTGAAGCGGCGATTTCCGGGGGCCGAATCACTAAATGGCACGAAATCATCAATCACAATGTGTCCACCGACTTGCACATCATGCCGGATTGTCGCGGCAGGCGGCCCTGGATCTGCCACGGTGAATGGCTTAAACAGTTCCAGAACACGGTTGGATCCTGCTGCGGGTCCAGGAAGTGCAGGTATCCCTGCAATTGAGTCGTAGCCGTAGGCAACGGCCAACACCTGACTGAGTGTCACCCAGCGTTGATCGAGCGCGAGCATGTTCGGCCCGCTATTGGTACCAAGCTGCGAGATAAACGTGCCGTCATTTTTTACCGGCGCTTCAAACGGTCCCATGCAGAATGGCTTAAGCATGTCTGCGAGGCGAATGGTCGACACGGTTGTTGGCGGAGTAGTTGCAACAGTGCGAAGGAACTGTTCGTTATCAAGGAACACTTCGCCAGCCACATCCGCGTACGTTGCAGTGGGATCGCTCACCGGAGGGACAATTGGCGGGCCAATCGGACGGACGCTGCGAGTTGATGGATGGAGTTTTATGTCATCAATCACGCTGGCGCCGCTCGAAACAGTGTACCAGCCATCAAATGTCGCGTCGCCGACACCTGATGCAAGGATGTCACCCATCGATGGATTGGCTGTGGGCAGCAGATCTACTTTGGATCTGTTCCAGTTGGCAAGCTGCACCTCTGTCTTGGGCTCTACGCACCACGGCGGCATGACACCCAAAGGACGATCTCCAGGCGCACCTGGAGTGTCGAAATCGCGACGCCGCGCAGAGCCCCACATCATGACCGTAATGCCATTGTTGAAAAAGCTGAGATTGCCTTCTGGACCAGCAGGCGCGCCCTGAATTCTCTGCTCAGTATCGTCAAGCTTGCGAGCCAGGTCGTCGCTTGTGGGTGCAACGAAACGATCGACGAGTCGATCATTCTCGCGAGCATTGCGCGCCCATACCAACGTTGTGCCTGGAGCCGGAGCGGGCGTGTTATCCCAGCCATCTGGAACTGTGACTGCAAGTTTGCGTGCCCCTTCGTGCATCTGCGTTGAACCCTCAAAATCTGCCGCCCGCTGAGCTCGCCACAAGTGCGCGAAACGATTGACGTTCGCATCGATGGAAACTGGAGTTGCGTTAAAGGCGTTCAACACCTGACCGGTAGAGCCGGTTACATCGGTGGGCACGAAGCGTGGGACCTGGTAGAAGCCTTCGTTTTCGCCGTCAAATTGACCCGCCAGCCAAGTATCTATTTTTGCCGCCACTCCCCCAGCGCTCAGCCCGAGTTCTACCCAACGTTGGCCAATAACGTTGGCAGGACGATTGAGGGCGTAGACCACAATCGACTTGCCAGCGGGAATCGCAAGCCGGCGCAATGTTGACATATTTACATAGTTGCCAGCAGAATCAACCTGATCGATTTGCCAGGCCATTTTGTAAAAGTGCCCGCAATACTCCAAATAATAGAAATCGCGTTCACGATCAATCTCGGGGTAGCTTGCAGTGTCCAGAGCATTGACGTTCTGGAACATCGACGATGCGCCGCCGTAGGAAAGTACCACTTCGTGGTCAAATGGGTTTGAGAGCTGGAAGGCGACTACGCGACACACCACATCTGGATTTGCACCCGGAACAGTGATATCCCAGGCTTCGTCTGTCGGCCAGTCGCCTTTGATGCTGATGTTGTCACTGTACGTGTTATTGAGGGAGTCAAAGATACCGATATCATCGTCGCCCCCGAATGCCTGAGGAGTATCCGTATACACAGTCAAGTTGGCCACTTGAGTGATAAATGGCTGGGCTTCAATTCCATACACATTGATCGCGGGCACGAGCGGGACCGTTCCCGCACCACCTGTCAGTGCACCCGGGAACAAACGCTGATTCGCACCCTTACCCTGGTTCAAGTCGAACTGACCAATTTTGCCAGGATCAACCCAGTGTGCCCAGGGGTGCGTGCGATTGCCTGTAGTCGTTGGCAACGACGTATCGAATTCTATGGGATTGGGCTGAACTGCGGGCTCATCACCGTTTGGAGACGACTGATAGTCAGCCATCAAATTGGTGCGGAAAACATTGGCAACCAAGACGGTTTTGGGGGTTGGACTATTCTCTTCAAGATCAATCAGATTCGTGTTGGGATATGGTCTAAATTGCTGGCGGTCAGTATCGACTGCATCAATCATGTTCACTGCCATAAACGCGCTTGCAAAAAGTGGCAATTGAGGCGCGAGTCGAGTGCTTGGCGCCGGACCTGTGGCCCATGCGCTGCCATATCCATACATCCGGGTACGAACTGCCTGTGCAAGCGGGTTGTTCTGCGGCAACCACGCATTTGCACGAAGCCCGGCCGGAAGTTCGGGCAATAGCGCGTTGGCATAGCCCATAAAGATGTCATGCTCAGCTCTGCCGCGTTCATCGAGTCTATTCAGGTCATCATTCGTCGCCAGGTCCATCGGCAATGGGAGCTGCACACCATCATGCATCGCCAGCATTCCCTGCGCATCCAGCTTCACATCGCCCGCACCCAGCGCCGGCGGCACAAATCCAGACAGTGGCGTCAGAATGCCAGGGCGAAAATCGCGCGCACCGCTGACCACCGTCAGATTATGGCGGATATCGATAATCGCCTGGACGCGTCTCTTTTCCATCTCATCGGCCACGCGGGCCAATTCGAAATCGCGTTCGACTTTGAGGCTGCGATTAGAACGAAGCGGAGAAAGGCGCTGATCTCGGGCAGACATTGCGCGCCCACCGACCACGGTCTCCAGTCGTGACTCAACTGCCGGATCATTGCTTGTCCCATATGCCATCAGTTCAATCTGATCGGCGATTGGGAATCCGCCAGAGCTTGAATAGTTTGGAATCCCGCTGCCGCTCGCGCTCAATTCGCCGGGACGACCTGCGTGCAGCAGGTATTCGGTGTAGCGCTGAACCGGTGTGGCGAAGTCATATACGTACGTCGCCAGTGGCTCGAAACTCGTGCGAGTCATCAGGCTGTCACTGACGGTCCGGCGAATTCTGTCGTAGGAGAGCTTTCCAAACAGCGGCGCAGAGGCATTTACGTAGCCACCCAGTGCAGCGCCGGGACCGCCTGCGCCACCGGTCAGCGAATAGTCCTCATTGGGAGATGAACCCAGCGGAAGTGGCTGATTCAGAAACCCGTAGCTGATGCCATACTGCTCGATAATGTCCGTGTGCGAGAGGAGTCGCTGCAGATCAACCTCTGCTGGCGTGACGCCGACGGGCAATTGGGCATTGGGTTGCAGCGCTCCAGGCACTGGGGGCACGACGCCGTTGGGATAGAAGAAATCCGTCGCCGTATTCACATTCACGCGACCCGTCAGATCCCGGCACGTCGCGGAAAAGTACCAGCGATAGTTCTGATCCTGCGGCAGGATCGACTTAAAAGCATTGCTTGAAGTGTCTCGCCAATCAACGAGTTCAAACAGGCGGCCGTCGAACATGCCATCGCCATCGTTGTCAGAGTACGAATAGCTGAGCCAGTCGATATCGTCCACATTCGCGCCGTTCAGCGGCGCGAGTCTTACTTCGCGGAACATGTTGGCCTGACGCATCGACATGTCAGCTGGATTGCCAGGCGCGCCGCCGACACGGATGATGGCGCGGCCAAAGTCCGTCGTGTTTTGAGCAACGCCAGCCAGGTTCATCGTGAACAGGTCCTGACGCATTTCACGTGGAGTTGCATCGAAGTTATTGCGAAGGTTCACAAGATTGACAAACGAACCATCGGGCGCGAAATTGGAGATGTGGTACCAGTCGTTGTAGTTCTTGAGAACATCTTTGGGCTGGGGGCCCGGCGCTGGGGTTGGCGGATTGCCATTGTTGTAGTTCATCCACGTGGGATCGTTGGTCGCGAGGAATGGAGTGGTGCCGGTCCTGCCGCCGGTTGGGGTGAAATACGCCGGATCATCAGGATCGGTGACATAGGTCTGCAAGCGCCAGTCGGTGCTTGGATAGTCCCAGGTCTTGCGGAGGAACTCTCGCTGATCATCGGGAACGTTCAGAAATGCTGTTGGCTCAAACATTGACACTGCGCTGTCAGCGATGACCTGCGCCATGTAGTCTTTCGCCAGATTGGGAACGGCTTCGGTGTTGCTGCTGCGCACAGCCGCCGCAGCGCCCGAGCGATCTGAGCGACCGATGCCGACATAGAGCAGCGTGATGACGGCGAGCAGGGCGAGGGTGCCGACCACCAGAATCATGAAGCTTCCGCGGCGGGTCTGATAGAGACCGCTGGGGCTTCCGGCTACAGCGCGCAGCGCCGCGGCAGGTGTGGCGGACTGCATGCTCAAGCCTGAATCGGTTTCAGTGACTGATGGAGCGGAAACGCGAGAAATTAAATTGGCGGAGTATTTCATATCTGACACTCTTTTCCAATACGAGGCAATGTTGAGACAAGGCAAGGCGGACGGACCACGAGGCGCTGACTGAGAACTAGGGACGAGGAGTCGGCGGGAGATCGATCACGAACTGGAATGAATCTTCCTGTGTCGGATCAGATTCATCTGCGATGCGGACTGTGATGCGGACCATTTTGGGCCAGGCCCAGGGAAGGCTGGAGATGCCCTTTGATTCAAATGAAGGGCTGGTGGGATCGGTTGGATCTGAAGGAGCCTGGGGATTAAACGATGGATCGAAGTAGCCGAAGTGGGAAGTGAAGCAGCCATCCGTATCTTCTGGATTGGGGAACGCGCCGGGCTCGAATGGCGAGATGTTTCCGTAGATCAGGTGCTTGGAAACGCGGTACGCCGTTACGGCATCGCGATCGAGCGCAGGAACCAATGCGGGATTCGCGGTGAGCTGCGTGGGCAAACCGGGAATGCCCTGGAATGGGTTATAGGGAATCTCTTCAAGATCAAGATTTGCCGGTGGTGAAGATGGGTCGAAGGCGTTCTGCTGATCGCCGCGGTAGAGGGTCATTTCTCGAGACCTGTCAGCGGGCGGCTCCTGCTTCGGCGTTCCGTACCAGATGATGTTGCCGTTACGCGGATCGGTGAGTCCAAAGGACCACTCAACCATGAACTCTGAACAGTGTTCAAGGAAATTGTGCGCGCTCAACGCAAGTTGATTGCGGCGTTTGAAATACGTTTCCATCGGATCGGCTGGTGGCCCGCCTGAGGCATCGGACACGCGGATGACATCATCGCGCGAGGTCCACATAGGTTCGCAGCGGGTACGACAGCCAACCGCGCGAGGGTCAAAGTTCTGATCAAGTTCGTAATAGCTTGTGAAGCCATCGGAGCGTGTCGGGAGCGCGTTCTGCATCCAGGAATGCATACGGAATATTGCCGCGCCTTGGGGGTTCAATCTTCCAAAGTCTGCATCAAACTGGCGCTGCCAGCGGCCAGTGCCGATGGGAAACTGCCAGAGAGGGCGTGTGCCAGTTGCCGATGGATCGGGAAACTCATATCCGCCTAGACCGAGCACAATATCTGGACGGGCCAGGTCATAGGGGGGGATGCTCGTGTCGTAGGGAATTGCGATTTGTGCCGGACGTGCTGGGCACATATTCACAAGAAAGCGTGTCTCCGCGAGATCGGTCGTTGCAATGTCAACAGTCCCCGACGCCAGCAATGGCCGCTGCGCTGCAGTTGCCCCGCCAAGCCATGCGCCGGAAGAATAAGACATGTCGTTCCAGACTGGATCGGCCCAGAATGCGCGAGATGCGCTCGCACGTGCAGGCGGCGTAATGACCTGGGCTGGAGGGGTAACTGGGTATATACGAGAAAGCCGCTGGAAGATGCTCGACGCCGCGGGTTGGCCGGAAATCTGCACATCGCTGTCCTGCAGCATGTTTGGATTGAAAGAGGTATCCGCAATTGCCGGCGGAGCGTTTACCGTTGTCCTGGGTTGAATCAGGAGTGTGGGTTTACGAAGTAAAATCCAGTTACTCGCGTATCGATTTGGATTCTCCGGCAGATTTCTTCCAAGAGCGATTCGGCCGGGGTAGGTTGCATCTGTTGCGAAAACCGCAATGTCATCATCAAGCCTCGGCGTCTTCCAGATTGCGGCAACGTCTGCATTTGGTGCGGTCTTCTCACGCAACTGCCCGTGTCCGTAGTAGATCGCCGCTTCGTTGCTGGTCGGTATGTAATAGTTTGAATCTTCGGGATCAGCAGTAGTCAAAGGCTCCATTGCCGAGGTGAATTTCCCTTTGGCAAAGAAGAGAACTTCATCAATTCGCCGATCGCGTGGAGCTTTGTCTTTATCCACATCGCGATCAGAAAGCGCCACGTTTACCGCTTCGGCAAACGGAAACGATGGATTGGATGACGAAGTAACGGTCGACGCCATCTGCTGACGGATGAGCAGGAAACCTTCACGCGAGATCTGCGAGAAATCTTTCCGCATCTGCTGTTCAACGCGCGTTGCGATGGTCTGATTTCGGCTCATTTTGCGGCCGGCATTCACGGTCTTTCCCACCGAGTCAAAGATCGCCGCGATACCAACGGAAACCAGGGCGACAGCCCCCACTGCCACGAGAATCTCGAGGAGTGTGAAGCCGCTGCGGGTGCGTCTCGCGGCGGACAAGAGCTGGAATGGAGAGCGTGATTTAAGCATGGCGTAGTTCCAGGAAAGGCGGGGTACCGAGCGTGACCAAACAAGGCGATTCAAAGCACGAGATATCAGCGGGCCTCAAGCGTGAACATACTGATAGCGGCTGGCGGGACAGGCGAGTAAACGATCTGCACCGCCTGAGAACCAAGCAGGGCCATATCTCGCACTGATGCCGGCGCTGGCGGTGTGATGATGACCGCGTTTGGATTGGTGTCGTCGACCTTGGTGACGAGGTAGATATTTCCCATGTTGTCAGCAAAGCGCTGGTTGGGCTGGCGAAGCATGTTCAATCGAGCTGGCGACAGACCATTCTGAAAGACCAGGCGTGTGTAGTTGGTTCCGTTGGCTGTCTCGGGGTCTTCGAAACGATCAACATATGCAGTGTGCATGGCTGCGTAATCGCCCTTGCCATCGAGCGTCGGCATTGCATCGGCGAGGTTACTTGACCCGCCAGTGACGGCTACTGGAACGCGAAAGTCCTCAGGATTGATTCGCGTGCGATTGAATTCGGAAACAGCGTTGTTATTGCAGAGGAGCACATCGGCAAGACGTACGCCGCGGAACTGGCTGGTAACTGTGCTGGGACGCTGTGCAGTGCCGGTGAAGAGTGCGAGCGGATCGTAGAGATCATCTTCGACATCGCGGGCTGGAACGCGCATGCCTGAGTCGATGCGGCGAACGAACACGGCCACACGCAACCTGTCGTCGACAAAGTCGTGTGGAGTGCCGAAGTCGTCACGCATCAGCGCGACATCCCAGACGAAGCGCGGCTCATTGGCGTATTTATTTTCCTGCCAGTGTTCGTCCATCGCGCTGTAGGGCGCGGGCCAGAGGCGATCGCGCACTGGAATAACGGGCTCTTCAAACTGACGCGGCGGCGTGGTGAGCAGATTGTTCCCGAAGAGGTAGTGGTCGCCGCGGTTGATGGAATCGCCATCGCACACAAGACCATCGATAGTTGTATTAGAACTGCGAACATCCCAGAGCTGCGGGAGGTGGACCGAGCCAACTTCTACTTCGCGATAGGTCGCGGCTGAAGGGCGATCGGTGGGCTGGATGTAATTCGTAGTATTGACGATTCCATCGAATCGCCAGAGATCCATGCCGCGGCGTTCCTGCGGCATGGGGACGCCGAAAGCGTTGGTAGAGTGCCGATTGATAAGCACGTGAGAGCGGATATAGGCCTCGGCAGACTTTGCGACGATCATGCCCTGAGTCGCATCGCCGGCGAGGCGCTGCTGACGGATAATGACGGGAAACACCGCCGCCAGACCAAGCAGGCCGAGTGAGAGGATCATGACCGCGATGAGCACTTCTACGAGAGAGAAGCCGCGGCGCTTAGAGGAGGTTGATGAGGAGAAGAGATTCACTGTGTCACCTCCCGGGCGAGGCCGGAGACTTTGTCGATATTGAAAATACGGGCTTCGCCGACTGCGCCATCGCGGCTCTGATATGAGCCGACGATCCACTGAGAGACCCATGAATTCACTTCAACGGGAGTTGCACCGCCGAAGAGTGATGTGTCGATGCGAGGGGTCGTTGGCACTGTGGTCGTCGCGGCAGGATCGCCGTACAGGGAATTGGTCACACGATTCAATTGACCCGCGCCCTGGCCAAACTGCTGAACCATTTTGCGTTCATCAAGAATTGCGAGTTGTGAGACTGGTCGAACCAGAATGGTGTCGCGGGAGCGGTCGCCGAGTGCATCACGCTTTTCTTCGATTGTCAATGGGCTGCCGGAATCAAGAATTCGACGGACAGCGGCGGTCAGATCAGCAGCCTGTTCCAGCTTCGTGACTCCAAGCGTGCCGGCAGCGCGGCGAGTGGGAGACAGTGGCGCCAGGTCAACAACGAGAACGGCATCTGGCTTGTTGTTCACCATCGCGCCTGTGCCAGCTTCAAAGCGAACCATGAACGATGAGCGGCAGTTATTGGTGCGACTGACCGGATCTGCGGAGGCCAGATCGTAAAAACCAGTTTCAGGGAATACCCAGCACCCATCTCGAAGCGGATAGCGTGACTCGAGTGGGCCGGAGTTTGGGCCATCAACGTTGGAGCCATACCAGCGACCGGTGTCGAAGGATTGCGGGGCAACATACGCGCGAATCGCCCAACCGCGTGGCAGGTCGATCGGGTTCACGATCGAGATCGGTACAAATACCTCTCGATTATGAGGACCGGGAAATCTTGGTGGAAGATTTGGAATGATGACTGGTGCAGAGTCAGGCTCATCGGCAATGGTCGCGACTGAGACACAGGTTACGATGCGGAACTTGCCGCCGGGCTGATAGAGGAAGACTGCCGCGGTGTCGCCCCCTTCGGAGCGAATAGCCTGATCGCGTGCGGTGGCCATGGCGATCTTGAACTGGTTCTCGGCCAGTGAGCGATCGTTGTTGTAGAGCATGCTTGAGAACGCGGGAACCGCGATCGCGAGCAACAGGACGATGAGCGAAATGACAACCAGCAGTTCAGTGAGAGTGAACGCGGCGGGTGCAGATTTGGGTGCGTTTTTGTTCATGTGATTAGTCCCCAAACTCCACAACGTTGTCTTCCATTGCTTTCTTGCGGGCAATGAGTTCAGAGGCATCGGCCATGCCAAGCGCGATGCGAAGGGCATCGATGGGTTCATCACCAAAGACGCCGTCGGGACCAGCGCCTACAACCGCGAAGGTGGCCGAACGCAGACGGGTGTCAGTCGTCGGATCGCCCACGACCAGCGGCACGCGCAGGTAGTTGTTGATTACGGGATCGGTGCGGAAACCCTCATCATGGAGCCAGTGGTAGTACCGGAATGGCACTTGATTGCGATCACGGATCTGGACGTTTTGGGCTGCGCCGGGAAGCCCGGAGGGATCGACCCAGATTTTGGTTGATGAGCTATTGGGAACGAAGTAGGGATCGTAAATCCTGGGCAATGCCATTTTTGCGAGCGGATCGAGCGCGAGTTCCGAAGGAATCTTGAACGATCCATCACGATTTGCCGCGAACATGCCGTGGCCAGTTTTGCCATCTATGACCAGGTCGGCATTGGGGCTGTTGAGTTTTTCTTCAAGCGCGCCGACGAGGTAGTAGGCGAGCGAGTTGTTTGACCAGCGCGTGTCGTAGTACTCTGTCAACGCTCCCCAGCCAGACGGCGCAGCGGTTCCAGAACCAAGCCTCTTGATAAGGACAGCTTTGTAATCATCGCCTACTGGAGTAGGGGCGGAGATGTCGTAGACTGCAATTCGGTTGTAGTTTCCGGCGTTGCCGGTGAGCTCAACACGTGCCATTTCTGGCGTCGCACCCCTGAAGTGCTGATCGCGCACCAGAGGCATGGGAATCCCGTGATCCTGCTTGAACTGAATAATCCCGATTCGCATCGAGATCACAGCCTGACGATCAGCCTGTGTGCGCACGAAGCGGATCGCGACGCGGGCGCCGATGATCAGCATGCCCAGCAGGATACCGATCACCATGATCGAGACCAATAGCTCAACCAGTGTGAACGCGCTGCGGCGCGTGCGAGTGCGTGATGTATGACGTAGCTGCATCAATGTCTCCAGCAAATGAGGAGGTCAGAACAGTCTTAGACCGCGCCGCCGCCCTGGAGGGATTCGATCATCTTGACGAGTGGGAGGAACATGGCGACGACGATGGTTCCGACGATGCCGCCGAGCACCACGACCATCAGCGGTTCGAGCAGTGACACAAGCGAAGCAACCGCGACGTCGACTTCTTCATCGTAGTTGTCGGCGATCTTCATGAGCATCGCGTCGAGTTCGCCGGTTTCCTCACCGACGTCAATCATGTTGACGACGATGGGGTCACAGGTCTTGCTTTCACGCAGTGGGCCAGCGAACGATTCACCTTCGCGGATTGAATCGTGAACCTTTCCAAGCGCCTTTTCGAAGACGTAGTTGCCTGAAGTTTCTTTGGTGATGTTCACCGCTTCAAGAATCGGCACACCGGCGGAGATGAGGGTACCCAGTGTGCGGGTGAAGCGGGCGATGGCGGTTTTGCGAACCAGGCCGCCGAAAACGGGAATGTAGAGTGCGAGCGTGTCGGTCGCAGCGCGGCCGGGGCCAGCGCGACGAATGAGCTTAAAGAGGACGATGGCCAGAGGAATACCAACCAGGAGGAACCAGAAACCGGCGATGGCCTGACCGGGGCGGCCACCGGCGAACCAGCGGCTGGTATTGATGAGCCAGCGAGTGAGCAACGGGAGCGACACGCCGAAGTCGGTGAAGATTTCCTCGAACTTCGGAATGATGAAAACCATGATACCGGTGAGGATGATGCCTGCGATACCAATAACGACGATCGGGTACACCATGGCGCCCTTGATCTTGCGCTTGAGGCGTTCGGCCTTTTCCATGAATTCTGCGAGGCGCTGCAAGATGATGTCGAGCACGCCGCCGACTTCGCCTGCCGCGACCATCTTGGTGTAGAGCTTGTTAAAGGCGCGTGGGTATTTGCCCATGGCTTCAGAGAGCGATGCGCCACCTTCGACTTCTTCAGTCACACCGATGAGGATGTTCTTGAAGCCGCCAGGCTTCTGCTGGCTCTCGAGAATCTGCAATGAACGCAGCAGTGGCAGACCTGCATCCTGCAGCGTCGACAACTGGCGTGTGAACGTGCACATGATCTTGGGCTTGACCGAGCCGAAGGACATGCCCTTCTTGGGCTTTTTCTTCGCCGCGTCCTTGCCGCCGGCGCCTGCACCCTTTTCGTCCTTCTTGGCTTTTTGTTCGCGGATGGAAGTCGGGAAATAGCCCTGACTCTTGACCTTGGCGATCGCCTCTTCACTCGAATTGGCGTCGATCATTCCCTTTTGGGGCTTGCCGGCGGCGTTCAATGCCTCATACGCAAAACTAGCCATAGCTCATGCTCCGATTGCATCGCTCTCATACGAGAGCGAGATTGGTGTCGTAGTAAGTCCACGCCAATCGTGCAATGAGCACGGTTGGCGTCTATTCCTCCGAAATCGTTTCGCGAACGACTTCGTCGATGGTGGTAAGACCGTCATAAATTGCGAACAGTCCGGTTTCACGCAGCGTGCGCATGCCGCGTTTGCGGGCATGTTCACGCAGAATGTTTGTACTGGCGTTTTTCATGATCATCTCGCGCATTTCGTCGTCGAGTGTCATGATTTCGAAGATGGCGGTGCGGCCGCGATAGCCGGAGTTGTGGCACTTGTCGCAGCCTTTGCCCTTGAAGAAACGGGTGCCCTTGGGAACCTGTTCCACGCGAAGGCCAAGTTCGAAGATTTCTTCTTCTTTGGGTGTGTATTCCTCTTTGCACGCCTGGCATATGCGGCGAACAAGTCGCTGAGCAATCACGCCTTCGAGCGTTGCAGTGAGAAGGAATGCTTCCATGCCAAGATCGAGAAGTCGGACGATGGTCGATGGAGCGTCGTTGGTGTGGAGCGTCGTAAGCACCAAGTGGCCGGTGAGCGATGCCTGCACAGCGATCTGTGCGGTTTCAAGATCGCGGACTTCGCCGACGAGGATGATATCGGGATCTTGACGCAAGAAGCTGCGAAGAAGCTTGCCGAAGCTTGAGCCGTATTCGTTGTTCACCTGGCACTGGCAGAGACCATCGATGTCGTATTCGACCGGGTCTTCCGCAGTAAGGATCTTGGTATCAATCGTGTTGAGTTCGTTGAGCGCTGCGTACAGAGTGGTCGTCTTGCCCGAGCCCGTGGGGCCGGTGCAGATAACGATGCCGTTGGGCTTGTTGATAATGCGGCGGACAGTTTCAAGATCGTCGGCTCGAAGACCAATGCGATCAAGCGACAGCTCGACGTTGGAACGATCGAGCACACGCATCACGACGCTCTCGCCCCACATCGTGGGAAGAACGGCGATACGAAGATCGACGGGCGTTGCACCAACGTTCAGTTCAACGCGGCCGTCCTGCGGCAGACGCCGCTCGGCGATGTCGAGGTTCGACATAACTTTGATACGGCTGGTGATAGCAGGCCCAAGATGCTTTGGTGGCGGCACCATTTCATAGAGCACACCGTCGATGCGATACCGCATCTTGAACTCATCTTCAAATGGTTCAAAGTGAATATCCGATGCACGGTCGCGAATCGCCTGAAGCAATACCAGATTCAGCAGCTTGATAACCTGATTATCGCCAGCAGCCTCTGTAAGTGCTTCAAGGTCAATCGAGTCAGAGTTGCGGCCTTCAAGTGCCTTCAGCGTGTCGCTGCCAGCCATGGCGCTGACCGCATCTGAAATAGACTCGGTCTTTGAGAAGTGCTTCTTGATCTGGGCATCGATCAGCGCAGGATCAGCAACCACGCCTTCAACGTTGGCACCCAGAAGCAACCGCAAGTCGTCAATCGCTCTGAAGTTGTTCGCGTTCTTCATCGCGATCTTCAGACGCTTGCTCACCTTGTTGTACTCGATCGGAATGATCTCGTAGGCCCGAACGTTTTCCGCCGGGATCACGCCCTTGGCATCTTCGGGAAGTTCAAAACCTGCCAGATCGCGATACTCCATTCCCGCCTGGCCAGCAAGTGCCGCCGACACATCTTGCGGCGTGCAGTATCCGAGCTCTACTAATAGTTGTCCCAGCGGAGCCTTGCGGGTCTGCTGAATGGCCAGCGCTTCATGAACCTGTTCGCGCGTTACCTTACCCAGCTTAGCAAGCACGCGGCCAAGCTTTCGACCTTTGAGTTCGGCAGTATCAATCGCCATCGCAGCAACCTCTTTACTTGTCGGAGTCTCGGGACCCCGGTGCTGGAATTCTTGATTGTGACCTGCCCGATGATTGGTCGGGATACCGCGGGGACGCGCGTCCCACATAGTCGGTTCGGCCACTGTATCGGACTGGTTCTCCGATTCCAACAACAAAATGTCGTGTTCCATAACACGACTCTTGGCTTTTTGATGATTTAATTACGCTTTCGCCGCTGGTGGCTTGCTCTTGCCGTCTTCGCCTTCGATCGAACTATCCTCATCCCACTCGACTCGGCCGATGGTTCGACCCATCTTGTGCACCTTTTCGGACAGCGCACTTGGATTTTTGCTCTTGTCGATCATTTCCTCGGCACTGATCATGTTTCGTGTGTACAGCGACCAGAGATGGTCATCAAGCAGCTGCATACCGAACTTCTTACCAGTCTGGATCGCCGAGTCGATTCGGAAGGTCTTATTCTCACGGATCAAGTTACTGATCGCAGGAGTCACGACCAGGAATTCATAGCCTGCGACCATGCCTGGCACATCTGACCGTGCCAGCAGCACCTGGCTCAAGATGCACAGCAACGCCGTAGACAACTGCACGCGGATCTGGTTTTGTTGGGTAACTGGGAAAGCGTCAACCACGCGGTCGATAGTCTTCGCCGCACCGGTCGTGTGCAGGGTTGCAAACACCAAGTGGCCGGTTTCCGCCGCTCGAATTGCGGATTCAATCGTTTCCAGATCTCGCATTTCGCCGACGAGGATCAAGTCCGGGTCGGAACGAAGCACGCGGCGGAGGGCCTCAGCAAACGTCGGCACGTCCACGTGAACTTCGCGCTGGTTCACAATCGACTTCTTGTGCTGGTGGTAGTATTCGATCGGATCTTCCATCGTCACGATGTGGCGATCGAAGTTCGCGTTCACATAGTCGATCATCGTCGCCAGCGAGGTTGTCTTGCCCGAACCGGTAGGTCCGGTAACCAAGAACATCCCACGAGGGCGGCGGATCAACTCTCTACACACATCCGGCAGACCAATCTGCTCGAATGTCAACATTCGGGTCGGAATCTGACGAAGCACCATGGCCAGGTCCTGGCGCTGGCGGAAGACCGACACACGGAAACGGGCCGCGGTGCCGTATGCAAAACCGTAGTCCGTACCCCCCACTTCCTGCAGTTCCTGCTGGTTGCGTTCTGGGGTAATCGACTTCATCAGCGACACCATGTCATCTGACTCAAGAATCTTGGTGTTCAGATCCTTCAGCCCACCGTGGTGGCGAATCGTCGGCCGGCGGCCAACGGTCAAGTGAAGATCCGAACAGCCGAGCTTTACCACGGTATCGAGAAGGCGGTCAATTTGAATCGTTGACATGGTTCAATCCTGCTGAAAGTTCGTGAAAGGACAAATCATTCGTTATCAAGGTCCGACTGCGTCATACGTGCGACTTCATCTGGTGTGGTGGTTGCATTCAAAATCTTGATTCGACCGTCGCCGGTCAGCGTCCGCATGCCGCTGTCCACCGCCGCACGCCGAATCTCCGTCACCGGCGCGACGTTGAACGCCAGGTCGCGGATGCGGCTGTTCATAATCATCATCTCGTACACGCCCTTACGCCCGCGATATCCAGACCCGTTGCAATTATCACAGCCCACCGGCTTGTGAACCTTGCCGAGTGCCTCTTCCATCGTCAGACCCACAAGTCTCAAGTACTTCGGATCCGGCGCCGGGTCGACCGTCTTGCACTTGGGACACAAGATTCGAATCAGTCGCTGCGCCATGACCGCCTGAATCGAGCTGGCCACAAGGAACGGCTTGATACCGATGTCCACCAGACGCGTGATCGCGCTCGGTGCATCGTTGGTGTGCAGCGTCGAGAACACCAAGTGACCGGTCAACGCGGCCTGAATCGCGATTTCAGCAACTTCTTTATCGCGGATTTCACCGACCAGAATAATGTTCGGCGCCTGACGCAACATCGATCGCAAGATCGCCGTGAACGTCAATCCAATGTGCTCACGCACCTGACACTGGTTAATCCCCTGGAACTGATATTCAACCGGGTCTTCCGCCGTGATGATCTTCTTATCCGGTCTATTGAGCACATCGAGCGCGGAATACAGCGTCGTCGTCTTACCTGAACCGGTCGGCCCCGTCACAAGGAAAATGCCGTTTGGCCGGCGAATAACCTTATTGAAAACCGCCAGGTTATCCGGCTCAAAGCCCAGGTTCACAAGACCAATTCGCACTGAATCCGGCCGCAAAATACGCAAAACAATCGATTCACCGTGATACGCCGGACACGCGCTCACGCGGTAGTCGATCATGACGCCATCGACATCCAGCTTGATACGACCGTCCTGCGGCGCACGCTTCTCTGCGATGTTCATGCCCGCCATCAGCTTGATACGCGACAAGAACGCATTCTGCATGCGCTTGGGAAGATTATCTCTTTCCATGCACACACCGTCGATGCGATACCGCAGTCTCACGCGCTCCGCCATCGGCTCAATATGAATATCGCTGCCACGCATGCGCACCGCTTCAGAGAGCACGCGATTCACCAGCTTGATAATCGGCGAACTCTCCGCCGCCTCGTCGATCGACTTATCCACCGACCGGTCAACCGACTTATCCACCGACTTATCGATCGACTCTGTCACCAGCGACTGATCGGGCGCAAAGTTCCTCGCCGTCCCCGCATTGCTCGCATCTAAAAACTTCTTAATCGCGGCCTTCGAAGCAATCTTGGGCTCAATCTCCGAGTTCAACCTGAACCGCAACATGTCCAGCAGCTCAAGATTCAACGGGTCCCAGATTGCAATATGCAACCGCCCATTCGTCTTGCTCAGCGGGATAATCGTGTGCTTCTTAATCAGGTCATCGGGGATCAGCTTCAAATCAATCTTGTCCGCCGCATTGGGCTGCGCAAGATCAAAATACTCCATCCCGAACTGATTGGCCAACGCCTTGGCAACCTGGTCATCCTTCGCAAACCCCATCTCTATGACCACATCACCAAACCGTTTCCCACCTTTCGCGGCGGCACTCGCCTTGTCCGACTGCTCCTGCGTAAGCGCACCCCAACCAACCAAGATTTCCCCAAGCTTCTTTCGCGATCTTGCCATGCTAAAAACTTTCCGGTCAACGCCAGATACCGTGTAATGTCCGATCGATCACGCCCGGCGGTTGCACACCAGGTCCGCGCCACCCCTCGAAAGAGCGAATCAACGAGAGCGAACAGGATAGCAGCAAACAACTCCCCGTGTGCGAAGGACGGGGGATGTTGGGGACACTCACCAATCTACTCTCTGTTAGACTCACTCGCTGTTCGATCTTGCAAGATAGGTCCTATACGTCCTATACGACCTATGGGTCCTATTGCTTTGCCTTTTCTTCGAGTTTTCCCATGCCCAACTTCCTCCCCAAGCACGGCAACTACAAAAACCTCCTCAGCTACGAAAAGGCCGAGATCGTTTACGACCTCACCTTCCGCTTCTGCGGCATGTTCCTCCAAAAATCCGACCGCACCAACGACCAAATGATCCAGGCCGCCCGCTCCGGCAAACAAAACATCGCCGAAGGCTCCAAAGCCGCCGTCACCTCCAAAGAAACCGAACTCAAACTCACAAACGTCGCCCGCGCCAGCCTTGAAGAACTCCTGATCGACTATCAAGATTTCCTGCGTGTCCGCGACCTCAAACTCTGGACCAAAGATTCAAAAGAAGCCCTCTTCGTCCGCGCCATCGGCAACCAGTCACCCACCACCTACGAAACCTACCGGCCCTACATCGAAGGCCGCTCTTCCGAAGTAGTCGCCAACATCGCAATCTGCCTCATCCACCAAACCAACTTCCTCCTCAACCAGCACCTCCGCCAACTCGAACAAGATTTCCTCCAAAACGGCGGCATACGCGAGCGCATGACCAAAGCCCGCATCCAAGTCCGCAACCAGCAATCCCAAACCCCCAATACCGCCAACAAGCCCAACGATCGCACTCAATAGGTCCTACTGCCTTCAATAGGTCCTATACGTCCTATACGACCTATAGGTCCTATTTCGAGCAAACTGCTCCCCAAGTGCCACCACAAAACTGCACCCCCAATGAGAAACTCTGATACATCCAGCACCGCCAAAAACCACGATGCTGGCGGCAAAGTTCGACCACCCTGGCCCGCAGATTCCGTTGTCAGCTCTGTGTTTTCAGAGTGCCAGCAATATCGCTACCAACTCCGGGAAATTTGGGATGCGTCCAAACCGCTCGTCCTCTGGCTGCTGATGAACCCGAGTGTGGCCTGCACAGATTACAGCGATCCCACCCTGCGCAGGACAGGGAATTTCGCCCGCACCTGGGGCTACGGCGGCCAACTCGTCGGCAACGTCCACGCCTACCGCGCAACGGACAAGAGTCGTCTGCTGGAAGTCGCCGACCCCATCGGTCCCCAAAATGACCAGATGATCCTGGAGATGGCAACGGAAGCAAAAACAGTTGTGCTGGCCTACGGACAACCACCTCTTGCCCTCCGCTCGCGCGGTGCCGAAGTTGTAGCCATGCTGCGGCACCACCCGGGGCTCTGCCACCTTCGCCTGGCTCAGGATGGCACTCCGGTCCACCCGCTTTACCTTCCATCCATCCTCCGACCCAAGCCCCACAAACTTGAATCTGTGATGTAGCAATTCCCTGCCGGGAAATCCATTTTTGAGTACCCACCCGGCCCAGCCCGAACGAGACGCCCCACCCACACCATTTGCAACCCCGCCAACAAACCAACCGATCGAATTCAATAGGCCCCTTGCGACCTAGAAGTCCTGTTCCGAGTACACTCCCGCCATCTCTCGGAGCTTCAACTTGATCACCGGCGAACTCAAATCCAAAGTCGATGCTGTCTGGCTTGCCTTCTTCACTGGCGGCATCTCGAACCCCATCGAAGTCATTGAACAACTCACCTTCCTCCTCTTCCTCAAACGCCTCGATGAACTCCACACCGCCGAAGAAAAGAAAGCCTCCCGCCTCAAGCGCGACATCGAAAATCCCATCTTCAAGACCAAAAAGGAGCAGAGTGCCCGCTGGTCTGTCTTTAAGCCGCTTGCTCCCCGCCC
>CAZAEQ010000030.1:0-54296 GCA_964484185.1 uncultured Phycisphaeraceae bacterium
TTACTTGCTCGCGGATGAGGTTGGCACGCTTGAGTAGTTCGACGTCGAATTGGTCCTTGGTCAATTTCTCTTTGCGAGTGAGATGAGTTTCGCGTTGTTCGAAGGCGCGATCTTCGCGCGCTTGCTTGGCGGCCTGAGACTGCTCGCGCTTGGCTTCGCGTTCGATGCGGCGTTTTTCCTTGGCGATTGATTCCTGCTCGCGGAAGGCGCGGGCGATGGAGCGGCCCTGGATGGACATGATTTTTACGAGTTCTTTGTAGAGCTTGTCGCGTTTGGGGCTTTCGCCGAGCTGGTCGAGTGCGGAGGAGACGCGTTCGTACGCTGCGGAGTTTTGGAGTTTTGCGTAGATGGAGAGGAAGAGGTCGAGGCGTTTGAGGTCTCGTTCGTTTTCAGGGTTGAAGGATTGAGAACTGAAGTGGGATTGGAACTGGGCGAGGATTTCGGAGGCGGGGTTGGAGGCGATGTAGGCGAGGGCGGAAGCAAGTTCTGAGTGCTGAGTACTGAGTGCTGAGAGGGAGGCAGAAGGAAGTGGCGAAGTGACGGAGTGACGGAGTGACTGAGTGACGAAGTGGAAGGCAGAGGCGTGTCGGGTGTTCCAAACGGCTCAGAGACTGGCAGCAAGTCGGTCGCACGCTGTGGGGATTCGGATTCGATCTGGGACGCGGCGGTTTGGGTGGCGGATTGAATGAGTGACTTGGCGGGGGACGAGTTGCGGTATTTCATGTGCGGCTCCTTTTGGTTTATGAGGGCAACAAAAATGTTGTCCCTCTACATAAGGGGCGAAAGAGGCGGACTTGGCGAACTTTTTTTGACTTATGAGAAGGCAAAGTGATAAAAACACTAGGATTTACGGGAGAAAATAATTTGAAAAAAACGTAAACATACCGGACAAAACGGGGGCGCAAAATGTCCGGTACCGGAGTTTCCTGTTACAACGATCTAAGCAAAAGGGGTGAGCGAGAGATGCTTCAGAGTCGATTGTGGCAACGTGAGGTACGAGCACCCGCAAGGGGTGCACAGGACAAAGGCAAAGGCAAGCTTGTCCGTGGGTGCGGCGAATCGCCGGCACGCCACGGCTACTGGCTAGCACCCAAGGGGTGCAAAGCAGAAGGAGAAGATGGCTCGGCATCCACAACATGTTCGCAAACTACGGGCCATTCGGGGCGAATTCTAGCGTTGATTGCAACAAACGCTGAGCGGGGGATCTTCCATTCATGTTTCGCCGCGTGTAGCAATATGCGTTGCCGAAGTTTTTCCCAGAGTGGTGATCGCAAATCTTTGACCATTGCATCGTTGCTGCGCCAAGCTTCATCGATCTCTGACTTGATCGAGACTGCAAATTCTCTTTCACCCGGAGGCGAGAGTCTCTCCACTGGATCTGATGCGGTATTAAGAAAATGCAATGAGACGTCGATTTGATCACCCAACTCAAAAGCTGGATCGACGAATTTCTCATACAACTCATCCTCCTGTTCGGGTGTCATGGCGATGCACAGCAGTGACGCGCGGAGCCAATTCCCAGGTGATGTATGAACACCTGGTCCGTTGGAGTCATTCTTGCCGCATGCCCGACATGCGTACTCGCGCTGCCCGCGAAGGTCATATCCGCACTCTGTGCAAATGCCGCCCCTAGACAGGCGACGGTCGTGATGCCAGAGAAATACCGTGGCGCCCACCGCAATAAGCAAGGCGGGCCACACCGGAGCCAGGCCGAGGCTGAAAGATGGGGTATGGGAGCCGCGAAACCACCAATACCAGCGACCTTCCGCCCTGCGAAGCTGCCATTGGACAGAATACACCATCAGGTTCATATCTGGGCGCATGTACATGACCGCGCCTCTCTGAGTCGCGACCAGCATTCGCGGCGAAATGTATCGCACCTCCCACCATCCACTCCCAATCCAGACTGCGAGCAGCGCTACCGAAATTACCAACGCGGTCCACTTGCAGATCTTTCGGAGTTTGGGATGCGCCTTCACGGGTGATCGTAGCGACAACGTTGTATCAACCAATGATGCGGCCCAATTGACACTTAGGCTCTCATCAGGCGAGTGTACCGCATTCCGTGCATCAGGCATCAGACTTGAGCCCAGCACGTTGGTGGCTTACGGCTGTAACCTCGTCGCCATCCATTCTGTTGCACACATTGCATCCTGGCCGCAGACCAGGGCTCGCGTCCAGACTGCGCGGTCGTGCACTCTTCCTGTGCCGCCGAGCCAGAGTTCTACGCGGTTGGTGAAGATGTCGTAGCCGCCCCAGTGGTCGGGGCGTGGAATCTTCAGGTCGTTGCCACGGTTCAGGAGTTCATCGGGGTTCAGGCCCAGTTTCTCTACTGCCGCTTCGACGCGATCGAGCATTTCTTCGCGGCTTTCGAGCGGCTGGCTTTGCATGCTGGACCACGCGCCGATTTTCTTTTCCCATGGCCTGCGCGCGAAGTAGGCATCGCTTTCAGTGGCGGGAGCACGCACCACTACTCCTTCGAGTCTCACCTGTCGGTCAAGAACATCCCAATGAAAGACCACTGCTGCTTTGCCGGTGCTCGAAATCGCGCGGCCTTTGTTGCTTGTGTAGTTTGTGTAGAAGCGGATTGATCCCTGGTCGACGTTTACGCCGCGGCACAGGACGATTCTGGCTTGTGGCAGGCCGGCTTCATCAACCGTCGCCAAGGTCATGGCATCGGGGTTGGGTTGCACCTTTTTTGCTTTCGCTTCCTCAAGCCAGTCTTTGAACATCGGGAATGGTTCGGGTGGAAGGGGCTCTGGCAACCACTGGGTGAGCCGGAAATGTTCGCGGAGGGCTTGGTGATTGGGCGGCGTTGGGGGCATTGGCGAGTTTATGCACAGCCGCGGCCATCCAAGCGACACGAAATTGTGCATGGCGTGTCGGTTCCTCTCAAAGTTTGGGAGAAACTCGATCGGGGAGCCAACAGTTTCGGGTCAAAGAAAGCAGGAACGGACATGGCAGAGGACGCCGCGACAACTGGGATGGATGGCCAGGTAGAGATGAAGCCGCGTGGCAAGCGCGATTTCAAGCGACCGGATTTTTCGGCGACCGTGGGCAAGCTGATGGACAAGCTGCCGCCGCACTCGCTGGAGGCGGAGATTGCGCTGCTGGGCGCGATGGTTATTGATGCACAGGTCATCGGCGAAGCGATGCTGCTGGTGAAGAGCGCGGATGAGTTCTTTGACCCCAAGCACGCGGCGATCTTCAGAGCGATTCTCGAGCTTTACGACAAGCACAATGTGCAGGAGCTTGATCTTGTCACGCTGCTCGATGTTCTACGCACCAACAACATGCTCGAACTAGTCGGCGGCATCGACTACCTCGGCATGATTATGGAATCAACGCCCAGTGCGGCGGGCGCGCTGCATTATGCGAAGATTGTGCATGAGAAATACAAGCTGCGCAAGCTGATTGAGATTTCGGGCGAGCTGCTGTTTGATTCATATAACTCGGGCGAATTGGGCCCCGATGGTTCCAACAACGCGCTTGAGACCGCCGAGCAGAAGATTTTCCAGATTACGCAGGAATGGCAGACCGGCGATGTTGAGCCATTGGCGAAGCTGCTCAAGAAGGAAATGGACCGCATCGATGCTTCAGACAAGCAGTCGATCACCGGCATCCGTACCCACTTTGTCGAACTCGATCACATGCTCAGCGGCATGCAGCCGGGCGAACTGATCATTATCGCTGCACGTCCATCGATGGGTAAGACGGCAGTTGCGCTCAACATCGCAGAACAGATTTCTCTCGGCGGTACACCGTGGAATCCCGGCAACACCGCTCCTGTCCCGATCGCGGTGTTCAGCCTTGAAATGAGCAAGTCGTCGGTCTCGCTGCGTTTGCTTTCAGCGCGAAGCGGCGTGAATGCTCACGAACTGCGATCCGGCGGCCTGGATGATGACACCTATGAACGCGTTTTCAGCGCGTATCAGGAACTCTCAAAAGCGCCGATGTTTATTGATGACTCGCCCGCGCTTTCGATCATGGCGTTGCGTGCTCGCGCTCGGCGACTGGTGCGGCAGCACAACGTCAAGTGCATCGTCATCGACTACCTGCAGTTGTTGACTGCGCCCGCGCAAGGCAAGGAAAGCCGGCAGGTTGAAGTGTCGGCGATCAGCCGCGGAATTAAGGCTTTGGCGCGTGAATTGAATGTGCCGATTATCTGTCTTTCGCAGTTGAATCGCGCCAGCGAAAATCGCGAAGGAAACCGGCCGCGCATGAGCGACTTGCGTGAATCAGGCTCTATCGAGCAGGATGCTGACGTGATTGCGCTCCTGCACCGCGAAGAGTATTACCACGTGCAGGATCCGTCGTGGGCTGATGAGAATCCGGACAAGATTGGTATTGCAGAGTTGATTATTGCGAAGCAGCGTAACGGCCCGGTCGGCGTAGTTGCACTCACGTGGGACAACAGAACGACGCGCTTCAAGAACCACGATCCGCACGCGCGGGCGCCGATTGATTACGAGAAGTATTCAGCACCGAGCGCGGTCCCGTGGGATGAACCGGCCAAGCCGGCAGGACCGGTGGGTAATCCGCCGCCGAGATTTGGTGGCGGTGGATTTGCCGCAGGCGACAAGACTGGCCCAGTTGCCGATTTCCGCGATGGCGGCGGCGGGGATCGCGATGAACCTGCTGAAGAGTTTGGTATCTAATTTACTGGTTTGGCCGCATTGACTTGGTGAGATTCGGGTCCAGTTTTTCCTGACCTGATTTTTCGCGTGCTTGTGCGGTTGCGGATGGATCGAGCGCGGTGTCGGCGGGGAGCACCAGCTTGAAAATCGCGCCTACTTCCGGACCATCTGAAATCGGAGTCGGTCGCCCGGTTTTTCCGGCAACATAGCGCGAGCCCCGGGACTCGATCATGATCTTGCCGCCGTGCTCTTCGGCGATGCGACGTGCTACTGCAAGGCCAAGCCCGGTTCCCTTCAGGCCTTTGGTTGAATTGAATGGATCGAATATCCACTGTTGTTTTTCAGCGGGAATTCCAGGTCCGTTGTCGATCACCCATATCTGCACTACCGCGGTGTGGACCGTGCCCGGCATGAGTGCTTGCGCTGCCGGCCCGGTGTGATAGCTCGCACGCACGGTGACCACACCATCATTCTGCGGCACGGCTTCCACTGCGTTTGTCAGCAAATTCAGAAGCGCCTGATGCATCAGCGCTTCATCAAGCGGAATCGGCGGCACTTCGGCATCGATATCGCATAGAAGCGCAACACCGCGTGAGCGGCATGTGCCTTCCAATAGCTGGGCACATTCGTCGAACAGCGGCCCAAGTTTCAGGAGTTCAACTTCGACCTGTCGCTGCCGTGAGAACGCGAGCATGTTCATCGCCAGACTCATGATGCGATCGAGGTTGCGTTTGAGGATTTCCCAGCCGCCGCGGGCAATCTTGAAATCTTCCTTTTTCAGGCCCATTTCCACGACATCGGCTCCGCCGTGCAAGCCCTGCAGGATGTTTTTGATGGAGTGCGACAAGCTGGCGACGGTTTCACCGATCGCGGCCAAGCGCTCGGCGTGCACCTGGTGGGCATTGAGTTCCTGGTTTGCCAGTGCGAGGCCGGTGTGTTGACCGATGGCGTTGAGCAGCGAGAGCTGGCCGGGAGTAAAGGCGATGTTTGCCAGACTCGTATCAATATAAATGGCCCCGAACATGCGATCGCGGAACTTGATCGGGGCACAAATTGCCGAGCGAATATGAAGGCTTTGCACGCTGTCGCCGGCGGCGAAACGTGGGTCTTTCATGGCGTTGGTCGAGAGGACGCCTTCGCCGGTTTTGGTCACGTGCTGGAGGATCGTTCGCGAGACTTTGATGCGCGATTCGAGGATGTCCTTGGGCGGCACGGCGTATTTCACCGCGGCGGTTTTAGGTTCGTTGTTGACATCGAGTGTGACAATGAAGCCGCGTTGCGGGCGGAATTCTTCGAAGACGAGTTCGAGGACATCAGAGAGGAGTTCATCCTGATCGGAGACGCCGCGTGTGAGGAGGGTGGTGAGTCGGTAGATGACGCGGAGGTGATCTACTGCGCTGGCGCGGGGTTCTGAAGGTTCGGCGAGCATGACTGAGTCGCCGGAATCAAATGAGGAATAGTCGAGCGGGCGCAGCGATTTCTCTACTGTTGAATCGACCTGATCGGAACCGACGAAGCGGACGACATCTGGGTCTTTGGTGTCGGTGACTCCGAAGACAAAGAGTGAGCCGCCGCAGCGGATCTGATCGCCCGGGCGCAGGCGGCAGCGTTCGGAGATGCGGACTCCGTTGACGTATGTTCCGTTCTGGCTTTGAATGTCGCGGATGTACCAGAGGCCGTCGTCGGGTGTGAGCTCGGCGTGGCGACGCGAGACTGTGGTATCGGAAATGGGCAACGCCTCGCTCGAGCGGCCGATCAGTTGCGGCTCGTGCGCGGGCAATTCGAACTTTTTGCCCTTGTCGGGACCTTGTATCACGCTGAGGACTAGCACGCAAAAGCGTAGCCGCACCGGTGCGCAGTTCCTATCCTTGCACATGAGCAGACTTTGCCGCGTAGGTTCGATTGAGATTGGAGCTGGAAAGCCGCTGGCGATTATCGCTGGGCCGTGTGTGCTGGAATCGCTGGAGCTTGGGCTGCAGATCGGGACGCACGTGCAGGCGGTGTGTAAACGCGTTGGGCTGCCGTACATTTTTAAGGCGAGTTTCGATAAGGCGAATCGGTCTTCGATTAATTCGTATCGCGGGCCGGGGATCGAAACTGGCATGGAGTGGTTCAAGACTATTAAGTCGAGGCTCAATGTGCCAGCGACTACGGATATTCATGCGCCCGATCAGGCGATGAAAGCTGCTGAGGTTGTTGAGCTTTTGCAGATTCCGGCGTTCTTGTGTCGGCAGACCGATTTACTTTTGGCCGCGGGAAAGGCGGTGAAGAAGTTTGGTCGCGGTGTGAATGCCAAGAAGGGGCAGTTCATGGCGCCGGCGGAGATGAAAGGTGTTGTCAAGAAACTCGCAGAAGCTGGATGTACGAACACGATGCTGTGTGAACGCGGGACGTTCTTTGGGTATCACCGGCTTGTCAACGATTTTCTGGGGCTTGGCGATCTGATGGAGCTGGCTTGCGAAGGTGGGCCCGCGCCTGTGTGTTTCGATTGCACGCACTCGACGCAGCTGCCGGGGCTGGGTGAAACTACTGGCGGGCGACCGGAGCGGGCAGAATTGCTGGCCAAGGCTGCAACTGCTGCCGGAGTGCATGCGCTGTTTGTGGAATGTCATCCCGACCCGCGAAACGGCAAGAGCGATGCGAGCACGATGCTTTCGCTCGACGAAGCAACCCTGCTTATTGAGAAATGTGCGAAGTTGGCGGCGGTGCGGTGACAGGGGCAATGATGCCGCGTTCCTGACCATTCACGATGTAAAGAGCATTGCATCGCCAGCACTGGATATCCGGCGTCCGTAATATTCCGGAAAGTTTTGATCCGCAGATCTGGCAAGGCTGGTCTTCTACGAATTCAAATGCGTGGGAGGCGTTGCATTCCGGGCACGAAAAGCGGCCATCTTCAGCCAGGCCGGTGACATCGTATTTGCACTTGTGGCAGGGCCGCCCTTCATAGTGCTTGGGCATGCAGGCGAGGATGAAGCCGAAGACGACTACGAGCACGGCGTATGGATATAGCACTGCCCGCATGATTGGGAGGTAGATCGTGCCGTGGTAGTAGGCGTTGAGCCAGTTGTGGAGGAGGCCGACGGTGATGAGGATGGCGATGGCGCTCAGCCACCAGACCACTGCCCACCATGTGCGGCGGTGGATGTAGAGGCCTGCCCAGACTATCGCGGCAAATGCCAGGAATAAGAACACGCCACAATCATATTCGCAGGAGTCGGTTGGCGGTTCTGGCAACTGGCAAGCCGTATCATCCCGCCACTTTGCCGCGTAATGCCGTCCAATATGCGCTTCTCTGGTCGCTGATTGCAGCGCTGGCTATCGCACTTGTGTATCCGATTCTCCTCACAGTCCGCGGCGGGCTCGCGGCCGATATCGCGACCAAATCCGGCTGGACATTCGACCACATCCTGCTGGTGTTTCAAGACCCGACATCACGCGGGGCTTTGCTGAACTCGTTGATGATCGCGACAGGGACGACGACGCTGGCATGCCTGATCGCCCTACCGCTGGCAGTGCTCGCGGCCAATTACAAATTCCCCGGTAAGGGTTTTTTCAACGCACTGGTCCTGGTGCCGATGATCCTGCCGCCGTTTGTGGGGGCGATTGGGGTGCGGGCGATACTGGGACGCGAGGGGTCGCTCAATGCGATCCTGGGGACTGAGTGGGATATATTGGGCGGCGTGATTACGCTGGGGAAGACTTCGATTTCGCTCAAGCCGCTGGGCGTGATGATTTTACAGTCGTTGAGTTTGTATCCGATTATTTTCCTGAACACGACGGCGTCGCTGGCGAACTTGGATCCCGCGCTGGGCGAATCTGCCGAGAACCTGGGTGCGACGAGTTGGCAGCGGTTTCGGCGGATTACATTGCCCTTGATTCGGCCTGGTATTTTTGCAGGCGCGACGATTGTGTTTATCTGGAGTTTCACTGAGCTGGGTACGCCGCTCATGTTTGATTACTACCAGGTGACGCCCGTGCAGATTTTCTACGGGCTGAAGGAAGTTGAGAATTCTGCGCGGCCGTATGCGCTCACGATCGTGATGCTGGTGATGGCGATTTCGATTTACATCGCCGGAAGAGCCTTGTTTGGCGGCAAGGCGTATGCGATGTATTCGAAGGCGTCGCGCGCGGGTGGGGAAGTGCAGCTGGGCGGTGGCAAGGCTCTCCTGGCGACGGGTGCGTTTGCGTTTGTGGGAGTGCTTGCGGTCATGCCGCATATTGGGGTGATTTTCACTGCACTTGCGCGGCCGGGGCAGTGGTATGGAACGGCTTTGCCGACTTCATTTACGAGTTCGCACTTTCAGCAGGCGCTGGGTGCGCCGGATTCGTTTTCGGCGATCGTGAACAGTTTGAAATTTTCGGCGATCGCGATGTGCGTGAATGTGGTGCTGGGGATTTTGATTGCGTACTTCATTGTGCGGACGAAGTTGATCGGGCGGAATCTATTGGATTCGCTGTGTATGTTGCCGCTGGCGGTGCCAGGGCTGGTGCTGGCGTTTGGATTTGTCGCGATGAGTTTGCGGTGGCCGTTTAAGGGTGGGCCGCTGGAGGGGTATGCATCGATCTTTGGTGTTGATCCGAACCCAATTCCGTTTTTGGTGATGGCGTATGCGGTGCGGCGGTTGCCGTACATTGTGCGGTCGACGGTCGCGGGGCTTGAGCAGACATCGCATGAGCTTGAAGAGGCGGCGATTAATCTGGGGGCATCGCGGGTGTATGCAGTGCGGCGTGTGATTGTGCCGCTGATCCTGGCAAATATCATCGCTGGGTCGCTGCTGGTTTTCAGTTTCTCGATGCTCGAGGTTTCGGATTCATTGATCTTGGCGCAGCAGGCGCAGGATTACCCGGTGACGAAGGCGATTTTGGCGTTCAGTGAGAGACTTGGCGATGGGCCGTATATCGCGAGCGCGATGGGTGTGTGGGGGATGGCGCTTTTGACGGTGACGTTGCTGGCGGCGAGTAATTTGCTGGGGAAGAAGTTGGGGTCGATTTTTAGGGTGTGAGTTTTCGATCCAAATCAGTACAAGATTCCCACGATGATTTCACAGATACGTGAAGTTACCCATACGACAGCGAAGAACGCGAGAACGGCAAGAGTTGAAAGGAGTATCGATCGCCAGCGATACCAGGAACCCCAGATGCATAGGAACAGGCAAAGTACAATTACTCCTAGCGAGCCGAAGAGTGAAATCTCGTCTCTCAGCGTTGGGCCGGTATAAACTGGCTTGCTGATCGAACTCTTGTGTGCGACATAGCTGAAAAATAGGGGAATTGCTGGCACCACAAACGCAAACAGGAGAAAGTTGCGGCCGCGATCTCGCAGCTTTTGTTCCGAAGTGTCGGAGGGGTTCACTGGGGCCTGTGGTGAATCTGATGCTGATGCCATACTGGCAATCGTACATCCAAACAGCATCGTTTGTGCAAGTTGCGTTCCTAGGTCGCCCCTTCAGGGCTTTTTGTGACGGGGGTCACATTACCCAGGGCTGCGCGGACTTCGCCCTGGGCTATGGCTAGGCCGCACCTTTGGTGCTTGGGAAGAGAGGACATGTAAGAACAGTGAGTTAGGCCGCCGTTGTTTGCGATCGTGGTTCGAGCAACGTGGGTCATCGTTTGGAGAACCGGTTCCTTGCGAATCGCCCCACCGCTGCCATTGCCAACACCGGGATTGCCATGAAGCCATACATGATGATTTCGAATGGGATCAAGTTGTGTGAGGTTCCATCTTTTACGATCTCGGCGATTGCAGCGCATGGCAGGAGTGCCACACTTGTGATGGCGATGGCCCAGACTGGGGCGCCGGTTGCAAGGCCAGCAACCAGGCCCAGTGCGGCGAGGAGTGCGATCGGGAGTACGCCCATTTTTTCGATCCCAGTGTGAAGTAATGGGAACAGGGGCGCGGGTTTGAGAGGCTGGTCCAGGACGGGGATCACGATGCAGGCGATTCCGAGCACTGCGACAACTGCCAAAACTGCTATGAGTCGCGGCCAATTTGTGTCTTTCATCTGAATGACTGGTGCTTCCATGGTTGATCTCCTGTGGGCGGGCACGTAGTTAGCGTACACTAACTACGGGTGCAAAGGCAAGTGTTTTGTGACATGGTGTGGAAAAAAGGGGACTGCACACGGGATGGGCCGTGCCACGGCTATTTCTCGCATGGGTAGCTGAAATGGGTCTTCTGCCCCCGCCGGGGCAGGCAGCGGCGTTTTCTACCCTACTGGGGGTTGCGCTCGGAGGACCTCGCTTCACTCCCGGCTACAGCCTTATCGCTCCTCCGGAGCGAAAACACTCGTTCGTTAGCCGTTTCGTTTGAATCCGCAACGGGGGCGCAAGAAAACACCCGCCACAAGCGGGTGTTCAAGGAGAAATCATGCAGGCGAGAGAGCCTGCATATGGCTAACGCTGTTTACTGTCGCCGCGGGCGAAGATTGAGGCGACGTAGTTGAGGACATCGGTTGCACTGGTTTCGTTGTAGCCGAAGTTTTTGATCAGGCGTTGTTTCACGACGTCGATCTTCTTCTGGGTTTCATCATCAACCACGCTTGAGACGAGGTTCTTGAGCTTGATGGTGTCGCGCTGGTCTTCAAAGAGCTTGAGTTCAAGGGCTTTGTAGAGCCGGGCGTTGGTGTTGTATTCGAACTTCTTGCCATCGAGCGCGAGGGCGCCGATGTAGTTCATGATCTCCTGGCGGAAATCATCCTTGCGGCTCTCCGCGATGTCGATCTTTTCTTCGATCGAGCGCATCATGCGGTCATCTGGCTCATCGTACTTGCCGGTGTACTTGTTGATGACCTTTTCTTTCTGCGTGTAGGCCCGGACGTTTTCGATGTAGTTGACACACAGCCGGCGGATTGCATCTTCATCTGCGCTGATTGCACGCTGCACTTCGCCCTTGATGATGTCTTCGTACTCTTCCTTGACCACACTGAGCAGTTCGCGGAAGCGCTTGCGGAGATTTTCATCGTTGATGAGCGAGTGATGGCCGATGCCGTTTTCGAGTTCGTTGAGCACCATGAACGGGTTGACCGAGCGATCTTCAATCGCTGAAGGACTGACCAGGGCATTGGAGATCTTGTCCTGGATGTAGCGCGGGCTGATGCCGCTCATGCCTTCGCGATGAGCTTCTTCCTTCAGTTCCTTGATCGAATCCTCGGTGAAGCCGGGGATTGACTTGCCGTTGTAGAGCTTGAGTTTTTGGAGCAGCGTCAGGCCCGCTTTCTTGGGCTCTTCGAGGCGGGTGAGAACCGCCCACATCGCGGCGACTTCCAAGGTGTGCGGAGCAATGTGCATGCCCTTGATGCGTTCGGTGGAGAAATCTTTCTGATAGATCTTGATCTCATCATCGAGGCGGATGTTGTAGGGCACATCGATCTTGATGGTGCGATCTCTGAACGCTTCCATCAACTCATTACTCTGCAGGCGCTTGTATTCGGGCTCGTTGGTGTGGCCCAGAATCACTTCATCGATATGCGTCTGAGCGAACTTCTTGGGCTTGATTGAGTGTTCCTGCGATGCGCCCAGCAAGTCATACAAGAAGGCGACATCGAGCTTGAGGACTTCGATGAATTCACAGATGCCGCGGTTTGCGATGTTGAGCTCGCCATCGAAGTTGAATGCGCGAGGATCGGAATCGCTACCGTACTGGGCGATTTTGCGATAATTGATATCGCCGGTAAGTTCGGTGGAATCCTGGTTCTTTTCATCCTTTGGCTGAAAGGTGCCAATACCAATGCGATCTTTTTCGCTCAGCACAATGCGGCGGACCTGCACGTGCTCCATGACTTTCTTCCAATCGCCATCGTAGAACTTCATCAAATCGTCATTGATCTTGCGGCAGAACGGGCAGGGCTCGCCCATCAGTTTCAATCTGCCATGATGGTGCTCAGGCTTGTACCGAGCGTTCAGCTTCATCATGATTTCTTCGCGTGCTTCCTTGGGCACGAGCAACAGCGGCTCTTCGTGCATGGGGCAGGCGAACTCGTGGCTCTTGACCGCTTCCTTGGTCGATGAGGCCACAGCTTCCATTTCGCAATTGGAGTTCAGCAGCCATGAATACGCGTACATCGCTCCTTCAGGAGTGCGCGAGTAGTTCTCAATGCCCTTCTTCAAAATACGGGCTATCGTCGACTTGCTCGAACCAACTGGCCCGTGCAGGAGCAAGATGCGTTTGTCGGTTCCATACCCCTCCGCGGCGGAGCGGAAGAAATCGACCAGCGACATCAGCGCAAAATCAAGGCCGAAAATCGCATCTGCACCCTGATCAAATGGGTCAGAGAAGAAGTGATAGCGCACGCACTCTTTCTTAAACAGCTTGTAGCGCTCGCTTCCCTGCACCATCACCGCATCAAACAGGCGCTGATACGCATTGCGCACCACCGCCGGATTGTCATTCACGATATTGAGGTAATCCCAGAAGCTGCCTGACCAGTGCTGATCCTGATATTTCTTGCGATCGAGTCTGGCATCGATCAGATTCGCAAGTTCAGCGCCGCTTGCAGCGCCGACTGCCGGTTGAGATGCGCTCGCAGCGGATGCACCCGAAGCCGCACCTGAGGAGCGGTAAAATGCCGCGGTACTCCACGAAGGATCGATCGGAGAATCGTTCATGCGCAGTCCCTCTCAGACATCTCTGGTGCACGAACGCAGTGAGCGTTCCCGCCCGCAATAGATGCAGGCTCTGCTCCAGAATCTTGCAAGGCTCAGCGAAGGAGCCAGTGGCCCCTTACTGGTCTATAGAAATACTCGGCCCGCCACTTGCGGCAGGAAAGTTATCTACATTCACCACGCTATCGACCATTTTCACAACCAAATCAAGCGAACTTTCGGGAGTTATCTCCCGCTATTTGATACGCATCAATCATGGATTGCGTTCCATAATCACATCGCCGATCCGCACCGATAACTTGTTTGTTACAAACCCATGTCATCCGCCGCGGCCTCCAGGGATTCCACAGGTGCATCAGCGTCGCCGACTTTTCCACCCAGGGCCTGAATTGTCGGCGCGCCCGGAAGCGGCTTGCCAAGCGAATCGGTGAGAGCGACTCCGCTGAGAGTTCGCACGATTGGGGTAGGATTCTTCTTGATATGTGCATCCAACGTCGCAAGCAGCTGTTCCTGCTTCTCTTTGGTCAGGTCGCCAAATTTCCCTCTGCCGCGGCACTTGGGGAATCCGCTGCATCCGAGCCAGGGGCCGCGCAGGCCATGCCGCAGAACCAGCGGACGGTCTTTGCATGATGGGCACATGACATCTGTCAGCGGCGGCGGCACGTTTTTCGCGACGACCTTGTTGGAATCTTTTCCTTTGCCCAGATTCAAGATCCCATCGCAAGGGTTGGCCTTGTCGTTGTAACGAGCACAGCCCAGGAATTGTCCGAACTTACCGGTACGCAGCGTCATCGGCCCACCGCACTTGGTGCAGGCAACTTGCGTTGTTTCCGCGGCGGCCATTGGCTTGCCATCGCGATCACAGGGTTGTGCGAACTTGCACTCTGGATACTTTGAACACGACAGGAATCGACCGTTCTTGCCGAAGCGATAGACCATGTCGCTCTGGCATGTGCCGCAGCGATACTCCTTCGGGGCTGGTGTCGTTTCGGCTTTGGCGTGACTGAGCGTGTCGCCGGCGATTTCAAGCGCCGATTTGAATGGACCGTAGAACGTGTGCAGCATCTGCACCCAATCGATATGGTCTTCTTCGATCTTGTCGAGCTGCAATTCCATCGTGCGCGTATAGCCCACGCTCATGATTTCGGGGAACGCTTCGGTGAGTTTGTCTGTGACGACTTCGCCCAGGCTTGATGCATAGAACCGGCGTTCCATGACCTCGACATATTTTTGATCCTGGATCTTTGCAATGATGTCGGCGTAGGTTGAAGGACGGCCAATTCCCTCAGATTCGAGCGTCTTAATCAAGCTCGCTTCGGTAAACCGCGGCGGTGGCGAGGTGAATTTCTGCGCTGGCTGCACTGCAAATGGCGCAACTGGCTGCTTCTCTTTTACGGTTGGCAGCACCTGTTCATCGCTGGCGGTTGGCACACCGATGACTTTGTAGAAGCCATCGAATGCCAGCACGCGGCCGGTCGCGCGGAACGTCAGCGGCTTCTTTGCATCTGTGCCGCCCTTGATCACAATCGCGGTCGCATCCCACTCTGCGCTCTTCATCTGGCACGCGACGAAGCGGTCCCAGATCAATGTGTATAAGCGCAACTGATCGCTGTTGAGAGCGTTCTTCACGCGCGTGGGCGGATAGTCCATGCTCGCCGGGCGGATCGCTTCGTGTGCTTCCTGCGCATCTTTGTTGCTGCTGGAATAGAAGTTTGGCTTTTCAGGCAGGTACTTCTCGCCGTACTTGTCACGGATGAACCCGCGTGCCATGTTGATCGCATCGCCCGACAAGTGTGTCGAGTCGGTACGCATGTACGTAATCAAACCGACTGGGCCTTCGCCGGGAATATCCACACCCTGGTATAAGCCCTGCGCCGTATTCATCGTGCGGCGAGCTGCGAACCCGAGCACGTTAGAAGCAGTTTGCTGCAAGGTCGATGTGATAAACGGTGGCGATGGCCGCGTGGTTGTGCGGCGTGTTTCAATTGCTTCGATCGCGTATGGCGTCGCAGGATCGACTGAACCCTGGATCGTCCTTACGAACTTGGCTGGGCCCTTGCCATCAGCATCTTCTTTGACCGTCGCAACCGGGTTTTTCACACCGGCGAGTTTGAGGATCGTGACCATTTGACCGGTCAAATCCTCGATTTTTCCGATGGTTCCAACTGAGAACTTGTCGCCGCCAACCTCGACCAATTCAGCCTTGAACGAGCCGTGATCGCCGAGCCAGCCATTCTGGAGTTTCTGGCTTGGGGCTTCGCCGCGTTCGTTTCTTCTTGCGACATACTCAGCAAATTCGCTCGCGAGTTTGGGCGCGTCTTTGAGACTCAATGTGAAGCACGCGTTCATCGCCCAGTATTCATCGGGGATGAAGGCGCGAATCTCGCGCTCGCGTTCCACAATCAATCGCGTAGCGACCGACTGCACACGCCCGGCCGACAATCCTCTCGCGACTTTTTTCCAAAGCAGGGGCGAGACCTGATAACCCACGATGCGGTCGACGATTCGCCTGGCCTGCTGCGCATTCACACGGTCTTCATCGATCGCGTGCGGATGCTTGAACGCCTTTTCGATTTCGGCTTTGGTAATCGCAGAGAAGATCACACGTTTGGCGTCTTTGCTCTTGATGCCCACGATCTGCGCGAGGTGCCACGCGATGGCTTCTCCCTCGCGGTCCAAGTCGGTTGCGAACCAGACTTCTTTTCCACTTGTCAGCGTTTCCTTCGCCGCCCGCTTCAACTCATCGACAACCTTCTCTTTGTCCGGCAGCGACTCGTATGTGGGCTTGAAGTCGTGCTCAAGGTCCACACCCGGCACCGGCGCTTTCACGCCCTTGGGATTCCTGCTCGGCAAGTCTCTGATGTGGCCGATCGATGCCAGCACCAGATAGTCTGACCCGAGGTACTTATTGATTGTCTTGGCCTTGGCTGGTGATTCGACGATCACAAGATGCCGGTTCTTCGCGCTGCCCGCTGTGAACCCTGTGCCGCGGATTGGGAAAGTCCTTCCGCCGCGGCCTTTCTTGCCACCACCCTTGCCGCCTCCACCTTTCGCGGGCTTCTTCGCCACTGCTTCAGGTGGCGCAACGAGAACGCTTCCTTCTTCAAAAGGTGCATCCGGAACCGCCGCGGGCTTTTTAGTGGGTCGCTTGGCCATACTACCTATACAGTGAGAGCTAGAAACTGACGGAGCCGTTTCGCCCCCCGCTCTTCTATCGGGATCGGGGGACTTGCGCGGCACAGACTCATTGCACCGAATCGGGTGTTTGATGCCCGAGCAGCGCAACTATGTTCACCAAACACATGCCGCACCCGTTGGGGGCAGCCACGAATGGCAACTGCCAGACCAAAGCACCCCTTCATGGCTATGTCAAATTACAACTTGCGATCCCGTCTATTTTTAGCATTTTGATTGCTTTTTGATAATACAACGTCAGGATTTTCGAGGCTTCCGCCACGCAGAATAGCTCCGCGGCCAAATCTCTCAATGATCGCATCCGCAACTGCATCGGTCTTTGAGGCTTTCTTTTCCGCGGCAGGGGGCGCGAAAAGTTCGAGCTGGGTTTCCTTTGTCAGTTCCCCCAGTCCAGCGCCGACCAGACGGACGGCCCCCCGCTTCTCCGCGAGCCAGTCGTCGAATATGGACCGTGCCGCAGCCAATAGCTCTTTTGTCTGATCCGTCGCCTCATCGAGCGTTCGAGATCGGGTAAAAGTCGAGAAATCCCCCAACCTCAGTTTCAGCGTAACGCGCCGCGACTTCAGACCTTCAGCTCGAAGCCGTCGCGCGGAGTCTTCAACCTGCGAAGCAAGTACCTGGTGCAGGCGGACTGGATCGCCGACATCTTCGGAGAACGTGCGTTCCTTGGAAATGCTCTTGGCATCATCGCGCTCGGCATGCACCTCGCGCTCATCGCGGCCGTGTGCCAGGTCCCACCAGAATCTTCCGCTCTCGCCAAATTCGCGCTCGATGGCGGCCTGCCCCATCTTTCGCAGGTCTGCAACTGTCCGAACGCCGCGGGCTTCGAGGATTGCCTGGGTCTTTGGCCCAAGTGTGTAGAGCACGCCGACTTTCATTGGTCCCAGAATCTCGATTGCACGCGATTGCTCGATCACCGCTAAACCATCGGGCTTTCCCATGTCTGATGCAATCTTTGCCAGCGACCTGTTGGGCCCGAGTCCGACTGAGCAGGGCAAGTTCAAACGCTTGCGCACCAGAGCCTTGATTTCCCGGGCAATCTTCTTTCCCACTTCAAACTGCTTCGCTTCCGTAGCGCCCGGAGGGCAACCGTGTAAGTGCAACACACCTGAAAGCTCGGCGAACGCCTCATCGATGCTGACAGGTTGCACCAGTGGCGACAACTCGCGCACGATGTCCATCACCAGGTCCGATGCCTGGCTGTACACGTCCATTCGTACAGGCTGGACTATCGCCTGGGGACAGAGTCGACGAGCCTGAGCCATGGGCATCGCACTGCGGCAACCAAACACCCGCGCTTCATAACTGGCAGTAGTGACAACCCCGCGCTTTCCCTCACCCCCGCGGCCGCCACCAACGAGCACCGGCTTGCCGCGAAGTTCGGGGAAGTCGCGCTGTTCTACGGATGCGAAAAAGGCATCCATGTCGAGGTGGAGAATAACGCGCGCGGAAGGCATGGAAAACGGTAGCGGTGGTTGGGCGGCTGCAAAGGGACGAGCATCCAGCGGCTTGCAGTATTGCGATTAATGCTGGAATGGTTGAAGCCTGAGAAGAGAATGCTCGGGGGTTCAGAGTGGCTCGCCTGTGGTGCCTCGTAATAGCAGGGTGTTTCACTGGCTTTTCTGAGTCGAGAAATCCACCAGGCAACAATAAATGTTCTTGAGCGTTCTACACATTCCGTGTAGGATGCTGCACAGGATCAAGGAATGCACAATCGTCTGGACAACCTGAACGCCAAAGGCGACCGATCCCGGACCGCGCGGACCGCGTTTATCGGTCGGTCTGGCACGCTTGCGACACTCATCTGGGCGAGTTCGGTCTGCCTGCTGGCGACTGGCACTTTGGTGGTTTCGAGTGCACACTCGCAAGTTTCACCCGCTGCTCCGAAATCGACTGATGCCTTGGCGGTTGAGCTCCAGAGGCGACTGACGCAGGACATTGCGCCGCTGTTCAAGGCGTATTGCTTTGAGTGCCACAGTGCGGCGAAGATCAAGGGCGATATTCAGCTCGACACTATTACGACACTTAATGATGCGATTGAGGCATCGGCGGATCTTGAAAAGGTGCGAGAGATGATTCGCACCCGTGAGATGCCGCCCAACGACCAACCGGAAAAGCCGCGGCCAACAGAGCATGAGCGGTTGATTCTGGAGCAGTGGCTGGATGCCGCGATTGAATATGTGCCGCCGGATGCGAAGACTGATCCGGGGTGGTTCACGATCCACCGATTGAACAAGTCAGAGTATCGCAACACCATGCGTGACTTGCTGGGGATTCAGACCTCCGAATTAGATGTGGCTGAGCGACTCCCCCAGGATGACACCGGCTATGGGTTTGATAACAATGCCGATGTTCTGACAATGTCGCCCCTGGCGCTTGAGCAATACATGGATTCGGCGGAGCGGGCCGTTCAGCACGCCCTGGGGCCAATTGTTGAGATTGGCGATCGCCCGACTCCGGTTGCGCTGCGATTGAATGGCAATGGCAACGCGCTTGGCGGTGGAGTGTACTTATTCAGCCGCGGATCTGGGGAAGGCAAGTTCGTATTTCCGGCAACCGGTGAGTACATCATTCGAGTAACGGCGTGGGAGACCAAGGCCGGAGATGAGCACTCACTGATGAGCCTGCAGATTGATGGCAAGGAAATTGAGACGTTTGCGGTTTCAGGGACTTCAGGAGACCCTGAAGACTTCACGCTTTCAGTGCGTGTGAATGCGGGCGAGAGAGAAATCTCCGCGCATTTCATGAACGACTATTACGTGCCTGATAAAGCTGATCGCAACATGGCGGTTGAATTAATCACAATCGCAGGTCCGATTGATGAAGCGACCACCGAACGCGGACGAGCCTGGCACGATGTCATTGGTTTCGCGGCGGGGATCGAGTCCGAAGATGCCCGGGCCGCGGCGATCATCGAACGCTTTGGTACACGGGCCTATCGGCGGCCACTTGATGCACAGGAGCGGGAGTCGCTGGCTCAGTTGTACACTTCTCAACGAAAACAGGATCTGGGGTTTGAGCAGGCGGTTCGCGTGACGCTCACCGCAATGTTGACCTCTCCGAACTTTCTGTATCGATCGCTGAACAATCCGGCATCTGGAGATGCGACAGCGACCTATGAACTAAACAGCTACGAGCTCGCGAGCAGGCTCTCGTATTTTCTGTGGAGCAGCAGTCCAGATGACACGCTGCTGCAACTTGCAGAGAGTGGTTCACTCGCATCGCCGGAGACACTGCGGGAACAGGTGAAGCGGATGATTGCTGATCCGCGCGCAGATGCTTTTATCACTAATTTTACGGGGCAATGGCTGCAGCTGCGGACACTTGATGGCCTGGCGATGGACAAGGCCAGGTTTCCGCAGTATGACGATGCGCTCCGGACAGATATGGTAAAGGAAGCATCGCTTTACTTTGGCGATGTGGTTCGCAGTGGCGGCAGCGTGCTTGCGCTTGTGAACAGCGACTACTCGTTTCTGAATGGGCGATTGGCCAGGTTCTATGGAATCGATGGGGTTCAGGGCGATGGATTCCGGCGCGTTGAGTTGCCGGCGGAATCGCATCGCGGCGGCGTGTTAACGATGGCCGGTGTGTTGACTGTCACAAGCAATACGACGCGGACAAGCCCGGTGAAGCGAGGACTATTCGTGCTCGATCAGTTCCTCGGAACTCCACCGCCCCCGCCGCCAGCGGATATTCCGCCACTGGAACAATCGACAAAAGCGAATCCGAATGCAACACTGCGCGAGCAACTGGCGACTCACGTTGCGAACCCGTCATGCGCTGTGTGCCACAATCGGCTCGATCCGATTGGACTTGCGTTTGAGAACTTTGACGCAATCGGCCAGTGGCGAACAGAAGAAAACGGGGCAACGATCGATGCAAGCGGGACGTTGCCTGGCGGCGTGCAATTGAATGGATATGCGGACCTGAAAAATGAAGTGCTTTCGCGGAGTGATCAGTTTGTGGAGACATTGAGCGCGAAAGTGATGACCTATGCAATCGGGCGCGGACTTGAGCCGTTTGATCGGCCAGCAGTGCGGAAGATTTCGGAGCGGGTGAAGGACAATGGGAATCGATTTGATGCGTTGATTGAGGCGGTGGTGTTGAGCGACACGTTCAGGATGTGCCGCGGAAGGGGCCGGAAAGATGAGTAATTCGCTTTCGAGAAGAACGGTGTTGCGGGGCTTGGGCGTGACGATGGCACTGCCGTGGCTTGAGTCTATGACAGGCCTTGGCTCGCGTGCGCTCGCCGCGGCACCTGGCGCTGCGCCTGAAGCATTGGCGGGGGTCGCGAGTGCTGCTCCGGTGCGAATGGCATGTGTCTTCATTCCCAATGGCGTGAATTACGATGCGTGGGCGCCCACGGCGGCGACGACAGAGGGTGCTGGATATGCGCTATCGAAAACGCTCGAGCCACTTGCAGGCTTGCGGCAGCATTTCAATGTGTTAACAGGATTGACGCTGAACAAGGCGCGAGCGAACGGAGACGGCCCGGGCGATCATGCGCGATCAAGCGCTTCGTTTTTGACCGGGCATCAGGCAAGAAAGACGGCAGGAAACGATATTCGAAACGGCGTGAGCGTAGATCAATTGGCAGCGCGGCAGATCGGAAATGCAACGCGACTGCCCTCGCTTGAGATTGGCTGCGAAAATGGACCGGCTGCAGGAAGTTGCGATTCGGGGTATTCATGTGCATACACCTCGAATATTTCATGGCGAGAAGAAGACGTGCCCGTTCCGAAATTGATTGATCCCGCGCGGGTGTTTGAGCGGCTCTTTGGCGATGCTTCCGCGGCAGCAGCGCAGAACGAGCGATTGAGCCGGCGGCAGAGCATTCTCGATTTTGTGCGTGCTGATGCCAAAAGGTTGAACGACAAGCTCGGACAAAACGATCAACGCAAGCTCGATCAATTCCAAACTGCGGTGCGTGAGATAGAACAGCGGGTGCAGCGGGCACAGCAGGAGGCCGGGGAACAGAAGTTGCCCAATGTCCCGATCCCCGCAGGAATTCCGCGGCGGGCGGGCGAGCACATCGACCTGATGTACGACATGCTGCTGCTGGCATTCCAGATGGATGTCACGCGGATCAGTACGTTCTCGATGGGAGTTGATGGAAGCAACCGGACATTCCCGGAAATTGGCGTGAAGGAAGGTCACCATCATCTCTCGCATCATCAGAACAACGCGGAGATGATTGAGAAGATTCAGAAGATCGACCGGTTCTATGTCGAGAAGTTTGCACGCTTCGTGAAAAAGCTCGACGAAACTAAAGAAGGCGAAGGCACGCTGCTTGACAATGTAATGGTCATGTATGGCGGCGGGATCAGCGATGGGAATCGGCACAATCACGAAGACTTGCCCATCGTACTTGCGGGGCGAGCCGGTGGGGCGATCGAAACAGGCAGATTGATTCAATCGCCACGTGAAACGCCGCTGTGCAATCTCTACCTGTCGATGCTCGAGCGGATGAATTGTCCGACAGAGAGTTTTGGCGACAGTACCGGGAAACTTGGGGGTTTGGTACGGTCCTGATTTCGAAAACGAGTTCGTTTTCTCCAACTTTTGCGGACAAATACCTCTTGTGTCAGTTCTGGCTTTGAAGTATGCTGCTCACAACAGAGGTACTCCATGCGCTCAATTGCTCTCATCGTCTCGGTTGGTCTTCTTGCAAACGCTGCTTACGCGGACTCAACGATTATCCCCAATGCCGCGGCGACAACCGCTGGCTCCGGCGGGTATAGCACCTTGCTGAACGCCGCAGCCCGCTCATATCAGCTTGTTGTCGGACCCGCAGAACTTGCAGGCATTCCGGTCGGCAGCCAGATCACTGGAATTGCATGGCGGCGGCCATCGTGGCAGGCCTTTGCAAATTGGCCCGGCGCAGCCACATGTACGTTCAACAACTACGACATCACGCTGAGCACCTCCACGCGCGCCCCAGGCTCGCTGAGCACAACCTACACAGACAACATCGGTCCCGATGCTGTCCTGTGTCGCTCTGGCCCGATTTCATTCACCGGCGCGTTCTTCCCCGGAGGAGCAGTGACGCCTAACACGAATCCCTTCAGCACCACCATCGCTTTCCCCTCCCCATACACCTATAACGGCGGCACCCTTTTGCTCACAGTTCGTCACAGCGGTAACAATTGTGGAGGCAGCGGCAGCCTCGATACTGTCGGCAGTTCAAGCTGTCAGGCAACCGGAGTTTCCAGTTACACCCAGCCAGACAGCTGGTATGCACAAGGCCCGATCGTCATGAAGCTTGAATTCACTTCGCCGCCAAATTGCAGGGCAGACTTCAATGCCGATGGCACTGTGGACTTTTTTGACTATCTTGACTTTGTAGATGCTTTTTCAAGCGGCTTACCCACTGCAGATTTCAATGCTGATTCCATAGTAGACTTCTTTGATTACTTGGACTTTGTCGATGCATTCAGCGTTGGATGCTGATAGCGATGAACTGTTCTAAGCAAATACGTGCGCAATCTGGATATTAGAATAGTTCTTAGGGCTTGTTAGCGGACCACGCGAGCGACTTTGCGAAGGGTCTTGTCGATTTTTTCTCTGGAAACACGCAGGCTTCGTGTAGAATTGGAGCAGGATCACTTTTGTCGCTGCACCATGGAGATCGCCGGGGATACATATGAGACTTCCGCATGTCAGCGCAATCGTCGCGGCCGCAGTCATTACCTCTACTACATCCGCGCAGGTCTTCACTGCCCGCTCTTCGACCCTGAATTTCAATTATGTGTACGGGGCGGGGGGCGACACTCATACCGGCAACAGCTTTCGAAATCCTCAGACGCTTCTTCTCACAGATAGCGATGCGATGAGTTTCCTGAATTCGACTGGGGGCGTTTTACCCAACGGTGAGCCGTATGGTGCGGGCGCTGCGGCAAACCTTTCGTATCAGTACAGCATTTCGGGCAGCTCCACTGAGATTCAATCGATCAGCGCAAGCGCAAGTTCGCAGGTGTATACGGGTGCCAGCGGAGCGGGATCGGCGGTGATGCACTCCGCGAACCCGGGGAATGAGATCGCGCTCTCGTTTACGGTGACCCGGCCGATCGATTTTCATCTGACGGGAACCATCTCGCTTCCATTTCCAAGCGCATTCAGTTACGTCGCACTTCAACGGTTCAACGGATTCAACTGGGAATATGTTTTTTACTCGGCGTTCTTGCCGAGCGGACAGGGACCATTTGACATTGCTGGCACGCTTGTTCCCAGCCAGTATCGGATACAAAGTGTAATGTCGATCAGTGCGGGCGCAAACGACAATTTTACCTCTTCTTGCAGCTATTTGCTCGACCTTCCGGGGCTGGGTGGCTGCACCGCCGACTTCAATGCTGATGGAGTGATTGACTTCTTTGATTACCTCGATTTCGTTGATGCATTTTCCGCGAATTCTCCGACCGCAGATTTTAACAGCGATGGGATGATTGATTTCTTCGATTATCTGGATTTTGTGGATGCGTTCAGTGGCGGTTGCTGAAAGCAATACACCGCCCACAGAGGAATAAAGACACAACGACCCAGCAAAGTACGTGATGTTGAAAACAAGAAATGGCCCCGGACTGTTCCGGGGCCATTGGGTTATTGTTCAAGATGTCAAACTGCTTAGCAGCCGCTGCTGAAAGCCTGAACGAAGTCGAGGTAGTCAAAGAAGTCAATCACGCCATCGTTATTGAAATCGGATGACGGCGCCTGAGCACTGAAGGCCTGGACGAAGTCGAGGTAGTCAAAGAAGTCAACGATTCCGTCATGATTGAAATCTGATGGGCAGCCGCATGGGCTGGAGCGGAGTGTGGCGCGGTAGCGAGTACCGCATGGAACGCCCGTGAACACCGAGGTCGCGACAAAGGCGCGATAGGTACCTGGTGCAAGGTTGGTGGTCACAGTCGCTGTCCCGCATGGGGCCGGGCTGCTGGCAGAAACAATGACTGTTGGTGGGCAGGCGTTATTCACGATCGCGATGAATGCCTGGCTTTCAACGGTGGCCTGCCACGTCACTGATGCAGGTTGATCAACGACGAACGTGAACCAATCGGTATCGCGATTCGCAACGCCAGCTGCGTTCAAGAACGTTCCAAAGGTGCCGGCGATGGTTTCGCCACAACGAACGCTCCCATAGACGTTTGGCGTTGAATTGCACCCGCCATTGGTCGAATCGACATAGCCAGCGCCGCAGTTGGGCTCGCCTTCGCGAATATCGCCTGGCTGAGGAGGAACGCTGCTGCAGCATGTGCTGGTTTCAAGTGTTGCCCGATACCGACTTCCACAGGGGACTCCAGTGAAAACATCGGTGCCGACCCATGCGTAGTAGGTGCCAGGAGCGAGTCCCGTCAAAGAAACAGTGGCCGGAGAACAGGCCGCCGCGGAAGTCGTGCCCAGCGAAACTGCGGGGCAGGTTCCATTAAAGATAAACACGCGCGTCACTGCATCGCCAGTCGCAGTCCACCTCACGTCGGATGTTGTGGTGATCGTAAACTGGTAGAAGTCCGTGTCACGTGTCGCGCCGCCCGTCCCCGAAAGGAATGTTCCATACTTTCCGGCGACAGTTTGCCCGCACTGAATCTGGCTGAACACCGGAGGCGTCGAATTGCAGCCACCGTTAAATGTGTCGATGTATGCAGGACCACAATCTGGCTCGCCCTCAGCAAGGTCGCCGGGCAGCGGCGTCGTCTCGCAACAGGGTGTTGCGGTGAGAGTCGCCCGATACGTGGAGCCACAGGGAACACCAGTGAAAACATCGGTTCCCACAAACGCGTAATAGGTACCCGCTGGCAACGCTGTCAACGTAAGAGAAGCCGGAGCACACGCCGCGGCCGCAATGGTCCCACGCGAAACAGCTGGACAGACTGCGTCAAGAATAAAAACTCGCGTCGTCGCAGTGCCTGTCGCCGACCAGGTCACATCTGAAGTGACCGGAATCGTAAATCGATACCAGTCGGTGTCGCGGAAACTGGCCCCAGTTGAGCTCAAATACGTTCCATACGTGCCGCACACTGTCTGTCCGCAGGCAATAAATTGCCCGAAAACGACTGGTGTTGAATTGCAGCCGCCGTTCGTCGAATCAATGTACCCATTGAAGCAGTTTGGCTCACCTTCGATCAAATCGCTGGTAAGACAATCTGCACATCCTGCCGGACCAATCGGCATGTCGGGCGGAGCTTCGGCAGTCCACACTGGCATCGCTGGTGTATTTGGAGGCTGTGCCCCAGTGCGGGTATTGACTGATGGAATATACGTAGGTGCGCCCGGTGCAAGCCGCGCATTCACTGCCGCATCCATAGCCGGTGTCCAGCCTGGCGGAGGCGAGGCCGAAGTTGTTGGATCAGCGACATTGCCAAGGCAAGCCGAAGCAACCAACCCTACTTGAAGCGCTAAACGAATTGCTGTTCTCATGCTTGACTCCAGAAAAAAAGAAGGAGACATGAACCCCGACACAAGTCCTTTGGCAAACGAAGCTGCAGAGTGCCACAATTAACAAGCACATCCTCAGGTTGCTTGTAACAGGTCTCCCAACTCTCGAGAGATTCGGGACCACACATGTAACACTGTACCGCAGATGCGCCGAATCGCAATGGGAAATAATGAAATTCTCAAGCTTGGAAGTTAGTTAAAGAGACTTTCCCGCAAACGGAATTCTTCGCAGAAACCTGCCATACTTGGAGCACTCGCGATGCCAGCCGCCCCAGGTTGCCAGACTTTCACGCCCAACTCCGCCACAATGTTTGTACTTCATTAGCACCCGCTGATGAACCCCTGCCCAGATTCCAGTTAGTCAACAACTCAGACATCGCATTGCAGTTGAAATCGCTTCGATACACGATGTTCTTCGCCGAAACGCCGCTGACGCTGCAGGTACCTGTGACAATGCATCGATACTCCCAGCTCCGCGGCGGTTCGAGTCCAACTTCAGAATCTGTCTGGAGCCCATCTATAATCTCAATCCACGCCGTGGCGGACGGCGGCCGCCATCACTAAAACCCACCCAGCCATTGCGCCTTCCCCAGACATGTCCGCGCAATCGTCCTGCCGCGAATTCACATCGAGCCTTTTGGTTTTGTACAACACGCACACTGGCAGATTCTTGATCCTGTCCTCACACCTCGCTCTCGCGATACACACAATCGCCGCGCACTCAAGCTTAGAATCGACTAATCTCTCAACGTGACCCTGCTCCCTCCACATACCGACCGCTTCTCCCCAGCACTCGAACCCCCTGACCGCCCCCGCCTTTGGTGCCAGATCGCGATCCTCCTCGCGGTCGCAGTGGTGCCAGATACCGTGAGCGCAATCCACGCGCTTTTCAGCGATCAGCCCGAAAACCTCTCAGTCATGGCAGGCGGCGCAATCCTGACGTCTCGCTCAATCTGCGTTGTCGCGGCATGCTTAAGCCTCCTGTACCTTGGCAATGAGCAGATCAAATCAATCGGGTTTCGTCCGCCCACAAAGTTAGACTTTGCCCTCGCCCTGTTTGTGTTTGGTGTGTCTATGGGCACACATGTTGCATTTAGTAATTTAATTTATGATACCTTTGGCGAGCCGCACCCACTGACCTATGCCAAACCCCAGTCAATCATGGACTGGTACTGGTTTGTCCTGTCACACCTGTCCAACGGCATCGCCGAAGAGCTCGCGATCTGGGGCCTCCTCTACACCCGCCTGCGCCGGCTTTGGCACAAGCACGAAGCGCCAGCAATCCTGGCATGTGCCGCGGCATTCGCCTCTTATCACGTCTACCAGGGCATCTCCCCTGCGATCTCGATCTTCGTCACCGTCGGCCTCGTGCACGGAATTCTGTACCGGATCACCGGCCGCCTCTGGCCGCTCATCATCGCGCACGCCGCGTCCAATCTCTGGTTTGCCTCCTAAGGCCCGAATCCGCCGCAAAACAGCCCGTTTCCCCTAAAATCAAATATTTCTCTGCTGCGCCTGTCACATCACCGCCCCCAGCGCACTTGCTCTGTACGGACCGCTTGCAGCGGCCAATGGAGCATCCCTATGAACAAGTCCTTCGCCAAGATTACTGTCGCCTCTGCCCTCCTCGCCATCGCTGGTTCCGCTTCCGCCGCCGTCAAACAATGGAACGCAGCCAACGGAACATGGAACACGCCCGCTAACTGGTTCCTCGCCGGCGTCCCGCTCGCGGGCGACACCGCCCAGATCGGCAACACCATCGCCGCCCAGAATGCCTGGGTCAATATGAATATCCCGGTCACCATCGCCGCACTGCAAATCTCAGACGGCATGGTCCTCGATACCACTACGTCCAAGCTCACAGTCAACGGCTCCACCACCATTACTGGAAGCAATTCTGATGGCATCTTCCTTCACTCCTCAAAGCTCAACGTCGACCAGGGTGCCGCTGGCACCGACTGCGATCTCCAGGACCTCACCCTCAGTGATGGCGGACGGCTCGAGATCGACAACGGCGCAACCGTGCTCGTACGCGACGCCTTCATCGTTGAAGACGGCTCGGGCATCTACGGCGAAGGCGTCATCAATTTCACCAAAGTCGGCGGCTCAGCCTTCACCCTCAACGGCACTATCCAGGCCGCCGTCAGCAGCATCCCGCTCACCCTGAATCAACTCGGTACCGGCCGTTTCGATCTCGATGGAACTGTCGCCGGCGACCACATCATCAACGTCACAGGCGGCATGAACGATGGCTCTGAATTCGCTGACTTGGTGATCAATGGCGATCAGCTTCTCGACGCCTTCGACGATGACATGTGGATCGGTGGCGGCAACAGCATCACCATGAACCTCTCCGGCGGCTGGGCTGTCGGCCCTCTCGCGGAGCTCTCTCTCTTCTCGGCCTTCTTGGGAACCTCCCCGGCAACCCTCAGCGGATCGCAGCTCTCCTTCGCTGGCTCCATTGACATGCCCGGGACCGATGCCTGGGGACGAATCAACAATGACCTCATCCTCCAGCCCACCGCCGCCGTTGTTCTGGGCAACTCCGATGTCCTCGAATTCCGCGGCGACAATCAAGTCCTCGGCGGAACCTACACACTCGGCGTCGACAGCCGACTCTACTTCGGCGGCACAGTCGACATGTCCGCCGCCACATTCCTCGTGACCGATGGCGGCGTCGATTCTCGAGCAATCTTCAGCGGTCCCACCAACTGGCACGGTACCTTCAACTCTGATGTCACTCTGCAGCAGTACGCCGATGCCATTGTCACTGCTTCAACAACTGTCAACGCTCCCACCTTTGACCTTGATGGCGACGTCTTCCACAACTGGACAATCAACAGCGGCCTGGTCCTCAACCTCGATTTGTACGACACCAGCGTTCAGTCATACGACACAGCTATGACCATCAGCGGCGCCATCCCCGCCAGACTCACGATGAATCTTTCAAACCCCAACCACGCCTTCCACATCGGCTTCTTTGGCGGCATCTTGAACCTCGCCAGCCTCGGCAATCTCACCATCACCCGTTACGCTGGCTCGCCCCTCACAATCCATGGCCAGCTGAACATCACCGGAAGCGTCCGCGTCGATGCTCCGCTCACCATAGCCCCAAACGGTACGCTCTCGCTTCCTACCGCTGCCGACATTCTCAACGTTACACAACTTACTCGCATCGATACTGACGCTAACGAAACAGGTGTTGGCTCCATCCGCAACGCCTCGACAGGCAACCTCATCCTCGATAACGGCGCCAACCTTGGCGACATCGGCATCACCAACGATGGCGAATTCCGTATCGATGACTCCGCAGGCGCTGCCACCATCAGCCGCTTCACTAACAGCCCCACTGGCAACTTTATCGTCCAGATCGGCGGCCACAATCCTGGCTCGCAGCACGATACTCTCGCTATCGGCGGCACAACCCCCGCTTCCCTCGACGGAACCCTTTCTGTGAATCTCATCGACATCGGCAACGGCCCCTTCATCCCCTCAATCGGCGACACCTTCACGGTCCTCGACTGCCGCAGCGGCATCGTCGGCACCTTCGACAACTCCCCAATCTCAATCGTCAGTGGCACATTGGTCGAATGGACCATCATCTACGGCCCAAGATCAGTCTCCGTCCGTGCCGACAACGTCTACGTTCGCTGCCCGGCCGACTTCAATCAAGATGGCATCGTCGACTTCTTCGACTACCTCGACTTCGTCGACGCATTCTCCGCCAACCTTCCTGCCGCCGACTTCAACCACGATTCTGTACTTGACTTCTTCGACTACCTCGACTTTGTCGACGCCTTCAGTGCAGGTTGCTAGTACTTCCGTGCGACAGAATGTGCAAGACAAAATGACCCTGGCAAATGCCGGGGTCATTTGTTCGTCTGACTGTGTGCATCGCTTTACACCGCGGACTTCATTGTCGCGGAAAGTTTGCTTACGCAATATTCTCAACCTCCAATCGTATTGCGAACGCCTGACCCAGCTTGTCAGATGACACAACGAATCTTCAAAGTTAGCGCGTGAGTTCCGCTTGGCGTTTACGTTGAGTTTTCAGTAGCATACAGACATCTATATATCCCGATCCTGTACGCCAGTCGCACGAGCCACATTCGTTCTCCTGTGCGAAAACGGCGCCCGAAAAGGATAAACCAACTGGGAGGTGCCTCTTGAAGCGTGCAAAGTCATCGTTTCTCTCTCTTGCGGCGATTGCGGGAATGTGCGGTGCTGTATCCGCGACCTGGGCCGATGATGTACCGCCGGTGATGCCGCCGCCGTGGTGTCATACAAGTATTATCTGCGCAGGCGGCGTGTCAATCCGGGATGATGCGCTCGCACAGATTATCGCGGACTGCATTCTGGCAAACGGAGAGGGCGTACACGATATCAAAGTCATGTTTAACTGCTGCTACGGTGGCGGAATATTAGATGACATTGGTCGCATGTGCGGTGCGGGTGGCCCCCTGGCAGGCACGCCCTGGGTTGGTGGGGCAGCCAGCGCGTGGAACGAACCGGCGATGGGTTGGACTGATGCGGTGGTAAACGACCCTGCAAATGCCGGGAAAGACCTCGGAAGCACCTGGACCGATGCGCTCGGCGGAAAAGCCACAAGTCCGACTGATAATTCCCAGGGGGCAATGCGCGCCGGATCAGATGGAAACGTCAAACGCGATATGGAACGGGCTCGCGATAAGGACGACTCTGGTCCAAATGGTGACAGTTCAGAAACACCGCAGGTTGCGAGCGGAAATGGTGGCGATGCTATTACATGGACCGGCGCAACCTCCCATCACGCAGTTGTGTTCGGCGGCGACCAGACCGATCAGCGACACCACAATAATGTCAACAACATGACCGACGCCCTGGCCGGCAGATGGGGTGCAGCGCCTCACTCAATTATCACACTTGACGGCGGAACAAAACAGGAACTGATTAACGCAATCTGTGCGTCAGCGGGGCTGCTCAATGAAAATGAGCAATTCGTACTCTACATAGACGATCACGGTGACTTTGAGGTTGATGTCGCGGAATTTCACCATTGGGTCGCGCCGCACATCTTCCCGGCTCCCACCATTGTGCCAATTGAGATTCCTGTAGGTTACGCCGAGGGCCTCCACCGCGTCGCTGCGCAAGGCGATCTTGTGCGACCTCAGATCTGGATTGATCTGGCGCAGCCTCTGATTACGACTGCGCAGTTGCAGGTGTTCTTCAACGGTGCAACATTCCCTTTGCCCAACGGTCCGCTCTCCGGGCGGGTAACGGTCAACATTCCTGAATCGCTGATCCATCCGGGCATCAATCAAATTGGTATTGTGACTTCTGGTCCTCCGGTTCCAATGTTGCTCAGCGGAATGACCATCTGGAGCGGACCGCTGAACGATCTGGATAAGGACATGCCTCCATGCCTGGCAGATTTCAACGGTGATGGCGGTGTCGATTTCTTTGACTACCTGGATTTCGTGGATGCATTCTCAGCGAATGATCCCAGCGCTGATTTCAATGGTGATAGCTTCATTGACTTCTTCGACTACCTCGACTTCGTCGACGTCTTCAGCACCGGTTGTTAAAGCATGTGATGGCTCGATTCTGTCAGGGGCCTCGGCAATCGCCGGGGCCCTTTGTTCATGCGCGTCCACCCCTTACCACTTGGCCTATGCACAAAAACACCCATTTTCACAATGTGCATCGGTTCTGGTATGTTTCTGCCACTCCTTGTCTTTCGGCGTGAGCATTGGTTCGCCCATGCGTTTGACTACTAGCCGGTGCTTCAACCCGCAGCACCAACTCCGCTCGTAGGCAAAGGAACTGAACATGAACGCAACCTCCACAATCGGCCTGATTCTTGCCCTTGCCGCCGCAACAGCCGGCGCCGACTTCACCATCTCTCCCCCGATGATGCACTCCGCCGCCGCCCGCGGTAACTCTGGCAATTCCGTCCTCCTCTACACCTACTCAGGCCCCGATGCAATCGTCACCGGCGGCACATTCGGCGGCTCAATCTCCTCCATCATCGACGGCACCACAATCGCCGAAGCCCAGTGGAACCTCCGCAACACGCGCTTTGGCACGACCGGCAACGTCAGCTTCTTTCACAACCTCGGCTACTTTGCCAACTCCGTTCTCGTTTCCGGCAACATTGGCGGCGGAATGATGCTCAAAACCGGCGATGTTCTCCGCATCGAAACCCACGAGTCCAGTTCAGCAGCTGACGACGGACCCGGCACCGACGCCGTTTGGAACAATGTCACTTGGACTTTCGAGACCGCCGTCATCGAAGACCTCGGCAACTTCGAAGCCGTCAGCAGAATTACAACGCTGGGCGGCGAGGGCTTCGGCACCGACACCGAAATCGCAATGTTCAACGCCGATGGAGTGCTCCAGCGTTCCAACGATGACTTCGAAGACACCTTGGGTGGCGGCTTCGGTGGCCTCTCCCTCGCCGATGGAACCTACTACCTCGTCGTCACGCCCTACGACTCAACATTCGCCAACGGCCTCATCCGTCCCGGCTTCTGGGGCACCGGCGAATTCAACCTCGCCTTCAACGATGTCACCGTCGACACCGCCACCCTCGGCCTGTATTCCAACCTCTGGTACAAATTCACCATCGGAACCCCCACCCCCTGCCTCGCCGATTTCAACGGCGACGCTGCCGTTGACTTCTTTGACTACCTCGACTTCGTCGATGCCTTCTCAAGCGGCTTGGCCAGTGCCGACTTCAATGGCGACACCGTCATCGACTTCTTCGATTACCTCGACTTCGTCGACGCGTTCAGCACCGGATGCTGAGATTCTCGAGATGAACACGCGATCCACTATTGCCCAGAGTATTCCGGGCTCTTTCCTTCACAGTTGACGCCACGTGTGGCATCCTGAGTTCCTGCGTTTTGTGATGGCGGTGTGGCACACTGAGAAGTAAGTTCTGAGTGCTGAGTACTGAGTGCCGAGGAAGAATCGGTGGCACCCTGAGATTGCGTGTGTTTGTTTACTTGCTCGCGAGAGCGGTTGGCGCGCTTGGTCAGTTCGATCTCGAGTTTGGATTGAACGATCTTCTCCTGACGAGACAGGTGGTCTTCTCGCTGGTTGAAGAGACGTTCATCGCGCGCTTGCTTGGCGGCCTGAGCTTGCTCGCGCTTCGTTTCGCGTTCGATGCGGCGTTGATCTCTTTCTTTGGCGGCTTTTTCGCGCTGGGCGCGAGCGAGGGCGCGGTCCTGGATGGAGAGGACTTTGGTCAGTTCGCGGGTGAGGGGTTCGCGCTTGTAGCCGGCGCCGACCTGGTCGAGAGATTCGGAGATGCGTTCGACTGCCGCGGAGTTCTGGAGCTGGGCGTAGACGACCATCAGGGCGGAGAGTTGGGCGACTTCATCTGGGTTGAGGTAGTCGAAGTCGTGGTTGTCGAGAATGGATTGGAGTTTCTGCATGGCTTTGGTGGCGGGTTTCCTTGCGATGAAGGCTTTCGCGGCGGCAAAGTCAGATGGGGTTGAGGGGCCAAGTGGCAAAGGGGCAGAGAGCGCGGAAAAGGACGAAGCTGAGGCAGAAGAAGGAAATGGGACCGATGGGACATATGGAACTGATAGGACTGATGTAGGAGACACTGCCGAGTCCTGCGTGCCGAGCGCCTCGGTGGGTATCGGAGAACTGGCGGTATGGGTGGCGGACTGAAGGACGGACTTGGCGGGGGATGAGTTGCGGTTTTTCATGATGGGGCTCCTTTGTGTTCTGGGGGCAACAAGAACATGCTGTCCCTCTACATAAGGGGGCGTGCCGGGTGGTTTTGGCGGGAAAATTTGAACTTATGAGCAGGCATGATGATGAAAGTGCATGGAAAACAGGAATAAAAATAATTTTCAAAATCGTAAATATACCGGACAAAACGAGGGCGCAAAGTGTCCGATACCGGCCAGGACACCTCCGCGACAGATCGCAGGGAGCACGCACTTTCACCGCGCTGGTACCCCGACCGTAAGGTCGGCGGCGCGGATCAACTGAGTGCGATCCGTGGCGAGTACTCGCGCTCAATGCCTGCCTTGTTCAGATTTTCGCCTTGCGCTTCACAAACGTATCGTGCTGCGATTTCGATATCTCCTGACATGAAGAGATGATAGTAATGAAGTCGTGTAACATAGTATTTACCGCCATCGAGTGCCTGCGCCGATCCTCGCCACCGACCTTACGGCGGGGGACCAGGGCGGCGATAGCCTCGTGCCGCTGTGAGTCCCCTATTCAAGACAGCCATTCCCGCCCTCACACCAACTGATAATGCGAAATACTCCTCACAACCTTCCCCGCCTCATCAAACACAAAAACCTCCGCCGCCAGATCGCCAGTCATCCTCTTATACACCAATATCACCGACTCCAGCCCCACCGTCACATACAAAGGATCAAACCGCAACGTCGGATTCCGCACCAGTGCCCGCCCAAAATAATCCCGCACTGCCTCAATTCCTTTCAAACTCGGCTCATCCGTCCCGTTGTACCGCTTGATAAACGGCGACGAGTGCTCAATCCCCGCCGCGTAATGCGACATCATCGCATCCAGGTCATGTGCATTCCACGCCGCGTACCACGACCGGGCAAAGTCCCGGGCAAATTGTTCGGTTACTTCCATGACCACAACATAGGCCCGCTCTCCTCTTGGTACACTCTCGACGCCTGAACCACACCAAACCGCAATACCCCCCCACTTGCACCAACTCTCAAACCCGCTAAAGTGAACACCTATGAACTCCTCCGTCCGTAACAACATCCTCGCCGGCGCATTTCTGATCATCACCATCTTGCTGGCGGTGTGGCTGACCTTCACTCTCTCCGATCGCGGCGTACCCGGCGCCAAGACGCCAATTGTCATTCGTTTTGACCTTTCAACCGGCGCACATGGAATTAAAGAAGGCTCCCCCATTCTTCTGGGCGGTCAGCGCGTCGGCCAGGTCTCCAGGATCGACTATAACAACGAGACCACCGCTGCAACCGCTGATGCACCAGCCGTCACGCGTCAGTATGTAGATGTCCTCGGTTTCGTCCAGGATAAACTTCAACTCACATCAGAGGCGGTCGCTGAACTCGATCGCCCAATCGTGGGTTCTATTTCCACTATCAACATCTCAGCGCTGGCTCGCACAGATTCGGCATCGCTGCCCAAACTCTCAAAGAGCGACCTGTCACCCGATGCCCTCGTCATTAAGGGTGAACTTGCGCCGCCCGCATTCCTCAAGCAGGCAGGATTTGGTGTGGAACAAGCCAACGCCGTCCAGCACACCGTCAATGATATTGAACAATCTTCCAATCTGCTCAAGACAACCCTTGAAGAGAATCGCCCGAAGTTCAATGAGATTGTGACTTCCGCTCAATCAATCATCAACCGCATTGACAGCAAAATGCCCGACTGGACCCAGCGCATCGACACCATCACCGCGGATGTCTCCAAATCCACAGCAGAATTCCCGGAAATCGCGGCACGGCTCAGAAAGCAGGTCGATGAAATCGATGCCTTCATTGCCCGCAACAAAGACAAAGCCGATTCAATTGTGGCCAAGGCTGACAGCAGCATGACCAGCATTGATCAGGCCACCGCCAAAATCAACACCGAATCCATTCAGTCTTTCAACAACACGCTGAGAGAAGCACAGGATGCCCTTGCCAAAGTCCAGGGTCCGCTCAAACAAGTCGGCGATTTCATAAACGAAGATCTGCCTCAATTAAAAACCACACTCGCCAACGCAAGACTTACCAGCGAACAGCTCAAACTCACCGCCAATGAAGTCCGCGCCCAGCCATGGCGACTCCTCGTCCGCCCCGACACACGCGAACTTTCCATGCAACTCTTGTTCGATGCGGCGCGTTCCTACGCCGCCGCAATCAGTGACCTCAAAGCCACGGCCGACTCTCTCTCGGCTGCTCAGAATTCATCAACAAAATCTGATGAGCGGATCAATCTCCTCGCCAAAGACCTTGAAGATGCATTGAAGCGTGCTCGCACCGCCGAAGAAACTTTCCTCAAGCGCATGTCCGAAAAGTAAATCTCATCCAATCGCGTGCTCTGAACTCGCCTTTAACTGCTTCACACACGCAATCACAATCTCCGCCGCCTCTTTCAACTCTTTTTCACTACTTTCGCGGCTCAAACTAAACCTCACCGCCCCGTGCGCCAGCACCGGCTCAACACCCATCGCCAGCAAAACCGGCGATGGCTCCAGCGACCCGGATGAACACGCAGCCCCGGCGCTGGCACACACGCCGCGTTCGGACAACAAAAGTAAAAGTGCCTCGGCCTCAAGCGTCGCAAAAGAAATATTGCTCGTATTCCAAAGCCGCGGCACACCAACCGGCGGCGTCACAATTCCCGCAACCGCCTCGACAATCCTGGCTTCAAAACTGTCTCGCAGTTTTTCCAGTCGCTTGATCGCAGCTCCATCTTTCACAAACTCCGCCGCTTCTTCCGCGGCAACTCCCGCCCCGCAAATCCCCGGAACATTCTCAGTCCCCCCACGTCTTCCCAACTCCTGAGTCCCATGAATCTGCGGCATCATCCGCACGCCCCGCCTCGACCAGAGCACTCCAACTCCCTTTGGACCATGAAACTTGTGGGCTGAGAACGTCGCGATATCAAACGGCGCAGCGCATTCCCCAGAAGCATCCGTCAAGAAATCCGCCGGCATCTTCCCAACCCACTGAGTGGCATCACAATGAAAAACCGCACCAATCTCTTTTGCCAACTTCCCAATCTCTTCAACCGGCTGAATCACACCAGTCTCGTTGTTGGCCCACTGCACACTGATCAACGCAACCGGCCGGGCCTTGAGAACCTCGCGGCTCTTGGCAACATCAATCCGCCCCGACCGATCATCCATCAAGGGCAGCCACACGACCCGCGCTTCCCCCCGCTTCTCCAGATCTTCCGCCAGGTCCCGCACTGCATTGTGCTCAACCTTGGAAGTAGCAATCGACCGCGCCGGCAATGGCAAAGCTCCCAGAACCCCGCGCACTCCCAGATCAATCGCCTCAGTCCCCGAAGAAGTGAAAATAAGGTCCCGCGCCCGGGCACCAATCAAAGCCGCGACTTGCCCCCGAGCCCGCTCAACCGCCGCCCGCGCCCCCTGCCCAAATCGATGCACACTCGAAGGATTTCCCCAGAATTCAGCCAAAGCAGCGTTGACCGCTTCGCACACTCCGGCGGTTGGCTTGGTCGTCGCGTTGTTGTCGAAGTAATGCACAATGGAGGGTATTGCCTAGATAGTGTAAAAATGCCGCGCCCCGTGCGCACGGTGGGTAGGTTTTTGCTATCCTTCACGTCCTCTTCATACAAGGATCCCGCATGAACGCACCATCCGCCCCAAAAACAGTCACTGGATCAGTCGGTCCAGCAGGCTCTAAAAGTCATCCCAAAGGCCTCTATCTCCTCTTTGTCGTGGAAATGTGGGAACGTTTCAGCTACTACGGCATGAAGGCGATCCTCATTCTGTATTTGGTTCAGAACGTGCTGGCAACCCCAGATGCCAACGGGCTTGTGAATCCTGGCCGCGGTTGGTCAAGAGGCGATGCAGCACTCCTGCTCGGCCTTTATGCGGGTCTGGCATACCTCATGCCCATGGTTGGCGGCATCATCGCTGATAAGTTCATCGGCACCCACCGCTCAATGCTGGTCGGCGGAATCACGATCGCGCTGGGTCACATTGTCCTGGCCATTTCCGGTTTGGGAGACATGGCCTCTTCAAACCTGGGTATGTCGGTCTTCGTCTTTGGTCTGGCCCTCATCATCATGGGCACCGGCCACTTCAAGCCCTGCGTCTCGGTCATGGTTGGTCAGCTCTATCCGCAACACGATTCACGTCGAGACGGTGCCTTCACCATCTTCTATATGGGTATCAACCTCGGTGCGTTCTTTGCACCCCTGGCCTGCGGTTACCTTGGGCAGCGCGTCGGATGGCACTACGGCTTCGGCGCTGCTGCAATCGGAATGATCCTGGGACTCATCATCTATCAAATTGGACGTCCGACCTTGCTCAAGGGCATCGGTTTGCCTCCAGAAAATGGCAAGAACATCACAGTTCCGCTCTTCCTGATCGCCATCGCAATCTCTGCCGCGGCGGCGGCGATTTTCCACCTCGGTGGCTTTGGCGCCATGCAGCGGCTTCAGGAATCCATCATCGCAAATCCCGTCGGCAAGATTGCCGTACCGGTTGTTCTGACTCTTATCACCGGCGGTTTGATCGGCTGGTTTGTCAGCATCCAGGAAAAGCAGGATCGTGGCCCGGTTTTCGCCATTCTGGCGGCGATCATCTTCAACGCGTTCTTCAGGCTCGCGTTCGAACAAGCTGGTGGCACGCTCAACCTCTTTGCGGATGAAAAGACAAACCTGAAACTGCTGGGTATGAACATCCCGTCCAGCTTCTTCCAGTCGGTCAACCCATTCTTCATCTTCATCTTCGCGCCGATGTTCGCAATTCTCTGGGTCTGGCTCGGAAAGCGCAACTTGAACCCAAGCCAGTTCGGCAAGATCGGTTGGGGTCTTTTGCTCCTTGGACTTGGCTACATCATCATCACCATGGGTGGCGTCGCGGCCAAGGATGGCGCGAAGGTCTCAGCCCTCTTCCTGCTGGGAACGTACTTCCTGCACACCATGGGCGAACTCTGCCTTTCGCCGACAGGTCTTTCGTTCTGCACCAAAGTGGCACCTGTGAAATTCGTTTCATTCATCATGGGAATCTGGTTCCTGTCATCCTTTGTCGCCAACCTGGGCGCGGGTATCGTGGGTAGCCAGATTGAGAAGATTGAAAAGGGCGAGATCAGTCTTCCCTGGAAATTCGGTGGTCAGGCCGACTTCTTCATGCTGTTTGTCGTCTCCTCAATTGCGGCTGCAATCGTCGCCTTTGCAGTCACCCCCTTCATGAAGAAACTCCTGCACGGCCGCGAATAAGACTACTCTTGCACCCCTATGGCAAACCTACAGGAAATCAATCCCGGTCAGCGCGTTCGCATCACGATGCAGCACCCACGAGTAAGCGGCGACTTGCTCAACTGCATCGAGGGAACCGTGATTCGGTTTGGGCAAACCAAGACCGGGTCGTGGTATGCCCATGCCAAGGATGGCAAGTTGTGGTTGGATCGGATTGAAATCAAGAAAGCCGATGGCGAGTTGACCGTCTGCAATCTGGATCAGTATTCGAAGATTGAAATCCTGAATTAATCAGGTCGCGGTCATTTTCAGACGCAGTTCGAATGCTGCGCCGAAGTTCTCTTTTTTGACCAGTTTCAGATCGCCGCCCAGGTCCTGGGCGAGGGTGCGGGCGAATGCGAGGCCCAGGCCCATGCCGGGAGTGTTGCCGCTGGACTGGGCTTTTCCGCGTTGGAATGGGGAGAAAATCCGATCGCGTTCATCGGGCGAAATTCCCGGTCCGTGATCGGCAAGGGTGAGCGATAGTGATCGCGTATCTGCTTCGACGGTCAGATGCACGCGCCGATCCGAAGCAGACTGGGCGTACTTGTTTGCATTGTCGATGAGGTTCAGCAAAATGCGTTCAACTGAGTTGTGGTCTGCATTGACGGTAACACCCTGCAGATTTCCAGCTTCAATGACCAGTTCCATGCCGCCATCAGATGCGCGAGTTTTGAGCAGCGGCACAACGCGGTCGATGAGTTCCTGAGCCGGAATCGGTGTGACTTTTACGCCGCCGGAACGGGTGCCCAGGTGGGCGTAATCAAGGACAGACTCGACGATTCGGGACAATCGCTGAGCTTCGTTTCGCAGGGTCTTGTAGTACTCGTGACGCGCTGATTCTTCGGTGATCATGCCGTCGGCGAGCATCTGGCTGTAAAGGGTGAAGGTGGTAAGCGGCGTGCGGAGTTCGTGGGTGACGGCGGAAACAAAGCGGCCGCGGCGCTGGGAAAGCAGGATGCTGGCGCGGAGTACGAGTCCAATAGCGCACAATGCTGCAAGAATCGCCGCCCACCCGATCACAAGGCCGGTCCTGGTCGGTGACCATGCGGGCATGGAAACCGATGCGAGAATCGCGGCGTCTGAAGATGGCCCAAATGCAAGCTTGGCGGGAATTGAAGCCATACGACTGGATGCATCGGCGGGCTCAAGCGCTGGCGATTGCTGCTGAGGCACCAGTTCGAGAGTGGCATCGGAAGACAGATCTTTGATAGTCGCAAGCAGGCTTGAGCGAAGCGCGAGCCAGTCGAGCCAGATGGCCTGGTGAATATCGCCGGAATCTGTGGCGATGTGGCGCGTGAGGAAGAGTTCGGGGCCGGCGATCGGAGAAGACTTTGGAGCGACCGTGGGATTAGAGAGTGTTATCACGTCAGGGAACGCCGCGACTGGAGTGCATGCAACAGCGAGTGGCGATGGGTCAGCGCGGGCGGGCGAAGTGACCACTGGATTGGATGTCAGAAATCCGGTGGTCTGTGGCTTTGGAACATCCGTGTTCCATGGTGTCGCAGTCTTGCGAAGTTCTTTGTCGGCCTCCAGAGCGCCGGTAGAGTCTTTGCTTTTGTTCTTGGACTCCTCATGAACTTCGTCCCTTGCCAGAACTTTGCTGTCTTCTTTGGCACGCAGTTTATCGAGGGCCTCTGCCGCTAACTTCTTCTCGATTGCCGAGAGTTCTGGTGGTGGAGCGCCTGTATCAGCTTTCCCATCCGCCGCCGCTTGCGGCTCGCGCGTTGAACTCTCTGCCTTTGAAACTCCAGATTCCACTGATCGCTTGGCAGCATCAAGATCAGCGCCGCTGCGATCATCCTGACCAGAGCGGCGGAGCGCGATGTTGGAATTACTCAGGTTGGTCGTCTGGCGATTCTGTACAGATTCTGCCATCTGCTGACGCACCGAGTAATCATTCTGCTTCTGGAGTTCCTGCTGAGATGCAGATTGCACAGGGCTTGCGGTCTGCGGTGCAGGACTGCCGGGGACCTTTGGGGCCAGGTCGAGAAACTGAGTCAGTTCTTTTCCCTGGCCGCCTCTGCTCGCATCCCATGCCTGTCCATTAAAAGGAACAGGATCGGCCAGGCCCAGCGACTTGCCGAATGCGGTACCGGCAATCGTCGATCGAATCAACATGAGATCCGCCCGGGCCCGCTCCATTTCTGGCGGCTTGGCATCGGCAAGCAACGCCATTCCCTGCAATCCGCCATCGACTGTCTGCGGCGAGGAAAGCTGGTTATTCGCAACCTGGAAGTAGAGGCGGATTCCTTCGGGACGCTCAAGCAGGAGCGGCGATGCCGCGAGCGGTTCATCGGCCCGGACATTGTCGAGGTTGATGTCACCAGGGATTGTTGAGTACGGACGTTCGGCGGAATAAAAGCTGTGATAGTGGAACCAGGGGCGAGCGGCTTCGCGCGCGATCAGAGCTGTCATCCAGGAATCCATGCGCCAGAGGGCCAGTCGCATGGTTTCCTGGCGGCGGGTCTCGGCGCGAGCGCGAGCCTCGGCGGCTTCAAGAGAGACTGCGCGGACTGACACGTAGCCCATAGCGCCCAGCAGCAGGACGCTGCAGGCGGCGAATGCAGACCATGTGCGAGCCTGTTCTTTCAAGCAGTGTCTCCGGAGCCGAGCATGTAGCCCTTGCCGCGGACTGTGATGATTGCCTTGGGATTGTCGGGATCATCGGCGAGATGTTCGCGGAGACGGGCGACGGCCATGTCAACCGTGCGAGTTTGTACGCCCTGAGGGTCGAGACCCCAGACGCGGAGGAGGAGTTCTTCACGGGCGATGGTGCGGCCCGGGTTGGCGGCAAGATACGTAACAAGATTGGCCTCAGCTTCGGGGAGGACGACTTTTGAACCATCGGGACGTGTGACTTCGCGGCGTTCGAAATCGATGGAGCAACCCGCGATTGAGAGTTTGGTGACGGGCTTAGGGCGTTCTGCGCTGCGGCGGAGGACGGCTTCGACGCGGGCGAGGAGTTCCTGGGGGGAGAAGGGCTTGACCATGTAGTCGTCAGCGCCGGTGCGCAGGCCGCGGACGCGGTCTTCTTCCAGGCCTTTTGCGGTGAGGAAGATGACTGGTGTAGAGATTTTCTGGTTGCGAAGTTCGCGAAGGACGGAAAGGCCATCCATCTTGGGCATGAGGATGTCGAGCAGGATGAGGTCGAGGTCGGGGGCCATTGCGGCTTCCAGACCGGCCTGGCCGTCGGCGGCTTCGAGTACGCGGTAGTGTGAGAATTTGAGGATGTCGCAGAGGCCGCGGCGGATGGCCGCATCATCTTCGACAACCAGGATGGATCGAGTTTGGGTCATGGTGTTTCCGCGAGGTGGGGCGGTGGGAGGTTTTGGAATGGTAGTGGTCATGTGGGTTCTCGTGGGAAGGGTTTATTGCGGCTTGATAAGAACTCGCTGATTGTCGAGGAGGAGTTCGACTTCGCCATCTTGCGCGAGGAGGCTTTGGCGGCCTTCTTTTTCCAGTTGTGAGCAGAGGCCGAAGTACTCATCGCTGCCGATGACGATGGTGCGATCGACGTTGGATTCGTGGAGCTTGTTGGCCTGAACCGCGGCGTAGATGCGGGCATCGACCCAGCGGTCTTTCTTGCGGAACATCGCTTGATCGGAGCAGTTGGCAATGCTGTCGGCTCGCCGCATTTGCATGTTGCCGTCTACCCAGCAGTTCTGCGCGCTGAGCTCCTGCTGGAACTTGCCGGAATTCTGGTTGATTTCTTTGGCGACACCAGACTGCCCGCTGCGATCGGCCGCGGCAGGAGCGAACCCAGTTCCGGCGTAGCTGCGGAGTTGAACTTCGTCCTTCTTTGCAAGGTCGGTAGTTTCGGCGGCGAGGAATGCGGTGTATTCGGTGAGGATGCCCCAGCGGGTGGAGAGGCGAACGACTTCATCAACCAGCTCTTTATAGCGCGGATCTGCGCTGGTGGCCGCGGCGGGACTCTCTGCCCCAAGGTTGCGAATGGAGTCGGTGAGCCAGGCGATGCGGCGACCGGCCCAGAGGCGCGGGACGAAGCTGGAGGTGATGGAGGCGTGGGAAGGATCGACGACTACGGGCATTGACCAATTTTCGCCATTGCGCGTGCCGCTCAGGACAACATCGATGGGGCGATCGGTGGTGTATTGGCCGACGACGATGAGTTGGTCGTCTTCGAAGAGGTCGGGGAGAGTTGAGGGAAGTGTGTCGCGGATTGCGGGGCCGCCGATGTCTCCGATGTCACGCTGATTCTTGAGCGTGAGGCGAGTTTCGGCGAGGACTGGGCCTGTGAGCTGGCGGAAGACCTGGCCGACTTTCACCTCGACATCTTCATCGGGGAGCACGAAGGTGCTGGTGGCGCGGGAGGTGTCGGAGATGCCGGAAAGGAGCGGGCCGTTGACATCGAAGCCGACGCCGAAGGTGAAGACGCGGCGATTGAATTTGTTTGCGGTGCGAGCGGCATCGCGGATTTCTTTTTCGCCGGTGATGCCGACCGTGGGGCGACCATCGGTAAGGAAGAGGACGATGGGGAGAGCGCCTTCTGCGGATGGGCTGGCGCGGAGAGATTCGAGAAGGGCTTCGTGGAGGTTTGTGCCGCCGACAGCGTTCAGGCCGGAGATATAGGTGCGGGCTTTTTCCAGCACTTCGGGAGTTTTGACGACGGATGCGGGCGCGAATGTGCGGACGGAGTCGGAGTAGTCGACGATGTTGAAGCTTTCGCCCATTGCGAGACCTTCAACGGTCTGCAGCGCGGCCTTGCGAGCTTGTTCGATCTTGGCGCCGGCCATGGAGCCGGAGCGATCGACGACGATTGTGAGATCACGCTTCGCGGGCTTGGCGTTGGTCACACTGGTGCCGGGCTGAACATTGGCGAGGAGCAGGAAGTAGCCACCGGAGCCGTTGTTGACGGTTGGATCTGGGTATGTGAAGACTGTGGTGGTCGCCTGGGCATCGGACTTGGGGAGCATGTAGCTCAGGCGCAACGAACCTGGTGATTGGAGCGAAGCTTCGGAGATGGTGCTGGTGTATTCGTTGGCCGAGAGCTTCTTGGTCTGGAGGGAATGAGTTGGTGAGTAGATTGAGGAGATGGGGCCTTTGGAGGAGCGGACCGTGAGAGTGGCTTTCCAGTTGCCGCCGCGGCCAAGGGCTTCGCTGCGGGGGAGGATGTAATCCACGCGATTGCCGGCGGCTTTGAGTACTTGCTCGTAGGTGATGCGGAGTTTTTGTGTGCCATTGGCGGGAACTGGGAAGACACTGGTGCGAAGAGCGCCGGTGCCGAAGAATTCGACGAGGCCTGGGTCGCGGGTTTGACGGACGATTGATTCGTAGATGCGGCGTGCTTCATCGCGCGGGAGGATGCGGGCCTGACCTTCGTTGGGAAGACCGTCGAGGACGAAGCCTTTGACTGTTGCGCCATCGGGGACCGGCAGAAGCATCTCGGTTTCCATGGGCGAGTTGCTGGGGTTTCGCAGTGTGATTTCTAGCGCGGTCACGGCAACTTGATCGATGATTTCGATATTGGCGTTCACGCTTTCGATGACGGCGAGTTGGGCGTTGTGGCGGGCGGGGATCACGCGGACCTGCGGGACCACCAGGATGTGAGAGTGCGGGGTCCATGCCTCACCGACGACCACCTGGGCACTGGCGGTGGACGCCAGACCTGCCGCGGCGATCAATGCGGCGATAAGAATGGGGCGGAGGTGGGAACGATTCGACTGGAGGGACGTCAACATGAGGACCTTTCCGCCCCCGGAAACTTCCGCGGGCACAATTGGCGACAGATAGTGATACGCTTGAGTCGGCTCTGCGGGCGTCACAGGTTGGTAACGCCTGACTTACCCAGAGGGGGCACAGGGATGTGCAGCGGCAACGGGTGGGTACACCGAAGTGTTTCCGGAATGCAGCGTGGGATAGTCCGGAAACGCCATTTGTCGCGGATTTCAAGGGAATTTCAGCGGTTTTCGCGTGCGGCACGGGGCTTGCCTGTGCAGGTGTAAGATGGAAATTTTCAGATCAGCACATTTGCGAAAGCGGACGTTGTCCCTTGGTTTTTGCGTTGTTGGACTTTTGGGGATGTCCGCGTGCGATACTACTTATCCAACGCGGGTGAGCGGTGTACGGGCCGGGACCGGCGGCGCTTCGGCTGATCTTGTATTGCTTTCAAGTTCGCCGGCGGCCGAACAGGACGATATTGGAATGCGGATGGCGGCGGCACGGGATGGGTCGCGCCGGGATGCGATGCTGGGCGACCGCTATGGGGCGGGGTCACTCCCGGTTGGATGGTGGGATGAGCAGATTACGCCGCAGATTGAGCGGCCATATTGGATTCACACCAGTCGCAATGCGGAGACGTGGAGTGTGCCGCGGCGTGTGGATACAAGGCGTGAGTATGAGCCGTATTGGGCGAGGTGAGTGGCTCGATTGGGTGGGCGTGTCAATTTGAGTCAGCCATTGCTCTCAAGTACCGCCGCATAAGGTTTGACCATGCATGAGTGGCAGTCGCACTTGAGCAAAGCAGGCAGACCCACCGGCTGTGAGCCGGTGCCACGTGAAGGCAGATATGAGCCGCGAATATGTGAGTATGTGGAAGGATGCGGTTGAGCAGTCGGCTGTGGCGCTGGAGCTTGAGACGATTTTTGAGCGGACGGCTGCGGCGATTGTCGAGCGCGGGCCGGCGTGCTGGGCGAGTGGGCGGTGTTGCAACTTCGATGCTACCGGGCACAGGCTGTATGTGACGGGGCTTGAGACGGCGTATGCGATTGGCAAGGGCGCGAAGGTTACCAGTGAAGAAGTGGCGGCTGCGCGAGCGCGGGGCGGGTGTCCGTTTCAAGAGAAGAATCTGTGCGGGATTCATGCGATCAAGCCGCTGGGGTGCCGCGTGTATTTCTGTGATAAGTCGAGTGAACTGTGGCAGCGCGAGTTGTATGAGAAAATGCTCGGCGACATACGAGACATGCATAATCGCTGGGGGATCGAGTATCGCTATGGAGAATGGCGCGACATGCTCGAACTGTTTGCCAGCGCGGGACGCTGAACGTGGGACGGCGGGCGCGGTGGACCATTGCCATTTCGGAGCGTGCGTTTGAGACTGATGAGATAGTCGAAGGGGCGACCACTGACGGGAAGGTTCAGTTTTGGCGCGGGGGTGAAGAGCCCGGCGAAGAGTGCGCGGATGACTGCCAGGTGACCCATGATGCGTGTATCTGCGAGTCGATGAGCGTGGAAATAACCGAGGCATGCGCCGATGAAACCGGGCACGCCAACGCCATGGCGACGGGCCATCCAGATCCAGTTGCGAGTTGAAAGGAAGAGCCAGCGCACGCTTTTTCGCGTGGCAATGACAGAATCGTGCCAGACCCACCAATCGGGACAGAATGCGATGTCTTCGCCCGATGCACGAACTTTGAGAGCAAGATCCGTGTCGTTTCGGTACAGGAAGAACGCTTCCTCGTAGCCGCCGACATGGCGCCAGAGTGCGGTGCGAAGGAGATTGCCGCAGCCAAAATCGGGCCAGTTGCGCTGGATTCCCTTCAGGCCGTGATTATCAAATGGCCATTCGGCGGCGAGGGTTGCGGGGTGACGGCGATGGAGCATGATGCCGCCGAGGGATTCATCAGCGCGGAGAAATTCAAGAGCGATTTCGAGGCTGCGTTCATCGGGCCAGGAATCGTCATCGAGGATCAGGAGAAACTCGGACTTGGCGAGTTCAGCGCCTCGGTTAAAACCGGCGACACCAATATTGGTCTGGAGATTTACAAGCTCGACCTCGGGAAACTCCTTCGCGACCATCAATGCGGAGGAATCTGTGGAGGCGTTATCAACAACGATGATCTGGATAAAACCGAAGGCGAGTCTGGAAAGTTCTGAAAGTGTGTGTCGCAGGGCATCACGTCGATTGAAACTCAGGACGACAATCGAAAGATCTGGCGGGTATGGCCAGTTCATGTGAGATCACTCTGAAGTTGAGGAGGCGAGAGCTGTGGAATGTCGTTTATTTTGGGGCCGCGGATTGCGATCTTGATCGAGAGGGTAACGCCGCGTGCAAGAACTTTGAGACTGCGGAAGAAATTAGGCCACTTGCGGACTTCTTTGATGAGGTATCCGTCGGTGGCAACTTCGATCTGGATATCGCCGCGGAACCAGCCTGTGGGCCAACCGGTGGGGACGATTGCGATATCGGCGGGCTTGGAAAGCAGCAGGCGTTTTGCAGCGCCAATGAGTTCGCGCTTGAGATGCTGACCAAGTACGCGATGATCCCAGGGCCCGGTTGGTTCGCTGGGCAGATTCAGCTGCTCGACCTGCACACGGAGATCGTGCATTCCCGCGAGCGGGCGCATCAGGTACGGGTGAAGAAAGATCGAGGGTTTTCTACCGAGCTTTGATTCAATTTCAGTCAGAGTTGCGGCGAGCTGCGAGAATGGAACGAGTGTGAGCTTGGGGAAAATTCCGGCGGGCGCGGGGCCGCTGGTTTTCCCATCAGCTGCATCGGCAAGACCGCGCAAGTGAAGTTCCGCAAGTTCATCAGCGGACATGACCGTTTGTGCGCAGGCACGGAAGACTTCAAGGAGTGCGCGCTTGAGCACCGCGAAGCGAGAGAGGCCCAGGCGTGCCATGGGACCAAAGGAGTTGCGGGCAATGAAGTAGCGGGCGTTGGTCTGAAATTTGCGCCATGGGTGATAGACCACACTTGAGGGGTCGCCAGCGAGCTGCATGCCGGTCACAGCTTTGATGTTGAGCGACATGTCGACATCGTCGCCATTGAGAAAGAGCTCGGGCATGATTCCAGCTTTTTCGAGTGCTGTTCTGCGGGCGAGGATTGAACAGGCAGCGAGGTAGTCGCAATAGACGAGGGTGTTGATGTCGAGAAATGGACCATGAGCGGCGGGGCCGTAGCAGCCGTTGCTGCGATTGATGATGCCGCCAACTTCGAATGTGATGCCGGTGAGCGGATCACGGAGGGCGGAGCCGACAGCGGCGAGGCCGGGCTGCGATTTCAGGGTTCCAAGGAGTTGCGTGAGGCAAGATGGTGTGAGACGGCAGTCGCTATCGATGAGCCAGATGAAGTCGAAGCGCGATTGAGTCTCGAGGGGAAGAGTCTCGATCGCGTGACGCATTCCGGCGTTGAAGCCACCGGCACCGCCCCCATTTACAGCAACGCGATGGAAAATGACCTTGCAATGAACGCCCTCTGGGACTGGAATCGTGGAGAGCGGTTCGGTCGAAGCGTTGTCAACGACTATGAAAGTCAAGTCGATGCCGGTTGTGTCAAGCCGCGTGAGATCGGACAGGATGTTGACGATGTCGGAGCGGCGATTGAAGCAGGGCGAGACCGCGGCGACTCGGACAGGGATTGTGGCACCTTGTGGCGGGAGCACGCGGATGGGTGCGGGCGCGACAAAGGTGTGTCTGATGGTGGCAATAGACATGGGCACAGAGCGTAGGGTTGGCGGAGGGGAAAATCAGGCCGCGATCCGAAGTGGCGGCTGGTCGCTCAGCAGCGGTTTTGACGGTAGTACGAGGCGCGAGGCGATGTCAGGCAGCACGACGCGTCTGGCGAGTGTCGCAAAGAAGGTATCCAGCAGCGCCGGGTCGTAGAAGCGTTGAACATCTTTATACATCACAGCACGGGCTTCATCGAAGGAAAGTCCAGCGCGGAAGGGGCGGTTGCTGCGGAGAGCGTCGAACACGTCAGCGATCTGGACAATCTGGCTGGCGAGCTGCATCTGGCGACCAATCTTGACGCGCGGATAGCCGCTGCCATCGGGGTGCATGTGATGTTCGTACGCGACGATGGCGGCGATTGGGGGCAGGTCTTTGATGCCAAAGAGCATGCCTGCACCATCAGAAGGGTGGCGCGCGACAACATTGAATTCGCCGGCGGAAAGCGCAGTGTTCTTGTTCAGCACTTCCCTGGGGACGCGACGCTTGCCGACATCGTGCATGAGCGCGGCGATCGTAAGTTCGTGGACGAGCGGAGAAGCCAGGCCAATGGTCTGACCCATGGCGGCAGCGAGGATCGCAACGTTTGTTGTGTGTACAAAGGTGTAGTCGTCGTGGGACTTGAACGCGGCAAGCTGAATGGCGGAGTCGGCATGACCACGCAAGTTCGCTGTGATATTGGATGCGGCAGAGTCGAGCAGTCCGCGATCGATGTTGCCATTTTGTGCAAGACCGAGCCAGAGCGACTTGAGCTTGGCGGCATGATTGGAATCATCTACCGTGGACACTGAGTGAGGAACGCCCTGACCAATGCGGCCCAGTTTCAAGCAGGGACAAGGACGAAGGGGGCCAGTGGATTCCTTTGTCGCGAGCTGTTCCACGAGCGTTTCGAGTTCGCCGACAGAAATGCCGCGGACAAAAGTCAAGCTCTCTGTGCCACGGGCACGGAGCGCGGCGAAGAGACCGGAACAGAGTTTGGGCCCTGAGGGCAACTCGGTTTCTTCGGCGATAACCCGATCGGGAAATCCGATGATGCAGATTGAACTGGTCGAGGTCAGCAGCCTGGTCAGCTGTTCGGCAGCTACCACGAGCGGCTTTTTGGCGGCGGGATGCTCGGCCCAGTAGAACTTACGGGCACTGAGGGCGATATTGAGCATCTGCATTGCATCATCAATTGTCTGAATCATGGGTGTACCTTTGCTGCGCGACGGCTCGCCGCAAATGCTCTGGTCGCACGAAGGAGGTGCGTTGGAGACGGTCTCTTGAGAAGCCCGGAACGAATTTCCGCCAGTGCGGACGCTGCACCGAGCTTTTCGAGCGCGAGAATTCCTGAATCAAAGAGTCGTGCATCCGGTTCGCCACCGAAGCCGCCGCAAAGAAATCTGGCTGCAGCACGGTGACTTGCAGGATCAGTTCCGAGACGATCAAATGCCATCTGAGAGACTTCGCGATTGTCTTCGATGAAAGCGTGAGACACGAGAGAGACTGGCCACTGAGGAAAGAGCTGCAGGAAGACACGATACGCGAGTATCCGCAGGTCAGTGTTATCGTGCGAGAGCATGGCATGCGCGATGCGAGCGCGGCGTTCAGGGGAGATATTGTCCAGTTGCGAAACTGTCTTTATTGTCTGGACATCGCACTTAAACAGCCCGGTGATAAACTCGCGAATGTTCAGCGCGGGATGGTTGATGATTTGAGCGGGATCAACGTTGTAGTTTCCGTCGAGAACTGAGTGAATGAGTTCAGCAACGGCGGCGCCGCCACAGCGAGCGAATATCCCGGGGAGATCTCGACCTTCTGGAGCATAGGTTTTTGACAGCACCGCAACCTTCGCGGCGACCCTGGGGCTGCACAGTGCGGCCTTACAACGATCGACAGCCTGCGCAGCGGCGGCAGGAATGTCTCGCAATCGGATTGCTTTCAGGGCATGTGATACTTCTGAAAGCAGTTCGAACTGACTGGCTTCGATGAGCGAGTCGATGCTGCGCTCGATGTGAGTAAATGTCGGCTCAAGATTGTCAACCGGAGTCTGGGGATCCATCGCAAGGTCGATCGCGATTGAAACAGCGTGGACCTGAGCAGACTGGGTCGTCCAACCTGTAAGCGCACTGGGCGATCGCTCCGGGCTGGGTGGTGCACTGGCGATTAAAGCGAGCAGTGATTCGTACTGATCGCGATTGATGTCCTGGGCTTTCACGACATCGACCAGAAGATTGACGGCGTTTTCGAGCGTGTCGCCCTGCGAATCGAGCTGTTCAGTCATCGGGCGCAGCTGTGAGATGACAGCATCGAGGCGGCCGCGGAGTTTTTCCTGATCGCGGGTGAGCCAGACCAGTTGTGCCAGCAGTTTCACGCCATCGGGCGACGCGAGCAGCGTTCTATCAGCGACGTTTTCAACGCTGTTTACCATCGTTGCGGCCGGGATGGTTGCAGAAAGTTCGCTGAGAGCTTTGAGAGATTGAGCGGGACGAGTGACATCTATCTGAGTGGATGCATCTCGCAGGCTGGGAGCGAGCGAGTTAAAGAAGATCGCCAGGCGAGCTTCAGAAGTGGTCCGCTCTTCTGGCGAGGCTGACGCGAGTGCGGCTGCGGCAGATTCAAGCACTTCAGGCGGCAAGCCCAGGAGCTGGGCATCGAGATTGGCATTTACGGTGGCAGCAAGTTCGGTAGCGGTCATGCCGCCGCTTCCTGCGGCGACGCGAGCGAGGTCGGCACTGATGCACGACCAGTCGATTTCGGTTTCTTGATCGGAAGCAACACCTTCGACAACCTGCAGCCCGTGGTAGTTTGTCTCTGCTGCTTCGATGTTGCCATTGGTCTTTTCGCGGAGCGCGGCGGCGTTGTCTCTAGTCCAATGTGAACCGTGAGAAAGGCTGCCCCACATTTCGACAATCGCCGGCAGGTCGGCATTTGCTACGCCTTGTTTGATAGAGAGCGATGCAATGCGCAGTGAGGTGAGACGTGTGCAGAGCAGTTCAAGTTCCGGACGATCATTGAGGCAGATATCCTGGCAGAAATGTCTGACACCACGCGCGGTGATTCGAATTCCCTGAGCCTGTCTGCAAGCTTTGATGCAGGAGTCGATGGCTGCAATTGTCGCCGGGTGATTTGCGCCATACATGGCAAATCCCTGACAGGCGCGCTGAAACTCCTCTATTGCGCGAAGCGTCAATGGTGCAGCGGCAGCGGGTTGTGCAGTCGAGACGGACAGGGATGTACTCCTCTGGAAGGTGCGCGGGCTCCGCCGCGAACGTGGGGAGTATCGAGCATTGCAGGAGGAGTGTTGCGGAGAGAGATTACGCGGAGGATTTTCGGACGGGGCGGAGATGCTGCATTCGGAACAATCCGCCAGTTTGGGTGAGATTGCGATGTTTTCGGACGAGTGCAGGGGACTCAGGTCAACGAATTGAATTGCCTAGAGTGGCGAGCAGAAATGACGGACCTACCCAGTCACAACATTTTTCGCCATCAGGGCGGCGTATCCCGCGAGCAACGCTGGGCAGGGCTTGGGGTTTGCGGCTGCACGATATGGTTCACCGGATTGTCAGGAAGCGGAAAATCGACGATTGCGCACGCTCTCGAAGCGACGCTGGTGGCGCGAAAGGTCCATGCTTATTGCCTGGATGGGGACAATCTGAGACTGGGGCTGAATAAGGGTTTGACATTTTCCGCAGCTGACCGTGCGGAAAATGTCCGCCGCGTTGGTGAGGTTGCACGATTAATCGCTGACACCGGGTGCATTGCCATTGCAAGCCTGATCAGCCCGTATGCGACAGATCGGGCGGCGTGTCGCCAGAGGCATCAAGAGTCAGATTTGAAATTTCTTGAAGTTTTTGTAGACACACCACTGGAGGTGTGTGAGCAGCGCGACCCAAAGGGGTTATACAAAAAGGCGCGGGCTGGACTGATCACAGGCATGACTGGCATCGATGACCCCTACGATCGGCCGCAGAGACCGGAACTTGTTCTTAGTCCTGCAACACACTCAGTCGATCATTGCGTAGGGCAGTGTCTCTCCCTGCTCAGTGATCTGAAAATAATTTCCGCACAGCCGACTCGATGAAGCACACCACCACCACGTATTTAGAAGTTGCGCGAACCGCCGTAAGCCAAGCCTGCATCGTGACGCGTTATGTTCAATCGCGACTGGATCAGATCAGGGCGATTACTAAAGAAGACAAGAGTCCGGTGACGATTGCGGACTTGTGTGCGCAGGCGATTATCGCAAAGGCGTTGTTTGAGAAGCTGCCGCCGATGCCGCTGATTGCAGAAGAAGATGCGGATTATCTTCGTGATCCAAAGCATCGGGCACATCTGGAGGCAGCGCTGGAAGCAACGCGGCTGGTGTGGCCGGAAGTGACTGCTGAGCGATTCCTGCACTTTATTGATCTTGGGCGTTCAGCCGGAGATGCCCGTCCGGCGGCGTTCTGGACGCTTGACCCGGTGGATGGGACAAAGGGATTTGTGCGCGGGCGGCAGTATGCGGTAGCGCTTGCGGGAGTGACATTGGGCAAGCCGGTGATGGCGGTGCTTGGGTGTCCGAATCTACCGCTGGCGGAGCAGACTGACTATGACGCTGCGAATTTGAATACCAAGGGATCGATGTATTTTGCCGCGGCAGGTGAAGGGGCGTTTGCGGCAGCGTCGACTGATCCGACTGCGCCGGGCGAATTGATGACGTTGCAGCCGTTTTCAACCGAGCCGACGACGGAAGTGAGGCTGGTGCGCTCTGCGGAGGCAGCGCACGGAGCAGGCGGTTCGATTGATCGCATGATGGTGCGGGTTGATAAGCCGTATAAGAACTTGAAGCTGGACAGTCAGTGCAAGTACGCCATTCTGGCACGCGGGCATGCGGAGGGGTATTTGCGGATTCCGCCGCAGGACTCGCCGCGGAAGGAATGTATCTGGGATCATGCGGCGGGCGTGTTGATTGCGGAAGAGGCGGGGATGAAGGTGACGGATTGCAAGGGAATCGATCTGGATTTCTCGGTGGGGAGCCGGCTTGATAAGAACCGCGGGGTTGTGGCAGCGCACCCGGACTTGCATGCATCGTTTATTGAGGCGATTGCGAAGCTTTGATAGGAGTTCGGCGATTTCAGTCGCACGCGAGAACATCCGATAATACTGTCTGGATGCGTATGCGATTGGGTCGCGTGCGTTTGCTTCATGTTGCGCGAACACCATGCACATTGTTTTACTCAATCAACCTTTTCACCCTGATGTTGTGGCCACAGCGCAAATGGGCAAAGACCTTGCAGATGCGCTGATCAAGCGCGGGCACACGGTTTCCGCGGTTTGCTCGCGGTCGATCTATGGGCAGTCGGGTGCGCAGTTGCCCAAGTTTGAAGTGATCGATGGAATTGAGATTCATCGAGTTGGGGCGTCGATCTTTGGGCGCAAGGGGTTGCTGGCGCGAGCGGCGGACTTTGGGCTTTTCTATCTGTTGGCGGCGTTTAAGTTGTTGACGATGAAGCGACCGGATGTGGTTGTGAGTTTTACTACGCCGCCGTTTATTGCGTTGCTCGGGCTTGTGTGTCGCTTTTTCCGTGGCAGCAAAGCGGTGTACTGGCTCATGGATTTATATCCGGATGTACCGGTGGCATCGGGCGTGTTCAAGCAGACTTCGTTGATTGTGCGAATCTGCGAAGTTTTCAGTCGACTGATTTTGAAGCGCAGCGATGCGACTGTTGTCTTGGGTCGGTGCATGCAGGAGCGGGTGCTGGCGAAGGGGACGCCGCCGGAGAAAGTGCATTATGTTCCGGTGTGGGCGAGCGGCGAGCAGGTGGTGCCGGTGGCGCACGCGGACAATCCGTATCGAGCGCAGTGGAATCCGGACAATCGATTCGCGGTGATGTACTCGGGGAACTTTGGAATTGCGCATGATTCGAAGGCGATACTGGGCGCGATACGCGTGCTGTCGGCGGCAGGCGAGACACATCCCGTGCGGTTCATCTTTGTTGGGTCGGGCAACCGCAAGAAGGAAGTGCTTGCGCTGAAAGATGAACTGAAGCTCGACAACGTTGCGTGGTATGACTATCAGCCGCGGGAGAAACTGTCGCAGTCTTCGGAGTCGGCGGGCTTGGGATGTCTGCCGTT
>CAZAEQ010000031.1:0-52303 GCA_964484185.1 uncultured Phycisphaeraceae bacterium
CACAGGCCGTGGTTTCACGGGGAGCGTCGCTCGAATACACTGGCATGGCCGCGACTACGTGGCCGCAATCCGCCGTGGTTTCACGGGGAGCGTCGCTCGAATACACTCGTTGGAGGTGTCGAGTCGGGTCACATCCCGCCGTGGTTTCACGGGGAGCGTCGCTCGAATACACTGCCTTTTTCGTGGCCGCGATCATGCAATAGGCCGTGGTTTCACGGGGAGCGTCGCTCGAATACACTCTGCGCGACGAGGCAACCGTACCAGCGTCGCCGTGGTTTCACGGGGAGCGTCGCTCGAATACACTGCGGCATGCCAAGTTGATCAACACGATCTAGCCGTGGTTTCACGGGGAGCGTCGCTCGAATACACTAGACCTGCTCGAAAACTCTATTTTTGTAGAGTTTTTGAGCCGGTTTGCTATCAAAAAAGCATGAATTGTGATGGCGGTTCTTCAATTGGACTTCGGTTTTTTCCATAATAAACCTCCATCTTTCCGAACTGGCGGTCGGTCACGAGCATCAATCGAACCTGGCCATGATTGGGCACTGACTTACCGACCCGGATTCGAATGCCTTCCCCAGCTTCCTCACTCGGGCAGTGACGAGCATAGACGGAAAATTGGAGCATGGAAAACCCTTGAGAAAGAAGATATTTGCGGAATCGTGAATAATCGCGCTTCAGGGCCTTGTTTGTAGTTGGAAGGTCAAACATGGCAAAGAGCCACATCCATTGGTATCCAGAAGGGGGCAGGCCATCAGTCCCCGGTTTGGCACGCTTTGGACGACTTTTTACCATTGCGTGAGTCCGAGCGGGTAAAAGACACGATCTCGCGGCTCAGCCTTCGATCCCGGCCTGGTATCTACTCTGGTGCCACCAAAGATCTCTGCCAACGAAAACGCGGTGCGTCCGATGCACTCGCTGGTGGACCGCATTTCTGGATCGCCACGAGCGACCTGAAGGCGAAGGTCCAAGAGCTCAATCAGGCGTTGTTTGCTGGCAGGATCGAGTGGGCAATCGCGGCCGCGTTCACCTGACATTTTCGCCACTTCGCTATCGACCAAAGGGCGGTATGGCTCCATGAGATCATCTGCAAGACAGAACGGATTTTCGCGGCCTTTGTGGTGAAGCCCTATTGAGGGGTGGAGGCCCGCAGCGCAGATAGCGCGACCGACGGCGGCGCGGACAATCGCGTATCCATAGTTAAGAAGGCGGTTCTGATCCTCGGCCTCGAAGCGTCGCCGAAACAAGGGGTCGCGAAAGAGGAGCGGCCAATAGCGTGCGGCGGCTCTGGCTTCGATGTTCATTGGATCGCCTGATTTTACAAGCGAAGCAAGCACTGGAAGGTCGCCGTTGTCGTTGTGCAAGCCTTCAAGAGCGGTAGCCTGGGCGAGAATCTTGGCGCGGACGATGTGTTGCCACAGACGTTTTTTGAGAGGGACCTTGACAGAGACTTGGGCGATCATTCGCTGAGTCTGGAGCGCGTTGTCGCGGAGAGGAAGCATCATGCCGCTTGGGAGGAACGAACCATCGCACACCAAAATTGGTACGCCAGCCTCCATAAGGGCGTTCATTACAGGCTGGGTGATGCTGCATTGGGGGTTTGCAAGTACCACTGCGGACAGTTCAAATACGGCAACGGATACATCGGGCATTCCATCGCGTTGAACTATGAGACAGCCGTTGCGCAAGCAAAGGCGAGCGGGGTCTTTCGCGATCTCAATAAAACGATCACCGGGCATTTGAATAGTCTGATCAGCCGCCTGCGCGACGGATTTCGCCAAGGTAAGTGACTGAGACTTTTTTGGCACCGTCGCGAACAAGAGAGGAGCCAGTACGATATACGACGCCTTTTGCTTTCTTGATTTCATCCATCTTCCGAGCATCGGAATGAGAAATCATGGCAATTTGGCCTTCGGAGAGTTTTGTTACTCTGAGTAAATGCACGTCGTCATCACTCCCCTTCAATAGCACAAATTCGCCTGCGGCAAGGGTGAGACTGTTTCCACCGTGTGGGCGAGTTGGGATTGGCGAAGCATAACTTAAATCGATAAGCGGTACCGGGACATCCAACCATTTACCATCAGACTGCTTCGATATGACTGTGTGGTGATTGCTTCCTTTTGTCGATGTGACAAACCGCTGGCTAGCGTTTTTGCCAACCCCCCACGGTTCGGCATCTACAACAAGTCGTACCTTGTGAATCCAGTTCTTGCCGCCAGATTTGGTTGTAGTGAATGGGTGAATATTCTGATCTGCAAAGTCAGAGTATTGTTTTGCCACTCCTTTAGGCTTCAGGCCAAGTTCTTTGATTTTCGACTCCACCGCCTGTCGAATCTTGGGATCAGTAATCCTTGCCACGTCTTTTTCGCTTAATTTGAAAAGTTCCTTTCGGATTCGGCGTTCCCGGTCTGGGCCTGTCGGCCGCGAGTAGTTGCTTTCAGCGTGTAGCTTGCCCGCGAGTCGGCGATTCTGACGATGAGAAACATTGATTGCGAGTACATGCTCCTGTGCCTGATTCACAAACTCAGGCCACGGTTCATCAACGGGCGCAAACAGGCGTTTTCCTGCTGCGCTGGCGTGCTCGGCAGCGGACTGGAGGGATTGAACGGCCTTGGTATCCGTAAGTGCGATTACCAAAGCGTCAACAGCATGGTGCCGGTGATCTTCGCGAGTTTTCTCACCATCATCGGAGAGGATTCCGTGAAGATGCCATTCGCGGCGGAGATGTGCGGTCAGGCCGCCCGTTGTAACGAATACACGGCGATTGTGTTTGGCATCGATTTCGCCGCCGAATAACAGCCCCAGGTATGCGGAAGATGCGGCACCGATCTTGCGAGTTTCTGAGAGGTGTCGCTGTGCGAAGCCTTCAGGAATTTCTTCGGCCAAAAAGCGTTCGAGTTTGATGCGACCGGCATCGCTGCGGAAGCGTTTTACACGATCAATCATCTGCGACCATCGTTCTGAGGATCTGCTGTAGGCTTCGAATGGGGTGCGGTTTTTCTTGAAGTTGCGGTTTTCTTCGACGTAGCAGAGAGTTTTGTTCAGGTAGGAATCATCGAGTGAGCGTGAGAGAGGCCAGATATGTTCAACATCGACTTGTGGGTGGCGACCGACCACATCGTGCATGCCGAAAGCCTTGCCGGTGTACGGGCAGACCCAGCCGCACTCCTCTGCGAGAAGGACACGCTCGATATCAGCGCGGCTGATTTGAGCAATGCCGGCATCTTTGAGGACGCGGGCACGAGCGAAGTCGCGCCGTTCCTCCTGAGCACGCATTTCTTTGCCCATTCGTTCGCGGTGTTTGCGGGCACGCTTGAGATCGCGGGCAAGCTCAAGTCGAATCCACTGAGGCTTGCCGTATTTTCGTACAACGGCGTTTACGAGTTTTCGAAGTTCAGTGAGGGCCCGAGTCACTGTGGGATTACGCAGCGCTCCAAGAGCTTTTTCGACAGGAGGCAAGAGATCATGAATTTCGCCAGCCGCTTTGTGAACCTTGAATTCCTCTTTGACGGCGGTGGCGTATGGCGTGCCTTCTTCCATGCGGGTGAGAAGTACGGCTAGCGCTTCTTTGCTGTGTGCCGCGAAGCCTGGCTCTAGCACGCAGTCACCGAGTTGGATTGCTTGTTCGGCGGAGAGTTTCCAGCGTTTGATACCACGTCCTGCAAGTGCCGCCGGCTTTTCGAAGACCAACAAATCCTGCACCACCGCGTCGCGGTCAGCATCGGATAATGCACCCCAAACTTGCTCACCGAAAATGAGGCGACATTTCGCTTCGGTTCTGTTTCCTAGCAGTTTCTTCTCGCCGCCTTCTTCGAGATTAAACGTGCTTCCCTTTGGAAGTGCAAACCAAACCTTTGACTTGAGTTTGGCGAATGTGATGTCGCCATCATTTTGGAGCGAATCGATAAGGCGATCGCGCTCGTCTCTTGACAGTCGGCGACGAGTGAAATCGGGTAGCCGAATTTCCAGATCATTGACGCGTTGCAACATGCGAAATCGCTGAGCAAGGCGATGACCGAGTGGGCAACGTCGCTTTCCGGGTACCAGTTCGCATTGTCCAATCAGATGGCTCGCACTTTGAAGTGGACGTTGAAAGAAGATTGCTCGATGAAGCCTGTGTCGAGATTCGTCCGTCAATACTGTGTGGTGCTTGGCCTGCTCAGAGCAAATACGACCAAACTCTTCGAGGAACATTTCTCGCGCGGTCCACCTGCCGCGAAGTCGATCTCCGATGGAACCAGTAGGGTCGAGCGTTGAGAAGTACTGTGCAAGCGTCTTGCAATTCGCGGCTTGCATTTGCTTTTGAAGTTCGATGATAGAAGCTCTTACTTCCCCTCCTTCATCACTTTTCTTGGCGTCGGCTCCCTCGCTCTGGCTTGTTTCCGCTGCTTGTTGCTTTCGATTGCTCAAGTAGCCTCTTCGTTGCGAGAGGTGGTAGAGCGCTCTGCCGAGTTCGAACGGTTCGAGTTTTGCGGTTAGGCCTGCCGCACGAATGCGATATGGGAGGAGCTGGCGTGTGCGATGATCGGTTGAACTGGCGGGTTCCCACTTGGCGCGAAGTTGTGCATCAAGGTCTTTGATGAGCTTGTCGCGACCTTCTGCGGTTGAGATATCGCCAGCGGGCATAAGCCCCATTTCTTGGAGCCAGCGCAAAAGTCGTTTCTTGCGGAGAACGCGGCGGCGGTACTGTTTGCGCAGTTGACGAGCCATTCGACGGGGTCCAGCACGCGATTCGTCGCGACCACCTTCTATATCGCCTTCGGTTCCAGCTTCAAAAATATGAACGCCGAGGCGTTCGATGTTGATGGGTTGGTTGTCGGAATTCAGCCGAAGGACGGCCCATCCAATGGATGCCACACCTTGATCCAAACCCAAGCCGAATTTGGCTTCGTCGCTCATAGACGTACTCCTAATTAGGAAATATGCACTTGACAGCATCCTTGCTGGTCGTTACATTAGCAGCAGTGTATTCGAGCGACGTTCCCCCGCTATCACGGTAAAGGAATCGTCCGCCGGGCTCCGGCCGAGGCCGACCCTTAATCCCCTCCTGAAGGGGATTTCTTTTTTTTGGCTTTGCACTACTACGGGTTGCGCTTGGGGACTCGTCCACTCGCTGCTACATTGCGTTCTTGGCGCTCCGTCACTCCGTCGCTTCCATGCGTTCGCCTTCTATCCGGGTCCTCTCATACCCATTCCCACTTTCGGCGAATGTTGCGCGATTCGGTTGAAGCGATACCCGACTGCGACCCGATAACCCCCTTATGCGGTGCATGCTTCCGAATCCGGTGGCATGGAGGAGGTTCGTCCAGTGTCAGAGCGCGCAACAACTAAAAGCAAAGCTGCCGGCACCCCCGCCGCCGCACTGCCAACCTTGCGCGATGTCTGGCAGATTCCAGCACTCGGCCTGGCCGCTGCCCTCCTCGTTGGCGGCGTCTTCTACGGTATCAAAAAGGCACCAAGCCCCGAGTTTGGCGGCGTGCTTGAACAAGCCAACGAAATGATCAACAAGGGTGAGTGCGAAGCAGCAATCGACGAACTCAACCGTCGCGTTCTTCCCTACGTCGGAACAAAGGGTCTCCACGCCGAAGACCAGGCTCGCTATCACGCCCTCCTTGGTCGCGCAGTCTTCGAAGGTCAACGCCTCCAGGGCCTCGATCGCGAAGATAACTACAAGACTGTGATCGCACAGTTTTCTGAGGCCGAAAAACTCGGCGCCAAACTCAAAGCAAGCGATGCCGCCAGATACGCCGAAAGTCTCGCCGCACTTGGCAAGGTCGACCTCGCTCTCGAACGCGCAGATGGACTACCCGACGATGCCAGGGCCGAGCGGGTCGGCCTGTATCGCGTACTCATTTCTCGCGCATTGTCTCGTCGCGTTCCCGATTACGAACGCGCCACTGAACTCCTGATGCGCTACCTGGACGATGGCGCGCTTAAACCCAATGATCGCATCTGGGGTGTTGCTCGTCAGGCTCAGGTGCAGTTGTCTCAGGGCTATCCCGATGCGGCCATCACTCGGCTGCTTCGTGAGGTTCAGCGCGTCGGTGTGAGCGAAAGCGGAAACGCAATCGGCGAAGTCTACTTGCTGCTCGCCAAGGCGTATCTCGAAACCGATGCTGTCATCGAAGCGGAAAAACAGCTGCAGCGTGCTGCCGACCGGATCGAAGTTGGGAGTGAAGAGGCCGCCGAAGTCATCTTGTATCAGGGAAAGCTCGCCGCATTGCGTGGCGAACTGCCCGAGGCTCGTGAGAAATTTGAAAACGTGGTCTCGCAATACGAAGATTCAGCCCATGCCGACTTTGCACTCCTGGGTCTTGCAGAAGTCGAAGCAAGCCGCGGCGAGGCCGAACGCAGCCTCGATGCATACCGCCGCCTGGTCAAGCGGCTGAGCGCAAACAAACTCGTCAATCGCCACTCTCTCGATGGTGAAAATGTTTCTGCGAGCCTGCTCGCTCGATACTCTGAACGCAGTGATGCAAATGAAATCGAAAGTGCATTGCGATTCGCAGAGCAGGCCGAACTTCTCTACACTCGTGACGAAGTTCCGCCAACGATCTCGCTCGCGCTTGCAGAAGCTCACAAAAAACTCGCCGAAGAAAAAGTAACGGCGATGGGTTTCGATCCCCGCGCCCTCGAACTTTCCCTCGATCCGGCAACGCTCCGCGAAGTGCAGGCCCACTACCTCTCCGCTGGTGCATACTTCAAAGAGCACCGCAACAAAGTGGTGATCACCGACATTGATTCATACGAGAAGTCACTCTGGAATGCCGCTGACTGCCTCGATCGCGCAGGCGACCAGGAATCGGCAGTCATCATGTTCAAGGAACACGTCCAGGCGTTCGCCTCAACTGGTCGCGCAGCCGAAGGAAAATTCCGCCTCGGTCGCGCTTATCAAGCCCGCGGCGAAGCCGAAGGCGCTGGCAAACTCTTCCGCGAACTCGTCGATGGTCGCAATCTTCCCGGCGAAGAAGGCGGATCAGGACCCTGGGGCGATGACAGCTTTGTGCCCCTGGCCCAGTCTCTGCTCGCCGATGCAGATCCATCCAACGACACCGAAGCTGAAGCAAATCTCCTGGCCGCAAGCAGCGGCACAGTCGGTGGCCCCGAAACCGCGACCTTCCGCGAGGCAGTCATCGAACTTGGGAACTTCTACTACAACACCGCCCAATATTCCCGCGCCATCGAGAAGTTCGAAGAGGCTGGCGAGCGTTACGCGTCTGATCCGCGCATCAGCATCGTCCGCTACAAGCTTGCTGATTCTCATCGCATGATGGCCGCCATCGAAGGCAAACGCCTCCAGCAACCACTCCCCGAAAGTGACCGCGCGGCCAGCGAAACCCGCCGCATTCAGCACCTTGACATGGCCTACAAGACTTTCGAAGTTGTGCGAGCCGCCCTTGATGAAAAGGAAGCAAAGAAACGCACCGGTCTCGAAGAGCTCTGCCTCCGAAACGCCTGGTTCTTTATTGGCGATGCCGCCTTTGACCTGGGCCAATACGAAGAAGCAGTCGGCCACTACGAAGGAGCCCGAGAACGCTACCCGTCCGAGCCCTCAAGCCTTGTCGCTATGACCCAGATCGTGAACGCATACATTCGCCTGGGCGATTCCGCCCGCGCTGCAACTGTCAACAACCGTGCTAGAACGTTCTACAAGAGCCTGCCCGAATCAGTCTGGGATGATCCAAACCTCCCGATGACTCGCAAGGACTGGGAACGCTGGCTCGATGCAACTGATGAATTGACAAAACTGGCTTCCGCTAAGACAATCACGGGAGTCGAGTAATACAGGAGTCCTGGCAGGATGCCGGGAAACAAAGGCCACGGATGGCGAATCAAGCTCAACAACAACTCCAACCCAACCCAGCCAGCATTTTCGCTGCGCTGGCCGCCGAGCTCGATGGCCAATGCAAGTGCCTCGGCGAGCTCGATGCACTGAGCCAACGCCAAGCTTCGCTGATCGGCATGGGCGACGGCACCGATTTGCTCGCCCTCATGAGCGAACGCCAGCAGGTCATCGACGATTTGGCACGCCTTGCGCTGCGAACCGAACCATTGCGCCGAACCTGGGATGAATTAAAGCCGCCGCCGCCCGACTCGATGAAGAATGAGATCGAACGCCGTGTCGCATCTATGACCTCGATGTTGTGCAGCGTCCGCGAACGCGATGAGGCCGATCGCCAGACCTTGAACACGCGGCGTGAAGAGATCCGTCTGGAGCTTCAACGCCTTGAGTCTTCCAAGCGTGCAGTCGGCGCCTATGGAGCCTCCGCCCCCGCAGTCGTGCGTCAGGAGCTTCAGGCATGAACGAGGTGAAACTGACACCATCGCCGGCACTGAAAGAGTCTGAACTCGCAGACCTCATGCGCGTTGTGACAGAAGTCACAACCAGGCTCGAGGCAACCCACGAACAGTTACGAGCAGAAGTTGCACGACTTTCCGGAGAGCTATCCGAAGCAAATCAGCAGTTGGCCCGCTCGCGCCGATTGGCTTCGCTTGGCGAAGTCGCGGCGGGCATCGCCCACGAAATCCGCAATCCGCTTGGCTCAATCCGCCTCTATGCCAAAATGCTGGTCGATGATCTTGCAGATCGTGGACCGCAGCAGCGGACCGCCGAAAAGATCGGTGATGCCGCCCGCTCGCTCGAGGGCGTGGTGACGGATGTGCTGACGTTCTCCAAGGAAATCAAACTGCGGTACGCGCTTTTGGATGCCGACACTGCATTCTCGCAGGCCTTTGAATCTGCAGTCCCAGGCGGAACGGATAGTCTGCGATCAGTCAAATTGGTCAGAACTGGTCTGCTCGATGCAACCTTTGAGGCAGATGCGGGTATGTTGCAGCAAGTGTTGGTCAACATCATCCGCAACGCAATGGAAGCAATGGCAGAAAAACCTCAGGACAATCACACGTTGACGCTCTCGGCAGATGTGCGGCACGTCGCGATGCAGAATGGTCGAACCGTCAAAAGCATGATCTTGGGCGTGACAGATACAGGGCCGGGCATCGGTCCTGAGGTTGTCGCGCGTATGTTTAACCCCTTCTTCACCACGCGGGCATCGGGCACAGGCCTGGGGCTTGCGATTGTGCACCGGATTGTCGATGCACATGGTGGAAGGGTCGTCGTCAGAAATAACTCCGTGGGAACAACGATGGAAATCGTTCTTCCTGTGGAAAAAGCATGCCCAGCTGCGGAACTGGGCGATGAAGGTGTATCGGAATCGCTCGCGGTCGCTCGCGGTCGATCAGGATTTAGTGCGCTGGAGGTTCAGGGATGAACATGGTACTCGTTGTGGATGATAAGGAAATGATGCGGGACAGCGTGGCAGGCACGCTCGAACGCGCTGGCCTGGGTGTGGCAACCGCGGCCGATGGAGCCTCCGCGCTCGAACAGATCGGCAAACGCCGACCCGATTGCGTGGTGACCGACCTGCGTATGCCTGGGCAGTCCGGCATGGATCTTCTCGAATCGATCCGCAAGATTGATGAAGATCTGCCCGTGATCCTCATGACCGCATTTGGAACAATCGAAACCGCAGTCAAAGCCATGAAGGCCGGCGCGTTCGATTACATCACTAAGCCATTCGAAGGCGATGAACTGATCATCGCGACCAAGCGGGCGATTCAGCATGGCCAAGTACTTCGCGAAAACGGTGTCCTGCGTGCATGCAGCGAAGTGCCCGCGCGCCGAAACGGTGGCGAAGCCTGCCGCAAAGGCATGGACAGGATCATCGGCGAGTCGGCGATCATGAAGTCGACCAAAGACCACATCCGCACCCTTGCAACATCGCAAGGCAATATCCTGATCACGGGCCCATCAGGTGCAGGTAAAGAAGTGGTGGCCCGCGCCATACACGAAGTTTCCAATCGGGCTTCGGGTCCGTTCCTGGCAGTAAACTGTGCAGCCCTGAGCGAGTCGCTGCTCGAGTCAGAACTCTTTGGACACGAGCGTGGCGCGTTCACAGGCGCTGAGAAACTCCGCAAGGGACGTTTTGAACTCGCCGACCGCGGCACGTTGCTCCTGGATGAAATTTCAGAAGTAAGCCCCGCGATTCAAGCCAAACTCCTGCGTGTGTTGCAGGAGCGTTCATTTGAGCGCGTCGGTTCCAGCACCACAATCGGCGTCGATGTGCGCGTGATTGCAACCAGTAACCGCGATTTGCCCCAGATGGTGGCAACTGGTGGATTCCGCCAGGACTTGTTCTTCCGCCTCAATGTGTTGCCGGTGCAATTGCCCGCGCTCAAGGAAAGACTGACCGATGTTCCGGCTCTCGCGGATCACTTCGTGAAGGAAATCTGCCGCCGCGAAGGTCGGACAATGATGCGGTTTGCAGATGATGCCCTGCGTCGTTTGCAGGCGTACGAATGGGCCGGCAACGTGCGCGAGTTGCAGAACATCTGCGAACGAGCAGTGGTTCTGGGCTCACCCAGCGGCCAGGATACTGGCGGCGAGATCGTCATTCCCGCATCGTTGATTGAACCCTGGATCCGCGTCCGCGCAGAGTCACTCACAAATCGTCAGGAAATCGAAGCTAAACCCGTCCAGGCGGCAGCACCCATCATGGCTGCACCAGCGCCCATGGCACCCGCCTCGACACTCTCTGAAGCAGTTCGTACGCTCGAAGAGATCGAACGCGAGGTGATCATCAAGACTCTGGTCAAGATGGGTCGCCATCGCCAGCGGACCGCACAAGCCCTTGGAATTGGTGTTCGCACCCTTGGCCTCAAGCTCAAGAAATGGAAGCAAGAGCAGCTCATCGAAGCGACGCTCTAAGCTCTAAGTATGTGAATTCCAGGGAGCGGGCCGCAAACCCCGCTCCCTTTTTCGTTGGCTCGGTTGCTACCCTCTCGACCGTATGACTTCAAAGCCCCGCATCTTAACTGGCGATACTCCCACCGGCCGCTTACACCTTGGACATTGGGTGGGCAGCGTCGAGCGGCGAGTGGCCCTGCAGGACAGCTACGACTGTTACTTTTTGCTGGCCAACATGCACGCGTTCACGACGCGGTTTGACAAAGCAGCGGAAATTCGTCAGGACACGATTGAGATCGTGAAAGACTGGCTCGCGGCGGGCATCGATCCCAATCGCTCCACCATCGTTCTGCAAACGGAAGTGCCAGCGATTGCGGAATTGACATGGTACTTTGCCATGCTGCTGTCATTCAACGATGTCATGGGAAATCCCACGCTTGTACATGAGCTGGAAACCAAGGGACTTGCCGACAAGCACTCCTTTGGATTCCCAATGTACACCGTCGGACAGTGCGCTGACATTCTCGCATTCCGTCCGGAATTGATTCCAGTGGGTGAGGATCAGGCGCCACACATTGAAATGTGCCGCAAAGCTGCGAGGAAGTTTGACCAGCTCTACTGCGGCGTGAAGCCCGATGTGAAAGATGAAGACTATGTGAAAGTGGGGGGCGTCTTCCCGATTCCTAAGGCGTTGATCGGACGCATCGGAAGATTGCCGGGCGCGGGCGATGGCACGCAGAAGATGAGTAAGAGTCTGGGCAATGCGATCTTCCTTTCAGACACTGAGAAAGAAGTGCAGAAAAAGGTCAACAAGATCTCGACCGGGCGTCAAAATCCAACCGATCCCGGCGATCCCAATAACGTCCTCTTCAAGTTTGTCGAAGCGTTCATCACTGATGAGGCACGCGTGGCAGAACTCAAAGACCGCTACCAACGCGGCGACAACATCGGTGATGGCCACATCAAACAGGAACTAGCTCAGGCGATCAACACGCTGCTGGCGCCGATGCGGTTGCGCCGCGCAGAGTTTGAGACGCCGGGCGGCGATGAACGAGTTGTTGAGATCATTCGCACAGGAACAGCACGGGCGAACATAGTTGCCGAAGAAACGTTGTACATGGCCAAGCAGGCCATGAAGATTGATTTTGGGAAGAGGAATCTCAGTTTCTAACGAGTGATTACAACGGACTCGGTCCCAAGATCGTGATTCCATGGCGCGGTGCTTCGGCCATGACTCGAGCCATGACTACCTCTTCGCTCGGTGGCTTGCCTTGTGCATCGGGGCGGCCGATCCCGTTGAAGAAAGTTTCGAAGTTTGCGGCGGGGGTGACGATCAGGAGCATTTTGGCGTTGGTGGCGGAGCAATTCTTGAATGTGTGAGGGACGCCGCGGGCGGCGAAGATGCATGCGCCGGGTTTGGCGACGATGCGGTGGTTGTTGACCCAGAATGTTACTTCGCCTTCGAGAATCCAGAAGACTTCATCTTCGCGCTCGTGGACGTGGAGGGGTGGGCCGGCTTGGGGGACCACGGTGTATTCGGCGAGCGACAGGCGGTCGCCGGTGTCTGTTGATGTGAGTTTGGGGGTGGTCTGATCGCCGCCGGTGACGGTCAACATGTGGCCTTCGCCGGGAGCGATGAATTTGGGGATCAGGTGTTTGAGGCTGTGCATGGCAAGATTGTTGGCAAGTCAGCACTTGGAATGTTCAAATAGCTGGTCGCATTTTCTCGGCGGCGGCGTAGATGTGTTCCAGGTGATGGACCATCGCGTGTGTCGTGAAGCGTTCGAGGCACCATTCTTTGCCGGTGATTGCCATGCGGGCGCGGTCTTCGGAATAATCGCGAAGCCAGAGAATGGCGCTACGAAGACCGGTGATGTCGCCGAACTTGACGAGGCGCCCTGTCACCATTTCGCGGCAGGCTTCGCCCGTGCCATCGACGTCGTAAGCAACGGGGCAGACGCCGCAGAGCAGGGCTTGTGGCACAGTTCGCGGCAGGCCTTCGCGGGCGCTGGGATGTGCTAAGACATCCATGGCTCGAATGAGACCGGGGACACGCTGCGGCGGCACCAGTCCGGTCATGATGATGTTGGCTTTGATGCCGAGTGATTCGATGCGAGATTGCAGACGTTGTTTCCACCATCCATCACCGACCCAGAGAAGTTTGAGATGGGGGTTGCGTTTCATGTCGTCGCCGAGGGCATCGAGCAGGTCGTCGTGGCCTTTGTGTTCGGCGAGGCGCGCGACAGTTCCGATGACGAAGTCGTTGTCGGCAATGCCCAAGGCGTGCCGCATGTGTGAGCGTTCTTCACCCGGAGCAGGACGCAGGAACGCATCGGTTTCCATGCCTGAATAGACAGTCTCGTACTGATTGGGCGTGCCGATGCCGCGTTTGAGGAATTGTTCGGTCATGGCATCAGCGACGCTCACAATGCGGTGGCAGTGGTCCGCCGCCATGGTTTCCGCCATCGTATAAATCGTGTTGTTCAAGCGGCGTTTGAGCACGTTAAAAAACCCGCCATCCAGCGGCATGAACGGAGGCCCGTGGATCGTGTGCACAATTCCGGGGCGGCGAATTCCCTTTGCGTTCCACGCGGCGAGCCTGCCCAGAATTCCTGCCTTACTTGAGTGCGTGTGCACGATGTCCGGCTTGAGATGTTCAATGAGCTTGCGAAGTTCAAAGTAGCATCTGATATCAGCGACGGGGTTCACATCGCGGACCATGTGTGGCACGATATGTGTGGCGATGCCTTTGCCCGTTTGCGTGCGGAAACTCTCAACGCGTTCCAGCAACGAACCCTCAGGTCCGTAGATGGGGCCGTAAGCAAGGTGTACTTCGTGGCCGAGTTGGGCCTGGCCCTCGCAAGAGAGGGCCGTATTTTCCTGGGAGCCGCCCAGGATCATGCGGGTGGAGATGTGGAGGATTCGCCGTGGTTTGGCGGAAGTGTCGCGGAGTTGTTGCGTTGGTTCGTGCAAGGGTGATCAGGTTTAGTTGCACCCCTTCAGGGTGCAAAGAGTGGGGGCTTTCCGGGGGTGGCGGTCGCAAAGCCGACCTTCACCCCCGGCTAAATTATTCCAGCCCTTTGGGCTGAAGAGGGTGATGTTGAGAGCGGGTGAGTGAAACCTGATCGAACGAGTGCAACGGGATCGAGTGAGTGAGTCGCTGAGTGAGACGTAACAAGGGCGTGGCCTCCTCAAATATTCTCAGTAGACTTCCATGAACATTTTGCGTGTTGGCCGAACCTGTTTGTGGATCATCTTGCGGTCCCAGGTTGCCACCGTGTCGCGGACGTTGTCATCCAGGCCGATGTATTGATCGAGAGCTTCGGGTGAGAGGATGCCAGAGAGCTTTTGCATGACGCCCAGTTCCATGCCTGCTATGCCGCAGATGTAGATTAAACCGCGGTCGGTTTCGAGCAAGCTCTTGAAATCACTGACATGGGTCAGCAGGCGATCGTGGACGTAGAGCGGTCGCGAGCCATCATCCTGTTTTTCGCGGCTGATGGCGGTGATGTACTGGAAGTTAGCGTGTTTCTTTGCGAGCGATTCCAGTTCCTGGTGATAGAGAAGGTCGCTGGCGTAGGGCGATCCCATGACGAGGATGACGCGGCTGGTGCAGAGGTTGTTGAGAAGGTCGATGAGCATGCCGCGGAACGGGGCGATACCGGTGCCGGTGGCGAAGAAGATGTAGTCGTGTGCGGATGGGTCGGCGGGGAGGAGGAAGCGCTTGCCGACGGGGCCGGTGACTTCGACTGTGTCGCCGACTTGGAGGTCGCAGAGGAAGTTGGAGGCGACGCCGAGGAAGAGCTTGTGTGTCTCGTGATGTTCATCGACGAGACGCTTGACGGTGGTCGAAAGGACCTGGCCTTTGCCATCTTCGCCGCAGGTGGGGCTGGCGATGGAATAGAGGCGAAGTTTGTGCGGCTTGCCATTGGCATCGAGGCCGGGCGGGAGAACGCCGAAGCTTTGACCAGACAGAAAGTTGCCAGCGAGCTTAGTTTTAGAGACATCGATTGAAACGTGGCGAACAACGCCGGCGGCTTTTTTGTTGGCGGTGCAGCGGTGGGTTTCGACAACCGTTCCGATGCCAGGTGAGTTGGGCGGATGCAGATGCATCTGCACCTGAGGAAGGGCGGGACCGGGTGTGTGCTCAACTGTCATCGTGGAGGCTCGTAGAAATTAGTGCTGATCGAAAGTGCTGCCGGCGGGAACATCGAAACCGACGAATTGACCGACGGTGAAATCGCTGGCCTTTTGGCGAGGATCGATCGGCGTGACATAGATGGGCATGCCAGCGTTGATCACGATGGTGTTTTCTTTGGCGTTCACCGCGATGATGTTGCCTTGAATGCGGCGCGGGCGGCCATAGATTGGCTCAACGAAGCGGCCGCCGGTTTGGGTCACATCAATTCGGCGTGCTTCGCTGGAAATTCTGCCGATCAGTCGCTTTCCAACTTCAGCGGTGATTGGGGCCGAAGGGACAAGGTGAAGTTCGTAGTTGTTCGCGAACGACATCTTGATGAAGCCGGGTTTGGTGGCGGTGGCGGCGACCTCGCCGGCGAATGTGCCGCGGGCGAAGGTGGGATCGATGACATTGGTGGGAGATGGGGGAATCATGCTTGCGATGATAGGAACTTCAGGAGTGAGATGTGAAGTTTCTGACGGTTGTTCTTACCGCTATTTCACTAGCGAAACGAGACGTAGAATGAGGCGGAATACGCCATGGAAAGTTCGAGCCCCTCAGCCCGATTGCCGCGAGTTGTGATCATTGGTGGCGGATTTGGTGGGCTTGCCGCGGCGAAGGCACTGGCAAAGGCCCCGGTCAGTATCACGATCGTTGATCGGCGCAATCACCATGTTTTTCAGCCGCTGCTGTATCAGGTGGCAAGCGCTGCGCTGTCGCCTGCGGATATTTCAGCGCCGATTCGGCATGCCGTTCATAAGGTCAAGAACTGCCAGGTGATCATGGGGCAGCCGAGCACGCTGGATGTCGCGCGGAAGAAGGTGGTCTTTAGCGATACGGAGATCGACTATGACTACCTGATTGTCGCGGCCGGGGCGACGCACTCGTATTTCGGGCATGACAACTGGGCCGATCTTGCGCCGGGTCTTAAGACACTCGAAGACGCAACTGAAATGCGACGTCGTATCTTGCTCGCGTTTGAATACGCCGAGTACGAAGCCAGCGTTGCAGATCGGCGTTCCGCGCTCACCTTTGCCATCATCGGCGGCGGGCCCACCGGGGTTGAACTCGCCGGAGCCATCAAAGAAATCGCCGCGACCACGCTTCCCGCGGACTTCCGCAACATCGATACTACGAGTACGCGCGTGATGTTGTTTGAAGGCGGAGACCGCATACTACCCGCGTTCGATCCTGTGAGCAGCAGAAGGGCATTGCACGATCTTGAAGCCATGGGAGTTGAGGTACGCTGTAATGCGATTGTGACGGATGTGAAACCGGAGGGGGTACACATCGGCGCAGAGTTTGTACCCGTGCGCACGGTATTCTGGGCCGCGGGGGTGCGAGCAAGTTCACTGGGTGCGTGCCTGGGCGCGCCACTTGATAAAGCTGGTCGCGTGCTGGTCGAAGCAGATTGCTCGATCACGGGACATCCTGAAATCTTTGTGATTGGCGACATGGCGAGTGTGAAATCTGCGGATACAGGTGTGCCTGTGCCGGGAGTAGCCCAGGGTGCGATGCAGATGGGAAAGCATGTCGGTCGCATTATCGCGAAGGAGGTCAGATCCAAAGCCGGAACTCGCATGGCATTTAGCTACAACGACAAAGGCAACATGGCGACGATTGGGCGATCGAAAGCTGTGGCCGAGATTGGCGGCATGAAATTCGGCGGGATTTTCGCGTGGCTTTTGTGGGGACTTATTCACGTCAACTATCTGGTGAATTATCGCAATCGCGTGGTGGTGTTTGCGAGCTGGCTGTGGAACTGGTTTGTTTTCAGCCGCGATGCAAGACTTATTTTGGGTTCGGCGAAGTTCTCACTGCGGCAACCACCGACGCCTGGGCCGGGTAATCCGCAATAGTCAGATGCGCGGAGAGCGGGGGCGCGACCCCATGCGAAGAAAATTCGCGAGCAGCTTCGGGCCATCGATGGTGAGAAAACTTTCAGGATGGAACTGCACGCCCTCGACATTTTGGCGTCCATCGGTGAAAGCGCGGCGAAGGCCCATGACAACGCGGCGCGTGCCGCCGGTTTCGGCAGGTTCATCGGTCCAGGCGGAAACTTGCCATTGTGTTCCGTCAGGCTGAGGCCCGTGGGGAATGGTTTCGGGTAGGACGACGAGCGAGTGGTAGCGCGTCGCGACGAATGGATTTGGGAGACCTGCGAAAATGCCGCGGCCATCGTGATGCACAGGACTGGTTTTGCCGTGGACTTGAATCACGTGGCGAGTGACAGTCATGCCGTTGCTCGCGGCCAGGCACTGGTGACCGAGGCAGACGCCAAGGATGGGAACGCGACCGGTGAAACGATTGATAATGTCGCTGGAATTGCCTGCTTCATTGGGTGTGCAGGGCCCGGGTGAGATGACGATGTGTGCGGGACCTCTGCCGCCATCGAGGGCTTCGACCTGGTCGGGAGTAATCTGATCATTACGAACCACGAGGATGTCGCGGTCGAGATTGATTGATGGATCGATCTCGCCAAAACGATGGACGAGATTCCAGGTGAATGAGTCGTAGTTGTCGATGAGCAGGATCACGGGGCAAGCGTAGTCGCGGCGATTTCAATTCACTGATTTCAACCTTCAGGCAAGTCAAATTGCATCACGACGGCAGTGGGGAGGATTGGGTAGGGAAGGCGCAGCCGGAAAACCGAGAAATCCTGGTCGTTCCAGGAGAGGCGGGTGAAGACAGCGCTCAAAAGCTCGCCATACTGCGGCACATCTGCAGACTCGGCCATGACAACGCCACGACCCAGATCGTCTACCGAGAGACCGACCGACAATAGATCATCGTCTCGGCGCGATTTCTGGACGCGTGTCACGCGGTCAAGCTCGCCGTAGACCAGGCCGCGGGGCTTGACGTTGGGCCAGAGGTCTTTGTGTACAAGCACATCGTGGACAAGCAGTTCGGTAGAGCGATTGATGTGGGCGACGAGATTGCCGTGGGTGTCACCTGGGCGGCGATAGCGTGAGGCGAAGTTTCGGAAGACTTCGCCGGAGACCATTGTCACTGCGCCGGTTTCACCGATGGGCCATTCCGCGAGTTCAAAATCGATGTATCCATCACGAGGCGCGCTTGCTTCTAATTTTGGGAGGGGCTTGGAACAGAAGGCTGGCATAAGTTCCATGCGTGGCAAGCCTTCGGCGTCTTCGGTGCCTTCGGGCGCGAGCGCTTCGCGCTTTGGGCCTTTGCCATCGGCGTTGAGTGCATCGCGGACGCCAGTGGAAAAGAGAAGTCGTCGGGCATCGCCTCGTAAGCGGCGCAATCCATAGAGGCCGTTGACGATCGCGACATCGACTCGGCCGTGTTCGGTGCCGGCCTTCAGTACGTGAAGTACCAGGCGCGTGCGAAGCTGACTGCCGAAGATGTAGCTGTTGGCTTTGAATGCACTGCGCCGGTAGACTTCTTCCTGTGTTTCGTGCCGCTCGCCCGCGAAGGAATCGATCATCAGTTCCAGAGACGAGCGATCACCAGCGTGAATCTTGACCAGGCCATCTACTTTCTTTGCCGCTTGTTCCGCAGCAGCTAAAGAGTTCGAGGAAGCTCCGAGATTTTCGGCGGCTTTCAGAAAGGTCGCGACACCGGCGGGACTGGGCAAGTGCTGAGCCGCGGTAAATGGATCTGGGGAGGTGGCAACTTTCCATATCTGCCAGCCGAGCTTTCGTGAAATACCAAGAACTCGGGCAACATCTGCGGCTTTGCGGCAAGGGGAAGGGAGGCCGCTGATCACTCCAGCGAACGCTGAGCGCAAGCCAGAAATGACTTCAATCGCCTCAGTTTCCAAGGTTTGGGAGTTTGTTTTCATCTGGAAAAGAAATAGGTCGGGTTCAGTATAGCAAGAAACCCGAATATTTGTGGTTTCCAGAAAAATTCCACATAGAAATCGGGCGAGAGCATCGTTTTTGAGTCAAAAACAAAGGTTGATTGAAATGATAGGGAAATTTCTAGAAACATTTGTAGGAATTGCTTGACAAACGTTGCTGAATGTGCTTTAATAGGTGAGGAAGTATTGGAGAAATGAAATTATGAATCGGGTTTACACAGTCGCCGCGGCCCTTGCCATCACTCTTACGACTTCAGCGTTTGCGCAGCAACCGATGCGGCTGTACGCCAGCGATTGGGATACCAACTCGGTGTACGAGTTCGATGTACTTTCTGGAACTCTTCTGAGAGCGATTGTTCCCTCGCAGGCAGATGGGGCACTTGCGATGGCGGGGATGGCGATCGGAGCTGATGGCGCGATTTACCTCACCGACTTCTTTACAGATGCGGTTCGCCGCTACGACCGTCGCACTGGCGATCTTTTGAACACATTCATTCCAACGAATCATGGCGGGCTGGACAATTCGACCGACCTTACCTTCGGTCCTGACGGTCAGCTTTATGCTGCCAACGGTGATACCGGCGGCATCCTTCGTTTCAACAGTGGTGATGGTCAGTTCATGGACACCTTTGTTTCACCTCTGAGTGCGATTGCCACTCGGTTTATGTTGTTCCACAACGGCCATGTTTATGTCACAGATCACTTCGCCCGATCCGTCAAGAAGTTTGATGCGATTTCCGGAGCGTTTATCTCTGAATTCGCCTGTTGTGCTGCAGAAGGCCGCGGACTGGCACTTTCACCAACTGGCGAACTGCTGGTTGCGAGCTGGGAAAGCCGGTCGATCGAGCGATTCAATATTGATACTGGTGAGCACCTGGGAACTCTGGTCTCCGACATTCGCGCCAATGGCCTGATCATCGGGCCGGATGGATACTTGTACGCGGGTGAGGCGCTTCGTCACCGTATCGAACGGTTTGATGTCAACACCGGTGTACGCAATCTCATTATGGGCGATGGCATCCTGCTCGATCCCTGGCAGTTCGCATTTGCACCGGCGATTCCTTGTCCCTCAGATTTCAACAACGATGGCGTCGGCGATATGTTCGACTACCTCGACTTCGTTACTGCCTTCTCAACTAACGAAGCATCTGCAGACTTCAACAGCGATGCCATCGTCGATTTCTTTGATTATCTCGATTACGTAGAAGTGTTCGCCGCGGGTTGCTGAAGCAGCGCCCTCGCACTCAATCAAGCTCTCTCAATTCTCTAAAGGAGAACCTCATGTTCGGTTCGAAAGCTATCGTTCTGTCCGCACTTTCGCTGGCCTTGTCTGCTGGAACTGCTTGTGCGCAGCTGCAATTCGCCGACGCAGTGAATTATTCGACACCAACTCGTCCATCGGGTATGACCGCTGCGGATCTCGATGGCGACGGAATCGTTGATCTGGCAGTGACCACCGACAATCCTGATCGTGTCACGATTCTGCTAGGAACGGGCGAGGGTCAGTTCGCGGCGCCGATCCGTCACACAATCCCCAATGGAAACGGACTGGGCGCGCTGACCTCTGGCGACTTTGACGGCAACGGTACGGTCGATCTTGCAGTGGTAATGAAGAACTCAGCGCGGATCGCGCTCATGCTCAACAACGGCTCAGGCCACTTTCTCCTCGGCGCATTAAGAACTGTTGGAACTCGCCCGGTTGATATTACCGCGGCGGATGTGGATGGAAATGGATCACTCGACCTGTTTACTGCCAATCGCGATGGCGACAGCATCAGCGTGCTTCGTAACGATGGCACTGCCGGGTTCACGGTTGAAACGATATCTACCGGCGCAAGCTCTGAACCACGCTCCGTCGCTCTCGGTGATCTCGATGGCAACGGCACGCTCGATGCAGTGGTTGCACTTCACGATTCCCGTTCTGTTGCAACGTTTCTCAATACCGGCGGCGTCTTCGGCGCTGCGGTAAACACCGCAGTTGCTGGCAACGAACGGCCTGAAGGCATCGCGATTGCAGACATCAACAATGATGGTTTCCAGGATGTGCTTGTCACTGTGGGTGACTCAGACGTCAGCGGTAATTTTGTCGGGATGTTCACAGGCAACGGCACAGGTGTGCTTGCATCGTCACGTTTGTATTCGACGAACGGGCTGAACTCCAGCCGTATCGCGACTGCTGATTTCGACGGCGATGGTTTCGGCGATGTCGTTGTTACGAACGAAGACGGTGCCACACTTTCGCTGCTCCGCGGAACCGCAACCGGATTGACGACTCCAATGTTGCTCCCCGCCGGAACACATCCCGACGGCATCATCGCGGCAGACTTGAACGCCGATGGTCGCGCTGACATTGCCTGCAGCAATCGTGATTCAGACAACACCAGCGTTCTGCTCGCGACATTCGGGCGCGGCTGTCGCGGCGACTTCAACAGCGATGGCTCGGTCGACTTCTCTGACTACCTCGACTTCATCGATCTCTTCGCGACTGCTGCTCCTGCGGCAGACTTGAACATCGATGGCGTTGTCGACTTCTCTGACTACCTCGATTTCCTCGCCGGCTTTACTGCGGGTTGTTGATCTTCTTTCTCCCATTCAGCTCAGACCCCCGTGCCCGAATCCCCACCAGGCATGGGGGTTGAGCGTTCCCAGCGAGAGAGGCTCCGTCGGATTGCGTGTTGCAATACGGCGGGGCTCTTTTTGCGAGAAACCTGACAATTCTCGCCCTCCACGCGGGCGAGTCTCCGTACGGCTCGGTGCTTCCCGAATTTCGGGTTCACTGGGCCGTTATTTATTTCGGAGGGGTGCCATCTTCAGGGGTTTTGAGCCGAAGAATACAGCATGCGCCCCATGCGAGCCTGCCCACTTGTTGCCCTCCTCCCAATCTTCACAATTGGCGTCGTTTCCTCGGCGAGTTTCCAGCCTGCCGCACCGGCACCAATTGCGGTCAATGAACGCGCTGAGCCTGCACCCGGCAGCGATTGGCGACTGGACATGCTCCCGGAGTCGGTGAAAGCCCGGCTTGCGGCGACGTACCTTACCGAGATTGAGAAGCAGGATCTTCGGATCAAACACGGGGTGTATCTCCCGGTCGATCTTTCAACTCCCGATCGCGTCGCCAGTGCTGCACTGCTTCGAGGTGACTTCACGAATCCGGTGTTTGGCGATCCGGCAGTTGGAAAGTTAACCCGGGCCGCAGCGTTCCTTCGTCGCGGTGACAGTGCGGATGCGCTGGCTCTCACGGAGAACGACACCACACTGAACGCAACGCTCGTGCGTGCGCGGGCGCTGGTTGCTTTGGGGAGAGTTCCCGAGGCGGTGGCCGCTCTTGATCCGCTCGTGGAAACGGTGCAGAAAACTAAGATCGATGATGTCTCGGAGCTTCTGGCAGGCGTGCAAGGCGTCGCGCTGCGTGCCAAACTTGCTGGCGAGAAAACCGGCGGCGGCGAAGACTACAAGGCGATGCTGAGCGTGCTGGCACGCGTTCGCGAAGAGCTTGACAAGTTGTCGCCGCTGGCAGCCTTGGTTGAGGCCCAAATACTCTACGAGAAAGATGCGGGTGCGCAGGCTTCTGAGGCTCTGCAGCAGGCGTTGCCGCTCAACCCAAGCGCGGTTGATGCGTGGACTCTTGCTGGTCTGCTCGCGGTTGATAGCTTTGACATTGAAAGGGTTGAGAAGATCGCCGAGAAGATCGATGAATTATCGCTGGGCGAGCCTGCAGCGGGTGAACCTCGCGCGGCGGGTGCATCACCGATCGGCGCATATCTGCTGGCACGCGGCCGCCTTCGTCAGAGCGATGGCGCCACCGCCCTTAGTCTTGTTCATAAAGCACTTGAGCGCGAACCAAAAAATCTTAAGTTGCTGGCGATGCAGGCTGCAGCAACTGCGGCGACCTATGACTTTGCAAAAGCCGATGAGCTGCTTGCGGGTCTGGATCAGATTTCTCCAGGCAATCCAGAGGGGCAGTTTGAGGTTGGCCGCGTGCTGAGTGAAATGCGGCAATATGCGGAGGCGGCGAGTCATCTGCAGATCGCCGCGGAGCGGGCACCATTTTGGATTGCCCCGCTTAACGAGCGTGGATTGCTCGAGATGCAGGCGGGACGCGATGCAGAAGCTCTTGCAGCGCTTGAAAATGCTGAGAAGATCGATACATTCAATGTGCGGGCTGCAAACAGTCTCAAGCTTGTCCGCGATATGGCGACGTACGCACGGGTTGAGAGCGAACACTACATTGTGCGGTACAAAGCCGCGACAGATGAATTGCTTGCGAAAGAGATGCTTGAGCCTCTGGAAGCGAACTATCGACGCGTTACCGGCAAGGATCGTGGCGGCATCGATTATCCGATGACCACCAAGACCATCATCGAGCTTTTGCCCGACCATCGCGCGTTTGGTGTGCGAATTACGGGTATGGCTCAGATTCACACGATCGCAGCCTCGACCGGGCCGATCATTGCGATGGAATCGCCACGCGAAGGTCCGGACCACCTGGGTTTGTATGACTGGGTCCGCGTTCTGCGGCACGAATTCGTGCACACTGTCACGCTTGCTCGTACCAAGAACCGCTTGCCGCACTGGTTTACTGAGGCATCTGCCGTGTATCTTGAAGATGCGCCGCGGTCATGGAACACGGTGCAGTTGATCACGAACGCATACAACGCGGATGCGCTCTTTGATCTTGATGAAATCAACATCGCATTTGTGCGGCCTAAGCGGCCGGTTGACCGCCAGCTTGCGTACGCACAGGGTCACTGGATGTATGAGTACATCATCGAACGCTGGGGCAACAAGGCTCCGCTGGACTTGATGGACGCGTATGCAAGTGGCAAGCGCGAAGCAGAGGCGTATCAGTCGATACTCAATATCTCGCGAGCAGATTTCGTCAAGGAATTCAAGGTCTGGGCAGGCGAGCAGCTCAAGCAGTGGGGCGTGGTCCATTCCGATGACATGAAGTCGGCATCGGATCTCCTTGGGAACGATACCGAAGTGGCGATGGAAGTCATCGACAACTGGCTTGAGACGTATCCAAATCATCCTGAACTGCTGAGCCTGAAAGTTCAAAAGTGGCTGGCAGCAAATGATGGAATACCGACAGCGGAAATGATTCCCACGCTCAAGCAATACGCATCTGCTCGTCCGGTAGCGGAGCTTCCGCACAAGCTATTGGCACGTCTGTTCCTCGATGGTGAGGGTGAAGGAAAGCAGGCGGCGATACCGCACCTGGAATGGCTTGATATTCGCGAAGAGAAGACGCCAACGTTTGCGATGGAACTTGCGCGGAGGTATGCCGCGGAAAGCCGCTGGACTGAAGCCTGGACGAAGGCACTGCGTGCGACGCAGCTCGCGCCGTTCGTTGCGGCGCCGCGCGAACTGGCGGCGACGATCGCGATCAAGAAGGGTGATATTGCCGCCGCAGAGCATCAGATCCGCGGGCTGATGTGGCTAGAGCCAAACCAACCGTTGCATCAGCAGAGATTGGATGCATTGCAAAAGCTGCGCAATTGAGGAAGGTCTACTTCTCTCCCTCGCTCTTTACCTTTGCAACTTCTGGCACCATACTTATAATCGATCGACGGATTCCCCATTTGCTGATCTTCTCGCCATCGTTGAAATCGCGCATCGGTTCGGTATCAATCCCGAAGCCATTGTGCGCAACCTGCAAGTTGTTATTCTTGCCTCCGGCATCCCAGCGATACGCGTAGATTGCCCCTTGCGGACCATTGGCAAATGCCACTCCCACATGGCTGCGCGTCCATTCGTCGTATAGCTTGCACGTCAGCCAGCCTTCATCTAATTTGTCGTTTCCGATGCGGCTGGTGCGATAGGCAATCGCTTGTCCATTGCCATCTGGCCACCCCTGATGGAAAATATTCAACTGTCCCGTATTTGTGAATGCCACGACCGGGCGTGAACAACAGCCGTTGCCCGATCCTTCGCCGCGAGTCCATTTCATTTCCTGTTCCCAGAGCTTGTCGCCCTTGGGAACGGCCCATGTCACACGCATACAGAAATTCTGCGGCCGCGAGTTTGTGTAGGAAGTCACAATCAGCACTCGGCCATCCGCGGGATCAACACCGAGCCCCGGTGTCACTTGCGAGCGTGCTTCCAGTTTCGTTGCCGCGGATACCTGTGGCTTGGAGAAGTCGTTGTCTTTGAAAGTCAGCCAGCGGTATTCCAGCATGTCATCGTCACGCCGCGAAACCAGCAGAACTCGGTCGCCAACCCGGCACGCATTCATCGGGATGGTCGGCAGATCCGCAATTCGCGCCGGAGTTCCTAATTCCGTTGCGGTGAATTTGGTCACATTCCAGCCAAAGAGATGGTGATGGAACACAAGTCCGAAATCCTTGCCGCCTACCAGGACGGGGTCCAGCTCTGTGGCTGAGCCTGGAATGTTGCGTTTCTCAGACCACTTCTCATCACCTTGGTACATCTTGATCCACACATTGTCTTTGGTCTGGTCAACGCTGATGAGCGAACAGACATCGCCAACATAGGCGAGCGCGGGCGCGGAGCCGGTCAGTTCCTGCTCGCGACGTGTGCCGCAGTACGTGGAGCCGCCGTAGTTGATATCTGCTTCAACTGGACCCTCATCAAACTTGCCATTCTGGTTCCAGTCAATCAGTGTTGCTCCGTCGCCGTTGTCCTTGAGCGTGAAGCGGTACGGGTGGTTCGCCAGATACTTCAGACTTTCGTACTTGTACGGCAGTTTCTCGAGTAGCGCTTTCTCCTCCAGCACTGTGTCTCGAAATTCACCATCTGAAAAGTGAACTTTGTTACCATCGCCATCAAACGAATAGCTGAACGCGTACGACATCAGCGATGGATACAACGGACACCACGCGGGCGCACAATCGCCGGTGTGGCTCAACGACATCTGGTGCCCGAATTCGTGAGCAAAAACCATCCAGTTATTGCCGCACCCGCCCATGTCGCCAGTTTCGCTCGATTGCCCGCCGCCCCACGGTGTCACTTGCAACCAGTGCATCAGCCCCCGCTCACGCTGCGGAAAGTACTTGTTGCCAACATCCCACCACGGCATCTTCTGGTCTTCTTTGTTCACAAAGCCTGGCAGTTCGCGGAAATGTACGAAGACACCGCGCGAGCCATCTGGATTCATGCAATTCAGTTTGCGATACACCGCCTGCACTTTGGGCATCTCGGTTCTGAACTGCTCGGGGTTCACACCCTCAAAGTACGACACGTTCACAATTACATCCTGCCGAAGTGGCTTGAGCATCATGTCATGCTCGCCCTCTGGCGCATCCTTCGCATACGGCTTGATAAACGCGCCCATATCCAAGTTCCGCGGCAGGCCATGCACCTCCCAGCCATCTAGAAAACCATCTTCATCCGTGTCCCGGTTGTACGGATCCGTCCCGATTGTCGCTTCTTCCTCATCGGTGAGCCCGTCTCCATCCTGATCGTTCGATGCCGCGTTGGGCGACATCGTCACCCGCACCATGTTTTCGTTCCACACTTTCGTCATGTGGTACACATTCACATGATCAGCAACCCCATCCTTGTTCACATCCATCAACGTCCTGGCAACAACCTTTGCATCGGGCTGATACGGTGGCGGCGTTCCCAGAACCGGCTCGTTGCTTGGGCTGGTGACGCCAAGGCCCAGCCGCTGCGGCAGCATTTCCACTATTTTTGTCGGCCAGGCTTCAGACTCGCCAGTTGCCTTTGCGCCACCCTCGGCGGCAACAAATTTCACACCTTCGGGCAATCGTTCGGTCAATCGAATCTGCGTCTTGCCTTCTGAGCCAATCACAATTTCAATGCGGTCGGCAAACACCAGGGCTAATTCTGTGCGACCGAGCTTTGAGGATTCATTGGGACCGAAAAAGTCCAGGACCGGGTCGCTGCCTGCCGGGCGCACCTCATTCCATCCAGCCGGTTTCCACCCATTCACGTTGATTGCTGCCCATATTTGTCCTGCTTTATTCAAACAGACCAAATCGTCAAATCCGTCAGCGTTCAAGTCAAAGCTGTTGTATGCAATCGCATCAGACCCCGTTGCGGTCCAATCGCAACTCTTGGGCGTTCCCTGCGGAACACGAGCGATTGCCGTTGCGCTGAAGAGGCCTCCGGCAACAAGGAACACATTCAATTGAGTCATTGGCATCCCCAAGAATAGCTGAAATCTTGCTCGGGTGGGAATTCCAGGAATATGCACCCGCAGCGATGGTGATGCCCACCGCACCAGGCATCGGCGGCCACACCAATTGCCTCGGGCATGAGCCGCACAACTACGTCACGTTCTATGCACAGGTAGAAAAACTCCAGGCAACGCTTGATCATGCGGGCAAACTTGGCGGAAGCACCGTGGTTCCGCCAACCGATGTTCCGGGGATGGGTTCTTTCGCATGGCTCAAAGACCCTGAAGGCAAAAGCGTCGGAATTTGGAAACCTGACTAACCGATTGAACTGGTAGTGTGCTCCTGCGGCTCAGGAATGCGGCCAATCGCGCTCCGAATTCGCCAGAGCATGCGGCAATAGAACAACACAAATACAACCGGGCCAAGAAGCACAAAACCGACACCACCGATAAGCCAGCTTCGGATCGCTGAGGGTTGGGTGCGGGTTTTTGTTTCGAATCCTTCATCTCGAAGCCTGCGAGACAATTGTCGGGCGTACATCACTGTGCCAAGAAGTTGCGCCATCCATGCGATGAATACAACACTGAACGCAGATAGCTGGAGAATCGCGCCGGTCAATCGGGTGCTCGACATACCGGGAGTAAAGTTGGCAGCAAATCCCATAGATGCGAAAATGATTTCGGCAAGAATCCCGTAGGCCTGAATTGCGACCGCGATCCGTATCGTCTTTCGCCAGGTTGTGACTCGTTCCGCGGCGATTCTGCCCGGCTCAGGTTGAGTGAAAAGCCAGTAGCCCCAGAATCCCAGCAGATTCGGAACCAGGAATGCAAGGGGAAAGAACCACGGTGCTCCAAGGCCCGGCGGTGTTGCCTTTAGAACTTCTTCATAGTAAATAATCACCCCCAGCAGTCCGCCAAGCACAAGAACCAGAAGCAGTGTTGAAATGAGGACAAGGGTGGTGCCTCGCCGCAATGATGCTCGAAAGTCGCTTGATGCATAGGCCAGCTTGGATCCCATCCGGCTACGCCAGACGGGCAGACTACATTCGGGGCAGACTGCCTCAGAAGGCACCCCGGACAACTCGTAGCTGCACGCTACGCAAGGGAGCTGTTCACTGCAGTAAACGCTTTCTGGGATATTTGAAGCTCGCGGCGCTTGGACAATGTAAGTCATGAAATCCTTCTCAGACTGCCTTTTCATGTGTCCTTCGGCAACCCTCGACTTTTCTTTCAGTGAGGTGCTTGAATCTGGATCGGTGGGAGTGGCGAAGATACCAAAAGTGTGGGTCTTTTACTCATCCCCTGGCCTGAGAACGCACAGCGTCATTTTAGGGGAATTTTCCGCAATTGCATTCCTTCCAATCAGGTAGAAGATGCACCACTTAGCAATAGGCTGAGTGAGTCGCGTTTTAATCAAAAAACGTGATCTCCGCTTAGTTGTTATTCCTGGAGACCCGGCATGAAGAACTTCCCTTTCTGGATCATCACCGCCGATTCTCGAAGCGTCACCTTATTTAATTGCATCAGAACCAGAACGGGCGGTTTGCAGCTGGATCAGGTTCAAGTCTTGAGGAATACGCATGCCGATTCCCACCTGCGCCAGCGGCCTGCAAACGCCGCCAATGGCGAGCCGCGATTCGCCAGGTCGGCCCATTCTTCCGAGCAAAGGCGGCTCGCAACTTCATATACTCATCAGGCCGATATGGAACTCCTCCAGTTTGTTCATGAAATAAAGATCTGGTTGGCTCGGACGAGCAGTGAACTTGATCTACACGACGCGATCCTGCTCGGCTCCCCCCGCATATTTGATCTGCTTGTATCCCACCTCTCCAATGTCGATATAAACATCGATTTCCGTGGCGGTGGACTCAAGGACATCTCGCTCCAGGACATTCAAGAGAGGTATTCTCTGCAGGCTGTGTAGACTATTTTATTGGCGAGGAGGCCTTCCATGCTCGCAATGAGATCTTTGCTTGTTTCGGTTGCCTTACTCATGGGTCTCGCTGGCGGTTGCAGTACTCCGTTTCTGAACTCCGCCGCCACATCGAATTCGCTTGTAAACGACCCGGAGTTGGTTGGTGAATGGACTTCAGAGGGCGACACGATCACCCGGGCAAAAATTGCTTCGCAGTCTGCTGGCAAATATGAAGTGATCCTTACCGTACATCACAAGGGCGAGTTCAAGTCTCAGGTAGATCTTGACGTAACTCTTACAGACATTGGTGAGGCTCGATTCTGGGATTTGTATCTTGCGCGCAGCAGCCGCGAAAAACTGGTGTCCACGTATGGATTCCTCGCAGTTCCAGTGCATCAGATCATGAAAATCTCTCGCACGGGCAATGAACTGCGCGTATGGAATTTTAATGCAGCATGGCTCGACTCTACTGCTAAGAGTGAAAAAATCGGCAGCAATCACATCGCCCTTGGTGGTGGCGAGGTATCAATGGTCACCGCTCCGACCGATCAGGTACGTGATCTGATTCTCCGTCACGCCAATGACCCCGCCGCGTTTGAGGTGCCAATTGTGTTTCGACGTGTGGCAAAGTAGCATCCGAGCCAGCGAGTTACGCTAGTTCACAAGTCGTAGATAGCCGCTGCAAATACGTACCGATTACTAACAAATCCGCAAGGCAAACTTATTTTGACCCAAATTGTTGACGTGGGGCCTAATGCAGGATATCTTTATATTGATCTCTAGATATAGTCGATACGTGGGTGTCGACGAACATTTCAAAGGGAACAGTGCCTTATGACCAGCTCTCACACCTCCTCCATCAGTGCAAGCCGACTTGAGGGATGCAGTGACACCTGGAAGTGTCCATCCAATGGCAGACTCCGCGAATTTGCGCAGTCTCTTGCTGTTGCGAGTTTGATCAGTTTGCCCATGCTATTTCTGGGCGGCATGCTCATTTCGAATGGGATAGCGGAAAGAAAGTCTGCAGAAGCCGCATTGCTGGAGCGCTTTGGGTCTCACGATCGTCTGATCGCGTCGCCACCAAAGGAACAACTGAGCCTTGAGTCACTCGTCTCGGGAAGGGCCCTCTTTGTCACAAATTGTGCGGTGTGTCACAATACCGATGGAACAGGCAAGGATGGTCTCGGGAAAGACCTTACGAAAAGCTGGTTCGTGACTTCACTGAATGATGAAGAACTCAGCGCGTTTGTGGTGAAAGGACGCCCACAAGGCGATCCATTAAACACCTCCGGAATTCCGATGCCACCCAAAGGAGGGCACCCGGAACTCACCGATGCTGACATGTCGAACATCGTCGCCTATATGCGTGGAATTCAGGATTCACGCCGCATGCCTGCGCTCCCTGCACTGGTCCTTGTGTCGGCACCAGTGGGACCGACAACAGAGGCGGAGAAAGCCCAGGCACTTGCTGCCGCGGGCGGCGACGCCGAACTGGCTGAGTACATCGCGCACGGAACAAAGCTGTTTGGCGCGACTTGCGCGGCGTGTCATGGTAAAGAGGCACGCGGACTTCAGAATCTTGGGAAAGATCTGACGCGGAGCGAGTTCAGTCGGAAGCTGGATGATGATGGGCTTCTTGCATTCCTGAAGCGCGGACGCGACCCGAGTGATCCACTCAATACAAGCAAGGTGGGCATGCCTCCCAAGGGCGGCAATCCGGCACTCAGTGATGATGACCTGCTCGACATTATTTCGTACATGCGTTCGTTGCAGAAGCAAGCCGCAGGAACACCATAAAACCCCGCCGCGTCCGAGCGTGCACACAACGCGCGGCACGGCCTTTTCTTAGGAGTGTCTCATGAATCGTGTGAATAACCGTCGTGGCTCTCGAACAGTACTAGCCCTGTCGTTCATCGCAGGTCTCGCGTTCTCCAACATGGGGCCGTGGGGTGCACTGGAAGCTCGAGCCCAGGATCAGCCCGTGAAAAAGGAAAGCCGCCGTCGCGCGACAAAGGAGGTCAAGCCGATTGAGCTGAACCCCGCCCAGATCGCTGAACTTACAAAACTCGCGAATGAGCGTCAACTCAACGTTGACGATCTGCTGTCGGCGGCCAAAACCTACACGCCCAGCGGCCGCCACGACGAGTATCTGCTCTTTTCTTCTGGCGGGCAGAGCGGCCAGGTCTTCGTGATTGGGGTGCCGTCGATGCGGCTGCTTCGCTCGATCTCCGTGTTCACACCAGAATCATGGCAGGGGTATGGCTTCGCCGGTGACAATGATCCGGTCCGCGAGCGGCTCAAGATCAATGACAAAGTTGTGGACTGGGGTGATACACACCACCCGGCACTTTCAGAAACCAAGGGCGAGTACGACGGGCAATTCCTTTTCATCGGTGATAAGGCCAATGCCCGAGTCGCCGTCATCGATCTTCGTGACTTTGAGACCAAGCAGATCGTAAAGAATCCTTTGACCATCAGCGATCACGGCGCTTCGTTCGTCACGCCCGATACTGATTACATCGTCGAAGGCGGCCAGTACGCCACCGTGCTCGGTTACGGATACGCACTCCCCGAAGACTACAAGAAGTCCTATCGCGGGATGGTCACATTCTGGAAGTTTGACCGGACCAAAGGCCGCATTGATGAGGCCAGTTCCTTTGCGCTCGAATTGCCGCCATACTGGCAGGATTTGGCCGATGCGGGCAAGGGCGCGTGCGATGGACTCGTGTTTGTCAATTCATTCAACGTCGAAATGGCAACAGGCGGCGTTGAAAGCGGAAAGCCTCCGTTTGAAGCTGGGGCCAGCCAGCGCGATACTGACTATCTGCACGTCATTGACTGGAAGAAGGCGGCCGCGGCAGTGAAAGCGGGAAAGGCCGAAAAAATCAATGGCTTCCCGGTGCTCAAGATCGCAACCAGCGTTTCGGAGGGCGTGCTGTATTTTGCTCCGGAACCCAAGAGCCCACACGGCGTGGATGTTACTCCCAACGGCCAGTACATCGTCGTTGCCGGAAAGCTCGACCCACATGTGACCGTCTATGGCGCTGACAAGCTCAAGAAGGCGATGGCTGACAAGAAGTTCTCTGGTGCTGATGAGTACGGCGTTCCAATCCTCGATTTTGACAGCGTCGTTGAAGCACAGGTTGAACTTGGCCTGGGGCCCTTGCACACCCAGTTTGACAATCAGGGTTACGCCTACACGTCGCTGTTCCTCGATTCCGCAGTGGCCCGCTGGAGCCTTGGCGGGGAGTATGCCAAACTTCACTCCGAGCAGCCATGGAAACTTGTTACTAAGACTTCAGTGCAATATAACATCGGACATTTGTGTGCCGCCGAAGGTGATAGCGCATCTCCTGATGGGAAGTTCCTGATTGCCATGAACAAGTGGTCGGTTGACCGGTTCTATCCAACAGGGCCGCTGCTTCCGCAGAACTTCCAGCTGGTGGATATCGCGGGCCCAGGTACTGCGATGCCTGTTGTGTATGACATGCCGCTGGGAGTGGGGGAACCACACTATTGCCAGATGATCAAGGCGGACAAACTCAAACCCTTCCTTGTCTATCCCGAAGTCGGCTGGAACCCGCATACCCAGGCGCTTGACCCCAACGCACCCAAGCAAGGCAAAGAGGGAGTCGTTCGGTCCGGCAACAAGGTGACCGTCAACATGACTGCGATTCGCAGCCACTTCACACCTGAACACGTCATAATCGAACAAGGCGATGAGGTCACATGGCGCATTACTGCTCTTGAGACCACTCAAGATGCCACGCACGGCTTCTGCATTGGCGGGTACAACATCAACCTCAGCCTTGAGCCCGGGGAATTCATGGAATTCACCTTCACCGCAGACTATCCGGGAACGTATCCATTCTACTGCACCGAGTTCTGCTCCGCGCTTCACCTTGAAATGATGGGCTATTTGCACATTAAGCCAAAATCAGGCGCACAAACACAAGCACCAGTCGGCACTCCGACCGTGAATGCTGCTTCGAAGTAGTTCTTGATCTTCCATCCATCGGGCGGTGCTAACGCATCGCACCGATGCTTTCAATCGTGTTCATTGGCCGCAGATCTCTGCGTTATTCGAAGGAACTCCGATGTCACACATCCTCTCCCATCTGGTCGGTCCCCGTGTTCCGCATGAGGAGATGAAGCAACGCCCGTTGCGCTATGCAGCGCCGACGATTGTTCTCATCTTAGCTCGCGTGTTGCTGTTGATTTCCATCTTCGTGCCATACTGGCATATGGAACTTGAAGCTCCGCAGTATCCGAACGGCTTGTACGTCACGGCCTATGTCAACCACCTCGAAGGTGATGTCAAGGAGATCAACGGTCTCAACCACTACATCGGCATGAAGCCGCTGGAGCAAGCGGCACAGCACGAGCGGGCGCTGGCGGTCTGGCTCATCATCGCGATGTTCCTTCTCATTGAAGGCGCTGCATTCATCCACAGCAAATGGGCAGTGCTGCTTGCAATTCCAGCCCTGGGCTTTCCGATCGGATTCCTGGTAGACCTTCAGTTCTGGTTGAACAAGTTCGGGCAGAATCTCGACCCGGCCGCTCCGCTTTCAGCCGCAGTGAAGCCATTTACGCCGACCATTCTTGGAGAAGGTGGGATTGGCCAGTTCAAGACCTACGCCTCCGCCGGGCTTGGTTTGTGGCTCGCGGCAGGCTGTTCCGTGCTCATTGTTGTGGCATTCATATTCCATCGTCGCGCGTACAAGCCGCTCGTTCAATCTGCTCTCGGTTCAACTTCGGCTCGGTGAACACCATGCTCAGCCTTACTGCCATCATCTCTGCCGCTCTTGTGTGCTTCAGCGCTCCCGATAGCCCCGCGCCGCATACGCCCCCTTCACTGGCTGCAAGTATCCGCGCGGAAAGCCTGGGAGTGATCGGGACGAAGATAGCAGCGGCACGCGATGGCGACACGATCGTCATTGGACCTGGCGTCTACAGAGAGCATCTGCGAATTGATAAGAGTATTAAGCTTGTTGGAACTGGGCGTCCAATTATCGATGGCGGGGGCAACGGAGACATTGTCGAAATCACTGCGCCACATGTGGAGTTTACAGGCTTTTCGATTCGCGATACCGGGATTGACCTCGACAAGGAAAACGCCGCCATTCGAGTCCTTGCATCACACGCGATTATCGAGGACAACATTCTCCAGGACATCCTCTTTGGAATTGACTTACGCGAGGCGCCGGACTGCATCATCAAGGGGAACATCATCGGTGGCAAAGACCTTGATATCGCGCGCCGGGGTGATGGTTTGCGGCTTTGGCGGTCTGACCGTGCATTGGTTGAAGGGAACACCATTCACGACGGCCGCGATGCCATCTTGTGGTATTCCAAGAATGTCGTAATTTGTGGGAACAGCAGCCTTCGCTGTCGGTATGGGTTCCACCTGATGTACAGCGACTCCGTGACGCTTGCAGACAACGAGCTGTCTGCCAACTCTGTTGGAATCTACCTGATGTATAGCAAGGGAGTGACCCTGATTGGCAATCGACTCATGCGAAATCGCGGCCCCAGCGGCTACGGTATCGGTCTTAAAGAGGTAGACCAGTTCACCATCGAAGGCAACACCATTGCCGGCAATAGAGTCGGTATCTATCTCGATGGTTCCCCGTTCAATCCGGCGAATCCGGGGAAGATTTTCCATAACACCCTCGCGTTTAATGACATCGGAATCACCATTCTCACTGCGGTCAAGGGCAACCAAGTGTGGGAAAACAACTTTATTGAAAACCTTGAGCAGGTGTCAGTACAGGGCCGCGGTGCGCTGAAGGGCAACACATTCGAGAAAGCAGATCGCGGCAACTATTGGAGCGACTACGTAGGCTACGACCAGGACCAGGATGGCATCGGCGACTACGTTCACGAATCGCAGACTCTCTTCGAAAACTTGCTCGACAAAGAACCAAAGCTCCGGATATTGCAATTCAGCCCTGCGCAGCAGGCAATTGAGTTTGTAGGCCGGGCGCTTCCCGCAGTTCGACCCGAGCCCAAGTTCGTCGATGAGTGTCCACTCATGGCGCCAGTCCTTCTTTCCACAGTTCAACAACATCGCAACTCCCCGCCATTGGCGGCGGCCGGCGCGGGTCTCGTCGCGGTTGGAGTAGCGGTTCTCGCAATCGCAAGTCCAGCACGTCTGCGATCGCGCCGCCAAGTCTGTTCAACGAATTCAAGCAATAGAGGTGCCGCATGATCCGCATCGAAAACGTAACAAAGTGCTTCGGACGGTCGACCGCCGTTGACTCCGTTTCTATTTCGATCGCTCCCGGCGAATCAGTGGCTCTGTGGGGCGGCAACGGCGCAGGTAAAACCACCATCATCCGCTGTGTCCTCGGGCTGTTCCAATTTCAGGGCCAGATCTCTGTGGGTGGCTTCGACGTTCGTCGAGAAGGCAAACTTGCCCGCAGCCTGATTGGATATGTCCCTCAAGAACTGGGGTTCTACGACGACCTGGGAGTCAGCGCCGCAATCGCATTCTTCGCAAGCCTGAAGGGTGTCCATATCTTCAATGCCGAGAGCGTTCTCGCCAGCGTTGGACTTGCTGGACAGGGCAGCAAGCGTGTGCGAGAGCTATCTGGTGGTATGAAACAACGGCTCGCGCTGGCAGTGGCGCTCCTGGGCAACCCGCCGATCCTGGTCCTTGACGAAGTGACCGCAAGTCTCGATGCCTGCGGCCGCGAGGAGTTCGTCGCGTTGCTCTCAAGGCTCTCTCATTCGGGCCGCTCCATGCTGTTCGCATCGCACAGGCTTGATGAAGTGACGACTCTTGCATCGCGCGTGATCGTGCTTGAAAAGGGCCGCGTCATCGATGAACAAGTCGCGTCACGGTTTATGCCGGACCAGAAACGTGGAACAACGCTCCACCTGCATGTCCGCGCTGCCATGCGCGAGCAGGCCATGACACTCCTTCGCACCCACGGCTTCTCTCCGCGACTGAACGGAGTTGGCTTGCTGGTCTCAGTGCCTTCGCCTCACAAGGCCGAACCATTCCGAATTCTCAGCGAAGGGCAGATTCAGATCGACGATTTCGAAATGCTGACGAGCGACGTCTTGAAAGAGAGCAACTCATGAGCGCTATTGCAATCACCCCCAGTCAAGTCGCATTGCGTCCACATCCACCGGGAATGCTCACTAACACGCTTACCGTTGCTCGGCGCGAGCTGCGTGAATCTGTGACAAGCCGCTGGTTTGTTCTCTACACAATTGCTTTCGCGATTCTCGGCCTCGCTGTTTCATACATTTCCGCGGCAGGGTCCGGAGGTATTGGACTCTCCGGGTTTGGCCGCACAACAGCGGGGTTAATCAACCTCGTCCTGCTCGTGGTGCCGCTGATGGCGCTGACTGCGGGAGCTGGAACAATCGCTTCGGACCGCGAGCGGGGAATGCTCCCGTATCTTCTTTCCCAGCCGGTTTCACGAACAGAAGTTCTGCTCGGGAAGTACCTCGGGCTTGCGGCGGCACTGGTTGCTTGTATCACTCTGGGACTTGGGGTGTGTGCGCTGATCCTGGCATGGAAAGGACAGGCAACCAAACCCCAAAGCATCCTTTGGCTCGCCGGATTGTCCGTGTGCCTGGCATTAGGAATGCTGTCTCTTGGAATCCTCATTTCAACGCTGGCTCGAAAGGCATCGGTCGCCGTGGGTACCGCAGTGTTCCTGTGGTTGACGCTGGTCTTTGTGAGCGACTTGGGGCTGATGGCCGGGACGCTGGCGATGAAACTCCGCATCGAGGAACTCTTCGCAATCAGCCTGCTCAATCCACTTCAAGTGTTCAAGATGTGGTCGCTGCACTCAATCGAAGCATCGCTCGATGTGCTCGGCCCCGCAGGCCTTTACGCATCAGAGGAGTTTGGCGCACGCCTGTCACCAATGTTCGCGGCGTCTCTTGGCGCATGGATAGTGATTCCACTTGCGCTCGCCGCGTGCATCTTTGCAAGGAGATCGCCCATATGAAGCTTTCCTTCTTGGTGTGCATGGCAGTTCTATGCACGATGGCGGCTGTGACTGGCTGTCGTCGGGCACAGCCCTCCGGCCCTCCGGTCATTCGCCTTGGACTAGACCCGTGTGCGGAGTGTGGCATGCTGGTGATGGAAGAACATTGTTCCTGTGCGCTGCTTATCGCAGAAGATGATCAGCATGAATACGTGTTCTTTGATGACCTTGGATGTCTTCTGGACTACCAGTGTAACAACCCGCAGATCCAAGTTGTTGACACGTTTGTACGCGACTTCAAAACGAGCGTGTGGACGACAGGAATCAACGCTCACTATGTGTTCAGCGACGTCCACGCCGTCTCTACCCCCATGGGCTCTGGAATGGTGGCATTTGCCCTTGAATCCGCGGCACAGGACCACCGCGCTGCTTCGAGCGGCAAGCTTCACACATTTCAAGAGCTGGCCCAGGCTCGGCGCCAATGGCGGGCCCACCGTCAAAGCCAAACAGTGGGGGCCCCATGAACTCCTTGGTGCGAAGCGGTAAAGGAGTGCCAGATGTTCTCGCAGACTGTTGAGTACGCCTTACGTGCCATGATGTTTCTTGCCTCGCGTGGTGGCGTGCCGGTGACCAGCGAGTGCATAGCCGCAAACACCCGCGTGCCCGCTGGTTACATATCCAAGGTGATGCGAGATCTGGTGATCGGCGAGCTGGTGGCCTCTTTTCGCGGGCCGCACGGAGGGTTTGTGCTTATTGCAAAACCCGAGGCCATCACCATGTTTGATGTGGTTGACGCGGTAGACCCGTTTCGCCGAATCCACAAGTGCCCGATTGATAATCCCAGCCATACCGAACTATGCCCGCTGCATCGGCGACTGGATGATGCGATGGCCGAAATCGAGCGATCGTTCCGCGCGGTAACACTGGCACAAATGCTTGAAGGGGGCAACATTCCAGTTCAAGCCGATGCTTCGCAATGTCCTGCACCTTCACCAAGCACGCGCCCTCCGCCACCCCTTGCCGAATCTGCGTAACGCGTCCTATGTGAATACTAGTTCTAACATTTTACAATCATTATATCGTTCAGGAGTACACAATGACATCAGCTGCTTCCATCGGAAACCTCACTGTCGGACAACTCGTCGCGGAGAAACCCCAGAGAGGCCGCGTGTTCGAACAACTCGGAATTGACTACTGCTGCGGCGGTCGCAAGCTGCTGCAGGAGGTCTGCGACCAAAAAGGTCTGGATTCACGCCACGTGCGCACGCTTATTGATGCATGTGATGCGGCCCCCTCTGCTGGGGATCAACCAGACTGGAACACTGCCCCGCTTTCTCAGCTCATCAACAACATCGAAACGACACACCATCAATTCATGCGTACAGAGCTCGAGCGTACAGGTGCACTGGTAAAGAAAGTGGCAAATGTTCACGGTCGGCACCATTCTGAACTTGTCGAACTGGAGCGCATATTCGAGCTGTTCACGCAGGAACTTGTGCCGCACATGCACAAGGAAGAAGCCGTCTTGTTCCCATGGATTCGTTCGATATCAGATGGAGAAACCACGGGCGCGGCACATCCGGAGACTCTCGATCAACCTATCCGGGTGTTGATGGAAGAACACGATGCTGCCGGAGACATTCTGCATCGCATGCGTGAACTGACTGGCGGCTTCGTTCCGCCAGTTGACGCCTGTGGCACCTACCGCGTCATGCTCAGTGCGCTGAGCGACATGGAGCGTGACATGCACCAGCACGTCCACAAGGAAAATAACATCCTGTTCCCTCGCGCGAAAGCATTGGACAAAAACTGCACTTAAAGTGTTGCCGTTGAATCGAATTGTGTCGCTGGTGCGCACCTGATCAGGTGAGAGTTCGTACTCGTTCGCGGCAAACTGGCGCCATTGTATTTATGTCGACTGGAAACGAGATGGCAACGGATGTCCACCTGTACATAGTGAGGTGTTCGTGTTACATCATGTCTTACTCATTCTTCACTTGCTCGGTGCCTCCGTATGGGTTGGCGGGCACATCGTTCTTGTACGCATTGTGCTGCCCGAGGCTTTGCTGGAGCGCAGTCCAGAGCGACTTCTGAAGTTTGAACGGGCCTTCGGTCGAATCGGGTCCGCAGCCATGCTCACTCAATTCATCACCGGTGTGTTGCTTGCGCATCAGGCACTCGGCGGTTGGCAGAATCTATTCCGCCATTCCACACCCGCAGCGCCGTTCATACTGGCCAAGCTCGTATTACTTGCTGCCACGATTGCGTTTGCATTGGATGCGAACTACCGGATCTTCCCCAAGTTGGACCTGGTTCGCATGAAGTCGTTTGCATTTCATGCCTGGGCCACCACAATCCTTGCGATTCTGATGCTCATAGTCGGTGCGTCAATTCGAGTGGGGTCTCTCTTCTAACTGAGGATCGGAGATGAACAAATCAGACGCCCGTGATCAGTCATTGCAATATTCTGACGCTTCGGAATTTGCGCCCCCGCTGAAACGCCACCTGACACTACAACCGCTCTCCCGCGAGCATATGGGTGGGTTGATCCAGGCCCGCAATCTGCAACTCGCCGCCAGCAAGAAGGCTTCGGTGCGGCGCCGTGCCATCAGCGGTTTTGCAATCGTCTGGCAGACAGAAATCATGCAGCACTTTGATGATGAAGAGCGTCTGCTATTGCCACTCATTGATGATCCAGCGATGAGAGATCGGCTGCTCAATGAACATCGCTCGCTTCGGCAACTTGCAAAGCAATGTGAGCGCGACCCTGACTCGGTTGCGCAGGAGCCCGAAGCAATGAGAATTCTCGGAGTCATGTTGTACGAGCACATACGCTGGGAGGAACGCGTGCTCTTTGAGACTATCCAGCGCACGCATCCTGCCGCGCTTGCCGAACTCGTGCATGAGTCAGAACGAATTCAGGAACAACGACCAGGCTCACGCGCCAGGTTTAAGTTAAACGATGAGTAGTCGAACTTTTAGAAACCAGCTCCCTGTCAGCATCCTCCGCTGAAATCGTCGACAAAGTCCAGGTAATCAAAGAAGTCTATGACATCATCCTGGTTGTAATCACTCTCTGGCTGATTCGATGCGAATGCCATCACAAAGTCCAGATAGTCAAACATATCCAAAGCGCCATCGCCGTTGAAATCGGCGAAACAAGGAGTTGCAAGCGGGGCTTGCACAAACGCCATCTGAATTGGCGCCCCTTTTCCCGTTTGTTCCCAGAGTCTGTGAAGAGTGTTTCCCCATTCATCGGTAACGTTGTTATCCCTGAGCATCTCAATGTAGTGTTTAGGCGTATTCTGATAAAAGGCGCGAGCTTCAGCACGCACTGCCCCGCGTGGCAAGTTGTAGAATGTGTCGTGCCAGTACTGACCATCGGCATACGTGCTTCCAACAACTGGCGCGCCAGCAGCTTCAAATGCGGCGTTGGTGAACCCCCGCGGCGGAATCCGATTGTCTTTCTCGATGGTGTCCGCGAGAGCCATGTGTCCCGTTGGACCGGCCGGCAGCCTCGTAATCGCCGCCGCCTCTGGTGACAGCCCGACATGCATCTCATAAATGGTCGTGGAATGTTCATCAAGTTCCGCAGTGGCAAGGTCGTAGGCCCCGTATTCCCCGACAAGAGTATTTGACTCGTCGAAGAACTGCACATTTATCCAGACTCTGCGTCCTTCAATGTGACCGGTCGGGAGTTTGTGTCCACTCTGATTGGTCAAGCGCACTCGGATGGCGGTATCTTGCTGTTCAATGTCAATAGTTGCTGCACGCTCCAGCATCGACACCGCGGCCGCCCGCCCGCGAACAATCGCGGCCTGATTGACATTTGGGTCGTTCGTCGTGTACTTTGCGATGATGTCGAGAACCTGGGCCGATGCGCCGGCAAATTCATGCGTACGAAGGTCGGTCCTGTTTGGACCAAAAATGCATGCCATTCCCTCTGCACGCGGCATGTGACAGTCCTGGCAGGTAGACACCACGCTTGCGTTCACGCCGCCAAAGCGACCGCCCATGTTGACGCCGCCATTCGCAAACTCACTGTTCTTCCATTCCGAGAACGTGCGTTCCAGCGGGAACTGGTCATCGGGATTCGGAGTGTGCGTTGGTTGATCGATCGCGTTATAGCGGTACGTCCCGTTTGGGTTGCGCGACACTGCAACATTGCCGACTTCGTGGCAAGTCCCGCAGAAATTCGAGGATGAATGAAACGCCGATGGGATCAACTCGTGCGGCGGGCTGGCATCGTGCCGCGGTCCGCGGCGTGCCCCAGTCGGGTCCAGCACAAACATCGCATCACCATAAAAGCCAGGAGGCCCTGAGGCGAGGCCCGCGAGGATTGACTCATCCTCCGGTGGGGAGATTCCCGCGCGATAGATCGGATCGACCATCGAATGGCAGAAATGGCAGGACACACCATCTCTATCAGTTGCGTCGAGCGTGTCACCCAGCGGTTGATTGGCGTGACCGGTGATAAAGGAATTGGGGACGTGGCATCTCATGCAGTAGTTACCCGCATTTGCCACATCTTGATTCGCTGTTGTCATCTGTGCAAAAAACAACGGATCGCGACCCGCAAGGGCCATGAGACTTCCCGACCATGTCGAAGTTGGATCTGTTGCAACATTTATTCCCCCATGACACATGCGACAGTTGTCTGAGGTATGAATAATCGATGGGCCAATTTCTCCAACCTGTGTTCCCGGTAGAAAAAAGTCGCGCATCGTTAAGTCAATGATTGACGCCATCGCAACGCAGGCAAATGCCGTGACGACAACACCTGTATATACCAACGTACGGCGACGTTCACGCAGTTCTCTCAAAGTTGACATAGGACTGACTCCGGGTTCATTGGCGAATAATTCAGGACATCTTTGTCCATAATACATCTCAGGTGTCCTTCGTGCAATGCCAATCCCCATCAAACTGCAATTTTCTTGTATTTCACCCGCGGCGAGCTTTCGTTTGCGGACGCGGCTACTTAGAGCGCTTAATCACCTGAAAATCTAGTCCGCTGCCAACACACCACTAACTATTCAACTTTATTTCCCGATTTCAAACATTGTCATTGCCCTTTACGCTGTCATACGCCATAATTATGGATATGTCTATCCAGATTTATCTGAATCATGTATGACTCAGCTCGCCAACTCCGCCCCGACGATGTCCCTAGGACTTTCAGCTTGAAAGTTCTCAAGCCCAGGCCGCAGCGCCCGGTGCCGCGACGATCATCGTTTTCTTATTGGCGTGCGGCAGTACTCATCGGCGTGCATCTGCTCATGGTGGGGCATGTCCTGCATTGGTGGATCACTGGCCGCTCTGTGGGGCGATTTGTGCTTTCAGACTCCATGCGCACGCTTGAACTCGGGGAGATCAATCCCGGCGCAATTCTCTTCGCGCTCTCCATCCTCTTCACCGCACTGTTCGGACGCTTCATGTGTGGGTGGATATGTCACATCGGTGCCCTTCAGGATGTCTCCGCATGGCTGCTTCGAAAGTTCGGCATCCGCCCACACCTGTTTCGTTCGCGCCTTCTGGCATGGGTTCCCCTGGGTCTCGCGGCATACATGTTTCTCTGGCCAACTTTCAAACGCCTGCTTCTCGGCCCAGCACTTAAGACAGTGTGGCCCGATGCCGCGGCCAGCTTTACCGCCGCACCATTTCCCGGCTTCAGTCTGGATTTGACCACCGAACATCTCTGGGATGGCCTCCCTTCATTGTGGGTAGGTATCCCATTTCTTCTCGTGGCCGGATTCCTTATTGTCTTTTTCCTCGGTGCTCGCGGCCTGTGCCGCTACGCGTGCCCCTATGGAGGCTTTCTTCTACCCGCTGAACAGCTTTCAGTCGGCCGAGTCGTCGTCGATCCCTCAAAGTGCGACCAATGCGGCCTCTGTACCGCCGCATGCACGACCGGCGTACGAGTACACGATGAGGTCCGCGAATACGGCTCCGTGGTAGATCGAAATTGCATCAAGTCGTTTGATTGCGTCGGGGCATGTCCGCAAAAAGCTCTCTCGTTCGCACTCACCTCACCCGCGATCATTTCCTTCAATCACTCGAAGAACTCGAACCTGTCCCGCTACGACCTGACGTGGACCCAGGAGTTCGTGTGCCTCGCCGTTTTTCTTGGCTCATTCCTCACACTCCGCGGCCTCTATCAGCAGCTCCCGCTCCTCATGTCTGCACCACTCGCCATTGTCGTGGCCTATCTGAGCTTTAAGACAATGCGACTCTTGCAGACTCCCAACGTGACCTTTGCGAGCGCTCAGCTGCGGCTGGGTGGGCGCCTGACGCGTTCTGGTCGGCTCTTCATCGCAGCAGTGGCGTCAATCTCTTTGTTTCTTCTCCATTCCGCTGCGATTCGCGGCTTGATTTGGCGTGCTGAACAATTCGACAATCTCGTGAATGTGTCCTTTGAAGATGCACTCTCTCAAACCAGTGTCACCGAACTGGACCGTGAGAATGCCGCCAGGAGCTTGAAGTTGTATCGACTTGCAGACTCGTGCTGGCAAAAAGAACGGGCAGGTTTCGGCTTGGCTATCACTCCCGAAGTGCTGGTTCGTATCTCCTGGCTCGAGCTTGTGAGCGGTCGCCCACAGATCGCTATCAATGAACTCGAAAGGCTCAACGCCAGCGGTCGTGCCCACGACAGCATCATCGCTGAACTGGCAATCTTGCTGCATAGACAGGGAATGGTGGCACGCAGCCAGCAGACGCTTCAAGACGCTTTGCTCAAGAATCCAACGTTCTCCCAGTCCCGTGACCTCTTTGCCGCATTGCTCATGCAGGAATCGCGGCCCGCCGATGCAGAACAGCTCTATCGCTCGCGGCTTGCAGACCGTCCAACCGATGTCTTGGCTCGCACAGGATTGGCGCGGCTCTTGTTTACAACAGGCAGGCAAAGCGAAGCAATCGCTCAATTCATTGAAGCGACACATTCCGCTCCCGGCGAAGCTGTCGCGGCCCGGGATTATGTCCTCGCGCTTTCGACAATGGGCCGTATCGACGAAGCAATTGCTGAATTGCATCGCTGTGCAAAAGCACGCCCCCAAGCGCGACTAAGTTTGTTCAGTCTGGGGGCGCAAATTCTCCGGGCCTCTGGTCGCGAGATCGAGGCACAGGCCCTCGATGCAGCACATACGCCCTGAGTTGGAAGTAGCCTTTTCGTATCCGATATTGGGGAGTCTTAGGCATGGATCGGCGCTCACTGGATTGCGGAGCGCGGTGTAACACCGCGCAAAATCGCCAACCTGTATGGCACCGTCGAACACCGAAGGGTATCCGTTTGCTACGGATTCCTAGGGGTTTTCAAGAAAAGCGGGCGAAGGGATTCGAACCCTCGACGTTCAGCTTGGAAGCTGGACGATATAGCGCAGAAAACACTATAAAACAGGGTGTTTCTGAGCAAGGCAATTCAGCCCCCAGCTATTCTGCCAGCTATTCGACACAGAACCCGACGCCGGTAAAGCCCACTTGTGCTGACATTGTGGCGATGGTTGCTGCGTGCGATGAACTGCCGGCGGCACTGCGTGACGGAATTATCGCAATGGTGAAGTCGGCATCGACACGATCTCTGAGGTAAGGTCACAGATCGAATTATGACTCGATTCCCAGATCACTAGATCCTGGGTCCGGTTCATAGAGCGCCAACAATCTCAAAGGACGCCAATGCATAAGCGGTGGGGCGATTGGCGACCAATGGCGTCGCATTTCAATGCGATCGCGGTAGTAACTATGTTGTGATCAAGCTTTCCCCTCTTGGGAGAGGGTTTCTTGTCCAGAGAGGGATTCGAACGGCTGTCGTTTTCTACGGGAAATCCTGAATGTCGTAGCGGAAGCGGCGCGCAAACCGACATGATCGGGGGCGAGTTTGAAACGCCTGCCCCAAAGGTGCCTATGGCCCCGGGTTTAATGACCGTAGTCAGTTCGTGGCCGGATCTACCGGAAGCCGTTCGTTTGGAAATCGTCGCTTTAGTTGAAGCCACCGCAGGACGTCCACCGCAACCCGATCCAGACATCGATGGATAAAATGAAATGGCGTATTACGCTTCGGGAAAGTCCGGACTGAGGAACTCTTCGACTCTGCCAGGCGGCACTTCCAAGAAGCGAGCAGGGTCGGCTACGTGATGGACTTGCCTACCCGCGCAGTAGTGCGCAATATCCTCAGCCCATTGCCGACCACAAGCAGGCTCGCCCCAACATCAGCGATGACCGCCATCCACATCGTCCCCCACCCTCCCAACGTAAGCGCGAAGAAGATCACCTTGATCCCGATTGCCAGCGCGATGTTCTGAGTGAGGATGGCTCCCGTGCGGCGCGAGAGCAGAATGAATTCTGGTAAACCGCGAAGATCATCCTGCATGAGCGCGACATCCGCGGTCTCAAGCGCAGTGTCCGTCCCCGCAGCGCCCATCGCAAAGCCAATGGTGGACTTGGCCAGGGCCGGCGCGTCGTTGACGCCGTCACCGACCATGCCGATGGCGTCTCCATACTCTTTGGTCAGTCGTTCGATCTCGGCGAGTTTGTCTTCGGGGAGCATCCCGCCCCTGGCCTCGTCGATACCCACTATTTTGGCGATGGCCGACGCGGTGGTCTGGTTGTCGCCCGAGAGCATGAGCGTCTTGATGCCCAGGTCGTGCAGCGACTTGATTGCTTCGACGCTGCTCTCGCGGGGCGTGTCGGCCACCGCGATGACTCCGAGCGTCTTGCTTTCCGAACCGACCACCACAGTCGTTTTGCCCTGCACCTCGAAGCGGCCCAGCACGGCTTCGACCTCCGGCTGGCAGACCTTGCGTGCTTCTGCCAGGCGGTGGTTACCGACGAAGTATGCCGCGCTGCCGATGCGTCCCTCGACTCCCCGGCCCGTGAGGGACTTGAACGCCTCCACGCGCGCCCGCTCGCCGCTCCAAGCCGCGACGACCGCGAGCGCCACCGGGTGCTGCGAGAGCGCATCCAGACTCGCGGCGATCCGCAGCACCTCGTCCTTGCTCGCGTCGCCAACGGGCTGCACATCCGTCACGCGGGGCTTGCCCTCGGTGATGGTGCCGGTCTTGTCAAGCGCGACGACTTTCAGTTTGCGGCCGTTCTCTAGGTGGACACCGCCCTTGATAAGTATGCCGCGCTTGGCCGCCGCCGTCAGACCGCTCACGACCGTCACCGGCGTTGAAATCACCAGGGCGCACGGGCACGCGATCACCAGCAGCACCAGTGCCTTGTAGAGCCACGGGTAGAACGCCTGGTTGAACGCCAGCCACGGCACCACCGCGATCAGCACCGCGACGACGCACACGATGGGCGTATAGATCCGCGCGAAGTTGTCCACGAACCGCTGCGTGGGCGCGCGGCTCCCCTGCGCCTCCTGCACAGTCTTGATGATCTTGGCGAGCGTCGTCTGGTCCTTGCCGCCGGAAGTCTTGAACTCCAATACGCCCGACTCGTTAATGGTTCCGGCAAAGACCTTGTCACCGATGGTCTTATCCACTGGCACGGACTCGCCCGTCACCGGGGCTTGATTGACGCTCGACTCGCCCGCGACGACCACGCCGTCGAGTGCAAGTCGCTCGCCCGGCTTGACCTGCACGATCGCGCCGACCTGTACCTCGCCCGCCCGCGTCACCTTCCATGAACCGTCAGGCTGCTTCACACTCGCCTCGTCGGGGGCCATCGCCATCAGGCCCTTGACGGCGTTGCGGGCGCGGTCCAGAGCTTTGGCCTCAATCAGTTCAGCCAGCGCGAACAGGAACGTGACCAGCGAGATCTCCGGCCACGCGCCGATGACCGCCCCGCCGACGATCGCCACCGTCATCAGGAAGTTGATGTTGAGCGTGAAGGTGCGGATCGCGATCCAGCCCTTCTTGAGCGTGGGCAGGCCGCCGAGCAGGATCGACGCCACGGACAGCGCGATAATGACGGGCGAGGTTTCCTTGACGCCCGTGAAATAGAGCGTCTCCGCCCCAGCCGCGAGCAGCCCCGCGAGGATGAACGGGCCGTACTTCCTCCACCACGGGCGCGCGTCCTCTTTTGCCGCCGCGTGCGAGTCTCCCGGCAGGCACGCGGCCCCGCCGCAGTCGGCCCCCGCCTCCGCGCCGGTCCCGCCTGCAGGCGAAACCACCGTCGGCGTCATCCCCACCGACCGCACTTTCTCGGCCAGTTGCTCGGGCGTGACTTCCACCACGTCGTGTGCGACCGTCATCTGCCGATTCATAATGTCGAACTCGATAGACGCAACGCCAGGCAAGTTGCCAATGGCTTTGCGCAGCACCTGCTCCTCGGCGGCGCAATCGAGTTCCTTAATACCGATGACTGTGGTGATGGGCGATGTTGGCACAGAATCCTCACGGATGACAGGAATTGCTCGCAGTACCGGCTTCCGGAATATGCCTGACTCTTACGATTGAGCCCTGAGGTGGTAACACAGGAAAGTGAAGCGAGTAAAGACTTGATGATCCATAACGTGTGCGGGTGCGGCGAAACGTAGCCGATCGCGGGGCAAGCGTATTTTTCGCACTGGTAAATTCGCCCTTGTAGTTGAGTTCTGTGGAGTAGATGATTGTGTCGTCGGGAGCTACCACGGCAACACAGATATGCCCGGGAAGATCTTCCGCAAACGCGCGCTCAAGACGACCGGAAATCACCAAGTCTCCTTGCCCTTCATAGATTTCCGGCGGCACTCTCAGGAATTGATCTATGTGTGGCTCCAACGCGAGTTTTCCGGACGCTATGAGATCGAATTGTCTTGACCCACACGCAGTCATCGCCGCAAGCACTAGCAATGCAACGCCTGCACGCAGGGTGTTCAGTAAAAGTTTAGATGACTTTTGCATGGGTATTTCCTTTTGATCAAAGGTGATTTTCACGTCTTTGGTGGTCTCAAGCGAGCACTGCTCCACCATTGCCACCAGGTCCAAGTTGCGAGAATGGTCAACGCACACGCCGCCCCTAGCAGACCTAGATTTAAATGGGCATGAGAATTCCGTTCTCTCCCAAACATTGCAGATATTTGGGGGTAAGCAGCCATGTCCGCGAGCGTCGCCAACGAAGTTAACAGCACAGCCGCCACCAGCAGCGGCGTTGGAGGGTCTCTCCGCGGCCGCCGCTGGTCAACTGGCGTTGAAGGCTGAGGCGCCGAACGGCGCCATCGCTGTTTTTTACTTCTTCCCGGCCGGGGCATGATCGTGACCGTCGCCTTCCTTGTGCTCCTTTTCACCTTCCTTATGGGCCTTGTCGCCGTGATCATGTCCCTTGGCCGCACACTCCTTGCATGCACCATGTCCCACGACACGGATGCTGACACCTTCGCGCACCCAAAGGTGGGCTTCATCGCCATCACTGGTGACGAAGTACTGCGATTCGCTCTTGACCGGCTGACTGGCGCCCTGGCCCATCATGACGGCGGCGAGAGCGGAGAGGCCGACCCCGGCGGCGAGGCCAAGAAGCACGGACTTGGAACGGGTATTGGACTGATTCATCGGAGGACTCCATTCTGAAATTGAAACACGGACTGGATCGCCGGATGCCCGCGGGGCACACGCCCGAGAGATCGGCGGTCACGACTTGGGATCAGTTGTTGGGCTCGCCCCCGGCGGGACCGGGGGCGACGGAGGCGGTGGAAACGAAGCGACATCGGTCGCCGCGTGGATGTCGGCGCGTTGAGCGTCATCGCTCTTGCGCGCGGCAAGGACGGTGCCCGCCGCCAGCCCCGCGCTGGCGAGCGCGGGCGTAGGTTCATCCTTCTCCCAAACTTCGGGCCTGGGTCCGGGTAGGCCGTCCTTGCTCTTGCCGGTAAAGATGCGATAGATGGCCGGGAGAACAACCAGCGTCAGGAGCGTACTGGAGATCAGGCCGCCGATAACGACCGTGGCGAGGGGGCGCTGCACCTCGGAGCCGGTACCGCGCGCCAGCGCCATGGGCACAAAGCCAAGGGAGGCCACGAGCGCGGTCATTAGAACAGGCCGCAGTCGCGTGATCGAGCCGTGGATGATCGCATCCTCCAACTTCTCGCCCTTCTCGCGCAACTGATTGATGAAGATGATCATGACGAGCCCGTTGAGGACCGCGACTCCTGAAAGCGCGATGAAGCCGACCGCCGCCGAGATGGAGAAGGGCATGCCGCGAACCCAGAGGGCGATCACACCGCCCGTGAGGCCAAGCGGCACCGCCGCAAAGACGAGCAGCGAGTACTTGAAACTCTTGAATGTGGCGAAGAGCAGCAGCAGGATCAGGATGAAGCAGATCGGCACCACGATGGTCAGCCGCTGCTTGGCCGCGACGAGGTTCTCGTACTGCCCGCCCCACACCAACCATTGCCCGGCGGGGAGGTTGACCTGCGCCATCTTGACCTGTGCCTCGTTGACGAAGGAACCCAGGTCCCTCCCTCTCACGTTGCACTGCACGACGATGCGCCGCTTGCCGTTCTCGCGGCTGATCTGGTTGACGCCCTCGGCGATCTCGACCTTTGCCACCACGCCCAGCGGCACGAAGCCCATCTCCTCCTGCCCTTGCAGCAGACCGGTGCCCCCGTCGATGCTGGCCAGTTGCACGGCCTGCTTGGGCTCGCTCTCGCCGCGCGGCAGCGGGATCGGGAGTCGATCGAGCATGTCGATCTTGCCGCGCAGGTCGTCTGGAAGGCGCACCACCAAGTCAAAGCGGCGGTCTCCCTCGAAGACCAGCCCCGCCTCGCGGCCACCCATCGCGACCGCCACAACCTCCTGCACGTCCGAGACGTTGAGGCCGTAGCGGGCCAGGGCCGCGCGATCGGGCTCAACGGTCATGACGGGCAATCCCTCGGTCTGCTCGACCTTGGCATCGGCCGCGCCGGGCACGCTCTGGAGCGTTGCGAGCACGCTCGCGGCGGTCTTCTGCATCGACGCGAAGTCGTCGCCGTAGACCTTGACGGCCACATCGCCGCGCACGCCCGAGATCAGTTCGTTGAAGCGCATCTGGATGGGCTGGGTGAACTCGTAGTTGTTGCCTGGGACGGACTGAACCGTCAGTTCGATCAAACGTTGCACCTTGCCCTTGTGGGTTTCGGGTGGGGGGCCTTCGGCATGCCCTCCCTCCTCGCCGCCGTGGCCGTGGCCGTCTTCACCGCCTCCGTGCGAGCCCATCTTCTCCATCTCCTCGGTCTTTTCGGCGATGAGTTTGTCGAGTTCGGCCTCGCTCCGCCACTGGCTCTTGTCCTTGAAGATGATGAACGTGTCCGAGACGTTGGGGGGCATGGGGTCCGAGGCCAGTTCCGCCGTGCCGGTCTTGGAATACACAAACGCAACCTCGGGGAACGAGGAGACGGTCTTCTCCACGTCGTACTGCATCTTCTGGGATTGCGTGATCCCGGTGGAGGCGATGCGCATGGCGTGCATCGCGATGTCTTTCTCGTCAAGCGTGGGGACGAACTCTTGTCCCAGCCGCGTGAACAACGCCAGAGAGCCGACGAACAGCACCACCGCAGTCACGACCACCGCGTAGCGGAGTTTCACCGCCCAGCGGACCACCGGCTCGTAGATCACCTTGGCCCACCGCACCAGGAACATGTCCTTCTCCGTGACCTTCCCGGTGATGCACAGGGCCACCATCGCGGGAATGAAGGTCAGGGAGAGGATGAAGGCCGCGATGAGGGCGAGGATGACCGTGATGGCCATCGGGTGGAACATCTTGCCCTCGACGCCCGAGAGGGCGAGGATGGGGAAGTAGACCGTGATGATGATCGCCTCGCCGAAAGCCGTGGCCTTGCGGACCTCCTTGCTGGCGTCAAAGACGATGTGCAGACGCTCCTGGAGCGTGAGGAGCCTGCCCTTGTGGTGCTGCTCCTCCGCCAGTCGCCGCAGGCAGTTCTCGACAATGATGACCGCGCCGTCCACGATCAGGCCGAAGTCGATCGCGCCCAGGGACATAAGGTTACCGCTCACGCGCGTCTGCACCATGCCCGTTGCGGTCATCAGCATCGACAGTGGGATCGCCAGTCCGCAGATGATCGCCGCCCGCCAGTTGCCGAGCATCAGCAGCAGGACCACGATCACCAGGATCGCGCCCTCCAGGAGGTTCTTTTTCACCGTCGAAATGGTCGCGTCCACCAGTTTGGTCCGGTTCAGGACCGTCTTGGCCTTGATCCCTTCGGGAAGCGAGCGCTGGATCGTGGCCATCTTCGCGTCCACCGCCGCCGAGACGGTCCGGCTGTTGGCCCCGATGAGCATGATGGCCGTGCCCACAACCACGTCCTCGCCGTTCTCGCTGGCCGAGCCGGTGCGGAGTTCCCGCCCTAGCCCCACACCCCCCGGCCTAACCACATCGCGGACATACACGGGTACGCCGTTGCGCGTCCCGAGGACGATGCTCTCGATCTCCTCGATGGATTGGATGCGTCCGGTGGCGCGAACGAGGTAACTCTCCCCCTTGTGCTCGACATAGCCCGCGCCGGTGGAGACGTTGTTTTTCTCCAACGCCTCGATCACGTTGTGGAACGTCAATCCGTAGGAGACGAGTTTCATCGGATCGGGCTGGACGTGGTACTGCTTGACGAAGCCGCCGATGGCGTCCACGCCCGCCACATCCTTCACGCCCTTGAGTTGCGGGCGGATGATCCAGTCCTGAACCTCGCGCAGATACGACGCAAGTTCAACTTCGGATTTGAGCCGCCGCCCCTCGGGCGAAAGGTACGAGCCATCGGACTGCCACCCGACCTTGCCGTCCTCAACCTTCGCGCCCTTGCCGCGCGGGTGCTCGTACTCGACGGTGTACATGTACACCTCGCCCAGCCCGGTGGCGATCGGCCCCATGATCGTCTCGACGCCGGGGGGGAGCGCGCCCGACGCCTCGCGGAGCCGCTCGCCCACCTGCTGGCGGGCGAAGTAGATGTCCACGCCGTCCTCGAAGACGACCGTCACCTGCGCGAACCCGTTGCGGGACAGCGAGCGGGTGTACTGCAGGCCCGGAATGCCCGCCATCGCGGTTTCCATGATGAACGTCACCTGCTGCTCGACCTCGAAAGGCGACAAGCTTGCCGCGACGGCGTTGATCTGCACCTGGTTGTTGGTGATGTCAGGGACGGCGTCGATAGGGAGCTGCTTGAGCTTGAATACTCCGACGGCGGCGACGACCGCCGTGAGAATCACGACCAGCCAGCGGTTCTTGATCGAAAAATGGAGGAGGGCTTCAAGCATGGTGGGTCATTCCTTGACGGCAACGAGCACGCGGCGGGCGCGGGCCAAAGAGAACGCGCGCACAGCGCGACGAAAAGGCCGCCCCTGCGCGGGGCGGCCGTGTCGGATAAAGCTGAGATGAGCGATTACTTGCGGGCGGTCGCCAGCGCCGTTCCACGGAACGGAGACGCGGCCGGACGGGCCTTGCCCGCGGCCAGCACGACCGACGTGGGCACGTAGCGATTGACAGCGTGTGCAGACGCGCCACCGCCCCCCGGCGTGGTCGGCTTCGGATCGGCGGCGGGGGGCGCGCGCCGCGAGGAGGACCCCGGCGTCTTGGGATCGGGCAAAGGCGTCGCCGGCTGTGCGTTGGGCGCGAGGTTCTTGGGTTCGGCGGGCGAGACGGGCGGCGTGGCCGCCGGCGCCGGCGTGCCGGGAACCGCCTCTGGGGGCT
>CAZAEQ010000032.1:0-49558 GCA_964484185.1 uncultured Phycisphaeraceae bacterium
CCCCACCCGACATTTCCCCCGAATAATCCTCAACCGGCTTCACCCCTTCGACCATGCCAGGCAATAGTTCAATCCCGTTCGCAGGCAGCGAGATCGCACGTGTAATCGCTGGCCCGCCATGCCACGATGAAATGAATCGTACTTTTCCGCTCATACCCAGAGGATACGTTCCGAAGCAGTACTGTGCACCTGCCAAAGATCACAAAAAAACTCCCCCGGCCACGTGCACCGGGGGAGTACCCGAATCAGTACATAATCCGCCGCGATCCGCGGCAACTAGTTATGGGCAGCCAATTGAGAACTGATCAACAAAGTCGAGGTAGTCAAAGAAGTCGACGACTCCGTCTGCGTTGAAGTCCGCCGCACAAGGAGGCGGAACGTCATCTTCCGTGATCTCCATCTTGATCGCCCAGTCCAGCTGTGCGGGATACGCGAAACCCACGCGGTCAGCGACTTCCATCGGGGTCGCATCGTTATCGTTGTTGACCCACATGCCGTTGTGCGAAGAACCCATCGGCTTCATGCTTGCCCAGTTGGTGCCTGTGTTCACAATGCCGGATTGATATGCACAAGCAATGTCTGCGGCCGGCATGAGTGTAGTTGTGGTCGGCTGGAGATAGCGAACCTGCACAAAACAGCCTCCGTCGGGAAGGGTAATTCCGCCGCCGGTGAGAGGGGCCAGGCTTACCGATCCAGTTGTCCACACTCCGATTGCCGTGACATTTCTGATCGGCACGACAAACGTCGCAATTGGTGTCTGACCTGTTGTCACAGGACTTCCTGCCGCGGCTGCGACCGTGACTGAATCGAAGACTGAGACTTCCATATCAAAGTTGGCGCCAGCGAGAGTCCTCAATGAGAAGGCAAAGTTCATCGCGGTGATCAAAAGCGGATACGTATGCGCGGTTCCCGGCATCAGCGCAATGTCATCCAGCCCGATATTCGAGGCGACGGTCGCTGAGGTCCAGTATCCAGTGTGTGACTGGTTGTTGTACACGGTTGTCTGTGCCGCAGGAGAGATATCGCCGAGCGGCCGCAGCGCTCCAACAAAACACTCGGCTGGCAGCTGCTGTACCTGGCTCGCAGGAACAAACTCTGCAATCGGATCTTGTGCCATCGCCACAGAACTCATCGCAAGACCCGCACAAAGAGCTAGAACTTTCATAAGAACTCCTAATATACATTTGCAGCCCGCGTCCGCAACATACGAAGCCGCTGCACGAACTTGTATCGCAAGATATCACATACGGTTGCGTTCCGCAAGCCAAAGTAGCTAAGAATGTAAGAAAGTTGCCAGCGTTGATGTTTGCACAAGACAATCACGCTTCGGGCTCAGTTAAAAACACGACCTGACCAAACAGCCAGAGCGCGCCATCTTTTGCAAGATGAAGGGGTACTCAAACAGTCACCGCTCTCGCAGTAACTGCTTGGAAAATGGATCTGAAGCAGACGAAAGTCGGACCCCGCGCCTGCTCCAGACCCGATCGGTGCAACCAATGTGGCTTTACGTGCAGCCGCTGCTGAACGCATCTACAAAATCAAGATAGTCAAAGAAATCAACAACCCCATCCGCGTTGAAATCTGCTGAGCAGACATCGGGCAGCGCCGCACGCAGCGATAGATACTGATCCGCCGCTGCTGGGAAAGTGAAATTCCTGAACTCTGTCGAATCAAGAACCCCATCACCATTCACATCACGAAACGCCCCTGTAAATGAACGTCCCGCTGGCTTGGTGCTGGTCCAGTCTGAATTCACATTCCAGCTTGTCGCAAACGTGTTCGTACACGTTGTCGAAATGGTTATCGTTCCCGGCACTAAAAATCTCACGCGGACAAATATTCCGCCATCGGGAATCGTGATCCCGCCGCCAGCAAGTGCGGAGAGATTCACCATGCCGGTCTGAAAGCCGCCAGTGTTCGGTAAGTTACGAACTTGAATAATAAAAGTCCCAAGTGCCGTCCCATCGTTCTGAATCGGGGCGCCCGCTCCCCCGGTCAGGTCAATCCCGTCATACACCGTCACTTCAATATCAACGTTCGCAATCGTCTGCGCTGTAAACCCCAGGTTGATCCCATTGATCAAAAGCGGGAACGCGCTCTCAAAGGTCAATCCCGGCACAAGTTCGACATCATCAATAATCTGCCGCGGGTTGGCCGTGTTCGTGAAAAGACTCGCGCGCGTGTTGTCATATACCAGCACATTTGCTTCCGGGCTGATCTCTCGCCGCAGCACTCCCCCAAAGCAGGTCTCGGGCAACATCTGTGCGTCCGCCGCGACAGGATTTCCTTCCGGCTGATTTGCAAAAGCTGCCGTCGCAATCGCGAACGCAGTTACTCCGATGACCTTCAACTTTGTACTCATGCTGCGCTCCCAATCGACTGATTGCCCGTCAATGCCAGAACTACACTTAACCCACACCCGCCGCCCCCACACCAATCCTCTACAGGCTTGGCAACCAGCGATCCAGAGCCCTTCTTGGCCCATATGGATGCCCGTTTATACACCTTCCGTCGGAAAAGCGCACATCCATTTTCAATCAAACTCCGAAATCTCCTTTTGTTCCGCGTTTTGCCTCATCTTGACACCCGCGATACACTACCAGCGGTGGTTATCCGGCCTACCCAAACTGCGTCTGTGCGAAGCCCTCTCTGATGTAAAGAGGGGGCTCCGCACGGACGTGTTTCTTTTAATGGAGATCCAAAATGCCTGCATCCAACCCCTCAATCGTCCGCAACGTTCTCTTGTGTGGTACGGGTGGTGCAGGAAAGACCTCCATCACCGAACGCCTCCTCTTCGCCACCGGCATCACAAAACGCGTCGGCACCGTCGAAGAAGGCAACACCGTCAGCGACTGGACCGACGAAGAACGCCATCACAAACACAGCATCTACCCCTCCTTCATGCATTTCGACTATGAAGGCCACGACATCCATCTCATCGACTCCCCCGGTCGCGCTGATTTCCTAGGCCAGACCATCGCCTGCTACCCAGCCGTCGAAACAGTCGTCGTAGTAATTGACGCAACCCGCGGCATAGAAACCACAACCCGCCGCCTCATGCAAATCGCCTACGAACGCGGCCTCCCGCGCATGATCGTCATCAACAAAATCGAAGATCCCAACGTCAAGCTCGAACAACTCGTTGATGCCATCCGCTCTGAGTTCGGCAACGTCTGCCTCCCTGTCAACCTTCCCGCACCTGGCCGCAAAACCGTCATCAATGTCTTTGAACACGATGGCACCGATGCCGCCGGCGACCAGACCGAATTCTCAACCGTCCACGACGCCCACAAGGCCATCGTCGAACAGGTCATCGAAGTCGATGACGACCTCACCGAGCAATACCTCGAAAAGGGTGAAGGCTTCGATCCAGACAAACTCCACAGCGCGTTCGAAAAAGCCCTCGAGCAATCTCACCTCGTTCCCATCCTCTTCTGCTCCGCCCGCACCGGTGCTGGCATCGATGACATGCTCCACGTATTCTCCACGCTCTGCCCCAGCCCGCTGGAAGTTCACCCCGTCGAATTCGTCCGCAAAGACAACGAACGCCAGGAAGAAAAAGATTACATTACCGAACCCAACGCTGGCGGCCGCCTGATCGCCCACATCGTGAAAATCAACGCTGACCCATTCGTCGGCAAACTCGGCATCTTCCGCGTCCATCAGGGCACGCTCAAAGCCAAGTCCGACATCCTGATCGACGATCAGAAAAAGCCCATCCGCATCGGCCACCTCTTTAAGCTCCAGGGCAAAGACCACATCGAAGTAACAGAAGTGGGGCCCGGCGAAATCGCCGCCATCGCCAAGGTCGAAGAAATCCACTTTAACGGCGTCCTCCACGACAGCCACGATCTCGACTACGTCCGCCTCAAGCCGCTTCCGCTCCCCAATCCAATGTACGGCCTCGCAGTCGAACTCAAGAACCACGCCGATGAGGCCAAGTTCGCCAACTCCTGCCACAAGTTCATGGCCGAAGATCCTTGCTTCATCGTCGAACGCATCAGCGCCACCAAACAAACCGTCATCCGCGGCCTGGGCGAACTCCACCTCCGCATCGTCCTCGAAAAACTCAAGACCCACTCCAACGTCGAACTCATCACTTCCCCACCCAAAGTCGCTTACAAAGAAACCATCTCCTCTCGCGCGGATGGTCACTACCGCCACCGCAAACAAACCGGCGGCTCCGGCCAGTTCGGCGAGGTCTACCTCCGCATCGAACCTCTCACCGATCAAGCCTCCGCTTTCGAATTCGTCTCCGAAGTAGTTGGCGGCACAGTACCCCGTCAATATTGGCCCGCTGTCGAAAAGGGCGTCCGCCAAGTCATCGCCGACGGCTGCGTCGCCGGCTACCCCATGACCGGCATCCGCTGCGTTCTTTACGATGGCAAATACCACGACGTCGATTCCAAAGAAATCGCATTCACCACCGCCGGCCGCAAAGCCTTCATCGAAGCCGTCGCCAAAGCCAGACCCAAACTCCTTGAACCTTTTGTCCACGTAGAGATCAACATCGCCGCATCCAAAATGGGCGATATCGCCGGCCATCTCTCGACAAAACGAGGGCGTGTTCAAGACACCCAGCTCACCGGCGCCGACCAGTGCGTCGTAAAAGCCATCGCCCCCCTGGCCGAACTCCAGACATTCGCCACCGAACTCAAAGCCCTCACCGGCGGCGCAGGCACATACTCAATGGCCTACAGCCACGATGAATACGCCCCCAGCAACGTGCACGCCAATCTCGTCGCCGCCTACAAGCCGCATGTCGAAGAAGACTAATTGTGGTGCAGGCTTCCAGCCTGCATTGCTATGAGTTGATTGGTTCACTTTGCATTCCCGCGCGCCCGCACCCTTACAGTCTGCGGTGGAGCGCCTCGGGGATCTTCCGCGCGTGCACTAATATCGTCGTTATTAGGCCAAAAACGAAGACCGCTCAAATGGCTGTGTAATTGTGCAACCCTGATGGTAGACTCTGGTATAAACACTCAGGACCTGGTGAGCCACTCTACATCCTTCAAGTGGGGCGAAATGAACAATCACAATCCGATCAGATACTGCGCGCACCTCATGCTCGCCATCGTTCTGTTCAGCGTTTTCCTGGTCTCAGCGGCACGCGGTCAATCGCTCGTCTGGAATCCCCTTCATTTAGCTCCACGCCAGGATCATGCCATGGCATTTGATTCTGCTCGCGGCAAGAGCGTGCTCTTTGGCGGTGCACTGACCAACAGCGCCTCGTATAGCAACGAGACCTGGGAATGGGACGGCACCGAATGGGATCTGCGCGCTCTGAGCGGACCTTCACCACGCGGCTTTCACGGCATGGCGTTCGATTCCGCTCGTGGCGTCACGGTTCTCTTTGGTGGAAAGGCCGTCGGCTCCGCATCCCGAAGTGCTGAGACGTGGGAATGGAACGGCGCAGCGTGGATGCAGCGAGCTGTCAACGGACCTTCAGCACGCGTGAGTCTTGCCATGGCATATGACTCCGCACGTGGCGTCACAGTCCTTTTTGGTGGTACCACACTCGTCAACAACGTGGAAACTCCAAATGCAGAGACTTGGGAATGGAATGGAACTGTTTGGACCCAGCGCAACGTAAGCGGTCCCCCGGGCTTGTACGGACATGCCATGGCATACGACTCCGCGCGTCATGTCACGGTTCTCTTTGGTGACAACACACCGACCAGCAACAACGGGGAAACATGGGAGTGGGACGGTTCATCCTGGTCACTTCGATCCTCGGCCGGCCCTTCGCCACGATACAAGACCTCACTCGCATATGACTCGACCCGGCATGTCTCAGTACTGTGCGGCGGCTATCCCGGGTCTGCTGTTCAAATGGATACATGGGAATGGGATGGGACTGCCTGGACGCAGCAGAATGCAATTGGTCCGGCCAGGCTATACGCCACCGCAATCACTTTTGACTCTGCTCGAAATCAAATCGTGCTCTTTGGCGGAAATCTGGGAAACGGATATAGCGGAGAAACATGGGAATTCAGCGACTCGCAGTGGCATCTGCGCAACGTCGGCGGACCCTCCGCGCGGCAGAACTTTGCAATGGCATACGACTCGCACCGCGAAAGCACCATTCTTTTCGGCGGCAGCCTGAGCGGTCAGAGTTCAAAGGAGACTTGGATCTTTGATGGTTCGAGCTGGTCTCGACCGCCGATTGCCGCTGCGTCAGCTCGCGGTCTTTCTGCCATGGCGTACGACTCGATTCGTGGCGTCACCGTCCTGTTCGGCGGCATACAAGCCCTCAACTTTCCAAGCGGCGAAACTTGGGAATGGAATGGAAATTCCTGGGCTCTTCGCTCCAAAAGCGGCCCCAGTCCTCGTTACGGTCACAAGATGGTGTTTGATTCTGAACGCGGTGTGACCGTACTTTTCGGTGGCCAGTCAGGTGATTACAGCTCGGAAACTTGGGAATGGGACGGCACAAACTGGACGCTTCGTGCCACGACCGGACCGACCCCGCGCCGCGAACATGGAATGGCTTTCGATTCGGCGCGTGGTGTCACTGTCCTCTTCGGCGGCTACCTCGGCACCACTTCAGACGCGCAAACATGGGAGTGGGATGGCACTACCTGGACACAGCGACTCGTCACAGGTCCACGGTTTAGCTATGGTCATGCAATGTGCTACGACAGCGCGCGAGGCGTCACAGTATTGCACGGTGGGTTCATGGCGAATCGCTACGTTGGCGAAACATGGGAATGGGATGGTCTTTCATGGACACAGCGCCTGGTCACTGGACCTTCTCCAAGATTCCAGCATTCGATGGTGTACGACCCCGCCCGCGGAGTGTCAGTGCTTTTCAGCGGGTACATTCCTGCGGGTCCTCCGCCGGAGGGAGGCGACACTTGGGAGTGGAACGGTTCGACATGGACACAGCGTCAGGTTTCCGGTCCAGATCCGCGGGCCGCTCATGCAATGGCGTACGACGCAGCGCGGTCGCAAGCGGTCCTTTTTGGCGGCAATACGACAAGCGTGACAGATGAAACGTGGGTGTGGAATGGTAGTGTCTGGACTCAAAAAGTGATTACCGGTCCTTCGCCCCGCTCTGGGCATGGAATGTCCTACGACTCTGCGCGCGACATGGTCGTTTTGTTCGGTGGCGGACCCAACGGCAATCTCTACTGCAGTGATACTTGGGAGTGGAACGGTTCAATATGGAGCCAACGGTTCGTCGCTGGCCCATCACCACGCTGGGGATTCGGCCAGGTCTACGACAGTGCTCGTGCAGTGACAGTTCTTTTCGGGGGCGCAGTTGGCAGTCAGCTTTACGACGGTGAGACCTGGGAGTGGAACGGAGCAAACTGGTCTCTTCGAGCAAGTACCGGCCCCGCGCCCCGACGCAATCTCGCTATGGCGTATGACCCAATTCGAGCGGTGACGGTGCTTTTTGGAGGCAACGTAGGCGGCGCTGAAACATGGGAATGGGATGGAAACGGTTGGACGCAGCGCATGGTTTCAGGGCCTTCTGCCAGAAACGCGCATTCGATGGCTTTCGATGCTTCTCAAGGTGTGGTTGTGCTTTTCGGAGGCAGCACTGGTGGCGGGGAGACGTGGGAGTATGATGGCGTCGCGTGGACACAGCGGACCATAAGCGCGCCCTATGCGCGATCATGGCACGCCATGGTTTATGATACTGCGCGAGAGATGGATGTCATTTTCGGAGGCCAGGTCGGAACTAATTCGATCGCGGACACGTGGGGACTCTCAACCCTTTGCCCAGCCGACTTCAACAACGATAATGTCGTCGACTTCTTCGACTACCTCGACTTCGTTGCCGCCTTCGCTTCTGCGGATCCGACGGCAGACTTCAACAACGACACGATCGTCGATTTCTTCGACTACCTCGACTTTGTCCAGTCCTTCAGCGCCGGCTGCTGAGAATTGAGGTGAAGGCTTCCGGCCTACATGTTCTTGAATTTCAAAGAAGCACCGGAAACCCGGCGCTTCTATTTTTTGCTTAGCCACACCGGACGCTTCGCGCCCTCGAAACATCCGGTACCAGAAAAATCTTTTGTACTGGTCAAAAAATCATAAAAAATATTGCAAGCACCCGGTTTTCCACATAGAAAACCCCACAAAACCGCCACTTATCCACATCAAAAACCCCTTGATAACTCAAAATGAGCCTGACAGGGTGTGTCATGGTGCGCGTCCTCGACTTGCCTCGATCACTTTCTTTGCTACATTGGCATCTATGACAACCAAGCCCAATCCAACCCGTCGCCCCCAGCCCACTTCCCATCTCGCCCGCGCTCGCTGGTGTTCACCTCCGCCCACTTCGCGGCTCGTCTCGCCCCATCGCCGCGCTGGTACCTCGACCGTCAGGTCGATGGTGACCACAACCTCCACCGTGGCCGCCCCTATTCACGCGATCGGTCCCAATACTACTTCTATTACACCGATCAAATCTCAGGGGGCCACGATCGGTGGCCCTCTGAAAAACACGTGGCCCCCTGAGATTTCATCTCCCGGTCAACTCCTCTCCTACTCCAATCTCAAGCCTTTGGCGCGACCCTCGTTATTACGCTAAAAACAAAAGGGGATCAGGGTCTCATGAGCCCCTTTGATTTTTTTCTTGAGCTCCTCTTAATTCTCAACTCTCGGCTCTGAATTCTGAAATCTCAAATTTCAAATCCGCTTTGTTCCCCATTTTCTCTCACCCCAAGCCCCCCTCTACCCTCTCCCATGCTCAAGCCACTCAACATCTCCCTCCTCACTGCCTTCTCCGCCCTTGCGGCGACCGTCCTCTCGACAGGCTGCGCTATGCACACACCAACAACTACATCCTCCGCCGACACTGCCAAAGCCGGCGCGGCCGATTCCTTCCTCGACCAATACGCCCGCACCTACCGCTTCCGCCTAGGCAAACCAACCAGTTTCAAGCTCACACCTAAAGGCGATGCCGTCCTTTTCCTCCGCTCACCCAATCGCTCCTTCGTCCAAGACCTCTATTCCTTCGACGTTGCCAGCGGCCAGGAACGCATCCTCCTCACCGCTCAGGAAATCCTGGGCGCAGGCGATGAACAACTTTCCGCTGAAGAAAAAGCACGGCGCGAGCGCATGCGAATGGCCGCCAAAGGCATCGCCTCTTTCGACCTCTCTAAAGACGGCTCCACCATCATCACTTCTCTCTCCGGTCGTCTCTTCCTCATCGACCGCGCCACGCGCAAAGTCACTGAAGTCATCAGCGCCAACCCTTCCCCTGCAATCGACCCATCCCTCTCTCCCGATGGCAAACTTCTCGCCCACTGCCGCGGCCGCGATCTCTGCATCACTAACGTCGCCACAAATGAAGAGCGCGTGATCGCAAAATCTGACAGCCCGCACCTTACCTACGGCCAGGCCGAGTTCGTCGCCCAGGAAGAAATGTCCCGTTTCCGCGGCTATTGGTTCTCCCCAGACTCCAAAACCATCCTCTACCAAGGCTTCGACACTGCCGATATGGAAACATTCCACATCGCAGATCCCACCAAACCCGAAAACGAACCCGATTCATGGCCCTACCCCAGAGCCGGAAAAGCAAACGCTCAGGTGTGGCTTGAAATTGCCCAGTCCAACGGCTCAACCAGCGATGCACCACTCATTGTGACGTGGGACGCTGCGACCTACCCATACCTCGCACATGTAAAGTGGGCAAAGCAGGAGTCCGGCCCGGGAACCCTTGTAATCCTCGTCCAGAATCGCGAACAAACCGCCGAACAGCTTCTCAAAGTCGATCCTAAAACTGGCGCTACGACCGTGCTCCTTCAAGAAACCGATGCCGCCTGGATCGAACTTGAAGACGAAAATCCAACGTTCCTCAAAGATGGTTCGTTCCTCTGGACCACCGAGCGAAACGGCGGCAAGCAGATCGAACATCGAAATGCTGATGGTTCATTGAAAACAACTCTGAATCAAACTGATTTCGGACTCCAGAAGCTCGTCCACGTCGATGAAGACTCGCGCAAGGTCTACGTGCAGGCATCTACCAATCCCACACGCACCGAACTCTTCACACTCGCGCTCGATGGAATCGGTGCTCCCTCCATCCTCGCCTGCGGCGATGGCCGCTGCGCCCTCGCCGTTTCCCAGGACTCGTCTCTCTTCCTCGAAACCCAGACTCTTCTCCGCGAAGATACCGTGTGGAATGTCCGCAGCAGAATCTGGTCCAACAAAGTCGGCGCCATTCGCGCCGTCACCGAAAAACCAATTGTCGATCCCAAGCCCACGATCCAGATGGTAAAGGGCGAGCGCGAATACTGGACCGCTGTCCTCCTGCCGCAGAACTTCGATGCCAGTAAAAAGTACCCCGTCATCGCCGATGTTTACGCCGGTCCCACCGCCCTCACAGTCAACGCCAGCAAGTGGGACTACACACGCCACCAATGGCTCGCTAATCAAGGCTTCATCGTCATTTCCATCGACAACCGCGGCACAAACAACCGCGGCCGCGACTGGTCCCGCGCCATCAAAGGCAACTTCATCGATGCCGCGCTCGAAGACCAGATCGATGGTCTTAACGCACTCGCAAAGATCTATCCGCAAATCGACCTCGCCCGCGTTGGTGTCAGCGGCTGGTCATTCGGCGGATACTTCGCCGCCATGGCAGTCCTCCGCCGCCCCGATGTCTATTCCTGCGCCATAGCCGGTGCACCCGTCACCGACTGGCACGACTACGACACCCACTACACCGAGCGCTACATGGGCCTTCCAGAGAAAAACGCCGCCGGTTACGAAGCCTCAAGCTGCATGACCTATGCCTCCAACCTTTCGCGCCCACTCCTTCTCATCCACGGCACATCCGATGACAACGTTTACTTCATGCACAGCTTGAAACTCTCCGAAGCCCTCTTCCGCGCAGGCAAAGAATTCGATTTCCTCCCCCTCTCCGGTTTCACCCACATGGTCCCCGACCCAGTAGTAACCATCAACCTCCAGCAACACATGCTCAACTTCGTCAAACGCAATCTCGCCAACCCAAAGTGAATTTCTTTACCTCTTCCCCTTCTGTGTCCCTGTGCCTCAGTGGTAAATGACACCATCCCACTCAATCGCGACAAACCCATGCTCAAATTCGACGCTGTAATCTGCGACATAGACGGCTGCCTCGGCCCTGAATCCACCGAGCCCATGGATCTCGCCGGTCTCTGGGAAATCCGCGAATGGAATCAACTCGCAATTGAAAAGCGTGATCGCCCCATAGTTACAGTCTGCTCCGGTCGCCCGCTTCCATTTGCCGAAGCAATCTGCCGCATCATCGGCAATAGCGAACTCCCCGCCATCTGCGAAAATGGTGTCTGGCTCTTTGATCCAAAACTGAACGCATTTATGCGTGACCCGGCCATCTTTCCCGAGCACGTTCACTCAGTACACGAAGCGCAAGAATGGATCGAGCGAGAGTTCTATCCGCAAGGCGTTGTCTTCCAACCTGGCAAGAGCGCGAGCATTTCTCTCTGGCACCCCGATACCGATTTCCTTCGAACGTTGGTGCCGCAACTTATCGAGAAATTTCAAGCTGAAGGTTGGCCCTTCAGAGTTTCAATGACCGTCGCCTGGATCAACTGCGATCTTGAATTTGTGAGCAAAAGTTCAGGCTTGCGTCGATTCATCGAGCGGACACACCTAGATCCATCCCGACTATTGGGCATCGGCGATTCCGCCAGCGACCTGGCAATGAAGGACTACTGCTCAATCTTTACAGGCCCTTCAAACGCTGCCCCAGAAGTGAGAAAAGTGGCAGATTTCATCGCCAATTCTCCAGAAATTCATGGAGTTCTTGAAATCTTGCAGCGCTTTGGTCGATCTCGGAGGTAGCTCTATCCGGGTGTCACTTGTCGCGCTGACTGCCCCGGGTGCCTATACTTTCCGGCTCGCAACTAGCACTGGGGTGCTCGTTTGCGAACCTCCCTTTTCTAATCTGTCGCAGGCCCAACCACTGCGGCGCTCCCATTTTCTAATCTTTGTTCCGGTCCATTTTCTGGACCCTGCTAAGGCGAACGTATGTCTAAAGACAAACCTGAATCTTCTCCAATTCGCAGCCGCTTCGGCCCACGCCGCGAGCCGCCGAAAGTCGAAAGCGTCGACACTCGTCCGCCGCCACCAACCTTGCCATCACCACCGCGGGCTGCTGCACCCCTTCCTCCATTGCCCTCGCCACCAACTCGCCGCCCGGATGGTTCAGATTGGGAACGTCCCGCGCCCTCCGCACCCATGCCTCCACGCGGCAATCCGGCTCCGCTTCCTCCAATGCCGCCCGCAGGATTCACTCCCTCAGCGCCGCCACCGCAACAGGAATACAACGACGATGGCGACCGCGGCCGCTTCGTCAGCAATCGTCCAATGAATTCCGGCATGGGAATGGGCGGTAACGATGATTACAACGATCGCTTCCGCCGCAAAAAGCCCCGCAATAAACGCGGCGGCAAAGGCGGCTGGGGCCCCATCATGGCCGGTCCCGGTATGTCAGGCCCTGGTTCCTCAATGGTCCGCGCCGAAATGGGCCTCCCCAGCGATGAAGAACTCGAACGCGAAGCAGCTGAACTCGAACGCGCAATTAAGGAAAGCGGCCCACCGAAAGACACGCTCAGCATGAATGAACTCCAGCGCATGAGCGTTGATGATGTTCACGCTGTCGCTGTCAAAGAAGGTCTTTCTGAATTCCAGACACTTCCCAAGCCTGACCTGATCTTCAAAATCCTCAAAGCCCGCGCAATGAAGCAGGGCATCATGATCGGCGAAGGAACGCTTGAAGTCATGCAGGATGGTTTCGGCTTCCTCCGCTCCAGCGACCAAAGCTACTTGCCCGGTCCCGATGACATCTATATCTCCGCAACGCTCATCCGCCGCTGGGGCCTCCGCCGCGGCATGATCATCCGCGGCGTCATCCGCCCGCCCAAGGAAACAGAAAAATACTTCGCCCTCCTCCGCGTCGATGCCGTCAACGACCGCTCGCCCGCCAAGGCTCACGGCCTTCGCTACTTTGAAGACTTGACGCCGCACCATCCCGATAAGCGGTTCGTCCTCGAATCCAGCCCCGATGAAATCGAATGTCGCGTGATCGATCTGGTCGCGCCTCTGGGAATGGGTCAGCGAGCCCTCATCGTCGCTCCGCCCCGTACCGGCAAAACCGTCATTCTTCAAAAGCTCGCCAAGGCGATCATGAAGAACTACGCCGATGTCAAAATCATCGTGCTCCTCGTCGATGAACGCCCCGAAGAAGTCACCGACTTTAAGCGTAACTGCGTCGGCCCCAACATCGAAATCGTCGCCAGTACCTTTGATGAACACGCCTCCCGCCACGTGCAGGTTGCCGAAGTTGTCATCGAAAAGGCCAAGCGCATGGTCGAGTTCGGCGAAAACGTCGTCATCCTCCTCGACTCCATCACCCGCCTCGCACGTGCTTACAACAACGAAGCTCCACACTCCGGCCGCATCATGTCCGGTGGTGTTGACGCGGCCGCTCTCCAGCGTCCCAAAAAGTTCTTCGGTGCAGCCCGCGCCATCGATGGCGGCGGCTCGCTTACCATCATCGGTACCGCCCTGGTCGACACCGGCTCCAAGATGGATGAAGTCATCTTCGAAGAGTTCAAGGGAACAGGTAACTCTGAACTCCATCTCGACCGCAAGCTGGTCGAAAAACGCGTCTGGCCCGCGATCGACATCTCCGCATCCGGCACCCGCCGCGAAGAGTTGCTGCTCGATCCCAAGGAACTCGAACTGGTCTATCGCCTCCGCAAGGTGCTCAGCGATATGAACGTGGTCGAGGCCATGGACCTCATGAAGAACCGCCTGAAAAAGGTCAAGACCAACGCCGAATTCCTGATGACCATGGCGCTTGGTTAAGAGTCCTCAAACAGCTACCCCTCTCAGAGCGATGCCAGTGCATCGCTCTGTTTGTTTCAACAGCCGTATGTATGCCAAACGCCGCGGCTTGTGGACGCAGTCTTGCTCAATTCCCGATAAACTCAGATTGAACACCTGTCCTCCCGCATCCGTAACGTGCGGGTCAAAGTGGTTCCAATCGAGATCAGTCATGCATACCGCACGAAAGGCCGGAATTGCAATTCAGATCGCCGCAGTGTTATGGGCCGGTTTACTCGCCCTCGCAGGACTCTGGATCCTCGCCCGCGGCCCGGCCCAGCTTCCGGTTCCAACCCTTGTGGTTCTGGGTTCCGGAATCGCACTGCTCGGTTCCGCCCAGTTCATCTATATGACGCTTTTCGCCGATCGCCTCTTTCCGCATGTTCACCCTGTCCTTCGAATCGTTGCTGAACTTCTCAGCTTCTTCATGTTTGTTGTTGGCTCATGTCTGGCCGCAGTGTTTCTCGTTCGAGCCTGGTAATGCCTCACTAAGGAATGTAGATCTGTATGGGTAGTAATTTCGCAAAGTCTCACATAGCAATTCTCACCTGCATCGTTGGGTTGTCGGTCACCAACATTGCGCCGGCAATCGCGTTTGCGCCCAAGGCCGCCATCGAACCAGTCTATGGAAAGGCGGGCTGGCAGGAAGATTTCATTGCCAGATCCATTGTTCGAACCGGCTTGCTCGATCTGCGCTTGCGCACAGCACCCAGCCCCGATGACTATCGCCTTCTTGCACATGTCTTTGGAATCGCACAGTCGTTCAGTCCCAAAGATGCAGATATCGTCCGCCGCACGGTTGAGGCTGCGCACAACGCCCGCGATGCGGCAATGCTCGAAAACGCAACGCGCACGCTGGTTCTGCTTGATCCAACCGACACTGTCGCTCAACTTCGTCTGATTTCCGGTCGCATTTCCAGGCTTCAGACCGCCGATGAACGACTCAAGCAATATGCAGTATTCCTTGGCGAAAAAGGCAATTCTCTAGACGGTTCCATCCGCTCCCGCCTCGCGCTCGACGCCGCGATGCTGGCTCGCGAACAGGGCGACGATGCAGCATTTGTCGATTTCCTCAAAGCCGCGCTCCGGCTGGACTCAACCAACAAAGAAGCAGCATTGATCGCGTTCGGACACTTTTCAGAAAAAGTGAACGACCCCGCCGGACGCGTACAGCTTCTCTCAAATCTGCTTCTGGCCGATCCGCTGGATCCCAACGTGCATCGCCAGCTTTCCCAGGAAATGGCTTCCGGCGGCGCGTATGTCCAGGCGAGACGATTTCACGATATTTCGTCAGCGCTGTTCAATATGGCCGGTGTGCGAAACGATGATCACTTCGCGGTGGAAACTTGGATCAGTATCTGGGCTGTTGACGGCAACGACAAAGTGCTCGCCGAATTTGAGAAGCTGCTGCAAACCGAAAAGTACCGCGCAGCTCAGGCTGCCGAACAGGCCCGGAAGGAACTGCGCGAAGTAACAACAAATCCAGATGACATCCGGTTGTCCCCAGCCGTTGATCGTGTTCGTCTCTTTGCGGCAGACTCGGCCCAGGACCAGAAGACGCTGGAATCAGTGCGAGAATCTTTGTCATTCGCTGATACTGCCCTGGGTGGCTTGGTTGAGGAACTCAAAAAACCAGATGCGAAGGTAACTCCAGAAGAAGTCATGAACTTCCGTCTCGGTTCTGCGATCGGTCTGACGGAAATTCAGCTCCTTCGACTATGGATGAACATGGACCTCGACAAGGTCACTGCCAGCCTGGCAAAAGCTCCGGAGTTGCTCGGTGAACAGGAAGTGCCGGATGTCTTCGCAGTGGTCAAGGCCTGGGTCCTGATGCGAGAGGGAAAGCTGGAAGAAGCTCTTGCCGCGTTTGAACTGCTTCAAGACACCGAGTTTGAGCAGATGTCCGATCGCAGCATCGACGAACTTGATCCCGCCAGAGTCGGCAAAGCGATGACACTCGAACTCATGGGGCGAGCCGCCGAATCAGCAGAAATCTACAAGGCAGTCGCCATCCGCCGCGCCTTTGATGCCAGCGGCATGTGGTGCAAACTGCGGCTTGAACGCATGGGCGGCACCGATCCCCAGCGCGATGCGCTGGCAAAGCAGTTGACTGCAATCGGCGAAGCTGTGCCGCGGATGGTCGAGGATTTGGTAAAGGACCCATCCAGCGCGGTAGCGCTCAGTGCTGATGTCCCGGTCACGCTCTCTACGCCGCTTGATCGCAGCGACCTGATTATCAAGATTCGCAACAAGACCAAGATTCCGCTGGGCCTGGGCACCGACCGCACGATCAACTCGCGATTCCTGGTGCAACCTTCGGTCGATATCCATACACAATCACAGACGTCCAAGGTGCAGCCTGAGGTGCTTGATCTTGATCGTCGTCTGAGATTGCAGCCTGGTGAGACGCTTGAAGTGCGAGTTCGCGCCGATGCCGGGTACACCGGGTGGCTCATTGAATCCGGCGCGAGCAAAGTAGTGCGGTCTCGCTTCCGCATTATGCAGGGCTTTACGGCATCACAAGATGGCACAATGAACGTCGGCCCCGGGTGCCTCGCCGCGGACTCGCCTCAGGTCATACGAAACCCGCTCAAGGAAGCGCTGCTTGCGGTACCTGATATGGTCGATCGGATCAAACTCGCATCGGGTGAAGACTGCATCACGTTGCTACTTGGTCTGAAAGCAAAGATTCTCGATAACGCTGTAGGTTCGTCGGAGCGCGAAGCCCTTGCCACCGTCCTTGCATCGCGTTATCCAACCATGGCAGTCAAAGACAGAATCGTCGCGCTGGTTGAAGTTCCCAACGCCGCGATGTATGAAGAATTCCGAGTTTTTGATGAAGTTGCTCGCAAGGAAACCGCGCCGGGCGCTGCAGGACTTGCGATCGTCACTCGGATCACCGATCCAAATGATCCAGCGTTTGTGGCAGCTTTGGCATCCCCTGACGCGGCGACTCGAGAGATCGCGAGTATTCATAAACTCAGGCTCATGGAACTGGATGCGGCGACATTGTCACGTCGAGGGTTCGGGAAGCCGCCGGAAACCGGCCCGGGAATTGCCCCGCCGCCAACTACGACTTCGCCGGTCATTTCAGGTCCATCGGGGTCAACTCCAGCCGCCAATCCGCTTCTTCCGCCGGTGTCGCCAAAGTGAACCTGTCAATGGAAAGTCGAACTGTTCCAGCCTGGGTCAAGCCGCTGGCGTGGGGACTTTCGATTATCCTCATTTTCGCGGCGGTTGCCATCGTCATTCGCCAGCGCGAGTCGATGACGGCCGCGATCGATGGCGTAAGGAACGCGCCGCCACAGCAACTCGTCGCGCTGCTGGTGTTGCCGGTGATCTCAGTCTTCTTAACCGCCGCGGCGTTCTGGCAGACTTCCCGCAAGCATGGCAAGGTTGGATACTGGGAGATGTTTGCCCTGATCGGCTCGGCGTGGGTGTTGAATCTGTTGCCGCTGAAACCGGGACTGATTGGAAGAGTGGGGTACCACGCGCGGTATAACGCGATCGGTGTGCCGGCTTCGATCAAGATCGTATTGGAAGCAAGTGGGGCAGGACTTTTTGGAGTCTTCCTGCTTGCGTATCCAATGCTGCGCGATCGAGCGGACAGTGTGTGGATAGATGCAGTGTTTGCACCACTCTGGATCATCGCAATCTGCGGCGGGCTATGGGGCTTGGTTCGCCCGACACAGGTGATTGCGAGTTTCCTGACAACTTCCATGTTCCGTATGGTCGATGCGTTTGCGTGGACATTGCGATATGGAATCATTTTGCAGTTGCTCGGCTTGGCGCCAGATTTAGGAATGGCGTTCCTGATTGCAGCAGCGGCACAAGCCGCGATGTATGTGCCTCTGGTTGGTAACGGCCTGGGCGTGCGTGAATGGGCTGTTGGCAGCGTGGCATCAGTGGTGGGCAATGAATCCGGGCTGACCAAGGACATTTTCACGCGTTCAATGCCGACTGGGCTCTCAATAGATTTACTCAATAGAGCGGCGGAAATGCTGGTTTTGGTGCCGCTGGGCGTAGGGTGTTGTGGGTGGGTGGCGCGGCTGGTGGCCCGGAATGAGGCCCAGATAAAAGTCAAGCTTGCTTCTGGTGCCGAGCCGGTCTCAAGTGAGTCCCGATAATCGCCGAAGTTGATTGCAGCTACCGGAACCGGTGCGCGCGCAGGACGTATGCGCTTATGGAAGAGGACCTTTCCAATGGTCAACAAGATTGAGCAAGACCATCAGCGCTTCCGGCAGATCGTGCACGGAAAAATCCGCAAGGACCTGAAGCGATTTCTATCGCGCGGCGAACTCATCGGGCGCGAAGGCAAGAAGTTCGTTTCGATTCCGGTACACGATATTGATTCACCCACATTTCGGTATGGCGACAACTCGCAGGGCGTGGGAATGGGCGAGGGCAAAGATGGCGATCCGGTGAACGGTCAACCGGGCAATGGCAAGAAGCCTGGCGGCGGCGAGCAGGAGGGCAAGCATCTGCTTGAGGTCGATGTGACGCTGGAGGAGTTGGCGGAGATATTGGCGGAGGAACTGAAGCTGCCGCGGATTGAGCCAAAAGGGGCTAATCGGCTGACGACGATACGAGATAAGTACACGGGAATCCGGCCGGTGGGTCCGGCGAGTCTCCGCCATTTCAAGCGCAGCTATCGAGAGGCGCTGAAGCGCCAGATCACGATGGGAATTTACGATCCGGCCGCGCCCGTGATCATTCCGATCAAGCACGACATGCGGTACCGCAGTTTTTCAGAAGTGAAAAAACCGCAGAGCAACGCGGCGATTGTGTACATGATGGATGTGTCAGGATCGATGGGAGAAGAACAGAAGGAACTGGTCCGCATGGAGGCCTTCTGGATCGATACCTGGCTGCGGAAGAACTATGAGGGGATCGAGAGCCGGTACATTGTGCACGATGTGCGGGCCAATGAGGTGGATAAGCAGACGTTCTTTTCCATCAAAGAAGATGGCGGCACGCGGATCAGTTCGGCGTATGAGTGCGCGAAGGAACTGTGCAAGAAGCGGTTTGATCCAAGTGAGTGGAACACGTATCTGTTTCACTTTTCAGATGGCGATAATTCCAGCGATGCGGATAATCGTCTGTGCCTGAAGATTATCGAGGAAGAGCTGCTGCCGATCTGCAACATGTTTGGATACTGCCAAGTGACGAGCGCGTATGGAAGTGGCAGTTTTTTGAACGTGCTTAATGAGCATTTTGCGGATGGGGCGGCAGATGAGCATGGGCCCAAGGTGTTGACGAGCAAGGTGAATGGAAAGGATGATATTTACGAGTCGCTGCGGACGTTCTTTAAGGCTGGGCGGTAGTTGAGGTCCGAGCAGCGAGGTAAGGATTGCGCGGGGTAATTACCCCAATTTGGTTAACATCGCGGATAGATGACAAGTTCGGGTTGACAGCCCAGATAAATTCGGTTCTACTCGGCGGACGAGCACTTGCAATCGTGATGGTGTGTGCTCGCAGATACCGGGGGCGACATTGAAAATGAGACTTGTATCGTGCTTTGGGGCGTTCAATCAAGGGGTCGCTCTTGTGGCAGTTGCGGGAATGGCCGCGGCCGCGTTTGGGCAAGCTTCTATCAAGCCGGGAATGGGCGCGATTCCCTATGCCGGCGGCACGACTTTCAGGGTGTGGGCACCGAATGCGACTTCGGTTGCGGTGTCGGGCGATTTCAATGGCTGGTCGACGAGCACGCCGCTGTATCTTGAGGGCGGGAGCGGGAACTGGTCTGCGGATATTGCGGGAGTTGTTGAGGGGGCGAACTACAAGTATTACATCAATGGGCCAGCTGGCGGCGTGTGGCGCATTGATCCGCGGGCGCGGGAAGTGACCAACTCATCAGGGAATGGTGTAGTTCGGGCTGATACGTTTGACTGGTCGGTGTATGGCCCGACGGTTACGTTGTTCACAGATGGTTTTGAAACCGGAACGTTTGGAACGTCGTGGACGCGGAGCGGAACGAGCAGTTGGCGGGTGCAGACGAGTACTACCTATAAGGCAACGGGAACGCGGGGATGTACGTTTGACAGCAGTGTTTCCAGCAGCTACCAGACGAGTCAGCTTATTTTGACGCTCAACGCGAGCAATCACGGGCAGTTGTCGCTTTCGTACAAAGTGCGGAATGTCGGAGACGAGACCGATACGGCTGATGGTGTATTTATCTCCGGTAACGGAACAACGTGGACGAAAGTGGACAGCTACCCCGCCATCGGTGCATCGTTCACTACGCGAGTGGTGAATCTTTCCAGTGCCGCGGCGGCCGCGGGAATTACACCGGGCGCGACGTTCAAGATCAGGTGGCAGGAGTATGACAACTCGCCGCTGGCGAGCGACGGCGTGGCAATTGATGATGTGACAGTGACGGGACGCTTGAAGAGTCCAAGCTTTACTACGCCGCCGTGGAACGAGATGGTCATTTATCAGATGCACATCGGCACGTTTAACGACACGGCGGGTGGTTTGCCGGGAACGTTCTCGACGGCCATCAGCAGGCTTGATCAGTTGCAGGCACTGGGAGTGAATGCGGTGCAGGTCTTGCCGATCAATGAATTCGCAGGAGATTTCTCCTGGGGCTACAACCCGGCGGATCCATTCACGGTTGAATCGATTTACGGCGGGATGAATGAGTACAAGCGGTTTATCAACGAGGCGCACGCACGCGGGATGGCGGTGATTCAGGATGTGGTGTACAACCACTGGGGACCAAGTGATCTGCCTCATTGGCAGTTTGATGGGTGGCAGCAGAACAATAAGGGCGGGATTTATTTCTATCAGGATTACCGCTCCAGCACACCGTGGGGAGATACGCGGCCAGATTACGGACGCGGTGAGGTTCGGACATACATCCGCGACAACGTGCTGATGTGGCTGCAGGAATATCGCGCGGATGGATTGCGATGGGATTCCACGGTCAATATCCGTAACACAAACAATGGCATGGGTACAGATATTCCCGATGGCTGGAGCCTGATGCAGTATGCCAACAACGAGGTCAATACGTATCAGGGTTGGAAGATATCGATTGCTGAAGACTTGCAGAACAACGAGTGGATTACCAAGACCACCGGCGCAGGCGGCACGGGATTTGACGCTCAGTGGGATGCACAGTTTGTGCATCCGATTCGTGCGGCGGTGATTGAACAGAACGATGCGAACCGGGATATGAATGCGGTGTCGGCAGCGCTGAACGCGAAATACAACGGCGATGCGTTCCAGCGGATTATTTATACCGAGAGCCATGATGAAGTGGCCAACGGCAAGTCGCGTGTGCCGGAAGAAATCTGGCCCGGCAATGCGGGAAGCTGGGCGAGTAAGAAGCGGTCAACGTTGGGCGGCGCGCTGGTCATGACTGGCCCGGGAATTCCCATGATTTTTGAGGGTCAGGAAGTGCTGGAGAACGGGTTCTTTGCGGATACGGATCCGGTCGATTGGACCAAGCTGACTACGTATGCGGGTATTCAGACGATGTATCGCGATCTGGTGCGTCTGCGGCGGAATTGGTACGACACGACGCGGGGCCTGCGCGGTCAGAACATCAACGTACACCACATCAACAATACCAATAAGGTGATTGGCTATCACCGCTGGCAGAATGGCGGGGCGAAGGATGATGTGATCGTGCTGTGTAATTTCGGCACCAATGGGTACGCGAGTTACAACATCGGGCTGCCGCGGGCGGGGACGTGGCGTGTGCGGTTTAACAGTGATTGGAATGGATACTCGGGCGATTTCTCGAACTGGGCATCGAATGATGTGAATACGACGCCGGGGGCGAAGGATGGCATGGCGCAGAATGCGAATATTGGGATCGGGCCGTACACGGTTGTGATTCTGTCGCAGGATAATTGAACGTTTTCTGAAAGTGTGAATATTGAAACACCCCGGTTGATGCCGGGGTGTTTTATATCGCGAGGAACTTGCTGTTGAACGGTTGAGAATCGAGGGCAGCGAATCCAAATGTCAATGGCTTAAGCCGGATCGAGGTAAGGTCGGCCCCCGTCAAAAAGCCTGTTTGTATGTATTTTGGTGCGCAATTAGCGGGCCGATCAACAACCAAGCTTGGGTGACAAGCATGACCCATATCCAGAGAATGATCCTCTCAGGAGTTCGCCACTGACTCGCTCTACTTGAAAAGGCCAGGTATGCCAGCGCAATTAGTGGACCAACCGTTGCATTTCCAACTAATGCCAAGCTACGAAGTTCCCCTGCGCTTAGACCCAAAATGAGAATCCAACTCATGAAACTGAACAACGTAGGAACTATCGGGAACCAAAAATAGGTGTGCAAGGGAATTGGGGAGTAGCGTTGGCGATCTTCAAAACTGAACCTCCCGCATTCAGAACATCGCAGCTTCGTTGGGTTGCCCACGATCTCGTAACCGCAGTGCGGACACTTGACGGTAGAAACAGAATTGTGGGGGTCGGTATCGATGGTTGGTCAGCTAGCTCTCATAACGGTCCACGAAAAATAGAAGCCAAACGATAATGATGGCAGGTCCTGTAGAAAGGGCAATCGTCCAGAGTGCCACTTTGACGTTTTTCGACCATTCTTTTCGATGAGATGACATGGTCAACTGAAAACTACACGCAAGGGGACCCGCCAGAAAACAAGTACCCAAGAGCAACCAAGATGGCAGTCTGGTTGCATTTGAAACAATCGCTGCCGTCGCTATCCAAAGTACCTCCACAAGAACGCTCAGAACTACGAGCCAAATTGCGAGCATCAGCGGTAGGCGAACTCGAGTTGAGTTTGGGCTATTTGAGACAGCGGGCCTCTTTCATGATCTTGATAAGTTCATTAGTTTTCTTGATGGGCACTTCTCACACGGAATAATCTACATCAAGAATAGTCTTTGAATTACTCAGGCAGATTGCGGGGAACCTGGCGTGCTTCAAACTCGCGTAACCGTTCTGCCAGCAGCTTTTCCTCACCCCGGTCTGTGGGGTGGTAGTACTGTTTGTTGACGCCGAGGTAGTCTTGTGTTCCCACTGCGCCGGGCTGATCGTGTGAATAGACGTAACCCTTGGTTCGTTCGCCTTCGCCCAGCGGGCTTGAGTTTTTGTCCCGGAGGTAGATGGGAACTTCGACGGTGCGGCCTTCTTTGACATCGGTCATGGCTTCGCTGATGGCCATGACTGCCGCGTTGCTCTTGGGGCAGAGGGCCAGGAAGCAGGCGGTTTGGGCTAGTGTGATCTGGGCTTCCGGCATGCCGATTCGTTCGATGATGTCGTAGCAGCTTGATGCGACCATGATGGCGCGAGGTTCGGCGTTGCCGACGTCTTCGCTGGCGAGGATTGCGAGGCGGCGGGCGATGAAGCGGGGATCTTCGCCGCCTTCGAGCATGCGGGCGATCCAGTAGACGGCGGCGTGCGGGTCGCCGCCGCGGATGGATTTGATCATCGCGCTGGCGAGGTCGAAGTGTTGGTCACCTCCGGCGGAGTAGAGGACAGCTTTTTGCTGGATCGAGACTTCCGCGGCGGATTTGTCGATGGTGATTGGCTGCGATTGATCACAGGAGTGAACGGCGACTTCAAGAGCGGTGAGGGCGCGGCGGGCGTCGCCATCGCTTTTTATTGCCCAGACTTCGAGAGCATCATCGGTGATGTTGATGGTGAGATTGCCGTAGCCGCGTTCTTTGTCGGCGATGGCACGCTTGACTACCAGTTTTATATCCTCGATCGTCAAGGGTTCAAGGCGGAAGAGTGTGCTGCGGCTGACGAGCGCTGAGTTGACGCTGAAGAGCGGGTTTTCGGTGGTAGCGCCGATGAGGGTAATGAGTCCGCGTTCGACATCGTTGAGGAGAACATCTTGCTGCGAGCGCGAGAAGCGGTGGATCTCATCGAGGAAGAGGATGGTGCGGCCGCGGCCGCTGGTGAGGAGGCGATCGGCTTCCTGGATGATTTCGCGGATGCGGGCGACGCCGATGGCCGCAGCATTTTCGCGGACGAACTGGCGTTTGGTGTGTTTGGCGACGAGTTCAGCGAGCGTGGTTTTCCCGGTGCCGGGCGGGCCGTGAAGGATGAGTGAGGTGAGGGCATCGGCCTTGAGCATGCGGCGGAGGAGTTTGCCTTCGCCCAGGATGTGCTGCTGGCCGGCGTATTCATCGATGGTGCGCGGACGCATGCGCATCGCCAGAGGCATGATGCTGCGGGCGAATTTTTCGCGAGATTCGGCGAAGAGGTCGGGCACGGGGAAGGGTATGACGTGTGAAAGACACACCGGCAAGAGTGCCGGTGCCACGCCGAATCGGACACCGCCTATGAGGCGGTGCCACGAGTGCGGTACGATCGGGCATGATGTGGTTGTGTGCGGGGATGCTGTGGTTGGGGCTGGTCGCGCTGGCGCACTGGGTGCATGACAATCCGCGCGGGGATACTGAGACGGGTTTGTTTTATCGCGGCGAGCAGCTTTACGCGGCGATATTCCATCGACTGACGGCGACGGGACAAGAGCACATTCCGGCGGGCAAGACTCCCGGGCCACTGATTGTGATTGTGAATCACACTGCGGGGATTGATCCGATTCTGGTGCAGGCCGCTATGAAATGTGAGCCGCGGTGGATGATGGGCGCGGATATGGCTGCGCCGGATTTTGACTGGTTCTGGAGATGGAGCGGGATGATTCCGGTGGACCGGACCGGAAGTGATCGCACAAGTTTGCGAACGGCGGTGCGGCATGTGGAGAGTGGGGGCGTACTGGGGATTTTTCCGGAAGGGCGGATTGAAAGGCCAGCGCGGAAGTTGTTGCCATTTATGCCGGGGGTTGGACTGATTGTGAAGAAGACGGGGGCACTCGTGTTGCCGGTGATTTTGCGGGATACGCCGGATTGTGAAGGGGCGATGGAATCGTTTTTGAAGTTCAGTCGATCGCGGATTGAGTTCAAGCCGGTGATTGATTATCGCGAATCGGGGCTTTCGGCTGAGGGGATTGCCAAGGATCTTGAGAGTTGCTACGCGGCGTGGACCGGGTGGGAGCGGGCAGAAAGCCCCGAGCGCTGAGTGCGGTGAGGACGAGCCGGCAGTTGGGCGTTATCGGCCCTGATTTGCTGTCAGAAACATGCGGCGATTGAGCTAAGGATTCGTATGGAGGGATTTCCCATGCGTGCAGGTATTTTGGCGTTGTGTGTGTTGACCGCTGCGTTGACTGCCACAGCTGGCGCGGATTTTCGTTATGGATTTTACCGGGCAGAGCGTTGGGGACTGACTGAAGAGAATATCGGTGTGGGGAACTGCACCGTCGAAGATTTTGAAGATGCGAATCTTGCACCAGGGTTGCAGGTGCGCGTCATTACTGGTAACACGACGTATGGCCCGACGTCAACATTGCCGTCAGTTTTTGTGACCAATGTCGATAATTTCGGCAGTGCGTTTTTGAATTCGCAATACACAGGTACAGCTGGCCTCGTCAATACGGGCACCAATCAGACTCGTTTTTACAACGATGCCAACAATTGGGGAGATATTGAGCTGCAATTCAGCACGCCCGTAAAAGTTGTGGGATTTTCGATGTATCAGAGAGAGGTCTCCACCCGACTGATTATTAACGGTGTGGATGTTGGCGAACTGGGAGCGATGACCGGACTACCGACGAGCGGTACCCGCGGCGGCTATGTCGTCATCACCGCGACGGGGAATGACGCGATCGCAACACTCAAGCTGGATAATCAAAGTGGCGATGGATTTGTGATTGATAATCTCGCCTTTTCCGATGTACCAAGTCCGGAAATCGAAATCAGCGGCTTTCCTGTGTGGCAGACTCCGGACTCGGTGATTGGTCTTGAGCGCGCGGCGATTGAGACTTTTGAATCGGTGACGCTGAATCCGCGCGTCAGAGTTGGCTGGGAGGCCCGAGGCGGATTCACGCCCGCCAGCAACACCTTGCCCGCGGTCTTCGATCCTGTAGTGAGCGATCCATTCGGCAATGCATTTGATTCTGGCATCTGGGATGGCACGCGTGGCGTTATCAGCGGCCGCAATAACGCAACGTACAACTATACAGATGGGACCAACTGGGGCGACATCTTTTTCTCGTTCAATCCGCCGCTGCATACTCTGGGAATGAGTGTGCAGCAGATGGAGGGGAATTCACGGTTGGTGATTAACGGGCGCGATGTTGGAACGTTCAGTCAGCGGACCTCACTGACGCCCGGTGCTGGTCGTCAGGGGTATATGAAGATCATCACTCCTGGTCTGGCCGGCATCGAAAGTGTTCGATTCAACAACTTCCGTTCGGGCTCGGCGGGTGATGGCTTCATATTTGACCACCTGGCCATGCGAGGTTGTGGCGCCGATTTCAATGAAGATGGCGTGGTCGATTTCTTTGATTATCTTGACTTTGTCGAGGCATTCGCTTCTAACGCTCCCGGCGCGGACTACAACGCGGACAGCGTGATCGATTTCTTTGACTATCTGGATTTCGTCGCCGCATTCAGTTCTGACTGTTGAAAGTGACTGACAGGTGATGTCGCTTAGTCCTTTTGAACTGCTTCTACGGCACGCAGGCAGCGGATGTGTTCGGCGACATCGTGGACGCGGAAGAGTCGTGCGCCTGCGAGGTAGTGCATGATGCTGAGGGCGAGCGTGCCGGGGAGGCGTTCATCGGGCATGGAACTTTGACCGAGGCTGACGCGGCCGACGAAGCTTTTTCGCGAGAGGGCGGAGAGGACGGGGTAGCCGAGGGAAATGAGGGAAGGTGTGCCGCGGATGAGGCGGAGATTATCTTCTACGGATTTACCGAAACCCAGTCCGGGATCGATGATGATGGATGCTGGGTTGATTCCAGCGGACACTGCGGCGTCGGCGCGGGACTTGAGGAATGTCGCGACATCAGCGACGACGTCGGTGTATTGCGGCGGTTCGTGGTAGCGATCGGAGTAGGAATCGCGTGCAGGGTCGACGAGGCGGTGCATGAGAATGATGCCGCATTTTTTCTCGGCTATCAGTGGCAACATGTTTTCGTCGGCGGTGCCAGCGGAAACATCATTGATGCAATCTGCTCCGGCTTCGAGGCAGGCGCGGGCGACGCGGCTGCTGGTGGTGTCGATCGAGATTGGAAAATTGGTGAGGCGGTTGCCCGCAGCGCGGATGGCGGAAATGATGGGGACGAGGCGGTCGATTTGTTGTTGAGGGGCCACGGGATCGGCGCCGGGGCGTGTGGACTCGCCGCCAAGATCGAGGATATCGGCACCATCGCCGACTGCGCGGAAAATGGAATCGAGGGCGGATTCAGGAGTTTCGCTGCGGCTGGCGGCGTAAAAACTGTCGGGCGTGAGGTTGATGATGGCCATGATCCTGGGCCGATCAAGCACCAGAGAAGCGCGGGGCGAGAGTGTCCAGGTGTGAGTCACAGGCGGAAGCGTAGGAGTTTGATTCAGTTGTGCTTAGGCAGTTTTGCGAGCATGTCGGTGATGTACTTCTGAAATTCGTTGTGCATGAGCTTCATGGACGGGTTGTTGAACATGCGCTGGAAGGAAGGTTCGGCCTCGATGGCGCGCATGCGCTCGACCCAGGAAGTGTAATAGTCATCGGGGAGCTGACCTTGCTTGTGGCTGAACCAGACGATCTCAAAGACCGAGAGTTGCATGAGCACGAAGAAGTACTCGCGGATCTCGGCATCACTTCCGAGTTCTTTGACATCATCGCGGAAAACTTTGGCGAGGGCGGGATCGTCGACACGCATGCGGCGGAGCTGCATCTGCAGTTCGACGAGTTTGGTGAAGTTGGCAACGTATTGCGAGCGGCGGTAGTTCTTGAACTGGATTGCACCGTAGAGGAACGAGCCGGCGATGCAGAGCGAGGTGATCGCCTGCAGAATGATTTGGATTTCTTGAAGTGAGAGAATTGGCATGGCAGAGGGTAGCGAATGCGCCAGGCTGTTTCAGGATTGGCTGGCCATGGTGATTGCGAGCTCTATTGCCGCGAGCATGGAGCCGGGATCGGCGAGGTTTTTGCCAGCGATGTCGAAGGCAGTGCCATGGTCGGGGCTGGTGCGGATGGTGGGGAGGCCGACTGTGACGTTGACGGCTGTATCGCGCGAGAGGAGCTTGACGGGGATGAGCCCCTGATCGTGGTACATGGCGACGACCAGGTCATATTTGCCATTCAGGGCGGCGAGGAAAATCGTGTCTGCGGGAAAGGGGCCGCGGGCGTTGATGGATTCCTGCTGAGCTGCGCGAATCGCGGGGGCGATGATGGAATCGTCTTCGGAGCCGAGGAGTCCGTTTTCGCCCGCGTGGGGATTGAGGCCGCAGACTGCTATGCGTGGAGAGGCGATGCCAAGATCGCGGCACGCTTGCTGTCCGAGTCGGATGGTGGTGAGGACTCGGGCGGACGTAAGTGTTGTCGGAACCTGAGCAAGCGGGATGTGGACAGTTACGAGGATGACTTTGAGCTTTGGTGCGGCGAAGAACATTCCGAAATCGGTGATGCCGAATTGCTGGGCGAAGAGCTCGGTGTGGCCGGGGTAGTGGTGGCCTGCCATATGCCAGGCTTCTTTGCTTATGGGGGCGGTGACGACACCGTGGACGAAATCGGGATGTGTGCGATCGAGTTTGGCGCGACGGATGGCTTCGATGCAGAATTGGAAGGAGGCATCGCCGCCGGAAGCAGTTGATCTGGCGTGTGGGGAGAATGCGGCGACTGGTTCAACGAGGCGAATGGGGGCATCGGGTGCGGTGGACCAAAGGGGTGAGATTCCCGCCGCGGATGCTGCGGAAATGAGGGGGGCGTTGAGTCCGATGATGGTGAAGCGGGCTCGATTGGAAAGGCCGGGTTGTGCGAGGGCTTTGACGACGACTTCGGGACCGATGCCGCCGGGGTCGCCGAGAGTAATTGCAAGATGGAGGAGCGGTGTGGGCATGAAGGTTGAATTGGTGCAACGGGGAGAGTCAGATCATGGTAGAGTCTCTGCGTGAGTGACGATTTCAAGGGACATTCCGGAGCGAGGAAGATCGAGTGCCCGCGGTGCGGGTATGACGTGGCGGTTTTGCGGCCGCGGGAATGGGCGGATTTGGTGGGGACGTGTCCGGAGTGTGGATTTGAGCTGAACTGGGCGGCGATCGATTCGCATCAGGTGTCATTGTGGTTTATTGAGTCGACTGGAAGCGGTCGAGGGGTCTGGTCTCGATGGTGGAGATCTTTCCTCAAGGTCTTGATGGTCAGACCGTTCTTTGCGGAAGTGACGCTTGAGAAGCCGGTAGTTTTGAGGCGGGCGGCGCTTTGGGCGGCGATCTTGTTTCTGGTATTGCAGTCGGTCTATGGGGTAGCAGTTGTCACCCGGAGGATGGCGACATATGTTGCTCCAGCTACGCCGCCACGAGGTGCGGTCATGGTCAGGAGAGTCGCTCCGGAAGAGGATGTGATCGGGTGGATCGTGAGCGAATTTACTGCGCCGGTGCTCGTTGTGGAAATTCAACCGACCACTGGTTGGCCGCCGACAGTCGAATGGTCCAAGAGTGTGTGGCAGCAGATTGATCTTACTGGAGCGATCGAATTTCCAGTATCGGCGACGGAGGCGTGCATTGTCAGCGTTGGTGCAGGGCTCGTGACGCTTGCAACGAAGGTGGTGTGGGCGGTCACTTTAAGTACGCCGATCGTGCTTATGTGTTTGCCCTGGACGAGGCGGCGGGCAAAGGTGAAGGTCGCGCATGTGGTTCGGGCAACGGTGTATTCGCTGGCGGCGTTTGTGCCGCTGGTGCTGGGGAGGCTTTTGCTTGAGCTTGGGTTTGTGCCGCCAACATTTGGAACACAGTTGGGGCTGCCGGGCGGTTCAGCGGGATTCACTACGGAATCGAATTTTTGGCTTGTTATCGCGGCGATCTGTGCGATGGTGTGGTGCTGGAGCTGGTGGGCTGCGGTTTTGAGGGAACACTGGAAATTAACGGAGGCACGGGCGGTGTTTTTGAGTGTCGTGGTGATTCAGGTTCTGCTTGTGGCAATTATTTTGACAATGAAGTTTAATCACTGGTATCCACACACATGGATGTTCTGATCGATCAGAATCACCTGGAGAGTGCTTCAGCGCCGCGATGCCCGCGGTGCGGGTATGACTTGAGCGGAACAGTGAGCGCGTGGAAGGAGCAATGCGAACTCCGCGGCACGTGTTCAGAGTGCGGATATGAATACGCGTGGGCAGATGTGATGCGGCCTGAGCGACAGCTGCCGTGGTGGTTATTTGACTATTCAAATGGGGCGTGGGGGAGCTGGAAAGGTGCGTGGTTGACGTTCTGGAAGGCGCTGGTGCCGCGCTTATTCTTCAGGCGCGTGCAGCTTTGGCATGCGCCGGTGGTCAAGCGAATCGTGTGGTGGCTGCCGCTATTGCTGGTTGCCGCGTATGTGGCGGCTGCGGGGATGGGGTGTGCAGCTTTGTGGCTAGCGCTTTCGAATGCCAGTGGGCCGGGGTTTGTGAACCTGGGGATGAACATCTACGGATTTGCTGGTGAGGAGGAGTGGATTCAGTATGTGAATATTCTCGCCGCGCCTGTGGGAGAGTTGCGAGCGCAGTGGGGCAACGCGCCAAATTACACTGTGGTCGGATGGAACTGGCAGTTTTTTTCAGTTGCTCCCAGCATGATTTTTGTTGGAAGCGCTGCGGTCGCCTGGCCGCTTGCGTTGCTGTTGATGCAACCGACGCGCCGAATTGCGCGGATACGCGGTGTCCACGTGCTGAGATGCACGATCTATTCGCTGGGATGGTTGGCGGTGGTAGCGTGGGGGGCCGCGCTTTGGAGAGTATTAGTAGCGACATTGTCGATCATCGAGACGATGAGGCCAGGAACTGCAGCGACGAATTTGATTGACGAGTTCAGGTATTCCCACGCAGCGCAGGTCTTGAGGTCACCGATCGCAGCGCTTGACGCTGGCGGAGGCGGGTGGAATCTTGTCGCAGCTGTGTTTGGGGTAAGCGTGCTTCTCTATCAAAGCTGGTGGTGGTACGAGGTGATTTCGAAGCACTGGAAACTCAATCAGGCACGATTGACATTGTTCCTTCTGGGAATAATCGCGTGGACAATTGCGATTCTTGCAGTGATCGGACCGATGTCTTATCGTTACATATTCATGAATTAGCAGCGGCATGAGCGAAATACGCGATGACAATTTCAGAAGGGTGCCAGATTGTCCGCGTTGCGGATATGAGCTGCGCGGACTGCCGATTCCTGGTGGAAAGCAACCGGAAGGCGCTGGGCAGTGCCCGGAGTGCGGCTTGGTCTTTGAATGGTCAGAATTGCTGAATCCGCTGTATCTTGCGCCAAAGTGGTTTGTGGAGATTGGTCACGGACGGTTGATTCTCCAGTCGTTGAGAACGACGTTCCATTCATTGTTTCCATGGAAATTCTGGCGGATGGTGCAGATGGGATTCCCGCAGCACTTTGGGCGGGCGATCGCGTGCATGTTCATTGGGTTTGTCGGGATTTGGCTCAGTGTGTGTCTCATCGGTGCGATGTGGACAATATTATTTGACTCGCTTGCATCGCAGTATCCCTGGGCGACGAGACTGGTAGACTCGCTCTATACGCGACCATTCAGGACACTGATAGAAATTTTCTGGCCAGAAGAGTCAGGGTTTCTCAGCACTCCTTGGCAGATGACGACCTACATCGCGTGCTTTGCGATGCCGATTGCCATGCAACTTGCGCCGGATACGTTGCGCCGCGCGAAGGTACTTAAGGCACATCTTTTTCGAATCGCAATCTACTGCGTGGCTCCGGTGCTGCTGACGGGAGCGATTCCCGGTGTGTGTCGGGCACTCTGGTGGTTGTATGAGATCGAAGTGCGAGGAAAAAGTTACTGGTGGGGCGGAAGCGACTTCATGCATAAACACGCATTCTGGGTTCGACCGAGCATTGCGTTCCTGGCGATTGTTATGACTTGGGGGTTCGCCTGCTCGCGATACTTGAAGCTGCCCCGGCCCTGGCTGGTAGCGGGTCTGCTAGGCATGGTGTCGGTATTAGCGGGAGCGCTGATCACGATTCTCACGGTGGATTCTTACTCGCTCTTCGATGATTAGTCGAATGCGACGAGCGTAACATTCTGCCCTATGAACGCATTGACAAAAACCGATCCCGAAATCGCATCTCTTATCCGTATGGAGGCAGAGCGCCAGGAGACGACACTGGAATTGATTGCGAGCGAGAATCACACTTCGCCGGCGGTCATGGAGGCGATGGGGACGTGTCTGACGAATAAGTACGCCGAGGGGTATCCCGGCGCGCGGTATTACAACGGGTGCGAGTTTCACGACAAGGTGGAGACCTTGGCGATTGAGCGGGCCAAGGCGATGTTTGGTGCGAAGTTTGCAAATGTGCAGCCGCACTCGGGGGCTCAAGCTAATGCGGCGGTGTTCATGGGATTGATGGAGCCGGGGTCGACGTTTGCATCGTTATTGCTGAAAGATGGCGGGCATCTTTCGCACGGAATGAAGATCAACTTCAGCGGGCGGTATTACAACCCGGTTCATTACCCGTTGCATTACGATGCAGCGCATCCGGAGTTTGAGCGGATCGATTACGACGCCGCTCGCAAGGTGTGTCTGGAGCACAAGCCCAAGGTGATTATGTGCGGGTATTCGGCGTATCCGCGGACGATTGATTTTGCGCGTTTCAGGGCGATCGCGGATGAAGTGGGGGCGTTGCTGGTGGCCGATGTCGCGCACATTGCAGGACTCATCGCGGGAGGAAGCCATCCAAATGCACTGCCACATGCACATGTTGTGACGACCACAACACACAAGACGCTGCGTGGGCCGCGTGGCGGACTGATTGTGACCAACGATGAAGAACTGGCGAAGAAGATCGATAAGGCGGTGTTCCCGGGCATGCAGGGCGGGCCGCTTATGCACATAATCGCGGCCAAGGCCGTTGCGTTCGGTGAGGCCCTCAAGCCGGAGTTCAAGACGTATACACAGCAGGTGGTGAAGAACGCAAAGGCGCTCGCGGCTGCGATGGTTGAGAAGGGGTATCGCATCACCAGCGGCGGGACCGACAATCATCTGATGCTCGTTGACCTTCGCAAAAAGAGCGACAAACTCACTGGGCTTGATGGCGGCAAATGGCTGGAAAATGCGGGGATTATCTGCAATATGAACGGAATTCCCAATGATCCGCGGCCGCCGCGGATTACGAGCGGAATTCGCCTGGGGTCACCCGCGCTCACAACTCGCGGCATGAAAGAAACCGAGATGGCGGTGGTTGCCGGGTTCATTGATCGCGTGCTTTCGGCGGGCATCGAAGGGTCCGATGAATTGGCGAAGGCGACCAGCGAAGTGCGCAGCAGCGTCAAGCAGCTCTGTGCGAGATTCCCGATGCCTCACTAAGAGGCCTCAGTGAGCGGCGGGCACAAGATTGTGAATTGCCGTCAGGAGTCTAGTTTCAAATGCAGCTGCGCTGAAATTCTCAGCGTTGGAGCGGCAGGCGACTTCATCGACTTCGCAGCGAGCAGCAGCGTCGCACAGCGATTGCGGTGTCGAATCGTGAAACAACGCGCCCGTAATTCCATCATGCACGCTGTCGAGTGCTCCGCCTTGTGCAAATGCGACAACTGGTGTGCCGCAGGCCTGGGCTTCTACGGCGACGATGCCAAAGTCCTCGCACTGCGGGAAGACAACAAGTCGGGCGCGGCGGTAGAGTGAGCGCAGTTCATCATCGCTGACGTGACCGAGGAATCTGGTGTGCGGACCTGCGAGTGATTTCAAGCGGTTGGCGTCGCTGCCGTTGCCAGCGATGAGCAATGGTTTTTTTGCTAGTTCTGCAGCTGTAATTGCGAGTTCCACGTTCTTATAGCTTTCGAGGGCTCCGGTGTAGAGCCAGTAATCTTCATGTATGATGCGCGAGTCGGGTGTGAAGTAATCAGTGCGTACCGGCGGGTGAATGACTTTCGAGTCACGACCGAAGCATCGCTCGATTTCGCGCGCTGTGTGCTTCGAATTTGCGAGGAATTGCGTGACATTCGCGGCGGTGGCACGATCCCACGCCTTGAAACGAGCTCGATACGCGCGAAGACCCACTCCTCGCAGAAAGCTGCCGCGTGCGTAGGCGACTTCCTGGCTCCAGATGTATCGCGCGGGCGAATGGCAATAGCAGAGGTGGGGGACGGTGTGCGGCGGGCGAAGGCCTTTGATCGCAGCGGAACTGGTGGAAATGAGTAGGTCGATTGGTTCGCGCTGGTGAAGGGTGGCCAAACGGCGAGAGAGATGTTCGACGGCGGTGGGGTATGCGGGCAGCATCCAGCGGCGAAAGCGATCAGAGAATCCCGGGACATTTCCCAGCGGCCAGCAGACGCGTGGCACATCGTTTGTCGCGGGACCGATCATGCCGCCGTCATCGAACATTGTGAAGAGGCCGACAAGGGTGTGGTCTCTGGAGAGGCACTGGGCAATGGCTTCAAGGACGCGTTCTCCGCCGCGGACTCCGGCGATCCAGTCATGGGCCAGAACAATCCGAAGGCGTCGCGAAGCGGTGTTTCCAGGGGCAATCCGCGGCATCAAAGTGCCGGCCTGCGTTGGGGTCGAGTTGGCGGAAAGTGGTTCTATCATCGGGGATGTGGCAGGTACATTCGGGAGATCGACTCTGGCTGTAATTTCAGTAAACAACCGATTCGGGCTGGATTATCGTAGCGAAGCCGCGAGCTTTGCGACTTTTCGACGTCCGCTTGTAGATATACATGCACATATCAATGGACCAACGGCGTCGAAGATTTACGCCGAAGTCCAGCAGTTGTACGGTGTGCGACAGACGTTCAGCATGACGCAGTTGCCTGCATGTGCGGCAGTACGAGAAGTGATGGGCGACAAAGTGCGGTTCATGTGCATCCCGACATTTAGTGACCCCGACAAGGGGCGTGCATTTCGTCACGGATACGTGGATGCGATTAAGGATTTCTCGAAGGATTTTGGCGCCAAGGTGATGAAGATATGGAGTTCGCCGCGATTGCGGGAGCTCGTGCCGGATGGAAGAGCAGATGTATGGGAGATTGACTCGGAGTGGCGCGTACGGCAGGTTGAGGCGGCGTTGTCATTGGACATGATGGTCATGATTCACATCGCCGATCCTAATACATGGTTCAGCACCAAGTGGAGTGATGCATCAAAGTACGACACCAAAGCGCAGCAGTATGAAAGCCTGGAGCGAATGATTTCGAAGTATCAGGTGCCATGGATCGCGGCGCACATGGGCGGGTGGCCTGAAGATCTGGCGTTCCTTTCCGGGCTCCTCACGCGGCATCGGAATCTGTATCTCGATACCAGCGCGACCAAGTGGATGATTCGCGAATTGTCAAAGCACTCGCGCGAAGAACTGATCGCGTTCCTTACAAAGTTCAAGGGACGGATTCTCTTTGGGTCTGACATTGTGACGATGGAAGATCATGTGACGCCGAAGAAGGCGATGCCTGAGAGCATCAAGAGCGATCAGGCGTCGAGCCCGGAGGCCGCGTTTGATCTGTACGCGAGCCGCTATTACGCGCTGCGGACAATGTGGGAAAAGAGCGGCGAGCGCGAGTCGCCGATCGCGGATGAAGACCTGGCGATGGTGGATTCGGTGAAGTACAACGCGATGTCGGCGCCGATTGTGAAGGGTTTTGAGTTGCCGCGGGATCTGCTGGAATCGCTGTATTTTGAAGCGGGTGAAAAACTGATGGGCGACTGGGAGCAGGGAACATGGAAGCCCCTGTAGCTGAAATTCGCCCGGCAACAGCGGCGGACATTTCCGCGATTCTGCCCATGGTGCAGAAGATCTGTGACATGCATCGGACAATGGACCCGCAGCGATATCCCTTTGTCGATGATATCGCCGAGCGTTATCGCGGCTGGCTTCGAAAGCGCAGTGAGGATGCCGATTCGGTGTTGCTTGTTGCGTCTGTCGGCGAAACAGCAGCGGGTTTCATCGTGGGCGAGATACTCGATGAGATCCCGGTTTTCACGTTGACTCGCTATGGATTTCTGCACGATTTATGGGTGGAACCGCAGTTTCGGCGGCAAGGTATTGCCCGGAAATTGTTGATAGAAGCGATGGCCAGATTGAAAGCTCGCGGCGTTTCTCAAATTCGGGGCGACACTGCACATAGGAATAACGAGTCGCGCGAGTTGCTCGAAGGACTTGGATTCCGAGCATCTACCATCCTGATGGTGTACCAGACGTAAAACGCATCAGTGGCGTCCTACGCTGCGCCAGATGCCTCTGCCGCGAAATGTCAAATCTCTTGGACTGGTGAGTTTCTTCACTGACATTGCATCAGAGATGCTCTATCCGATCATACCGCTTTTCATAGTCGGAACATTGGGCGCCAGTCCCGCGATACTCGGCGTTATCGAGGGCCTTGCGGACGGTTTGGCCAGCAGCTTGAAATGGGTTGGTGGCAGGTTGTCAGATCGCACTGGCAAGCGCAAGCCGTTTGTGATCGGCGGCTACTCGTTGAGCGCGTTGAGTAAACCCATTATGGGCCTCGCCGCCGTGGTCGCTGGCCCGGCTGCCTGGTCGATTTTCCTCACTGGACGAATTTCAGATCGCGTTGGGAAGGCTGTCCGAACCGCGCCGCGCGATGCGTTGATAGCCGACTCGGTACCCCAAGAGCAGCGCGGAGCGGCGTTTGGGTTTCACCGCACGATGGATACCTGCGGCGCGATTGTGGGCCCCCTGATCACGCTGATCGTCATTAATCGTTTTCCAGATCTGCCGCTGCACTACCTGTTCTTTGTCGCGATCATTCCGGGCATGATCAGTGTTTTGATCGCGATGAGATATGTCACCGAAATTCGAGTTGCACCAAAGTCAGAGAAGGTGCTCGCGGTGAAGCACTCGTATTCCGCGCGATTCTGGTGGATTGTGGTTGCCTTTGCCATCTTCTCTCTCGGCAACAGCAGCGACTCGTTCCTTCTTCTTCGTGCCAAGGAACTTGGTCTGGGCTTCTCGCAGGTGATCTTCGCCTACTCGCTTTACAATCTCGTCGGCGCACTGCTCGCCTGGCCACTGGGGCAACTGTCAGATCGCATCGGTCGCGTGCCGCTCATTGTCACAGGGTGGCTCATCTACGCACTGGTCTACAGCATCTTCGCATTTAACCAGAACTCGCTCGTGGTCTGGCTGTCGATGTGCGGCTATGGCCTGTATGCCGCGCTTACAGAAGGTGTGATTAAGGCGATGGTCAGCGATCATGTCGAGTCTGCGCACCGGGCATCGGCTCTGGGGATCGTCGCCGGGGTCGGCGGCGTATGCCAGGTGATTGCCAGCATAGTTACCGGTCTGCTCTGGCAGCAGAAAATCATTGATGGCCAGTTTTCTCTGGCGTTTCTCGTCGGTGCTGGTTGTGCTGGAATTGCTGTTTTTGTGATTCTCGGAAGTACGCTGGCGGCGAAAAAAACCGTTTCATCCTGACTACCATTGGCCCGACAATTTATTCACCTGGAGAGGTGGCAGAGCGGCTGAATGCGTCAGACTTGAAATCTGATTGTGGCAATAGCCACACGGGGGTTCGAATCCCTCCTTCTCCGTTGCAAAAAATCTGGCGAGCGCAGCCAGATTTTTTTGCGCGCATATTTTCTACTGACACGATCCACTTGGAGGGATTGGAACCCCCGGTCCATTTGGCTTTGCAAATGGACGACGGGAGGTTCGACGCCCGAAGGGCGCGGCGCAGCCCATCCCTCCTAGGTGAAAGTTCTGCCTGCAGCAACTCAGTAATGGCATGGATTCCGCAAACCCAGCTTTTGCTCAACGCGTGGCACTGAAACCCGCGGCCTTCACCGCACTCCCAAACCCATCCAAAAACTTCCGCTGCTGTCCGCTCGCCGGAAACGGAATCCGCTCATCAATAACCGGCAAACCCGCGGCCACCAGCTCCTCATACGCCGCGTCATACACGCTCGATTTAATCAGAATAATGTGGCTCGGTTTCAGTGCACGGCATCTTTCGACCAACCCCGCCACCTTAGGCCGAAGGTCCGCAAGCGAAGGCTGCGAAATCGAATCTTCGTGCAACTCAATCATGAACACGTCAGCATCTCGCAGGGCTGCCAGATGTTCCGCCTTGCGACTGCGGTCCGGCTTATTCCCCATCAGCGCTTCCCACACATACCGGAACAGCCAATCATGCTTATCCAGATCCTCGAAATAGAAATAGCGTTCGGGTGTACACGGCGGCGCTTCGGCCACAAGAAGCAGCTTCACCTTGGCGGGACGATACTTGGCGGCAGCTTTTTGGCGTGGATCCATCACTGACAGGATATGGTTTCCCAACACAGCCAGAAATAGGTGTGCCGCAGGAGTCCCGACCGTGTCAACCGATCTTCAATCATTCATCCGCGCGGTTCATAGTGGAGATACTGCCTCCGTCCGCACCATGGCAACCGCCGCGCCATCTCTCCTTCGGGCAACCGACCCCAAATGCTTCGGCACTACCACGTTCATGATCGCGGTTCAGACTGCCAACCGCCCCATGATCGATCTCTTACTCGATCTGGGCGCAGATATCAATCAGCGCAGCGACTGGTGGGCGGGCAGCTTCGGCGTGCTCGATAGCCCTGATGATGAACTTTCTGACTACCTCATTTCCCGCGGCGCAACGCTCACTCCGCACGCCGCCGCCAGGCTTGGAAAGCTCAAAGAGCTTCAAGCCATGCTCGCCGCCGACCCCAACATCGTCCACTCCCGCGGCCCAGATGGCCAGACTCCGCTCCACTTTGCCCGCACAATCCAGATAGCCGACCTGCTTCTCGCCAGCGGCGCAGCAATCGACGCTCCTGACATAGATCACGCCAGCACCCCGGCCCAATGGCTCAGCGAATCTCGTCCAGAGGTTGCTGCCCATCTGGTGAAACTCGGTGCGGCAGCGGATCCTTTTCTCGCCGCCAGAATCGGCGATATTGCACTTCTTGAGAAACTGCTGAGCAATGAACCTGATGGACCAAATGTCCGCGTCTCTCGCACTCGGTTCCCGATTCCGCCGCCCGCTGCGGGCCATACTTATCTCTACTCGATCGGCGAGGGCTGCACGCTCCTTCACGCTGCCGCCGGAGCAAGCCAGGCCAAAGTCATTCAATGGCTCGCAACACACGGAGCCGAAATCAACGCTGGCGGCGGCTACGACAACGGAACTGCACTTCATGCATCGGCATGGGGCGACCGGGTGGAATCAGTGAAAGCACTGATTGATGCTGGAGCAAGCATCAACGCGGTCTCAGGTCCCATGCACCACAATGAGCCGATCGGCTGGGCGATTGTCAGCGGTGCGGTCGCCGCGTTTCAAGTCCTGCTCGAACGGGGAGCGGCAATCAGGCCGCATCACCGAGAAGATGCCAAGATGGGTGTGGAAGGCTGTTTCCGCCAGTTTAATCCAAAGCGTTCGCTCGAGGCGTGGCAACAGATATTAGGATTATTGAATACTTAGGAAATTTATTAGCGCAGGTCGTTATTCTGTTGTGTCTCCAGCTGTCCCGCAGTATCATCGTCGGACAGAGGAGAGACCTATGACAATGAAATCCGCAGGTGTTGCAGCAATATGTTCCTTGGTATTGGCCAGTTCAGTCGCGTTTGCAAGTGGAAATTCACCTCGAATCGATCTCCTGGGCTGGCTCGGTCAAGGTTCCGGCGGCACTAGACAGTCAACCGCACATGCAATTAACAACTTTGGCCAAGTAGTTGGCGAGTCGACTTTTCAGCCGGGTTCCAGTCGAGCATATCGCTATTCCGATGGGATCGGCATGGTGAACCTGGGCAGTTTTCCAGGCGATCCGGCGAGCGTTCAGGCACTCGGTGTAAGCGATGCCGGTGAAATCGTTGGCTGGGCTTCCGCTTTTCAGGGCGAGGTCGGATATCGACATCAGGGAACAGGTGGATTTACGGTAATTGGAGATCCTCAATCAAGCACTCGCGCTACTGCAATCAATGACAATGGTCTTGTCGTCGGGTATACAAATCTCCCTGGGATCGGCAACACGGCGTTCTCACAGCTACCAAATGGGCCAAGGGTTGCGTTTGGCGGCCGGTCCACGGTGCCGCTACGCGTCAACAACTCAGGCGTTGCTACTGGATATACACCCAACGTCAGCAGTAGTATGGATCGTGCGTTTATTACTACAGCTGGTGGTCTCTCACTTCTACCCATTCCCAATGACTCAAATCGTTCATATGGTCGCGGTATCAATGACCAGGGGCAAGTCGTCGGCGACACATTGAACAATGCTCTAAGCAACACCGGGGCGTTCATCTGGTCAGAGGCGCTGGGCTTTCAGCGACTTGCGCTGCTGCAGCCAGGTACCGAAGCGCGAGCAAATGCGATTAACAATTCCAGTTGGATTGTCGGCAATCACATGGGCACTGGTGTGCTTTGGATGCCAGGCCAAAATCCGTTGAATCTCTCGAATTATGTACACACAATTCTGGGTCGCCCCGACATCATGATTCTGACCGCTGAAGATATCAATGATCACGGACAAATTGTGGGACAGGCTTCCATCGCAGGTGTGTTCCAGGGATATCGCCTCACAATTCCGTCTCCTTCCACTCTCCTGTTATGTCCTGCAGCACTGGCCGCCGCTGGATTGCGTCGTCGGCGCTAATGCTCCCAGCCTAGATCCTCGCATGCAATCCGCTTCCCATCTTCCTCGACCCACACGTTCATCTTCTCCCGCTTTACTACCTGTCCAACTCGAGTCACCGCTGTGCCATTCACACTTCGTGGAACATGAATGTTGTCTTCCACCGCGAAAAACAGCTCATAATCCTCGCCGTCGCCAACCGCATCGCGCCAGTTCCTGATCCCTCTCGCCCGCGGGATCAATTCGGCATCGAGCGCGATCGATACATCGCTCATGTCGGCGAGCCGCGCCGCATCCACACCCAAGCCATCTGAGATATCCATCATCGCGTGCAGGTGTTTACCGAGCCGATCGCACAATTCCCTCGCCTCGCTCACCCGCGGCACAAAACTCAGGTGTTTTCCACGCCCCGTTGTGCTGTCAAAACTTCTCCCAAGTTTCCCCGTCACATACACAGAATCGCCAACCTTCGCGCCACTCCGCAGCACCGGTCCACGCTTGGCATGCGGCCGCCCGACAACGGTGATTGAGAGCGAAAGTGGTCCATCAGTCTTGCTGATGTCGCCTCCAACAACCGGGCAATCAAAGCTAACTCCCGCCCGATGCACCCAGTCAAACAACTTGTTGGTCTTCTTGAATTCAGAGGGAATCGCCGCCGAAGCAAGTGCGCACAGCGGAGTGCCACCCGCCGCCGCGATATCGGAAATCGCGCGGGCGACGGCCTTGCGTGCAATCAATTTGAGCGGCGTTGCCGGAAACGGCACAAAGTGCCGTCCTGAAATCACCTGATCGACTTTGAGCAGCAACGTCTCTTTGCCGCATTTCACGACAGCGCAGTCATGCCCCGGACCGGCGATGACATGCGGAAACAATTTCGTGAGCCCACTCGTGCGCTTGAAAATGTGCTTGAGCAATCGTGACTCATTTATGGATGAAGGGTCGTTGCTCATATTCACACTAGCTTACGGAATAAATACAACCCAAATCCAAGTGTGTCGCGTCCCCAGGTCAGATATGTCGTTCGCCAACTCCGCGATTTCTCAATCATCGCGGCATGGTCTGGATCGTTCGGATGGGCTGCCGCGAAATCTTCGATATTGCGGGCATACGCCCATTCATACTGATCCCAGTCCGCATCGCTGGAAACCCACGCGCCGCGTGCAACGAGTCCGCGACCGGTCCCCAGCGTCACGTTGTCGCGATGCGTGCCCAGATCATTTTCAGTGCCGCCCAGAACTTCCAAATAGGCTCTATCCGGCGACCTCTTCCAGAACCCTTCACCCAGCACAATATGCCCGCCCGGCTTACACACCTTGATCATTGCATCAAGCGCAGTCGCGGCATCGCCGATCGCGTGCGACGATCCGATACAGCTCACAACATCAAACGAATCAGCTTTCTGGGCGCTGACAAAGCTGGCCGCATCAGCACAGTGGAGCCAGATCCGATCACTCACGCTCCGCTCTTTCAATCGCACCATCGCGGCATCGTGTCCGAGCGGTGCGATATCAACGCCGATCCCAGAAACCTGCTTTTGTTCGGCGAGTCGAATGAGCCACTCGGCCTTGCCACAGCCAATATCCAGCGCAGAGGAATTCCGTCCAACCGGCAACAGGTCTATCGCCTGGTCGATCGATTGAAACGAAAGCGGATTGGCAAACGCAAGTGAACTATGTGCCAGGAAGCTGAAACGCTGTCTGTCCATGTGAATTTCCGGTGAGAGTGGGGAGCGATTGAGTCAAACTGTACACCAATAATCGGCTATGTTTACGAGCAATAGAAGGTGAGGCGCTTTGCGTCTAATAATTATCCAAACAAGAACTGTCATCATCCTTCGGTGACCCAAAGTGACTAAGTGGAAGTAGTATTTGTCCATGAAGCCGAAACTCCTCAGCTACCCGCTGGTTCCAAAGTCTGCGAATTGGCTCGTTGCTGGCCAGTTTTGGGCGATTCCGTTGTCAGATGGGACGTTTGGATGCGGTCGAGTAATCGAGGTGCCAAGCGAGGAGACGCGCTATTCACGCATGGAGCTCTTGGCGGGGGTGCTTGATTGGCACTCGCGCAAATTGCCTACTTCGGAATCGATTGCTGGCGCTCGATGCCTGGAACAAGGGCATGCGCACATAAGAGCAATCACCAGAACGGGCGGCGAGATTCTCGGGTTTCGCGCCCTTACAACCGATCGGATCAAGCCGTGGCTTTTTCGCGGCGCACAGTATTGGACGAACAACAATGTCTATCGGGGCCTTACACCAATTCGCCCTCAAACGCCCAAGGACAGAGGACTTCCGGTTCTATCGGGGTGGGGCTACGGCGTGCCACGTGTAATCGCGGAGGCTCGCTTTGTGAAATAGACTACTGGGTAGCCTGGAATATTCATGAGGAGGTCCTTTGAAACCAAAGACTTCGAAGAACCGAGCCGCACAATCAATTGATCAGCGCGAGCGTGACGATGCCCAAGCCGCCAAGATCCGCTTCATAGCAACGCTCCTCCGCCCGGCTGACGCCGCGCAAAAGGCCGCGTGGAACTTTCTGACTCTGCCAAAAGAAGCAAGCAAAAAACTCCCCTCGCGTGGGCAGACCACGGTTGAAGGCACGATCAACGGTTCCGCGTTCAGTGCCACGCTCCAGCCCGATGGGAAAGGTGGCCACTGGCTCAAGGTAGAACGGAAATTGAGCAAAGCGGCCGCTGCGGAACCGGGCGATTCTGTCACACTGGAAATCGCCCCGGTCGCCGAAGAGCCCGAGCCCGATGTGCCGCCGGATCTGAAGAAAGCTCTCGCGGCGGCTCCCGCGAAAACACGGGAAGTGTGGTCAGACATCACACCGGCCGCGCGTCGAGACTTCATCCACTGGATCACTTCTGGCAAGCGGGCCGAAACGCGTGTGAAGCGGATCGATACCGCCTGCGACATGCTCGCCAAGGGGAAGCGCCGGCCGTGCTGCTTCGATCGATCGGGGATGTATGACAAGAGCTTGAGTTGTCCTGTGGCGGATGACGCGGTGAATCTATGACTACACCGGTGAGATTGTGGCAGTCCGGCGCAGATGTTCGAGAATCGTGAATAGAGGGGCTGATTCCGTGACCACTGATCCAGGAAAGAAACCATTTCGACTTCGCGCAGATCAAATCCGGCCGATCGCGACAGGGCACGGCGGATGCATTGCCAGTGACATGATCACATGCGGCGGATTTAAGGTCGGATTCATGTATCGCGAAGATGGGGAAGGCGAGTTTGACAGTGGGTGGCGCTTCATGTCAGGTCATGAATCCGACGACTACATAAACGACGCGGACAATCTCGCGATGTACGATGTGAACACGATTGCAAATTACGACCCCGACATCATCCCGTTTCTGAACGCGCCTGCGCGATCGGTATTTGAGCGTCAGAACGGGACCGGGTCATTCGTTGAAGTCCACGACTTTGAGATACCCACAGAGTAATTGCAGTTTCGCTACAATCACATCCATGAATCTCAAAGAAGCCCTCGCAAAGCTCGAATCCCTCGGTGATGAAAAGCGCCGTGCCTGGAACATCAAAAACGGCGCTGGCAAGTTGAAGCACTTCGGCGTGCCAACCGGCGACATCCGCACGCTCGCGAAGAAGATCAAGACCGATCACGCGCTCGCGCTCGAACTCTGGAAGACTTTGAACATCGATGCGCAGCTGCTGGCGATGCTCTTGATGAAGCCGAAAGAGCTCTCGCCAAAAGAACTGGACAAGATGGTGCGTCAAGCCACCTTCGCATGGGTCGCCGACTGGTTCAACGCCTACATCGTCAAGGAACAACCCGATGCCGAGAAAGAAAAACTCCGCATCAAGTGGATGGAAGATAAAGATGGCTGGGCCGCCCGCGCGGGGTGGAACCTCACCGCGAGTCGGATCAACAAGGGAGATGTCAAAGTGCTCGATCTGCCCGCGCTGCTGAATCGCATCGAATCAGAAATGCCCGACGCCGCGCCCGAAACACAGTGGACGATGAACGCAGTCCTCGCAAACATCGGCATCCACGATGCCAAACTCCGCAAGCGTGCCATCGCCATCGGCGAAAAACTCGGTATCTACCGCGACTACCCCTGCTCAAAGGGTTGCACATCCCCATTCGCACCAATCTGGATCAACGAGATGGTGAAGCGGCAGAAGTGAGCCCTGGCGTCAGCAACACACCAAGACAAATTCACTTCAAATGCCTGATGCCCAGTGCCTGTATTGTCCAAAGCGACACACCTGAATCCAACAGCCCTTGACATCATAAAACCATATGGTATACTAAACCATATGGTTGTAGATAAGTCCCCCAGGCTCGACCGCGTCTTCCACGCCCTGGCTCACCCTGCCCGCCGCGCTATCGTCCGCCAGCTTTCTCGCCTGGAAGTCGGCGGCGAGCGCACCCTCAGCGAACTCGCCTCCCCGCTAAAAATGACCTTTCCCGCGGCCACAAAGCACATCCGCGTGCTCGAGGCCGCCAAGCTCGTCCGCCGCCGCATTTCCGGGCGAGAACACCGTTGCAGCCTCTGCGCCTCGCCGCTCCAGGACGCCATGCTCTGGACCGAGCAGTTCCGCCAGCACTGGGAAGCCCGCTTCGAAGCACTCGACTCGCTCCTGGATGAAATGAAGTCAGATGAAATGAAGTCTGAGGAGCAATCTCGCGTTCGCCGCTGATCGTTTCATCGGCAATCACAACCCACTCATCAGTCTCAAGGACCACCCATGAACCCCATCCCCTCCAAAGGTCTCCAGATATCAACTCCCACCGACACCACGATTGTCATCACACGCACATTCAACGCCCCGCGTCGTCTCGTGTGGGAGGCGATGACCACCCCGGCCAAGATGCGCTGTTGGATGCTGCCTCCTCCGGGATGGACCATGACCATCTGCGAATGTGATGCTCGCGTGGGCGGCGTGCTGAGCCTGGCATGGAAAAACCAGGATGCAGATCCATTCATGACCCTCAAGGGCGTATTCACAGAAGTGGTCCCGCACGAGCGCATGGTTCACACTGAAAAGATGGAAATGACTGGCGTAGGTGTCGTTGGCTCACAGCTGGAAACACACGAATTTGCCGAAAACGGCGGCATCACCACCATGCGCATCACCCAGCAATACGACTCCAAAACAGCCCGAGACGAAGCGCTCGGTTCCGGAATGGACGTGGGAATGGACGTGGGAATGGAAGCTGGATTCCAGCAGCTCGACGCGGTGCTCGCGCTGCCAGCATAGAAATTCCGCATCGGTATACTAAATCACGAGTTGTAATGAACTGCGGAAAAGGTTTAACTCATGAGTACTTCAGAATCCAGCGTCCATGCCCAGTCTCCCTCTGAACGAAAAGCTGCAGAGGCAGAGTTGCGTGCGATTATCGAAAGATGCGCGCCCAAGTATCTCAAACTCATCAGCGCCCTGAGAAAGTCACTGCAAAAGCGTGTGCCCACAGCGTGTGAGGTGGTGTATGAATACCGCTCGTGGCTCGTCATCAGCTTCTCGCCAACCCCGCAGGGCTTTGAGGGCGTTCTTTCCATCCGCGCAGATGCTGACGGTGTGAAGTTTTACCTCAGTCGAGGGAAGGAACTGCCCGACCCTGAGAAACTTTTGAAAGGGTCGGCCCAGGTACGCTACATAGATGTTGAGACCGTATCCGCACTCACTCGTCCGGCGGTTGTGAGTCTGATCGAAGAGGCCATCGCGCGTAATCCCGTGCCTTTCGCGAAAGCTGGCCGCGGGCCCGTGGTCATTCGTTCGGCAGTGGCAAAGAGTGCGGCCAAGAGTTCGGTCAAAAAGAAAGTAACTAAGAAAAAGCCATCGAAAACAGGAGCCCATCGATGAAGAAAAACACCATCTGTCTCTGGTACAGCCATGACGCTGAAGAGGCCGCACGCTTCTACGCCAGGACGTTTCCCGACAGCAAGGTCGGCGCTGTGCACCGTGCGCCCTCCGACTATCCCAGCGGCAAAGCGGGCGATGTCCTGACAGTTGAGTTCACCATCTGCGGCGTGCCGTGCATTGGCATCAACGGCGGGGACATGTTCAAGCACAGCGAAGCCTTTTCGTTCCAGATCGCCACCGACGATCAGGCAGAGACTGACCGGTACTGGAACGCAATCGTCGGTAATGGCGGCGCGGAGAGCATGTGTGGCTGGTGCAAGGACAAATGGGGTCTGTCATGGCAAATCACGCCGCGAATCCTGACAGAAGCAATGGCGAAGGGCGGCGATGTAGCGAAGCGGGCGTTCGAGGCAATGATGACAATGCAGAAGATCGACATCGCCAAGATCGAGGCCGCGGTGCGCAACAAGGCCCGCTGAGCAAGAGCGACTGCGCTGCTGTATGAAGTTCATCGATAGTCGTAGGTTCTTGATGTCTCGCGAGGTTTCAGCCCGGAGGAAAGCTTTTCCTGAAACAGTCGCATCTATCGACCAACCCCAAGCCTCCGCATCCAGATATTCCGATACTTCACCGTGCAATTGTGATCCTGCAAATACAGCGGCCCCGGCTCCGACAACTCCTTATACGGTGCATACCCCGTCACGCCGTTCAACTCGGCGCCGTCATGTATCAGCACTCCATTGTGCAGCACCGTAATCCTGGCCTTCTCAATCCGTTTCCCCGACGCATCAAACCGTGCTGCCCGGAAAATAATGTCGTACGTCTGCCACTCGCCGGGCGCACGCGACGCATTCACCAGCGGCGAATACTGCTTGTACAGTGCCCCGCACTGACCATCCGCATATGTCTTGGATTGAAACGAATCCAGCACCTGCACCTCATACCGACCCTGCAGATACACGCCAGAGTTTCCCCGATCCTGTCCTTCACCTGTTGCCGGTGATGGCGTCGCAAACTCCACATGCACCTGCGCATCTGTGAAAAGTTCTTTCGACACGATCGATCCGCTCCCGGGCGCAATCGTCATGGTCTTATCCGCGTTGATCTTCCATCCCGCAGCCCCGCCGCCAAACTTGGCAAATCCATCAAGCGAGCTTCCATCAAAAAGCACAATCGCGTCCGACGGCGGCCTGCTCGCTTCCTTAGACGCTGGCGGTGGTGTAATGACTGTCGGCTCGGGCAATTCGGCTGGCTTTGCGGGCGGTGCCGCTGCGGGCTCCGCCGCCTTTGCCGGCTGTATTTCTAACGCGACGTTGCTGGTCAAAATACCGGCGGTCGCCTGAATCGGCTGACCATGCTGCGGATGTGCAAGAAACAGCAGGCACGCGGCCATCGTTGAATAAGTCATCATGCCAAAAGCATATCAACTAGTGCGAGCGCTCGCACGTGCCCAAAACAAACCTGTTCATGCAGCTTTGTCGCTCGCCGGCAGGGGCACCGCCGCATTCACAAGCGACTTAAAGAAGAGTCCAAGGTCAAATTCACCCGGATAGGCAATTTCAAAGTTGTCATTGCTGACGTCAAACCCCTCTGCAGAAATCACGCTCAAATCACGCCGCAGACGCAGGTCAAACTTCTCAACATTCGGGCGTGCATTCCAACCCCGGCTCAGATCTCCCAGCGACTCAACATGCGGGCGGCAAGGTTCGTCGGGCGACCAATCAGTAACAACACCCTCAATTCCGTTTGAAAGCGTCACCACTGTCCCTGGGCCATATGCCGGCACCACATGCACCAGAGCTTTGAGGATCACCGGATCAATCGCCCGTGCATACGCGCCCGTGCGAAGTTCGTTCAGCACACGCACGATCGGCATCGCTGGCCTGCGTGGTTCGCCAGGAACGCGAATTGCCTTCTGCCAGCGAAGGCGGTCAAAGAGATCGGCAACCGCCGCAATGCGTGGGAAAATGTGAATCTTTGAGCCAGCTGGCGCTCTGTGCTTGCGACCAAACTCGCGTTCGCAGGGGAACCCCGTTCCGTCAAATTTCTGATGATGATGAAGCACAACCGCCGCCGCAGATGGCTCTATTTCGCCGCGGACAATTTCATAGCCAAACGCCACATGCCGCTGCCATTCCACATCGGTTTCATCAAAGTCCTTGCGCCAACGCTGCACAATCGGCGCTGCGAGCTTCTGCATTCCAATGTCATGGAGCAGCGCACCCATTCCAAGTGGAGTGACTTCGCGCGCAACCGATGGCGTCAGGCGTGCGCGCTGATGAACCAGGTAGCCTTCAAGTTTCAATCCCATCAAGAGCGACAGGAAGCACACGTTGCCCGCATGTTGCAGTGATTCATCATCCATTCCCAGCTCGCTGATATACAGCGCGGCCATCGGGTTGGATGTAATGGATTCAAGCAGGTCAGAGACCGCCCGGCGCACCGGGAAAAAGTCGATCTTCCCGACCGCTTCAGTTCGCACTGTGCTAAACACGCTGTCAAGGGCCGTGGCAGTTGCTGCACAGCTCGCCTGCATCGCGGGGCTTACATAGCCAGCCAGGAAGCCAAGCTCGGGAATCTCAATCCAAAGTTCACGAATTCCGATTTCGCGAAGATGCTCAATCGCGGGCTCATCGATTTTCGCGCCTTTGTTGAGCAGCAGCGTGTCAATCCGCTTGGGATGCCGGATCGGCACCGCAAGAGTCATGTTTGGACGAGCCATATAAATCGGTACGCGCAGCATCTTGTAGCATGAATATCGGAAAACACACCCCGATATGTGTGGGTGCTTCCTCCGATTCTCAATGTCCAAGTCCATGCATGCAGCCTATGAGCATTGCGCTGTAAGTACCGGCTATGCCGACTGCACTGGCAATCACTTCATGCCAAAAAGCTCGATCTCAAAAATCAGTTTCGCTTTCGGCGGAATAACCGGTGGGCTGCCCCGCTCGCCATAGCCCAGTTGGTACGGAATCGTCAATTTGCGAACTCCGCCGACCTTCATGCCCGGAATCCCTTCCTGCCAGCCAGCAATCAGGCTGCGCAGCGGAAACGTCGCGGGTTTCCCATCGCGGCTGGAATCAAACTGTGTGCCGTTCTCAAGGGTGCCGGTGTAGTGGATCGTCACCGTTGCATTGCGCGGGCATGCAATGCCTTCGCCAACTTTGATATCTTCAACAATGAGTCCGCCGGGTAGTTCCTGAATCATCTTTCGCTCCTGGTATGTTCGAGTGCTCCATGGTATGACGGATTGCGGCCGGAATTGCTTCACCGCTTCCTGATCAGGCGCTATTGAGCGGAATCGCCATTCCCGGCACCTGCTCGGCCCGTGGCGGATT
>CAZAEQ010000033.1:0-37131 GCA_964484185.1 uncultured Phycisphaeraceae bacterium
AGCGCACCAAAGACCGCGAAGAACAACGCCGCCAGCGCGAACAAGCCAGAGCCGAGCGAGCAGAACAAATGTACCAGCTCGCCCTGCGCAAGCTCGAACTCAAAGAACGCAAAGTCACTCTACGCAATAGTGAAAATGCGCTCCAAGAGAAACAACACCATCCGCAAAGCGCGGAATTCAACATTGGCTCCCGCACCGAATCGCCGTTGGCAAGTTGACAAAGCTGACGCAGTGTTTCACGCTCGCAACACCATTGAGTACTTCGCGATACCGACTATGCAAGCGGGAACATTCCGGCACGGCGTTACGATTCGCGCGCGAGAACCTTGCCGCATTCGGGGCAGCGCGTCGATTTCAAGTTTGCGAGGTTGTAGTTGCAGCCGCCGCAGCGGGTTGGGCCGCGGTAGCCGAAGAGGCGGGTGCGGCCAAATGGGCCGGAGACGAGGGCGTGCGCGGCGAGTGCGATGAGACCTGCGAGGATCGCGTTTACAAAAGTTGGGCCGTAGTGGTAGACAGGGTTCCAGATTGCGGTGTATTTGCCACTGAACGGACCACCTGGGCCGGTCATCAAGAGGCCACTGACTCTGATGACTTCGCTTCCGGTGGCCTCACCAGCGGGGAGTAGAACATTCCGGAATTTGTCGGTCAATGCCCTGTCGAAGGATGCAAGCGCACATCCGAGGCACAGCATCGCGAAGAGCAGCCGCAAGATGATGTGGCGAGGGATGCGCATCAAGATACCTCCCTCGGAAGCTCTTTACAGGCAGGGCATTGCAGGCCGCTGGGAGTGAGAACAAACCCGCCAGAGCGATCGATATCTGTGCCGCAGCGGCCGCAGAGAGTTGCGGTTCCGTTTCTATTGAGTCGGCGGGCGAGGAGAATACAAAGTGCGAAGGGAAGGCCATATCCGGCGGCGGACGCGGCGACGGCGATGACGCCGTGCACCCAGACTGGATGCCGGTAGTAGTTGTAACCCAGGATCTGGCCGCCGAGGCCGCGAGATTCGTCCATTATTTCGAGAGTGGTGGCAGTGCGGAGACCTTCGCGGGTGAGGTAAAGGGAGGTGTATTTGGAGGGGAGGATGAGGAGGAGGAAGAGGAGGCAAGGGATCGCGGCACCCAAAGTGCAGCGGCGGCTGGAGTAAGCGGTTCGAGTGGTCATAGCGGAGTGGTTCCGCCGGAATGTTATGTACTCGGAACCAGAGTGTGGAATGGAGCGTTTTGGGTGTTACCAATCACGTAAACCGAATTCGCGTCGCGGGAACATCATTGTCCAGGATGTTGATTTCGCGCTGTGTCTGACGACCGTCTACATCGACGACCAGAGTCGCCTGCTTGGCTGGCAGCAGCGTTGCTTCCTGGAAATAGAGCACCCCACCGCCGACCTGCGAGACTCGGACTTTTGTTCCTGCGATCAGAAGAAATAGTTTGACGAGCGAGGAATATCCTCCGCCGTTGGTGGCAGGAAGGTCATGTGAAATGGATCCGTTGGATATTGACATTGTCCGTGCAACCCTTTAACGCGGTCCAGCATTCCTCCCTACAATGTAAGCCGATGAGCACGATCATTCCCGCGATCTTCGAAAATGGCGTCTTGCGCCCGCTTCAGCCTCTGGTCGGCGTTCCCGACAAGGCAGAGGTTGACATTACTGTGAGCACGCGCGATGTCAAGAGTAATGGCACGCACGCCGCTGTTGATCAGGGGTGGCAAACCTGCTTCGGTTCCATCTCTGATGCTGATGCCGCAGAGATGACTCGCGTGGTCAAAGACGAATTCGAGAAAGTTGATCAGCGTGACTGGTGAACCCATCGCCATAGATACCAATCGTGCGATCGCGATTCTCAACGGAGATGAGGCCGTCAAACGGAGTCTCGAACTCTACCTCGAGCTTTCAATACCTGTTCCTGTGCTTGGCGAATTGAGGTTTGGCGCGCTTAACTCGGCTCGGGCCGCGAGCAATCTTGCCGCAATTGACAGTTTGGCCGCTCGGTGTCGAATTCTCCCGACCGATGCGGCGACCGCGGCGACCTATAGCCATGTTCGCCACGCCCTCAAGGTCGCAGGGACGCCGATCCCAGAAAATGACGTGTGGATCGCCGCAATCTGCATCCAACACGGGATTGCATTGGCCACCGATGACAAGCACTTTGAGCACGTCAGCGGTCTGAAACTGCTCGCTCGGTAATCGTCATTCCACAACGCGAGCGGGCACGACTTCCCAACCTTTCTGCCCTAACCTTGTCCCTTCAACCCCGACTGCCTTCCAGTCGGCGAATGCCGAGGATCTTTATGCCCAAACGGACCGCCTATTCAGCCACCATTGAACACATCCAGATCATGGATGAGCACGGTAATGTCGACCAGGCTTTGGCCAAGGCCGGGCCGTTGCTTGAGGATGCCGAGCTGGCCACGCTGTATGACTTCATGATTCTGTGCCGCCAATTGGACGAGATTGCGTTCAAGCTGCAGCGGTCGGGACGCATGGGGACGTATCCGCAGAACAAGGGGCAGGAGGCGTGTGCTATTGGAGCCGCGTATGCCGGGATCGTCGGGACTGATTACCTGGTGCCCTGCTATCGCGAGAATGCTGCGCTATTCATGCACGGCCTCCCGATGGAAAATATCCTGCTGCACTGGATGGGTGATGAGCGCGGGAATCAGATTCCTGAAGGCGTGAAGATGACTCCGCTGTGCATTCCGATCGGAACGCAGATGCTGCACGCGACCGGGATTGCGTGGGCGAAGAAACTGCAAGGCGAGAAAGCGGTTGCGTTTACGTTCTTTGGTGATGGCGCAACCAGCGAAGGTGACTTCCACGAAGCGATGAATTTCGCGAGCGTGTATCAGGCGCCGGTGGTGTTTGTGTGCCAGAACAATGGATGGGCGATTTCTGTGCCGCGGAGTACGCAGATGCGGTCGGAGACTGTGGCGCAGAAGGCACTTGCGTATGGCATGCCGACGGTGATGTGCGATGGCAATGACCTGCTATCTACTTATAGAGTGGCGAAGGAAGCGGCGGACCGGGCACGTAATGGTGGCGGGCCGAGCTTTATTGAGATGGTGACGTACCGCCTTGCGGATCACACGACGGCGGATGATGCGCGGCGGTATCGCGATCCGGCGGAGGTCGAGGCGTGGGTGCAGCGTGACCCGATGATCCGGTTGCGGAAGTACCTGACTGCTAAGGGACTCTGGAACGACGCCAAGCAGGCGGCTTCGGAAGAGAAGGCCAAGGCAAAGGTTGTCGAAGTTGTGAAGAACGCTGAGGGGATCATCGCTCCGGACAAGACTGACATCTTTGATTACACGTTTGCAACCCTGCCGGCGGACCTGGAATTGCAGAAGCAATTGATGAAGACGACCAGCTTAGGGTTGAATCCTGATCAGGTTGGGCTCAACGCCTGAGACGTTGGATACAGCACTTCACGTTATTGATTCACTGATTTCGAATTGGAGACCACCGTGGCGCAACTGACTCTTGTTCAAGCAATTACTCACACCCTCGATTATGAAATGTCGCGCGATAAGCGCGTGATGTGTCTGGGTGAAGATGTTGGAGCGAACGGCGGCGTGTTCCGCGTGACTGAGGGTCTGCAAAAGACTCACGGCAAGGATCGCGTTGTGGACAGCCCGCTTGCCGAATCTGGCATTATGGGAGTGTCGATCGGTCTGGCGATGGGCGGGATGCGGCCGATTCCGGAAATTCAGTTCGAAGGATTTTTAGGGCCGGCGTATGACCAGTTGTGTAATCATGCCGCGAGATTCCGCACACGTACGCGTGGCGCGATCACGATCCCGATGACAGTTCGCGTGCCGGTTGGCGGCGGTATTCACGCGCCGGAACTGCACTCAGATTCGCCGGAAGCGATTTATGCACATCAACCGGGGCTCAAGGTTGTGATGCCTTGTACACCGTACGACGCGAAGGGACTTTTGCTGTCGGCGATTCGCGATCCGGATCCGGTGGTTTTCTTTGAGCCCAAGCGCGTGTATCGCTCGTATCGCGAAGAGGTGCCTGAAGGCGAGTACACGATTGAGATCGGTAAGGGAAAGATTGTTTCCGAAGGGTCGGACATTACTGTCATAAGCTGGGGCGCGAGTGTGTTCCAGTGTCTGGAGGCGCTCGACAAGTTGCCTGAAGATGTGTCTGCGGAGTTGATTGACCTGCGGTCGATCTACCCGCTAGATATCGACATCATCATGCAGAGCGTGGAAAAGACCGGACGCGTGGTGATTGTGCACGAAGCGCCGAAGACTTCGGGCTTTGGTGCGGAAATCGCGACACTGATCATGGAGCACTGCTTCCTGCACCTGAAGGCGCCGGTCCAGCGCGTGACTGGGTTTGACACCGTGATGCCTTACTACAAGCTTGAACTTGATTACCTTCCTGATGCACCCAGGATTGTGGAGGCAATTAATCAGTGCCTAACCTATTAATATCAGCGGCTCCAACCGGGTATATCGCTCAGGTCGGCTCGGCCACCAGAAATGGGGCAAACGCCGGCACTGACTTAGCGACCTGGGCGAAGCAAAAAGGGGTTTATCCCTTGCTGGTTATTGGCGGTCTGGTGCTTCTGGTTGTGTTGTTTGTCTTTCTGGCGAAGATGAAGAGAGATTCGTAACTCCGTTCGTTTGACCTGTTTGGGGATCGATCACAATGGCTCATCACAAATCTTCAAATCCTGACATATTCATCCTTCCCGATCTTGGCGAGGGTGTGCACGAAGCTGAACTGCTGAAGTGGCGCGTGAGCGTTGGGCAGGCTGTGAAAGAGCACGACATTCTGGCAGATATGGAGACTGACAAGGCGGTTGTTGAGGTTCCATCGCCGCGGGATGGGGTGATTGCGCAGCTGCATGGCAGCGAGGCGGAGATTCTGAATGTTGGCAATCCGCTGGTGAGCTATGTGCCCGCAACGGGTGCAGCAGCAAAAGCGCCAGTTGAAGTGTTGGCTCCTGCGGCAGCTGAAGAAGCCGAAGAACCTGCTGAGCCCGCGCCCCGTGCCGAAGATGCAGGGACGGTTGTGGGAAATATGTCTGGTGCAGCGGCAGGGATTTCTGCAGCGCCTGGGAAAGCACTTGCGACTCCGGCTGTTCGTCGTCTGGCTCGTGATCTTGGGATTGATATTGATACGGTTCAGGGGACGGGAATTGGTGGCCGCGTACTTGAGAAGGATGTTCGCGGTTCCGGCGGAGCTGCTCCGGCACCCGCGCCCAAAGCAGCACCTGCACATGTACCAGCACCTCAAGTTCGTAATGTCCCCACTGCTCCGATTCGCCACGCGGCACCGACAAAGCCCGCGCCGGTTGCGAAACCTGCGCCAGCTGCACCAACTGCATCACCACGATCAATTCCGGTTTCGGCGAGTACGGATGATGTGACGCGGATTCCGTTCCGCGGCGTCCGTCGCACGATTGCAGCGCGGTTGCGCGAGAGTGTGAATCAGGCTGTGCACTTTACGGTGATGGATGAAGCGGATTGCGGGCAGGTTGATTCGCTGCGTCGCAAGCTTGCTTCGGCGAGTGGCGAGAAGGTTTCGTTCTTGCCGTTTGTGGCGTCGGCGGTGTGCCGCGTTTTGAGCGATTCTCAGTTCAAGGCGTTGAATGCGACGGTGAATGAGGCGGATCCGGATGCGGCGGAGATTATTCAGCATCGCAGCGTGCACATGGGGATTGCAACTGATACGGACAATGGGCTGATGGTGCCGGTGATTCGCGATTGCGATCATCTGGGTGTGCTTGAGGTGAGCCGGGCGATTGCGCATCTTGCCGAGTCGGCGCGGACGCGGTCGATTGCACGCGAGAACCTGATGGGTTCGACGTTCACGATCACCAATGTCGGGAGCCATGCGGGTCGGTTTGCGACGCCGATTATCAATTATCCGGAAGTCGGAATTTTGGCGGTAGGCCGGGCGCGCGAAGGCGTGGCGGTGAACAAGGGGTCGATTTCGATTACCAAGTTGTTGCCGTTGTCGCTGGCGTGTGATCATCGAGTGGTTGATGGGGCACTGGCGGCGTTGGCGCTGGCACGGATCATTGAGCTCTTGCAGAATCCTGAGCAACTCATGGGACCTGCACGCTCATAGCCCGTTCGTAAATGTGCATGCGTGCGGATTTCTGATACACTGATGGCATGATAATTGCCAGCACGATCGCCGCCGTTGTTTTTTCAGTTCAGCCAGTTGCAGCAGCACCAACGGCGACGTTGGTGCGATGCGGGCATCTCATTGCAGTTGCCGGGCAGGAGCCCAAGCATAATGTGACGGTCGTGATTCGTGGCGGCAAGGTTGAAGAGATCAAGCCTGGGTTTTCGTTCACGGAGGCGGGAGCGAAGGAAGTTGATTGCAAGGAAATGTGGGTTTTGCCGGGGTTGATTGATTGTCATGTGCATATGACGATGTACTTTGATGCGGCGATCAGGGCGCGCAATGTGACTGAGAGTTCGGAGCTGGTTGCGTTGCGGGGCGCGAAGTGGGCAAAGGTGACGGTTGAGGCGGGGTTTACGACGGTGCGGGATTTGGGTGCGAATCCTTCAACGATCTTTGCATTACGAGATGCGATCAATCAGAATGTGGTTGTTGGGCCGCGGATATTGGCGGCGGGACATTCGATTACGGCGACGGGCGGGCATGGGGATATGACGCAGGGGTATAAGCCTGGGCTTTTCCCGGAGCAGACACCGGCGGATGGGGTTGCGGATGGGGCTGATGAATGCGCGAAGGCGGTGCGGAATCAGATTAAACTGGGGGCAGATTGCATTAAGCTGACCGCGACGGGCGGCGTGCTGTCGGCATCGAGCGCGGGGCTGGCGCAGCACTTCACGGCGGAAGAGTTGAGTTCAATTGTGAATACTGCGCACAGCATGGGACGGAAAGTTGCTGCGCATGCGCATGGAGTTGATGGGATTAATGCGGCGGTGAAGGCGGGGGTTGATTCGATTGAGCATGGGACGTTTCTGGATGAAGAGTCGATTCGGCTGATGAAGCAGCAGGGGTGTTATCACGTGCCGACGCTGCTGGCGGGGGCGACGGTTTCGGCGAATGCGGAGAAGCCAGGGTTTTACCTGGCGATGGTGGCGGCAAAGGCGCGTGCGGCGGGGCCGAAGATGACCGAGATGTTTAAGAAGTCGCATGCGGCGGGGGTGAAGATTGCGTTTGGGACGGATACCGGCGTGAGCGAGCATGGGCTGAACGCGAAGGAATTCAAGCTGATGGTGGATGGGGGAATGACGCCGACGGAGGCGATTCTGGCGGCGACGGTGACGGCGAGTGAGTTGCTTGGACTTGAGAAGGAAGTTGGGACGGTGGAGGTTGGGAAGGCGGGAGATTTGATTGCGACGACGAAGGATCCGCGGCAGGATGTGACTGAGCTGGAGCGTGTGCAGGTTGTTGTGAAGGGTGGAGAGCGGGTGAAGTGAGACCCTACGAGAAGGGAGAAGGCATGCAACACGAGAATGAGCCCGAAGATGTCCTTGACCTTGACGTGGTTGTGGTGTGAATGCGATCGGGGGCTCTCCATGGTTGAAATGCGGTACGATGTGTTGAAGTGATTGTCTCCAAGCTCATCTTTGGCTGTCTAGCTGCGGCATTTCTGCTGGGAGTATGGCTTGTTCGCCGAGGGCTGCGCGGTGTTGCGGTTGATGATCATGTGTACTGTGGCAAGTGTTCGTTTGATTTGCATGGAATCGCGAAGGACGCACAATGTCCTGAATGCGGCAGCCCCGCACTTGGACCGAGGCGTATTGGAAGGTGGGTACGCAGGCCTCGACTTATATTTGCGGGGGCGGCGATCATTCTCGCAACACCCGTGGCTATTTGGGTGGTTTTGAGCGGGCCAGTATCGGCGGGACTTCGTGCGATTGAGCCGCTGTGGCTGCTGCGCAAAGAGGTTGGCTTTGGCTGGGAAGCGGGCGATGAACTTGAAGACCGGGTGCGGCGAGGTGCGCTCAATGCAAGAGATCTTGCGAGCGTCATCGAAGAGTCGCTTGAGAATCGGCATTCCGAGAATATTGAGGAGCGAATACGGTGGGCGAATGTTGCCGACGCCGCGCACAGCGCGGGTCGAATGGACGCCGCCCAGACAGTGCGGTATTTCTCTGAAAGTGTTGATGTTCAGTGGGTGGGTGGACTGATCTTCATGTTCAAGCCGGCCGTGAATTCCTCAATATTCACCTTTGATGCCTCTATTGAATTCGCAGAGGTGGATGGTGTCGCGGTCACGATCGCCCAGCCACATACAAATGTCAAGATCCGGCATAGGCCCAACATGAGAGAGGGGCAGACGTGGATCGGCGTTGTGCCGCCCGATGGTTCTATAGGCAAAGTGCTGGTGGTCCGGTGGCGTGTTCGAATGAGGAATGCTGATACCGATATGCCGTTGGCTGCGGATTGGGTTCACACGGAGCGTATTGAACTTGGGCAGAACGTCTTCGGGAAGGTTTCGGGGACGCAACGGGCGATTGATGACGCTCTTGAAACTAAGGGCCGCGGAAAATAGGTAAATGCAAATGCCGGGGACTGCTGTCCCCCGGCACCCCCTGCTTTTCGGAGGAAGACTATTCAGAGAAAGTCAATACTTGATTTCTGTCGCTGGCGCGACATTTTTCTGAGGCGGGTGGTTCGGGCTGTTGCTTTACCACGCTTGAGTTAGAGCATGTTCACTTCAAGTGTGTCGCTCTGGGTGATGCTGGCACTGGGCATTAGGAAAGCTCCATGAGATCATTGGCCCAAGGGGCCAAAATACTTAAGGATTGCCAGCAAGTGGCTGAAGCCACTCGCAATGACCGGGCGCCCAGGGGGCGAAGCACCGCAGCTGAATGGGAGCGACTGTATTGCTCTAGATGATACAGGCACCTGGGCATCAGGCAATCAGGCATTAGGAAGAACGAATGAGCGACACGCTACATCTCAAATGAGACCGCTCCAATGCCAACGGCGCTGGATTTGATTTGAAGTGTCTCGATTATTCAGTTGGCATGGCGCAATGGCCGCCGTTCTTTTCGTGGTAGTCCTGGTGGTAGTCTTCGGCTGAGTAGAACTTGGTCGTCGAGGCTTTGAGTATCTGGGTCACGATTGACTTGCCTTTGAAGCGGTCGGTTTTGGCTTGTTCTTCGATGAATTTGGTCGCATCTTCAAACTGCTTGTCATCGGCGGCGAAGATTGCTGAGCGGTATTGCGTGCCGACATCGGGGCCCTGGCGGTTGAGTGTGGTTGGGTTGTGGTACTTGAAGAATTTTTCGAGCAGGTGCTTGTAGGTGATGCGTGATGGGTCGTAGACGATCATGACGGTTTCGGCGTGTTCCGTGTCACCTTGGCAAATTTCTTTATAGGTGGGGTTGAGCGTCTTGCCGCCCATGTAGCCGCTGACTGCGCTGATGACGCCATCGGTCTGCTGAAAGCGATCTTCGACGCCCCAGAAGCAGCCGCCGGCGAAATATGCGGTCGCGGTTTTGATGGGTTGAGCTGTGCCGGGGAGTTTGAGATCGCCGTTGGCGCCGCGCTCTACGAAATCGAGCGAGGCAGAGTTGAGGCAATAGCGGAGGCCGGTGGGCTCTGGACCATCATCAAAGACGTGGCCGAGGTGACCGTGGCAACGGGCGCACATGATTTCGACGCGGACCATTCCCAGGGCATCGTCTTTTTCGTAGTAGATGTGGTCGGGGTCGAAGGGTTGGAAGAAGCTGGGCCAGCCGGTGCCGGAGTTGAATTTGGATTCACTTGAGAAGAGGGGCAGGCTGCAGAGTTTGCAGATGTAGGTGCCGTGCATTTTGTTGTCGAGAAGTGTGCCGCAGAACGCGCGTTCTGTACCCTTTTTGAGGATGACATCGGCATCTTCTTTGCTGAGGCGTTTGGCGAGTTCATCGATCTTGTCTTTGGGAAGAAGAGCGATGTCGTAGGCAGAACGGGAGTAATTTGGAGTTTTGGTGCTCATGTCTTTGGACTTATTTCCCAGAGAGGCGAGGGGGTCTTTGCTGGAATTAGCTGGCGGACCCCAGCCGCCGAGAGTAAGGGTGATGAGGAGCAATCCACAGAGCAATACGGCGGCGAGCAACAGCTTCATTGAATCTACCTCGGGGTTTGACGGAGTTGCGATTGCGTGCGATCTGACATGAATCATTGGATGCCGCAGAGCGTTATTCGTCACTCATGGCGGCGGTATTTTGTGCCGGAAGATGAGGAGCAATATGAGCTCCGGCACAAATAAAGAGGGTTCGAAGATCCGGGTTGAGCGGACTTGATTCCGGATCGATATAGGATAAACTGATATACAGGTCTATAACTCGATTCTAGAAGGAGTTGGCGATGCGTAAACTGTGTGCGGTAGCGTTTTCACTGGCGTTTTCAGGACTTTGCTTCGCGGCGGACGAGCCTGCGGCAGTCGCCAAGGCTGCTCCAAAGGCGACCTATGCGTTCGGTTCTGAACGGATGCATAAAGACTCAAAGGTCTTCTGGGATGGCTTTCTGAGCGGCCTGCGTGGGTTTGAGCACTTCTACAACCCCGTCGGCAATCCAATTTACTTTGAGACACCGTTCAACAACACTGGTGTGCGGTTCCTGTACCTTCACCACACCTTCGCTGAAGAGAGCCAATTGCAGGGCGGCGATCTCAATGTGTACGCATTGCAGGCACGGCTTGCGATTACAGAACGCCTGGGCTTTATTGCCACCAAAGACGGTTACAGCGACTTGAATGCAGATGCCTTGCCGAAAGAGAACGGTTGGAACAACATTGCAGCTGGCCTGAAGTATGCGTTCTACGTTGATCGTGAGACGGACTTTGTCGCAACCGCAGGCTTCCGCTACGAAATGGAGAATGGAGACAAAGAAGTTCTGCAAGGAGGCGTGCAGGAACTCAGCCCGTTCATCTCTGTTGCTAAGGGATGGGGCCAGTTCCATTTTATTGGAAACATGAGCTATCGCGTCCCAGTTTCCAGCGGCGATGATGGCAACACCATTTTGCAGTGGTCCACGCACTTTGATTATGAAGTTGCGCCGGAGTCACTGCCGGGCTTTGCACCGATCGTTGAAATCCACGGACTTCATTATCTTGACAATGGAACACGGACTGGACTGAAAGTCGGCGGACTTGATTACACGAATCTTGGTTCTACTGACGTATCAGGCTCGACAGTTGTGTGGGCGGGCATTGGGGCACGGTGGAAACTTTCACCTCATGCTTCCGTCGGCGCGGTATATGAACATGCACTGACAAATCAGAATGCTGATATATTCGCAGATCGCGTGACGGTTGATGTGGAATTGACCTGGTAAACCCTTGAACACATTGAGAGAGGCCCAGTGGTCGCGTGATCGCCGGGCCTTTTCCATTGTTTCAGATACTCCAAAAAGAAAAGCCCATCGATTCGCATCGATGGGCTTTATCATTCAAAGTGACTGAGTGTGATTACGCGCCGTTGGGCTTGCGATCGTCTGCGGGCGGTGGTGGCGGAGGTGCATCGGGGGCGGGTTTGACGATGTGGAATTCGAGCTTGTGCTCGCCATCTTTTCCGCCCTTGTGCATTTGTTCCATCATGTGTTCATGGAGTTCTTCCATGTTCCCGCCGCCATCGTTGTGACGATTACGTTTTTGCTTAGCTTTACCGGCTTTACCGGGGGCTCGTTTTTCCTGATTTGGGCCGGGGCCACGGCTTTCCCAACGACCGCCATCTGGGTTGATGACGATGATGTGAGGCTGACCACCGGGACCACCACCGCCTTGCATGCCTGGCATGCCTGGGCCGCCGCGGCCGCGGAATGCGCCGGGTGCGCCTGGACCCTGGGGACCGGGACCGTGAGGAACGAAGAACATTTCACCCTGGCGACCGGGACCGTTGCGTGCGCCCGGGCCATTTGGTCCGCCGCGATGAGGTGCAGCTTGACGTTGTGGGCCACCGGGACCGCGTGCGCCGGGACCAGTTGGTCCGCGGCCAGGGCCTGAGTCGGGACCGCGACGCTGGGACCACGCACCGGGGCCTGGGCCTTGACGATTGGGACCGCCGCGACGAATCTCGATGCGTCGTTCTCCGCCACCATCGCGTGTGCGCCACTCGCCGGCGGGGCCGTCGTTCATGTCGCCTGCATCATGCCTTTCACCATGATGCTCACGCATCATTTTTTCGATGTGTATTTTTGCTTCAGGAGGAAGGTTGCCGCCTTGAGGGCTGAAACGCATGGTGCGTTTGCGCGGGCCGCCTTCACCATCTTCTACTTCAACTTGCATTTCGAACATGCCATCGCCGTGACCATGTGCGCTGCCTTGAGGACCTTCGATGCGATGCTCGAACATCTGGCCTTCGCCGCCGTGCATACCTGGCGAGATTCTCTTGATGATGATTTCTTTCTCTTCGCCGCCGTCGTGGCCGTCAGGTCCGTCATGGCCGCGAACACGCACTCTCATCGGACCGTCCTCGCCGTGTCCACCTGGGCCACCGGGGCCGATTCGGCGCACGATGACGTTACGTTCTTGATCACCATCGACATGCACGGTGATTTCTTTGCGATCGCCGCCATGAGCCGGGGGATCTATGCGATAGCCCTCAACGACTTTCACGTTGCGAGACTTTTTGGATGCCTTTGAAGATGGACCCGATGGATAGGCCTGATCGGGTTGCGGCGGTTCAAAAGAGGCGGTGGCGGTCTGGACCGCCAAAGCGAGGATTGATGCCACGAGCGTTGTTGAAACCATATTTACTCCACTTGCGCGTCTACGTACCCAGGGGCTCAACGGCCCCCCACTACAACCATTGCCCGTTTAGAGCCCTTTGGGGACACTATCCGTCAATTGTGTCACGTCTTTCTACTCATAGGTCGGACTTTGGGGGTTTAACCGGTCAACAATACCGGTACATGACACAACGGAAAGAACGGACGGGCATCGAAGTACAGTCAGAACGGGCAATTCTTGCGGCGGTTCGGCTCCCAGGCTCAAATTACGATCGACGCGAACCCTTTGGCGAACTCAAGGCATTAGCCGAGCAGGCCGGTGCACAGGCGGTCGGCGAAATCACGCAGATGCTGGATCGGCCAGTCTCGGGCACCTTTATGGGCTCGGGGAAGGTGCAGGAACTCAAGGCGCTGTGCGAAGAGCTGAAGGCTACCACGATCATCTTTGACAATGACCTTTCGCCCAAGCAGATCGGCGCGATTGAAGAAGTCACGCAGCGCAAGGTGATCGATCGATCGGAATTGATTCTGGATATCTTTGCGAGTCGTGCGACGACGGCTGAGGCTCAGTTGCAAGTGGAACTGGCGCAGCTTGAATACACGTATCCGCGCATTCGAGGGATGTGGTCGCACTTGGAACGCATGGCGGGCGGCGGGATTGGAACGCGCGGGCCTGGTGAAATGCAGCTTGAAATCGATAGACGACTGGTGCAGAAGCGGCAGGTTGATCTGCGCGAGCGACTGAAGGAAATTCAGGCGCGCAAGCGGCGTGAGGTGTTTGAACGCAAGCGCGAGCACTTCACTGTTGGACTGGTTGGCTACACGAACGCAGGCAAGAGCACGCTGTTTAACACGCTCACGCGTGGCGGTGCGTATGCGGATGATCGCTTGTTTGCAACGTTGATCACGCGCACGCGGCAATGGGAACTTGGTGGCAGCGTGACGGCGATGCTCTCGGACACGGTTGGATTTGTGAGAGACCTGCCGCACAATCTGGTGGCGAGCTTTAAGGCGACGCTGGAAGAAGCGACGCACGCGGACATCTTGCTGATTGTGCTGGATGTGAGTGATCCATCGGCTGAGATGCATTATGAGACGGTGATGAAGACGCTGGATGAACTCTTTGAGAAGTTGGAAAACAGTTCGCATGAGGAAGACAAGAACTGGACGCCGCCGGAGCGGCTGCTTTTGCTTAATAAGGTCGATCGGCTCAAGTCGAACGCGGAGCTTTTGATCTGGCAGCAAAAGGTTGGACGCAGTTTGCCGATTTGTGCACTGCCGAGCAAGCCGGGAGAGCCGCTACCGCTCGGGCAGGATCAGTTGGCGGCGATGGTGCAAGAGGCGGTGCTGGGGCCGATCGAGGAACTGGATATCACGCTTCCGATTAAGGATTCCAAGACGATTCACATTATTGAATCGCAGGCGAAAGTGATCGATCGGGAATACACCGAGGACACTGTGCGGCTGCAGGTGCAGATGGGGCGGAAGCAGGTCGATCGCATGCGGGGTGTTGGGGTGCGCATGAAGATTCGCGATGCGAAGGGGAAGGATTTGCCTGCTTTGGTGGAACCGGGCGAGATGCCGAAGGGGTGGATGGGGCCGGAGTAAGCGCGTAAGTGCCATCACTTAGCTGGAATTGCCTTTTTCGGACAGGCGCTAATGTAGCCGCGGTTCTGTCTGGTTGATGGAATAATGCAAAGCCGGTCGTTTTGCGTCACGACAAGAATGCTCGGATAAGTCCACATCGCCCCGCCCATGTATCCGGTTTCAATTACGACTCCGTTACTTATGCGAATCACGAGTGTGTCCTCCATCGTATTAAGCCGTTCCATGCGGTCTGCTTCGCTCGACGAGAGTGGGATTCCCAAGTCCGTCCAGCTTTTCTGACCAGATAAACTAAAATCACTCGCGAATACCCACGTGTCAGTTCCGGGCGGTACCGCGCATTCCGGCGCGTCCGCGCCAGATTTCTCCGCCGCCTTCACTGAAGCGATGAACGCCTCTAACTTAGGAGGACTTGGCGGGGGTGACGGAGGTGACGGCTTGCAAGCCGTCATTAACAAGGTGAAGACAAGTGAAATCACGATCGTTGAGCGAACATTGTGAACCATACGTGGATCCCCGCATTTGCAATCGCCGGATGTAGCAATCAACAGCATAGTGCCGACGCAGCGCAAAGGCAGCACGACTCTACCCCTTTCCGGGCACGCTTTTCTCGTTTATGCTCGTACAACACTCAATCTCCCCACGCAGTCTTTCAATCCCCTGCGAAAGGAACCAATTTTCCATCGATGAAAACCCATTTCCTCACGATGGTTTCTGATTTTCTCACGATAAAAAATGATTTCCCATCGATAGTTTTTCATTTTCCATCGATGGAAAACGATTTTTCATCGATGAAAAACTATTTCCTCACGATGAAAAATCGTTTCTTTATGGCGGTTTACTCCCCTGCCTTGGTGGTGTGGCTCGTGCATTCGCGCAAATATATGTATCTTTTGGTTGCTTCTATGTCAAATTAGACTGTTTTTGACGACTGTGCTGAGGCGACGTAAGAACTCTTCCGATTCCTGCATCCAGATTCGAAATGCGTCGGCGAGGGGTTACACAAAACACTTCCCGATGCGGCTGGGCGATCGTGTCGCCGCGTGTTGCGGGGGCTTGGTCGCGCAGCGAGTACAACACAACTCCTGTCGTGCGTGTGTCCGGCATGAGCGATTGCACTTTGCGTGCAGAAAGCAGGACTTATGCCGATCGTTCCGACGAAAGATATTGAAGCATTGAATTTCTACGAGATTCACGGGCAAATTTGGCAGACAAATACTGTGGCTCTGGGCATACCCGCTCCATTGTCCACTGCAATAAAAGCCAATGCCGTCGCCGCCCGCACGGCGTACACCGCGCAGCAGAATGCGATTGCCGCCGCTCGCACCGCGACGCTTACTTGGCAGAGCACGATGGACATCCTCCGCAGTTCAGGATCAAACGGGCTCGCCGCCATCAAGGCCACCGCCGATGCCGCCGTGAATCCGGACACTGTGTATGCACTGGCGCAAATCCCCGCGCCCTCGACCGGCACACCACTGCCGCCGCCCGGCACTCCCGTGCAGTTCTCATGCAACATCCTGTCGAGCGGCGCGCTCAACCTGAAATGGAAGATGACTGTCCTGCAGCCCGGCAACACGTTCTACCAGGTCCGCCGCAAACTTGCGGGCGAAACCGCGTTCACGCTCATCGGCGGCAGCGGAAACCGCTCGTTCACCGATGAAACCCTGCCCGTCGGCACCGACAGCGTGTCGTACATCGTGACCGCGAATCGCGGAAACATCAGCGGCATCGCATCAAACGCGTTCACCGTGCAGTTTGGTGTGGGTGGAAACTTTGTGACGAGTAATGCGAGCAATGAGGGGAATAGTGTGAAGTTGGCGGCTTAAAGGATCTTCGCTTCGTGAGTTAGATTCAATCGGCCCCGGTTCAGAGATGAGCCGGGGCCGTATTTGTTTTTGTGATATCATCCCGTCATGGGGCAATCTGATCGTAAGCGAAGTCAAGGACACCACGCGAAGGACAGGGCGTGGGCGGGAGCTCTTCAATCTGCGCTCGAGGCCTCCGTTGGTGAACCAAAGACTCCCAACATGGCCCGACCTGTGCTGCAAGTTCTTGCGGTGAGCCCGCGCGGCTCTCGGTTGGAGATCGAACTGCGATTCAAATCGGGGGAGAACTACTGCTGCTCGGAACCTGGATGTTTTCTTCCCACGTTCAGCCGCGAATGGTGGAAAGGGTTTCGAGTGCACCTAGGCGAATCGAGCGAACGGAATCCGCCAACTTTGACACTCCTCGTTCATGTTGTAGTGGAGCGGGGCGCCAAGCTCCAAGTGCTTGAGTCGATTGGGTTGCCCATGGAAGCGTCCGAACATACATCGACGCACGGACCGTTGCGGGAGCGAGACGCGAATTAGCGCACAATGGCAATTTGTCCGCCCACTCCGGGGCGGGAAAGACTGTACCGCTTTCCACGGGTTCCGCGACGCCAAAGCGGCCCCCCGCCGCCTCCAAAGAATCCTCAAATTAATGCGAACGTTTCCAAGGTTGATCAACCTGAATCTCGTCAGTGTGGATACTGGGGCATTTAAAGCTCCAAACACCCTCCACCGGAGACGTTCACATGGTTCGCATTTCCTCAGCATCCGTACTCATCGTCCTTGCCGCCGGATTGGCCCAGGGCCAGATTAGCATTACTGCCCAGACACGCACCGTGGAAGCGGTTGCTGGCAATGGGAGTGGGAGTCACTTCATTGAAAGTTCCAACTTCAATGACTGGGACGGATACGCACACAAGCTCTGGATTGTCGGATGGAATGAGGTTCGTCAGACTTCGTCGATGACCCCGTGGACGCTTGACTGTCAGATGGTGGGTGAAAATGCTGGCAACAACGATGGCGTGGCGGGCTCGGTCTCTTCACGCTATCGCGTGGATTTCTCCATCAACCAGCCGATGGATGTGTATGCACAAGGCACCTGGACCGGCGATGATCTCAGCGGTGCAACGATGCGTATGTGGAATCGCAGCACCAATGGAAACATCCTGGGCCCAGGCGACAGCTACCAGCACCTGGCGCCCGGGAACTACGCCTACGAGCAAAATTACTTCAGGTCGAGCCGCGGCGTATTTGATGGCACGATGGCGATTCAGTTCCGCCCCGGCAACGATCAGTGCCAATACGCGACTGTCGTGACGAACAGGTGGTACACCGGCACCACCACCACTGCCAGCGGCTCGGGCGATGGTCCTGCATCGTGCAACTCTCCCGCGTTCCCCAATGCCGTCTGGTTCAAGTACACCGCGCCACGCAGCGGGCCGCTGACCATTTCAACCTGTGGCAGCAGCTTTGACACTGTGCTCACGGTCTTCAACAACGGCGCGTGCAATCTTGCCGCGGGCAACATTGTTGTCTGCAACGACGATGTTCCGGCTGGTTCCAGCTGCGGTGCGGGCACGAATGCTTCGTTTGTGACTGTGAACGTCCTCAGTGGTCAGCAATTCCTGATCCGTCTCAGCGGCTACAACAACGCTGCAGGTGATTACCGGCTCAACGTCGGACCCGTCAATGACAACTGCAACTCGATGATTCCCGCAACGCTGGGCGACAATGCCTTTGACAATCGTCTGGCCGACACCGATGGCGCAGTCGTCAACAGCTGCGTATTCGGCGGCGACAATCAGATCAACGGCGATCTCTGGTACTCGTTCGTTCCCGCGACCAGCGGCCTTCTGACCCTTGACACCTGCGGCAGCAGCTTTGATACCAAACTGGTGATCTATGACGGGTACTCCTGCGGCGCCAGCGGCTACATGGCGTGCAGTGATGACTCCGCCACCTGCGGCGGCAACAACCTTCGATCGAAGATCACCGATCTTCCTGTTGTCGCTGGCCACAACTACACCATTCGCGTTGGCGGCTTCTCGAACAACCGCGGCGCGGGCAACCTCCGCCTTTCCATGCCGCCCGCCTGCACCGCCGACTTCAACCAGGACAGCGTGGTCGACTTCTTTGACTATCTCGACTTCGTCAGTGCGTTCTCAGCCAGCGAACCCGCCGCGGACTTCAATGATGACAGCGTGATCGACTTCTTTGACTACCTCGACTTTGTTGACTCCTTTGCTGGCGGCTGCTGAGAGGCAGGACCACACATATACCCCTTCGCAGCGGCCCCGGAGACGTCCGGGGTCGCCGCCTTTTTGGGTTCAGATGCCTGCCACGGCCTCAAAAGGGCGGTTGAAAGAATTTTTGCAAAAATGCGCACTTTGTCAAAGGTTGGCACCTCTGGAAATCGCCATTGTGGATATGGGGCGTGTAGTGCCCCGCAAAACAACCCACAATGGAGATTCAGATGATTCGCAACACACGTATCGTTCAGGCAGCCGCAGCTCTTGTCTTTGCATCAGGACTCGCTCAGGCCCAGATCAACATCACCTCACAGACCCGCTTTGTTGAAGCCGTCGCCGGCAACGGCAGCGGCACCAGCCACTTTGACTGTCTCAACTTCAATGCCTGGAACCAGCAGGCCTCAAAGTCCTGGCCCAACTCCAGCAACTCAATCCGTCAGATCTCATCGATGTCGGCCTGGACCATGGACACCAACATGACCGGCACCAACTTCGCCCCCACCGACGGCGAAGCTGGCAACATCTCTTCCAGGTACCGCGTTGAGTTCTCAATCAGCCAGCCCATGGACGTCTACGCCCAGGGCGGCTTCTCCGGCGATGACACCAGCGGCGCACAGCAGCGCATTTGGAACCGCAACACTAACGCCACCGTCTTCGGCGGCTCGGGCAATTTCTACCAGCACCTCACCCCCGGCATCTACGCCTTTGAGCAGTCCATCAACTCGTTCGCCCGCGGCCAGATCAATGGTGACATGGCGATTCAGTTCCGCCCCGGCAACGACACCTGCGAGTACGCAACAGTCGTGACCAACAATTCCTACACCGGCACGACGGTCGCGGCCTCTGGCTCTGGCGATGGCCCCGCCGCGTGCAACACTCCTGCGTTCCCCGATGCAGTGTGGTTCAAGTACACCGCGCCCCGCAGCGGCCCGCTCACGTTGACCACCTGCGGCAGCAGCTTTGACACCGTCCTCACCGTCTTCAACAACGGCAACTGCAACCTTTCCGCCGGCAACATCACCGCCTGCAACGATGATGCACCACTTGGCAGCGGCTGCGCCAGCGGCACCACACGCTCTTCACTCACGCTCAACGTGAACACCGGCGAACAGTTCCTCATCCGCCTCTCTGGCTACAACGATGCCACCGGCGACTACCGCCTGAACGTCGGCCCCGTGAACGACAAGTGCGACTCGATGATCCCCGCGGTCATCGGCAACAACGCCTTCGACAACCGCATGGCCGACACCGATGGCGCCGTGCTCAACTCCTGCGTGATCAGCGGCGACAACCAGGTCAACGGCGACCTGTGGTACTCCTTCATCCCCACCGAAGATGGCCTGCTCACCGTGAGCACCTGCACCGGCACCGACTGGGACACCAAGCTCGCGGTCTACAACGGCTACTCCTGCGGCGTCAACGGACTCATGGCCTGCAATGACGACTTCTGCGGCCTGCGGTCACAGATCGAAGACCTTCAGGTTGTCGCTGGCCAGTGGTACACGATCCGCGTCGGCGGCTTCACCACCGCCCGCGGCATCGGCAACCTCAACCTCGCGTTCGCCGGCTACTGCTCCGCTGACTTCAACCACGATGGCGTGGTCGACTTCTTTGACTACCTCGACTTCGTCGACGCCTTCGCAGCCTCAGCCCCCGCCGCGGACTTCAACGATGACAGCGTGATCGACTTCTTCGATTACCTCGACTTCGTGGACGCATTCAGCGCAGGCTGCTAAGAACCAGGCGTCAGGCTTAGGCCGAGCCACAAACAAAAACCCCCTCAAATCGTGGCGACCCCGGAAACTGCCGGGGTCGCCGCTGTTTTTGGGGGAATGTGGGGTCAGGTTGAGAGTGAGAATGTCGTGAAAGTGGACAATGGGGGTGAGGGGGGCGATACTTGTAGCCCGTTTCGCTGATTTTGGAACGGGGACGGCTTAATCACGCCACCTTAGCTCAGCGGTAGAGCGATGCTTTCGTAAAGCATAGGTCTGGGGTTCAAATCCCCAAGGTGGCTTTTCAATTGACAATGGATAATTGACAATGAAAAACAAAGCACCCCGGACCAAGATCCGGGGCGTTTTCATTATCCATTATCAATTGTCCATTATCAATTGATTACGGGGTTCAAATCCCCAAGGTGGCTTTCGCGGCGTGGCATCGACATTCCTGTCGATGTGCCTTGTTTCCCCTCCCGCTTTCTGCCGTCGCTCCTCACCCGTGAGTCTCTGGGCCCGGTGTCTTGGTACGCAGAGACCCAGAGACGCCGAGACGCAGAGCAAGGCAGAGAAATCAACATCAGATATTCACGATGGCCACGATAAGAAAAGGCATTGGCCACAGATGTCACGGATAAGCACAAATGTAGACAAACGGGGTACAGACCATGTGCATGGCTACTTAAAAATCGCCTGAACAGTTGTCACAGCGCCGACGACCGCCATCGAAATCGTAAATAGAACGATTAGGAACGCGACAATCCATTTACTCCTTAGCCAACGAAATATCTGGTCAACGCGGTCCGGAGGGAGCGCGGCTTCCTGCTTCTTCTGCTCGATGTGATCGTTAATACTGACCACTGGGGCAAGTGCCCAAATTGGGTCAAACCTCCCAGAGGAGCTCGACACCGTACGTACAGCCCCGAAGTGTTCAAGCCGTCGGATGAAGGGCTCGTACTCATCGGACGACATTTCAAATACCGCGATCGCCTCTGCCCTGGACACATGTCCACGATTAGCGCGGAACCACGCCGCCAGAATGGCCACTGCGTCAACTTCCTTCGCATTGAGCGTTCCTAATACCATCTGGAGGCCCCCGGGGAAACAGAGATTGTGTTCGTATCCAATTTATGTCATGAATACTATCGAATCCGAGCAGGGCTGCTACCCTAATCGCCAGCAATGGCAAAGCTCAATCGCACTGAAATTCGTGATCTCGCAAAGAGCATCGTTAAGGGTGCAACTGGCGGGATTCGCTACTCTGACCTGCTCACACGCATTGTCACGGACCATCCCGAGACGCCGCGAAACTCAATTGCGGGGGCGATATACGACCTCCAGGAAACATTCGAAGGTGAAGTCGCAAAGCCGAGTCGCGGGCTGTTTACATGGCTGACCGCCGGGTCAGTTCCGACCGTCAAAACCGGTCCAGTCGTCCCGCCGGAACCAGCAGCCCGCGAGCAGGATTTCTACGAGTCGTTCGCCGAATGGCTTAAGAATGATCTCGATGAGGCTACTGAAGCTATCGCGCTTGGCGGCGGCGGTCTTCGCGGGAAATGGGGAACGCCAGACGTATTGGGAACCTTTAAGCCTGTTCCGTCCAACCGCGTTAAATTCGAGCCCGAGATAATCTCAGCGGAGATCAAAACGAACGCATCGGAATCGATCACGGCATTCGGGCAAGCAACCGCATATCGCCTGTTCTCTCACAAGGTCTATTTGGTCATGCCACGGACGCTGCCAGAGGAAGACAGGAGCCGGATTGCAGCGCTGGCAATGCTCTTCGGAATCGGACTTGTCCTTTTCGACGTCAACGTCAACGACCCCAAGTACGATGTGCAAGTGCGTGACCAGAGGTTCAGCCCGGACATGTTCTATGTCAACGAGTTTGCCGACCGCTTGCACGACCACAACAAGCAGGCCTTCAATCGGCTCTTCCAGTAGGACGGGCGCTGCGACCAGCGACACACAACACCAACTTAAGGCGTGGCACCGGTCTCCAACTGCCCACCACAATCCCTCCACTGCCACCTTTGCTCCTCGTCCTGCCCTCCGCGCTCATCGTACTGCCCCCTGCGCTTGTCGCCCTGACCCCTGCTAGCGCCGCGCTGCCGTCCGCGCTCTTTGCGCTGCCGTCCAGCATTCTCGGCGTGCCGTCCAGCGCTCACGCTCTGCCGTCTGCGCTCTTCGCCGTGCCGTCTGGGAAGAAAATCCCGTGGGTCCGTGTGCGTTATTTCGGTGTTATCGCGGGTGGGTGTGGCAGTGCTGTGGCCGCAAGTGGCTCATTCCCCGAATTTGGTGGCCGCCCGCTTAAGCCGCACAAAACAAATATTTACAATAAATAGATCAATCGTTAAACTCACCCGCGAATGCTCACGATCTCCCTTTCGTCCGCGACGCACTCTGCATGTGCAGCGAGCGACTTGTGCGGATTTACCGTTGGCATACGTTGCGCCAACTTTGGAGTATTGCATCATGTCAACGATCCCGCAGAAGAAGTCTGAACAGCTCGCATTTTTTGAATCGCACTGGCCGGTATGGAATATCACGCCTGCCGACGTAGGCCTGACTTCGACACAAGTCGGCACATTCAAGACCCTGACTCAGAATGCCCGTGCATCATTTGACGCAGCACAGGCCGCACGCAACGCCGCCAAGGCCGCCACGCTCACGCAAGATGCAGACTTGAATCTCGCATACACCTCATGCAGCGATCTCATCCGCGTCATCCGCAGCTTCGCCGAGCAGCAGGCCAATCCTGACAGCGTCTATGCCGCCGCGAATATCCCCGCCCCCGCCGCGCCAGCGCCAGTCGGCCCGCCAGGAACCCCCACCGATTTCACCGTCACATTGCAGCAGAACGGCGCGGTCACACTCGGCTGGAAATGCGAGAACCCCGAGGGCGCAGCGGGCACGATCTACGAAGTCCGCCGCAAGACCGGCAGCGGCGCGTTCACGTTCGTGGGCGCAATCGGCATCAAGAGATTCACCGATGACACGCTCGTCTCTGGCTCAACAAACGTCGTCTACCAAATCACCGCAGTCCGTTCGACCGTCCGCGGCAACCCCGCCCAGTTCAACGTCAACTTCGGCATCGGCGGCGATGGATTCGCGGTCGCGACTGTGAAGCTTGCGGCGTAAATATTCGGGCGGACGCCCGAGCATCAAACATGGAGTAAGGCGGCCTCGAGTGAGAACTCGGGGCCGTTGTGTTTTTAGGTGCGGGGCTTGCTGCATTCTGGGCGGCGGTTGCTTTCATGCCACATGCGGGGTACAACGCTAATCGAGCGCGCGAAAGTTGTCAGGCATCACTACCAATCTGCGCCCCGCAACGCGGACAGAAGTACTGGTACCCGCTGCGAAGCAGGAAGTAGAGGATTCCTGGAATGAGAAAAAAGAACATGAGGAGGATTCCCAACGGCACGTTTGCACGTGATTCCTTCCTGGGATGCACACGCTGGCCGCAGTTGGGGTTGGAGCAGATGACCTCGCCCCGCTCAAGTCCCGCCGAGGCCGCATTGCCGCCCTTTCGGGCTTCGTACTCCTCTGTTGCCTGCTCTATTTCCTCCTGCTCGATATCCACGATGTTGGTAACGGTGATCCTGTCCCTTTTGGCCTGCACCAGTGCGCCGCCTTGGCTGGCGGCTTGGAGGATCGTGCGCACCTGAGACCCCGTCTCCGCGTCCACGCCTTCGATTCTCCATTTCCTCATTGAACTCATAAGGTAGATTATAACAGATACAACGGCGGCATGTGTTATGGCCTTCCTCTGCGTCTCCGCGCCTCTGTGCACTCTGCGTTCAAGACGCCGAGCCGAAAGCACACGCGGCAGGGAGTCCATGATTCGCCAGCTTCATTAGTCGGTGTAGGAAGGTTGGGCTGGCCCGCTCACTCACGTTCGGGGTTCGTTGCTTTTCTTAGTCAGCACTCTGTGCTGAGGCTAAACACCAACTCCATCGGCTCCCACCACTCTCCAACCTTCGCACCCGGCACCCGTTTCTGGAAGCCGCGCATGAGCAAGTCCCAGGCTTTGGCTTTGGCGTTGGCGGCGTACTTCTGGTAGTCGCGCTCGGGCACAAAATCGTCGGGGGCTTCGTAGTAGAGGAAGAGGTGATTGCCCTGCAGGAAGATCTTCATCTTGGTGATGCCGATGTCTTTAAGGGCGGCGGTGACCTGTGGCCAGACGGCTTTGTGGTAGTCTTTGTACGCGGCGATCATTGCGGGGTCGTCGATCAGGTCGAGGGTTTGGGCGAAGGACTTCATGCCCTGAGGATACAGCGGTTGACCGCGTAACATACGCTCCCCTGGAGGAACCCGCATGAAGTCGCTCTTGTCCGCCGCTGTGCCCCTATCGCTGAAAGCCTGCATGTTCGCAGCGTTGTTGTCGCTGGCCGCGTGCGATAAGAAGCCCCCCACCACCGATGCCGCCCCCACCACTGCACCTGCGAAACCCGCAGCCTCGGCTCAGCCGAAGTTAAAGATCGCCGTGGTCCCCAAGGGCACGACGCATGAGTACTGGAAGTCGATCCATGCGGGGGCGAAGAAGGCGGAGAAGGAACTGGGGAATGTTGAGATCACGTTCCGCGGCCCCGAGAAGGAAGATGACCGCGAGCAGCAGATCTCGCTGATGGAGAACTTGATCTCCGCCAAGTATGACGCGATCGTGCTCGCGCCGTTGGATGAGAACGCGCTGGTGGCTCCAACCAAGCAGGCAACGGCGGCGAAGATTCCGGTCGTTGTCATGGACTCCGGGCTGAAGGCAGTTGCAGGCACAGACTTCGTCAGCTTTGTCGCGACGGACAACGAGAACGGCGGCAAGATGGCGGGCGCGCGGATGGCGGAGTTGCTGGGCGGCAAGGGCAAGGTTTTGTTGCTGCGGTACGTTGAAGGATCGGCGAGTACCGCGCTGCGTGAGAATGGGTTTGCATCTGCAGCCGCGGCGGCGGGGTTGACAGTGGTTGACCCCAAGCGATACGCGGGCGCGACGCGGGCGACGGCGCAAGAGGCATCAGAGAACTTGCTCGCGGCCAACGGTGATGTGGTCGGGATCTTTTGCCCCAATGAATCAACGACGTTTGGCATGATGCTCGCGCTCAAGGCGCGAGGCATGAACGGCAAGGTGAAGTTCATAGGTTTCGACTCAAGCAAAGAAACCGTGGATGCGATGGCGGCGGGCGATATCAACGCGTTGGTTGTGCAGAGCCCGATCCGCATGGGATATCTCGCGGTGAAGGCCGCGGCGGATGCACTTGCGGGCAAGAAAGTGGAGACGCGGATTGATACCGGTGTGACACTGATCAGTAAAGACACGATGAACACGCCAGAGAGCAAAGAGCTGCTGTCGCCGGACCTCAAGGCTCTGCTGGGGAACTGATTGAAGCATGGATCAAGTGCAATCCGGTTGATGGTGCCGCTCCTGGGAGTGGCGATCGTGGCGGCGTTGTTTGCGATCGCCGCGCCGGATCACCCTTTCGGCGTGCTGGACTTCCAGACGATCGCGGTGCAGACAGTGATTGTCGCGACGGTGGCGTGCGGCATGACGCTGGTGATTATTTCGGGCGGCCTGGATTTGTCGGTCGGGTCGTCGGTGGCGTTGACGACCGTGGTGACCGCGACAGTGTTGAGCTGGCCATCGCTGCAAGGTGCGACGCCACTTGTGCGTTCGCTGGTTGCGATTGCCGCGGCGATTGGGACGGGCACATTGTGCGGCATCTACAACGGCGGGTTGATTACGCTGCTGAAGTTGCCGCCGTTTATTGTCACGCTGGGCACATTGGGCTTTTTCCGCGGCGTAGCGAAATGGATCAGCGGCAACTCGCCGATCCAGACAGACCCGGCGGGGCTTGACCAGTGGGTGCGGCCTGCGACAACGTTTTCGTGGACTCCGGTTGCGCCCGCGGTGTGGGTGATGTTGCTGGTGGCGGCGGGAATCGGCGGACTGTTGAAATTCACCGTGCTGGGGCGGCAGGCGATTGCGATCGGAAGCAACGAGGAAGCTGCGCGAAGGTGCGCCGTGCCGATGAACAAGGTGAAGCTGATCGTGTACTCGATCGCCGGGGCACTGGTGGGACTTGCGGGCCTCGCACAGTTCGCGCGATTAGGCGGATCGGGTGATCCCACGGTGCAGGTTGGACTGGAACTCAAGACAATCGCGGCGGTGGTGATCGGCGGAGCTTCGCTTGCGGGTGGGAGCGGGTCGATCGTGGGGACAATTGCTGGAGCGTTCCTGATGGCGATGCTCGACAATCGCTGCACAGCGCTGGGCTGGCCGAACTATGTGCAGGAGATCGTGGTCGGACACATCATCATCTTCGCAGTTGCGCTTGATCGCTGGCGCTCGCGGAGGCCGGTGGGATGAATCTCGATCCGGCACACTTTGGCGCGGACTCGCCGCGGTTTGACTGGCTTGTGGTAACGGCAAGCAATGCGAAACAGGCAAGGAGCTATCGGCAGCAGCTTGAGGCGAGGAAGCCGGAAGATGAGTCTGACTGTGAGATCCCCGGCTGCAAGCGTGTGCTTGTCGTTGCGGACCCGCTTGATAAGCGTGCTGGCTCGGGTGGATCAACGTTCGCCGTGCTGGTTGAATTGGCTCGCGAGCTGCTGCGAGTTCGGCCAGATGCAAAGACACTGCTGGAGCTGTTCGAAGATCAGCAGATACTGGTACTGCACTCTGGCGGCGATGCACGTCGGCTGCCGCCGTATGCGGCACAAGGTAAGATCTTTGTGCCGGTGCCCGCGATTTCCCAAAGTGGCCAGCCGCTGACGCTGTTCGATCGCGTGCTGGGCGATTTCTATTCGCTGCCGCGGTCGAAGAGGGGGCGATTGATCATCGGCGCTGGCGACTTATTGCTTCGACTGGAGTTCACCAAGCCACTGTTAGATCGCCCGGGAGTGGTAGGCGTGTCGTGCGATGCAACGCCAGACCGCGGCACGCGCCACGGGGTGTATGTCACCGACCAGGCGGGCGCAGTGACATCGTTTCTTCAGAAGCCTTCGCTGGAGACGCTGGCGGCGACCAAGGCGATTTCAGATGCGGGCACGGTCAAGGTGGATACGGGGGTGCTCTCGATCGATTGGCCCACCGTTTGCCGCTGGCTGGACTTGCTGGGCCTGCGAATCACGCGGGGTCCGATCGAAGCCACCGGTGTGATCGCGGACATTCTCGAGGCAAAGACTGGGAATATGGACCTGTACGAACACATCTTGTGCCTGCTTGCTCCTGGCGCGGCAATGACTCATGCGCTCGCCGCAAATATACGGGCTGCGCTTGTTGCGGCATTTGCGCACACACCGCTGACGGTTGTGCATCTCGCGAGGTCTCAGTTCCTGCACCTGGGCACAAGCCGCGAACTGGTGGAACTTGGAACAACCGGGCAATGGGGAGTCTCACTGGCAACACGCGATCATGTATCGGTGCTCTCTTCGGACATCTCGAAGCTGAAATGCCTTGGGCGGGTGTTCATTGAGAATTCACAGAGCTCCACTTCGGTACATCTTGATGATCTCAGCCTCTTGATTGGTCAGCCAGACAGCACGCAGAAAGTGCGGCTGGATTCACGTCAATGTGCAGTCTGGATTCCGGTCGACGAAAAGCTGTGGACACTGATTCGGTATCCGCTGGACTTTGACTGGAAGTCTGTGGATACAACGAAACTCCGCGAACTGTTTGCGTGCCGCGGCGCCCTTACCAAGATTGGCACCGCGAACCCGGAGTATCTTGATTCAATTGTCCCGCGCGATGTTGATCAGCCAACGCCGTTTCATGCTCGTATGTGGATGGTCGGCACAATCGCCGACATTGACCTGATGGAGAAACGCCTGAAAGCTCCGCAGGTAAAGATGCAGCTCGCAGCATGTCGAGCCTGGCTGGCGGCTCCGCGAATTTCGCTTGCCGAGATTACTGCACGGGCCAATCTCTCTCGCATCCAGAAACAGCACGCGAGACTGACACGCCGCTGGCTTTCGATCCACGCGAAGGAAGCACTGCAGGCCTGTCCGCTTCTCTCGACTGAACGCATCCTTGAGATTGTGCGGGAAGAGCCGGACCTTCGCGAGAACTGGCTTCAGGCCGCCAACGAATTCGCGGCATCGACCGAAGGCGGATTCGCGGCTCGCTGTACCCGCATTGCCTCGGTACTTCGAGCTCGCCAGCTCAATACGCGCTGGTCGCCCGAGCTGCGTGAATCGCTCGCTCGATGTGTTCCTGCCTCAAGGAACACGTTGCCGCCACTTGCCGCGCCTCGTGAATTCACGGTCTTGCTTCCAGCGCGAATTGACCTCGCGGGCGGCTGGACCGACACGCCGCCAATCTGCAATGACAGCGGCGGGCTGGTGATAAATGTCGGTATCAAACTCTCAGGCAGAAATCCCGTCCGGGCGACAGTTCGTCCCACGGCGTCCTCATCTGTGGTTATTCAAAGCGTCGATCAGAGCGAGCGCGTTGAACTGCCATTTTCTTCGCCGCTGAAGCTCACCGATACCAGCGACTGGTCAGCTCTCGCCCGCGCAGCGCTGCAGGTCACGCTCACGCCAAACTCGGCCACACCGACAACGCCGATGGGTGCATATCTCAAGTCGGGCCTGGAGATCTCTCTGGAGTCTGTTGTTCCCAAGGGTTCGGGTCTGGGTACAAGTTCAATTCTTGCTGCCGCACTGGTGACAGCGCTGCGCAGGTATCAGGGACATCATGCCCGAAGCTATGAGCTCTACGAATGCTGTCAACGAGTAAGCACGATCGAACAACTCATTGGTTCGTGCGGCGGATGGCAGGATCAATTTGGCGGACTGTTCACGGGTCTTAAAGCACTTCAGACTCGTCCGGGCCTGGAACAAAATCCCACCATTACAGGCTTCTCACTACGATCGCGTATCGGGGAACTGCTGCGAAATCGAACGCTGTTTTATTACACAGGTCAGCAGCGGCTCGCAGCCAACATTCTGCAGAAGTTCGTAATTCGCTATCTGGATCGAGACCCGGCAACCCTTCGCATCATTCGCGCAATTCAGAATAACGCTCTGGAATTGCTGCAGGCGTTAGAGAGAGACGATCCGGATACATTCACTCGACTCATTACTGAGTACTGGCTCCTGAAGCGACAGATCGATCCATCGGCGAGCAACGCCATGATTGACGGAATTGTTGCCGCCGCAGCGCCACACATCGATGGCTATCTGCTTCCTGGCGCGGGAGGGGGCGGCTTCCTGCTTTTCATTGCGAAATCGGTCGAATCTAAACAGCGGTTGGTCGAGCAACTTTCAGAATCGCCACCGAATCCACAAGCGTCGTTCTACCCCATCGAATTTGACACAGCTGGACCTCAGCTGGTGATGGTGTAGGGGACGGTTTTGCCGCGGGACAGATTCCTGCTAGACTCTGCGGCTATGAAATACTCCCCCTTTGTCGCTCCTGTGTTCCTTTCAGCTTTGCTGCTCACTGGTTGCAAGCAATCGCAGCAATCAGAAGCTCCGGTTGTGGCGCAACAGAAACTGGAACTCGGCCACCACTCCGCAACCACCGCTGTGCCGCGCAGCGATGCCGGCTGGGTGAAGCGATTTGAACAGCTGTCAAACAACGCGGCCGGGTTCGATGGAGAACTGATTTTCATCGGCGATTCAATCACTCAGGGCTGGGAAGGCGGCGGCAAGGCAGCGTGGGAGAAACACTTCGCCAAACGCGGTGCGCTCAATCTGGGAATCAGCGGCGATCGCACGCAGCATGTCCTCTGGCGGCTTGCAAATGGAAATCTGGAAGGGATCAAGCCCAGCCGCACCGGCAAGCGTGTCGCGGTGATCATGATCGGAACCAACAACACTGGTCAGGGTGGCAATCCTCCGGTGACGAATTCAGCTGAAGAAATTGCGGATGGAATCGTGGGGATTGTGCAGAGCATGCGCGAGCTCCAACCGGATACAAAGATTCTGCTTCTTGGGATTTTCCCTCGCGGCGAGGAGCCGGGTGAGATTCGAGAAAAAATCAAGTCAGTCAACGGAATGGCACAAACGATAGCTGATCGTCGCAATGTCGTTTACCTTGATATTTCCGAGAAGTTTCTCGCTCCCAACGGCTACATTACCAAAGCTGTCATGCCAGACTTTCTGCATCTGTCCACCAGAGGGTATGAGATCTGGGCAGAATCAATCGAACCAACACTGAACGAAATGCTCCGTTAATACCGCAGAAGGAACCTCACATGCAAGATTCTCTTTCTCGTCGCCAGGCACTGTTGATTGCCGCGACATCTCTTGGTGCCGCTGCCTGTGCGCTCACTGGATGCCAGAGCGCGCCAAAGCAGGCGGCAGCCAAGCCAGAGGAGTTGTTCACGATTTCGCTGGCGCAGTGGTCACTGCACCGCACTCTCTTTGCGAAAGAAATCACCAACCTGGATTTTCCTCGTGTTGCCAGACAAACCTATGGGATTGACGGCATCGAATATGTAAATTCCTTCTGGAAGGACAAAGCAAAGGACGAAGGCTACCTCAAGGACCTGCGCGATCGATGCAACAGCGAAGGCGTCAAGAGCATCCTGATTATGTGCGATGGCGAAGGGGCGCTGGGCGATCCGGACAATGCCAAACGCACCACTGCTGTTGAGAACCACTACAAGTGGGTCGACGCGGCGAAGTACCTTGGGTGCCACTCCATTCGCGTAAATGCCCAGTCCAGCGGCACGTGGTCTGAGCAGATGAAACTTGCCGCCGATGGCCTTCATCGGCTTTGCGAGTTTGGTGACAAGGCGGGAATCAATGTCATTGTGGAGAATCACGGCGGGCTCTCAAGCAATGGCGAATGGCTGACGAAGACAATTAAGATGGCAGCGCATCCGCGTGCGGGACTGTTGCCCGATTTCGGGAACTACGAAAATGCAACGGATGAAAAGGGCGCGAAGAAACCATTCGATCGCTACGTTGGAGTCGAAACATCGATGCCATTCGCCAAGGGAGTCAGCGCAAAATCGCATGACTTTGATGCCCAAGGAGATGAAACTCACACCGACTACGTGCGCATGATGCGAATTGTGCTTAAGGGCGGCTATCGAGGGAGGGTCGGGATTGAATATGAAGGTGGTGCCATCTCTGAGGAAGCGGGAATTCGCGCCACCAAGCTCCTGCTTGAACGTGTTCGCGCTAATTTCGTCGCTGCGGGTGAATTTGATGCCTAAGCACCATCAAATTTCCCGACGCTAACGTCTTGCTAACACTCATTTTGTGAAAAATCTTGGACCTGCTTGCCACCTCATTCCTGCCAATTCGGTACAATGGATAGAACCTTGGACCGATAGGGGAACTTTCGGTTCAGGTGAGTATCAGAGACCTGCGAGTCGCCGACTTTTCGGCGTAAACAGGCTGCTCGTGTAGTCTTTAGCGGCTCACAAGGCCGTGTATGGAGCGGATTATGAAGTTGAATCGCTGCGTTGTTTCGGTCACTGTTTCCCTGGCAGCTCTCGCAGGCATCGCCTCGGGCGCATTCGCTCAGGCGGCTTCAGGCTCGGCTCCCGTTGCGGTGCCGTCGACTGGTGTGCCCCAGCGCGACACCCTCATCAAGATGATGCGGCCAGTGACAGCTGAGTTCAAAGATCAGCGCCTTGAAGATGTCATCAAGTTCGTGGCTGAATTCACCGGCGCCGAGATCGATGCCATGTGGCAGGACGATCGCAACCCCATCGGCCTCGATAAGGAACAGCAGATCAATCTCAAGGCAGACAACCTTTCAGCACTCGCTCTGGTCGAGCGAGTTCTCGATAAGGCCATGGGCGACACCAGCGGCACCAAAGGCAATACCTGGCAGATGTCTCAGGGCGGCGATCTCCAGATCGGCCCACGTGAACGTCTCGACAAATTCCTGCGCGTTGAAATCTACGACATCAACGACCTTCTGATGGTCCTTCCTGATTACACCAACGCTCCGGAATTCGATCTCAACTCAGTTCTCCAGTCAGGTCGTGGCGGTGGCGGTCAGAGCCCATTCACCAACGCCGGCAGACGCGGCGGCCAGAATGCAGGCCCTTCAGGCACACAACCTGTCCCGAAGGAAGAACGGGCCAAGGCCCTCACTGACCTGTTGGTCGGTCTTTGCGAACCCAATTCCTGGGTCGAAAACGGCAACGAGCCCGCAACGATGAAGTACTACCAGGGCATGATGATTATCAATGCTCCTGACTATGTGCACCGCGCACTCGATGGCTACCCCTACTGGCCCAAGAATCAGACTTCCGCCACGATGCAGAGCGGCCGTCGCTACGTCTCGCTCAACGGCGGCACATCTACCAGCAAGGTCAACGGCTTTGCTGAAACCGATGTCACCGCAGTCGTCGGTGGCCAGCTCATCAACTCAGGTGGCCCAGGCCGCTGATATTTGTATCCACATTCGTACTTTCAACAGGCCCCTGCAATGCAGGGGCCTGTTTGTTTTTGCTACTCTACCTTCAACATGATCATGTTCTCCATCATCGCGGCCTGCACATTTGGACTCGTCCTGCTTTGCGCTGGACTTCTCCATCTCTTTCCCAAACTCGGTTCCCCTGGGAAAGCAGTCGCCGCCTGGTGCTGCCGCGCGCCAGGACTCGATATTGTCGTGACCACCTTTACGATACTCCCGCTCATACTCGGGCCGGTGATTGACGGCTGGCTCGGACTGCTTGCGGCATGTATCGGCCAGGCTCTGGCGCTGCAGCTTTGGTGCTGGTTGCACGAACTGGCGAATCTCTCCGCAATCCGCGGCCCACGAATCGTCAGTGTGCTCAACTCCAAGATCGGTCGCTTTCGTAATCATGCATGTCTCTGGTCAATGACACCTGCGGTGCCGGTCTTCTGGATCGTCCGCATGGCAGAAATTTTTCTATGGCCAGTGATCTCGGGTTTTGGCCGCCTCCCCCGCTATAACCATGCCGAGTGGGTGAATTGCTCACGACAGAAATTTGAAGGTCTGGTCGGTCACGATCTCATCTGGTGCCTGTACTGCGACTGGATGACAGGCATCTGGAGTCTGGGTACTGAAATGCTCCGCAACATCGAGAGCTTCTATTGCCCGATCAGGTTTTATCACGGCAAGAAGTGTGAGAACTGCAAGATCGACTTCCCGGATGTTGACAACGGTTGGGTGCCAGCCGATGGCACAATGGCTGATGTGGTCAGGGTGCTGGATGAGAAATACGATGGCAAGCTCAATGGGTGGTTTGGACACCCACACCGCACGGTGCCACTGAGCATTAACGGTCAGCCCCCCGCTTCTGTAGTTTCGGACAAGCCATGACACACTCCGACCTTCGCGGCGAACTTCCAACAGTTGGCGATATTCATCGCTTTCCCTCCGCTCTGGGTATGCCGGGCGCGGTCGGGCCCTATCGAATTCTCTCGGTCCTGGGTGAGGGCGGCTTTGGAATCGTCTACCTTGCCGAGCGTCGCGAACCATTTGTCCAGCGAGTGGCGCTCAAGGTGCTCAAGGCCGGTATGGACAGCGCAACAGTGCTCGCGCGTTTTGAACAGGAGCGGCAATCACTCGCGCTCATGGATCACCCCTGCATCACTCACATTCTGGATGCTGGAGTGACTGACCGAGGGCTTCCTTACTTCGTAATGGAACTGGTCCAGGGCAGCAAAATCACCGCGTATTGCGAAGACAACAAGCTCTCGCTGCAGGAGCGTCTCGATCTGTTTATTGCGGTCTGTGAGGGTGTTCAGCACGCGCATCAGAAAGGCATCATCCATCGCGATCTCAAACCCTCCAATATTCTTGTGACGGTTCTCGATAACAAGCCTCAGCCCAAGATCATCGATTTCGGAATCGCCAAGGCGGTTACTCCCAGTCTTGCATCTCGCACGATGGTGACAATCGAAGGGCAGGTCATTGGAACTCCGGCATACATGAGTCCGGAACAGGCTGGCGCAGGCTCAGGCGACCTGGACACACGGACCGACATCTACTCGCTGGGTGTCCTTCTCTATGAATTGCTGACTGGGTCACTTCCCTTTGAAGAGCACACGCTCAAGGGTGTAGCGATTCACGAGATACAGCGATTGATCCGCGAGATCGACCCGCCACGCCCCAGCAGCAGGATTGCAAAGCGACTGAGTGGTGAAACGACAACCGCATCAACTATCAGTACTCATGAGACTCGCCACCTTTTCCGTGAGCTGAAGGGAGATCTCGACTGGATCATCATGAAGGCTATCGATAAGGACCGCCGCCGCAGGTACGAATCGGCTGGGTCTTTGGCTGACGACCTTACGCGATATCTGAGAAACGAAACTATTTCTGCTGGCGCACCGAGCGCGACATATCGACTGGTAAAGTTCGTCCGCCGCAATCGACTTGCAGTCGCCGCGGGAACAGCTATTTCTGTAGTTGTGCTTGCGGGATTAGTAAGTTCAATCGTCCTCTATCGACGGGCAGAATCGCAGCGTCTCATTGCGGCAGCCCAATCGCGTGATGCGACCACCGCGTTCGGATTTATCGATGAAATGTTCAGTTCGGTCGATCCGGAACAGGCACGCGGCAAAGAGGTGACAATTGTCGATCTCCTTGACACTTCTTCCAAAAAATCTGAGACCTTGCTGAAAGCATCTCCGGGCGCGGAGGCCATCGTTCGCGGCACAATTGGTCGCGCGTACAACCAGCTTGGTCGCCCAGTAGAAGCAGAGGCCCAGTTCAGAAAGGCGTATGAACTGTGCAAAGCTACCTATGGCGAGTTGCATACTGACACGCTTGCCGCAAAGGTCGGCCTCGCTGTGTCGCAGCTTGGCTTGGGGCGACCTGAAGACGCGTTGCCACTGCTGCATGAATCGCATGCAGGTCGAGTCAAGCTGCTGGGTGAAATGCATCCGGACACCCTTCAGTCGCTCGACTTTGAGGCGGTCGCCCTGAAGCAGCTTTCTCGTTATGAAGAATCGCTCACCCTTACTCGCCAGGTGGTTGCCGCACGCGACAAAGTACTTGGCCTGGACCATGCAGATACGCTGAGCGCGAACACCGGCCTCGCCGATCTCCTGCAGCAAATGGGAAAATTTGAAGAAGCCGAGCGGCTCGCGGGCAGCAACGCAACTCGAGCGAGGAAAGCCCTTGGTGAAGACTCTCCGGTTGCGCTTGAGGCAATCAGTACTCATGCTTCGATCCTGATGAGCCAATCGAAATACAAAGAGGCCGCGGCGACACTTGAAGACCTGGCACAGCTTCAAGGGAGGGTTCTTGGACCCGCACACGGCAACACGCTTGTGACACTTGATCTTCTCCAGAAATGTGTGTACAGAAACGGCGACCCGGCGCGAAGCGAGGCAATCGCTCGGGACATTGTCGATCGGTGCAGCAAGTCCTTTGGCGCTGACAATCCCAGAACGCTGCTCTACCTTAACAATCTCGCGCAAACGCTGCATACCAGCAAGAAACTTGACGAAGCTGGCCAGATCTATGAGACCATCCTCGATCGCACGACCCAGATTGTCGGAGCAGATGCAGAGCAGACGATCATCGCTCGGAACAACTACGCGCTCTTTCAGATGGATACTGGGCATCCAGAAAAAGCTGTGCCCATGTTGCGGGAAGTTGTGAAGAGTTTTGGTAAAACCCTTTCACCAGATCACTGGAAGACCGGATCTTCGACCGGATTCCTTGCCGAAGCGCTTTCGAAGATCGCAACATCGCCTCAAGAGATTGAGGTAGCGCAGCAGACATTTGAACAGGGGTACTCAATCCTTGCAAAGGCTCTGGGCCCGGCGCATGAGCGAACCACAATTCTTGCTCAAGACGCTGTGAAATCGCTCAAGGATAAAGTTTCGGCAACAGACCTTCAGACCTGGCAAACTCGCGCTGCCGCCAAGCCCTGATCATTCAGCGATTTCACTGACCGATGGACATGTGCAGATCAAGTTGCGATCGCCATATGGATTATCCACGCGGCCAACACATGGCCAGAACTTGGAATCGCGGAGCCACTTGGTGGGGAATGCCGCCCGCTCACGCGGATATGGATGGTTCCATTCATTTGCCGACACCATGGCAATTGTGTGTGGCGCGTTCTTGAGCATGTTGTTGTCCTGCGGCAGCTTGCCTGCCGCAATGTCAGCGATTTCGTTTCGGATCGCGATGAGAGTATCACAGAAGCGATCGAGCTCAGCCTTGGGTTCAGACTCGGTTGGTTCGATCATAAGGGTGCCCGCAACCGGGAAGCTCATGGTCGGTGCGTGGAAACCGTAATCCATCAGACGCTTGGCGATGTCATCGACGGTGATGTGCGCCATCTTGTCGAAGCCGCGGCAATCGAGAATAAATTCGTGTGCACAGCGACCGTTCTGTCCCTTGAACAAGACATCGTAATGACCTTCAAGTCGCTTGGACATGTAGTTGGCGCTCAGCATCGCAACTTGTGTTGCCTTCTTGAGCCCGGCCGCGCCCATCATGGCGATATAGACCCAGGAAATTGTCAGAATGCTCGGGCTGCCGTACGTGGCTGCACTGATAGGACCAATCGATTGGTTGGTGGCCCCGACGGGTTTGCTCACGGGGTGTGAGGGCAGGAACGCCGCGAGGTGCTTCGCAACGCCGATCGGTCCCATGCCTGGTCCACCGCCGCCGTGAGGAATACAGAAAGTCTTGTGAAGATTGAGGTGGCACACATCTGCGCCGATCGAGCCGGGGCTGGTGAGACCAACCTGTGCGTTCATATTTGCGCCATCCATGTACACCTGGCCGCCATGATCGTGGACGATCTGGCAGATTTCCTTGATGCTGGTTTCGAACACACCGTGCGTGCTGGGGTAGGTGACCATCAGCGCTGCCAGTTTGTCCTTGTTGGCGGCGGCTTTGAGTTTAAGGTCCGCGACATCGACATTGCCGCTGCTGTCACACGCGACAGCGACGACCTTCATGCCGGCGATGACCGCCGACGCGGGGTTCGTGCCATGGGCAGAAGTTGGAATCAGACAGATATCGCGATGAGTATCGCCGCGGGAATGGTGGTATGCGCGTATGACCATCAAGCCCGCGTACTCACCTTGTGAGCCAGCATTGGGCTGAAGGCTCACTGCTGCAAATCCGGTGATCTCTGCGAGCCAATTTTCCAGGTCCTTGAAAAGGAGTTGATAGCCTTTGCTCTGAT
>CAZAEQ010000033.1:37141-49404 GCA_964484185.1 uncultured Phycisphaeraceae bacterium
TGATCCTGCGGCACAAATGGATGGAGCTTTCCAAATTCGGGCCACGTTACCGGCAACATTTCGGTTGTTGCGTTGAGCTTCATCGTGCATGAACCAAGTGGAATCATGCTTTGTGCCAACGAGAGATCACGGTTCATGAGCTTGAAGATGTAGCGCAACATCTCAGTTTCGCTGTGATGTGTGTTAAAGACGGGGTGCGTGAGGTACTTGCTCTGACGCGCGAAGGGCGCGGGGATTTCGACGCTTCCGACGAGCAGAGAATCCGCAGTGTCCGAGCCGTTGGCGCCGAATGCTGACAAAAGATCAGCGATGTCTTCGCGGCGAACTGTCTCATCGAGCGCGATACCAACAGTGCCGTCGCCAAAATCACGCAGGTTGATTCCGAGCTTCAGCGCTGCCTGCATGACTGATGAAGAACTGCTTGAAGGCCTCACGCGAATTGTGTCAAAGAACACAGCTGTCTGAACTGTGTGTCCAAGCTTCTTGAGACCCGCGGCGAGGGCGGCAGTGAAAGAATGCACGCGCAACGCGATTTGACGAACACCTTCGGGGCCGTGATACACGGCGTACATGCTCGCCATAATTGCAAGAAGCGCCTGGGCTGTACAAATATTGCTCGTGGCTTTTTCGCGGCGAATGTGCTGCTCGCGGGTCTGAATTGCCATGCGAAGAGCCGGGTTGCCCTGCGAATCGCGTGACACACCGATGATGCGGCCTGGCAGCTTGCGTGCGTGCTCAGCCTTGGTCGCAATAAACGCAGCGTGTGGCCCGCCGAAGCCCATCGGAACGCCAAATCGCTGAGAGTTGCCGATGCAAACATCTGCTCCGAATTCACCCGGCGGCTTGAGGAGCGAGAGTGAGAGCAGATCGGCGGCGACGACCACATATGCGCCGGCGGCATGGGTTTTGTCGCTCACGGAGTGGTAGTTTTCAATACGACCGTCGGTCGTGGGATACTGGAGAAGCACGCCGCAGAGATCGGGGTTTGCGTAATCGAATGCGTCGACATCACTGACAACAACTTTGATATCGAGGCCATCGGCGCGAGTTTGAACAACGGAGATTGTCTGAGGATGGCAGTCGCTGGCAACGTAGAACGTCCTGCGCGTTTGACCTGCTATCCCAAAGCACATCGCCATTGCTTCCGCGGCCGCGGTTCCTTCATCGAGCAGGCTGGCGCCCGCGAGCGGCAGACCAGTGAGATCGGAAACCATGGTCTGGAAATTCAGCAGGGCTTCAAGTCGACCTTGAGCGATCTCTGCCTGGTATGGCGTGTACTGGGTGTACCAGCCTGGATTCTCGAGAATGTTGCGTTGAACCACTGCCGGAACGATGCAGTCGTTGTAGCCCATACCGATATATGAGCGGAGAACTTTGTTTTCGCCGGCCATTCTCTTCAGACGAAGCATGGTTTCATGTTCACCAGCTTCGACGGATCCAAGCCCTTCGAGACGCAACGATCGGCGCACTCGAATGGCCTCCGGGACCACTGCATCCGCAAAACTCTCCAGATCTGAGTATCCGAGCGTCTTCAGCATTTCGGCGATCTCAGATTCGTTTGGACCGATGTGTCGGTGCACAAACGTATCGGAAACGTTCAGAACTGAACGAAGGGTCGCGGGGCTGGTTACAGAAGCAGTACGGGGTGTTGAAAGAGTTGGCATGAGTGAAAAAGCATCCGTTTCTGGCGGTGAGTTGACGACAGACCAAGTGGTGGCACAATGGTAGTCGCCGGTCATTCGATATTGCAGGATTCGCGACAGCGTTTCGAGGCCATGAAATCCAGATACAACGAAATCCGACACGATTTTCGTGCCCTTGACGTCCACATCCCCGTCCCGCCTCCCAGAAACAGCAGGCCAAATGAAGTGAATCTGGAAACTCCTCCAATCTGGTTAGGCTTTATTAGGCTCGGAATCTTCGCGAAATCGCTGAAGCGACGTGTGGGTAGTGCACCCGATCCGGTAGCTTATTCGACTCACTTTTCAGGTTTTAGGACCCTTGAGCATCCAAGCATTCTATTTTTCCGAATGGATTGTTGTTGATGTAGGCCCCACGAGGGCCAACAATAATGGATATTTATGTCCTCAATGTTTCGCCTTGTTCACTTTCTCAGTTTGAAACGCCATGGCCGTCATTTTGCAGGAGTTGGCAAATGCTCACGTTGTTGAATTCAAGTAGCACCAGGCGCGCTGTCTCACTGTCGATGCTGGCGGTTGTTGCGGCACTGGTACCAAGCATCGCTGTTGGGCAAGTGCTCCCCAGCCAGCCAGCGGGAAAGTACAGCGTCCGGGCTTCTGAACTTGAGATCAATTTACGACAAGCGCCTTCGGCGACACAGTTGTTCCCGGGCGCACCAACAAATGGTCTGTCCTATACCGGAACCGTTGTAAAAGGGCCGGCCAACACGCTTGTTCCCGTACCCAACTCCTATCTTGGCCCGACAATTCACGCGTGGCGAGGGCAGCACGTGACGATCAACATCGCCAATCAAATCGGTGAGCCCGCCGTCACGCACTGGCACGGATTAGATGTGCCCGCGGCAATGGATGGATACCCCACAGCAACTACGCCGCCCGATGAGACATTTTCCTATACATTCCCCGTGATCAATCGAGCGGGTACGTACTGGTATCACCCGCACACTGATATGCAAACTGCGGAGCAGGTATTCGCAGGCATGGCCGGGTATTTCATCGTGCATGATGAAGAAGAGGCACGCCTGGGACTTCCCAGCGGCGAGTTCGACCTTCCTGTCTGTATCCAGGACACAACCTTTGACGCAAACAATCAGCGAGTCTACAACGCTGGTTCGTTGGCGGGATATTTCGGCGGGACCATGCTGGTCAATGGTTGGCCAAACTACGTTCACTCCGCAGCGACGCGAGTCTACAGATTGCGGATCCTCAACGGCTCGATATCCCGCATCTATAAACTCGCGTTTAGCGATGGGACACCGATGGTGGCGATCGGTACTGATGGTGGACTGCTCGACAGGCCTCGCACCTATCCGTACATCATGCTCGCCCCAGGCGAACGAGTCGAGGTGTGGGCAGATTTCCGCAACAAACCCGTTGGCTCGCAAATTACACTTCAAAGCCTTGCGTTTGCCAGCGGCGCCGGTCAAGGTGCCCCTCTGAATATCATGCGGTTCTCAATTGATCGCGCACAAACCGAATTGAAAGCTCTGCCTTCCTCGCTTTCAATCATAAAGCCTTACCGATTGCAAGATGCAGTGAACGCGGCAAATCCAAAGGTGTATCCCATTAACGTCATGAACAGCGGCGGGCACATCATGTTCACGCTCAATGGCGGCATGTTTACACCCAACTTTGTTGCCCCTAACGAGATCGCTCGCTGCAATACCCTCGAAGTCATTCAGGTGACGAACACTTCAGGATTTGCCATCATTCCCCACCCAATTCACTTTCACGGGCGCCAGTTCCAAATGCTGGACCGCTCGGTTGCGTCAACTGGGTTGTCGGCCTGGAACACTGTAAAAGACGGTCTGATCATGCACGGCTGGAAAGATACGTTCCTGATCATGCCATACGAGACAGTCCGGATCCTTGTCCGACACAGTTCATATCCGGGAATGTACGTTTACCATTGCCACAACCTCGAACACGAAGATATGAGTATGATGCGAAACTTCGTACTTGAACCCTGAGTTCAGACGACAGCAGTTGCAGCAGACTAAATCATCGCAGAACGCGGGGATTGTCTACGGGCTCGCCGTCGGCATATTCCCACACCGTGACCGCTATCTGCTTTACGCCCCACTTCATCGCCTGCTCGTGCGTCTTAAAGAGGACGTCAATGTGATTGCCCTTGATTTTGCTGCCACAATCAAGAACTGGCACGATCAGGTTGCCCGCATAGCCAGGCACTGACAACATTGATCCATACGGAAGTATCGAAGGGTCGGCGGCAACCAGTTGGAACGCATTAGTTTCAACCGAGTGCATAGTCGCCGTGAGACCATCAGCAGAGTCGCCGCACGAACGGGCATCAGGAGAGTAACCCGTGACCATCATAAAGATCGTCTTTGCAGGTCTGACGGGACGACCGTTAAACCATCTCGTATCACGCGAAATTGTAACTTTCTGAGAAATTGGAACGAGCGACAGTTGCGATGGGGTCGGCAATGAGGCCTGAACTATGTCGCCGCCCATTTCAGTCGCAGTATCCGGTAGGGAACTGAATCTGCCAGGTCCATGCAGGCCGATCGGGCTCACGAGAACCATCGGCATTGCTGATTCCTCGCTGCGCTCTTCGATCTGAACAGCCTCGACAGCAATCAGCGGCAGCGCCTGCCGCGATTCCTTTACAATCACTGCCGAATATGCAGTGATCACCAGCAGCGCGCAATAGCCAGCGCCATAGACCGCTCGACGCGATACTCGCGCACTGACTTTCTGCGCAAAATTTCGAATGTGTTCACTCACAGCAGCCTTGCCTCTTACCGCAGCGCGAACGCCATGCACTGGGTCAATTTCCCTTTGGCACAACGGTATGACGGCCCCACGCGCCATCGCGCCAATTGATGTGCTTGAAGAGCTTTGTTCAGGCAAAGCAATTACACCCTGTTTCGGGGAATACCCCCTCTGCCAAATTGGCAATCACTCCACCGAACGTCGCAATTCTGACGCTCGTGAGCCTGTTCTGGTTTCAAAATAGGCCCTGGGAGCCCAAAAACGCCACTTTTCGTCTGGCAAGCGGTTTGCTCTAAGTACGGTATCAAACCAAAAACGGAGCGTTATCTATGACTGCCTTTTTCAACAACCTGAAGACCGTGCTCTTCCTTGGAATGCTCACCGGGCTCATCGTTGCGGTGGGTGGTCTCATGGGCAAACAGTACATTTTGCCCTTTCTTGCAATCAGCATTGTGATGAATTTTGGAATCTGGTTCTTTTCCGACACAATTGCAATCAAGTCAATGCAGGGGCGCGAGGTCACTGCGGCCAACGGTCCTGATCTGTATCGCCTGGTCGAAGAGCTTTCACTAAATGCGGGGGTTCCTACGCCACGTGTTTATATGTGTCCGCAGCAGTCTCCAAACGCGTTCGCAACAGGGCGTTCTCCCTCACATTCTGCCGTCGCAGTGACCGAAGGTGCTGTTCGATTGCTGAACTACGAGGAACTCCGAGGTGTCCTGGCACACGAACTCGCACATATCAAGAATCGCGACACACTCATCTCGACCGTCGCGGCGGTCGTCGCCGGTGTCCTTGCATCAATTGCCCAATGGGGATTCCTCCTCGGAGGCAACCGCGAGAATTCAAACCCACTCATCGCCCTGGTTGTGACAATCGTCGCAGCACTAGGTGCGGCGATGCTCAGAGCAGCCATCAGTCGCTCTCGCGAGTTTGTTGCAGATGCAGATGGCGCGAGAATCGCTGGCAACCCCAACGGATTGATTTCAGCGCTTCGCAAACTGGAGATGGCGGGCCGACAAGTGCCACTCCACACACCAAACCCCGCGATGAACAACATGTTCATCATCGAGCCATTCGCTGGCAAGAGCATGCTCAACATGTTTGCCACGCATCCACCAACCGAAGACCGCGTCGCCGCGCTCACAGCGCTGCGTCAGCTGATGTAGATTCAAAATGCTGAAAGATCCTCAAACAAGCCGCGCCGGCGCAGTTTGTCCGGGCGCGGCTCAGTCATCGCAAGCCGACACTCAGTAACAAATCGCTGATGCAGTTTCTCGTGCTCAGGCAGGCACATCATTGATTCCCAGAGATCGTCGACGCGAAACGCCGCGGGATCTGTGGATTTCAGCTTGGAGATCGCGACATCCCCCACCGCCTCAACGGCGAGCATGAACCAACCCACATCAGGCGCAGCGCCATCCGGAATCTCCACCCCATCGATTTTTGGCGCTTCAATCTGGGTGCGAAAACTGCGATCTGAAGTCACGGCAACAACCGGCCATTTTCCGGTGCTTGTCCGCGGCTCTCGCGTCAGTATCGCCGCCGGGATCTGACGCGCAAACGTGAGTTCTCGAACAATCGCAGCGTCGGCCGCGATCAGTGGCGGCTTGAGCAAGTAACATGCAGACTCAAGAAGTGTCTCTTCTGACGGCAGTGAAACCAGGACTTTCACAACACCCGTGTCGGTCGCCATGTGCCGTCGCTGGCGCCGCGCCTCCTGGAGCGGAAGGATGATCCGCGCCATCGTCTCAAAATCCCTCGTCCGCCTTGCAAGATCCATTGCCTTTACGCATAGCGTCTCGACCTCAAAATACGAGGTCGCGAGCAACGCCGCGCTCGCGCGTTCCATCAATTGATTGACTGATTCAGAGATCCCCACGTCCCGTTCAGCCCTTCGTATGCGTTGGTTTCACAAGGCAAGCCGCAAGTTTCCGCAATGCCACAACCCAATGCTCACACTGAACGTCCAGGTCGTATGCCAGCGTGTCCGCGGCACTCGACCAGTCCTTGGCTTCAATGGCATGCTTGAGTTCACCCAGGTCAATCGAAAGGGCCGCAATCAGCGGCTTAAGCTCAACTTCAGCTTCGCGACCCAGACTTTCAATACTCACATTCAGAATGTCTACCGAACCCTGGACTGCACGTTGAATCGAGCCCCAGGTCTGAAGTACCGGGCCTAGAACCTCAAATGCCTTCTCCTGATCACCAAGTTGCAACTGCTCCGCGGCGGCAAGTTGTGTCGCCCTGGTCTGCGCGAGAACTTCTGCCGCACTGGCAAATGTCGTTGCTACCAGCTGGCGTCGAGAGATACTCAGAAATTCAAGGCGCTGAGGTTTCAGATCGGCGTACGCCGGGTCTTCAAGAAATTCATCAGTCACTATGGTGCCGTCGGCGCGAGCCTCGACTATCACCTGATGAAGCTCATCAGCGATGAGGTTCGCTGCATTCACCGCTTCACCAAAGCTTGTAACGGTCAGAGCGAGCGGTTTGCTGTCAAGAAATACCTGCATCAATGCCTCCGTGCGCCGTTCCGCACGGCAGTTATTCTATCGACCCAACACCATCCGGCGCTTAAGGAACCACAGTCGGTCCAACAGCGGCCTTGGCATCCCGGCGTCTTTGCTTTGCAATCAATTTCAGATTGCGAGCATACACGACAATTCCCGAGCACTGGCCGAGCACGCCAACGACATCCTGACGCCACACAAAATACGTGAAAACTGCGATCCCTCCAAACAGACTCAGCCACCAGAAGACCGGCGGAATCACACTCTGTTTAGTCTTCTCACTTGCAATCCACTGCACAACCATTCGACCTGCGAAGGCAATCTGACCAACCATTCCGAGCGTGAACCACGCGACACTTCCCCAGCTTGTGGTTTTTGTGGCTCGAAATACCGGGTTGCTTCCAACCTCAGCAACTCCGCGGTACGCCTGTTCACCGAACATTGCTTTGAATTCCGCCGGTGTCAGCTGCGGGCTCTCAAATCCGCCGCGAAGCTTGATCTGCAGCTGTGCTTCCTGACCTGGCTGCGGCTGGTAGTACTCGACTATTCCCTTCTGACTGCCCACCTGAAAATCAACGTGCTCAGCCCCGCTTCGTTTCGTCACTCCGTGCGGACCCATCACAAGCCAGACGCCGAGCCCCAGGATAAGCACCATGAGTGCGGCAGGTTCCCACTTCATGGCTGACCTCCGCGCGAGGCAACCTCGGCATGATCGACAGGCCTGCGACGGTTTCGCATGTACCGAACTGCAAAACAGTCAATCAGGCCAGGAATGCCGCGCTGCACAATCCCAAAGCCGTACTTGGTTTCACCGGCAACGCGTGGTCGATGGTTGACCGGCATTTCCACTACTGTGTACCCAAGGTGACGAGCCATGACCGGAATAAACCGATGCATGCCCTTGAACTCCAGCGGTAGCTTCACCGCAATCTCCCTTCGCATAACGCGAAGTGAACAGCCCGTGTCTCGGATGGTGTCGCCCAGAATCATCCCACGGAATACGCGTCCGATCCAACTCGTGATCTTTCGAATCACATTGTCCTGACGCGCCTGCGACCGATCGCCCTGCACCATGTCTGCGCCGGTCTCTTTCATCTTTCGCAGCATTGTGGGAATGTCGGCCGGATCGTTCTGAAGGTCGGCATCAAGCGAGGCAACCATTCTGCCCCGGCACGAACGAAACCCCGCATGAAACGCCGCCGATTGCCCATTTCCCTTGCCCGGCGGCGTGTGTGTCATGGCGATACAACGAAGCCACGCATGCTTCTGCATCAGTTCCTTCACCGCCGAACGCGTGGAATCAGTTGAACCGTCGTCCACAATAATGAATTCATAGCTGTAGCCAGATGTCGACATGGCGTCAAAAACCTGGGCTACCAGAACAGCGATGTTCTCCTGCTCATTGTGAGCGGGCGCGACGATGCTGATGTCAAGGTCGCCAGGTCCAGGCTGAATTTCCCCATTTGCCACGCCGCATCCTAGGGCGATGCACGACTAGGTTTTTGCACCCTACAGTGGGCCTGAGATCTGTTTCAATTCGGCCGGAAGTTCACGCAGGACCACACAATGCACCTTCGACATTCAGATGTAGACCATGGCCCGGCAACCGTTCCGGTGAAAGTTATTCTGGAAGACCCGGAAGGCCTGACCGGGAACTCCAAGGCCGAGCACGACCTGCTTGCGGCCAAGGGTGAGTCATTGCTCGAAGTAGCCATGGAATCAGGGATCAATATCGAGCACGCCTGCGGCGGAGTATGCGCATGTTCGACCTGTCACGTATACGTTCTTGAAGGAATGGACCAGCTGGCGGAAGCGACCGAGGCCGAAGAAGATCGCGTTGAAGAGGCTCCCGGCCTGCAGCGAAACAGCCGCCTGGCATGCCAGTGCATCGTGAAGGGCGATGGCCCGGTAGTTTTTAAAGTGCCATCATGGAATCGAAATGCAGTGAAGGAAATTCCGCATTAGCGATTATTTCAGTGTGCGGCTGAAGCTTCCTTCGACCAGGTAGATATCACCAACAAATGTGAAGCCGTGCGGAATGCTTGTTCTAATCGCATTGTTGTAGACCAGCTGCGGCGATCCGATAAACCTCGCATCTGACTCGGAAACGGCTGTTCCAAGAAGCCTTTGGTTTCCGCCGAGAACAAGCGATTTGGCTACTACCAGACCCGTCATTCGACTTGCATATGTGTCAAGCTTGTCAACGTCTGTCGTTCCGATGCGATCTGTACCTGCTGCCCCGGCCGGATTGAGATTCACTGAAATTGTGGCCTCAGACAGGTTAGTTGCATCTGAAATAAGCGAGACTTTCCCGTCACAAAGCAAGATCGGATAAGTCGAAATACCCGTAACCCAGTTAACACTTTTCGAGACTTCTACACCAGCGGTCGCATTGATGAACACCAGAGTTGCGACAATGCGCGAGTCGCGAACTATGACCGCATTGTTTTCACAGTCGATAATATAAACACCGTAGGTATTCGTGACTCCCCAGGGCGTCACATCCTGCCCTACAACCTGATTCTCGATTTTTCCGGCACTGAGTTTTGCATATCGCACCGCCGTTCCGATGCTCTTGTAGTATGTGAGCACGCTCGCCATGTCGATGGTAGATAATGAGGTTGAGCTCACTCCCAGGCCACCGGTGTAAGTCAGTCCTGTCCCCAGTGTTCCAACATTCACTCTTTGAGCAATCGTCGAAAGCACCGCCAGCGAACTGGTTCCGGCACGAATGGTACCCATACCCGTGACAGTTGAAGTCTCGAATGAAAGGCTGGTCTGCGCGCAGACAACGTTTTCAAAATGCTCAGGAATTACAGCCGCCGCGCGGGCCTGAACTTCAAGTGCGACTCGACTGCCTCCCGATGTTCCCACCGAAGTCACCTTCAGCGTATTAAACGATGGGACCGTAATATCACCGATGCTGTCTTTTATCGATGCAGTGTATTGAGCAGGTCCGACCGACACACCGTTTGCAATCGTTCCACTGCCAACCCGACTCCGCCATCCGCTTTGGTGCATGAACGCAATCGCATGATCCACGCCCGATTCTGCGGCGAGCCGGGCTTCAATCGAGTCCTTTGCGACCACAGAAGCAAACACATCCCGACGAGCAAGTTCGAGTCCAAGAAGCGCCATCGTGACCACAAGGACACTGGTAGCCAGCACCACAAGGTAAATGCTTCCGCGGCGGCGGCAAGCCAATCTCATGGAAGCACCGCCTTATTGACAAAGGTCAAATCTGTTGCGGCTTTGCCGTTTGGCACTTTATAAAACGCCTGCATCGCATCGGCTCGCAGCGCGGAGAGCACAGTTGTCTTACCACGTCGAGTTGTCACTGTGACTGTTACCCGAACCAGTCCAGTGCGTGATCCGCTTGTTACCGCTGGGTTGGCCACAGTCACGCTTTCCACCTTGACCGCTCGAGTCCAACCCGTAAATCCTGTCATCGGAGTTCCATCCCCGTACTGCGGCGGCGACTCGCTCCAGTTTGCGAAATCATCGATGTCATCAAAAGTCTGTTTTCGAGCCGAGTCCTCACCAAGGTCCACTCCCAGTAACCCGGTTACAAGTCCACCGATAAGTCCGGTGGATGGCTCCCCTGCATAATTCGACAGTACTTCGGCGAGCATTCCCTCCGCCAGCGCGGCCGCCCGCGCATCCTCTGATGCGCTTGCCCGCATGTGTGCCCCGACTTCCACAGCTCGCATTCCGGCGATAAGAAGTCCGCTGAGCACCATGATGCTCATAATGCACTCGACAAGGCTGAACGCCCGGGATTGATTCGTTGGTTTGCGATTCATGGAATCACCGCGTGTGACATGCCGGAAATTTTCGCGACGACTTTGGGGGCGGCTGGATTTGATGAGGTAAGTTCAACCTGCACGGTTTCAAGCGTTTTGGTCAACGGAGTTCCGGCAACCTCGCGATACCGCCACAGGAGTTCCAGGGTCTGAACGGCAGGACAGATCGTCTCGGATTCACCCGCGTTAAGCGTTCGTTTCCATGGCCTGCCGGCTCCGGCCCACTCGTATACAACGGTGTCAGCTACCGCATCGCCAGTGCAATCGGGGACAATAAACTCACATTTCGCAGGTGAGCCCAGGGTGACCTGAGTTGCCCATGAAACATCGAAGCTGAAACGGTCGACTGCTCGGGTGAGTTGATTTGCTCTGGAAAGTGAACTGGAGTCGTCCGGGAGAGCCTTGGACATGATCACAAACAGCGATCCAATTGCTCCAAGGACAAGCGAACTGATTGCCATTGAGACAAGTGTTTCGGCAAGCGTAAACCCGCGGCGGTTCATTTTGCCTCCGGTTCCGCGATACGCGAGGGAGCTGTCCCAACTGAAATAGAACTCACACTTACCGTCGAACTGATCGTCACAACAATTGTGTCACTGCCAACTGCAAGCGTGACCTTTCCGGATCCAACGATTTCACCACGCCCATCAACATCAAAAGTCATAGAGGCAGCCTTCGCTGGAAGCTCCATTGAAGCTTTGTAGGGCGGCTCGGAAAACACTACCGTGTACTTGCCTTTGCCAGCGAGCAACCCTGACCCCGAACTGGTGATGTAGTATGTCGAGCCGACCGCATCAAATGTCGCGGTACGAGTTTGTCCATCTGCGCGGCATGCATCCCGCATGAGCGACACATCAGACTGAATTCTTCTCGCTGCGCCCTCGAGCCGATATCGCGCCTCGGCCGCCGCGTATCGTGGAATGGCAATCGCTGCAATCACAACCATTATGACAAGTACAAGAACGACTTCGACAAGACTGAAAGCGAGCAAAGCTCGCCCCTCCGGGCGAGCCTTACTCATGTTCGCATGTGCCACAGGAGCCTTCATGACAGCCTCCGGCAATGTGATATTTCCGACTTAATACAGGTTGTACTTCTTGCCCTGTGAGTCAACTTCACCGGCAGTGGTGTTGGACACGATGTTGCCCGCGCCATCGTAAATCCAGCCAATACCCGCACCATCAGCGGCGGCAATACCAATGCTGCCCTTCTTGGCGCCAACTGGAAGCGGTGGAATCGCGTTGATGTATGTTCCAAAGATAAACGCGCCGGTTTTAGTTGCGTTGACAGTACCGGCGGCGTTGCTGTACGTGGTCAGCTGTGCCACGACATCAGTTGTTGAGGGATACACACCATCGTGTTCGGTCTGGAACAGATCGATCGCATTGCGAAGAACGCGAAGATTGGCTGTGAGAGTTGACTCGGTGGCGCCGGTCGCACCACGGCTCATGCGCGGGACGGCGATCGCGGCGATAATGCCGATGATCACTACCACGATGACAAGTTCGATCATA
>CAZAEQ010000034.1:0-48294 GCA_964484185.1 uncultured Phycisphaeraceae bacterium
GGAAGCGCTCGCCAAAGCTCGCATGTTCCTGCATGTGTCGAGCGATTCGAACGCAGGAAGCGGCATGAGTCCCCATGACACGCTGTTCAGCATGTCGTTCTGGCAGTTTGAGGGCGATACGCACACGCCGCCAATCGCGTCGGATCCCGCTGCCGCGAAAGCTGCGATTCACAGTCTTGAGGAGACCGTCAAACTCTACAACCGGGCGATTCTGTACGGGGAACCTTCCGGGCGGGCGGATGCAGAGCGGCAGGCCATTCTCAGCGTGCTCGCATTAAGATGGGGATCGACTGCTCCGGCCGCTTTCAAAGCGTCGTCCGCATTCATGCAGAAATACCTGGAGTTCCGCGACACGCTCAAGACGGCTGCGAAACCCAGGACAATTCTGTATTCCGCGGAGAACGCCCCGGTACTTGCGCGGGAGATTCTCGCATCGGCCACGATCAGCGACCTTCGACAAGTGGGCTTGCTCGCATATTTTCTGGGCGATACTCGCAACGCACAGGCCGCCTGGATAGAGCTTGAACAACGCGGCGGAGATGATCCCTTCGTTGCAGGTATGCTCGGAATCCTTTACCTGCTCAATGAACAGCCCCAGCTTGCCTATCCGCGCCTGCGCAGCGCCATGATCGCCTTTCCAGAGTCGCCACATTTCACAATGTTTACGGCAGATGCGGCATCCCGAATCGGTGACAGCGTGAAAGCCCGGCAATATCTCGCGGCTGCGATCGGCATGCCCGGTCACGATGGCGGAGCAGCGTTTCGAATCGAGATGGCGATTCGTGTCACCGAGGGCGACACTGTTGCGGTTTTGGAGGAGGTGCGCCGCGAGTATTGTGCGCATGGTCCACGCAAATCTCCGGTGCTCACCTGGCAGCTCTCAAAGATGGTTGAACATGCCGCCAGCGGGGAACTGGGCGTTGATCGTGCTCTTGAGCTTGCCACCCTGAGCGCTTCAGAATTCCCACCAGCTCGAAAGGCCTTGCTGCAGTTTCGACATCTTGCAGAGTCATGGTGGATGGGCCTGTCACCTGAGCAGCAACTCGAACTTGCCCGCCGCGCGATCAAGCCTTCGACGCCCCAGGTGTGTGACTGGCGCGATCGATTTTGTATTGCACTGGGGTACAGCGGCACGTTTGATATCGACTCAACACCGGCATGGAAAGAGATGGCCGCTCGTCAGAAAGTTATTGAGGAACGGGGCATTGAACTGGCTGGACCATACCCCCAGAACGCTGCATCGCCCGCGCATCGGACAAAGGTGATGGCCGCAGTCGCCTCGGGTCGCACCGAAAGCCTTGCCAAATGGCTCCTCACAGGCGAAGGACCCGTGCCCGAAGGCCTTGAAAAGCCAGCCTATTGATATTTTCTTGATTGTGTGCGCCCACGGTCTTATCTAATTCCGTTTCTCTCGGGAGTGGGGGCACTGCGCGCATTGGCACCGTGACCGGGACCAATGCCGCGCTCTGCCCCGGTTCTCGGGAGGTTTGAACATGACCAGCAGACCCGCGGCATCTTCTCGTCGTTGCGCGACCAGCGCTGTTCTTTCACTTCTGGCGTGCTGCGGCATGAGTGCCTCCGCAGTGGCTCAGGACATCGTCGCTGGACCTTTCGTGCGGGGCCCTCATGCGTACTACTTGACGCGTCCCTGCTGTTGGACCGATGCAGAAGCCATCGCCGTGGCAAACGGTGGACATCTGATCACGATCGAAGATGCGGCGGAAGACCAGTGGGCCGCCCAGACGTTCGCGCCATTCATATCTAATTCGCGGGGTCCATGGATCGGGCTTCAACGCGGAAGCGGACCTGATGGGTGGAGCTGGGTGTCGGGAAGCACTTCGAGCTATCGCAATTGGGATGATGGTCAGCCAGATAACGCGCGGGGAATCATCGGCTGTTCCCCCGAGCCCTATGCGCACCAGCATCGCATCGGCGGGGCCCCCTGGAATGACTTTAACTGTGATTTCCTACAGGGCTGTCCTCAGGGCCGACACCCTCCGTTCCCAGGCATTATTGAGGTGCCCTGTAACACCGCAAATCCGCCGGTGAGGACCTGGACGAATGCGGTAGGTGGTGATTGGGATGACAATGATAATTGGAATCCTACAGGTGCACCGCTAGAAAACGCTGTGGCGGTGTTTTCGATTCCGAACGGTATGTACGCTGTCACGCTCCCTGGTTCTCGCAGAATCGCAGGCATCGAAATACACGAGGGCTCAGTGACCTTTGCGTTTGGGGACTATGGGCTTCTTCCTCCCACCCTGCTTTGCAATTCTGCGGTCGGTTCACTTGTCACCTCGCCAGGCTTCAGCAGTGTGAGCACGCTCACGCTTCTGAGTGGCAGTTTGGACCTGTATACTCCAGTCCGGATAGCTTCCGGCAACGAGAGCACATCCACACTCGATATTGTCGGGGAGGCGGTCTTTCATGCTCGCAATGCGCTCTTGCTGGGCGCGGGCCACAGCGCGCAAGGTACACTCTCGATTGGGAATAACAGCCGTGTTGAAGCGACGAGGCTGTACGCCGGATACACCAGCGGCGACATCGGCAGCCCAGCGACCAGAGGAACCATAAACCTCGAAAATGGGGGCCGCCTTGAAGTCTCGGAACTGATACTTGGCTATCAGCCCCGAACCGATGGCAGGCTCAATCTCTCTGGCGGAACGATGCAGGTCGATACGCTGGTCATCAGCGATCAGGGGGCAAGCACATTCGACTGGACCGGCGGCAATATTGAGGGTCTTCGCTCACTCGCCATCGGGCGGGGAGATGGTTCAGATGGGCAACTTAATCTTTCCGGCACAGCGCGCTCGCTGGCCCTCTCCGGCACAGGCGGCACCGCGCGTATTTCGGTCGGTGAGTACGGGCGCGGCACGCTCCGTGTTGAGAACGGCGCAGACATCTCGCTTTCAGCCGGGCAGCTTCAGGCGATGGAAATTGGTACGCGATCCTCGGGTCGTGGGCTAGTTGTAGTTGATGGCGCAGCATCGAGCATTCTTGGAAGTTCAACCCCGTCAAGTGACACCTCAATGCTTCTGATCGGTAATTCTGCCGGACCTGAGGGAACGCTGATTGTCGACAATGGAGCAACTGTCGCGTTTGGCCATATCCGCTGCGACTCAAACATCACCGGCCCTGGTGGCGGCATCGTTGTCCGCAACCAATCACACCTTATCAGCAACGGTCTGGGTGATGCCTACTCGACTCCCTCGACCGGCCTTCGCGTTGGTAACAGTGCTCAGACGGCAAATATGCTCGTTCAATCGGGCAGCACGGTGAATGCCCACACAGCGATATTCACAGGGTCGAATGGCTCGAATGCCGTGGTGACGGTTGAAGATGCAAACTCTTCGCTCAATGTCGATGGCACTCTGTATCTGGCAAGTGTGGGCACCCAACAAGGGGGCCAGCTAAAGGTTCGCAGCGGGGGAAAGCTCAACACCAGAGATACGTTCATTGGCACGGGCATTGGCGGCGTGAGTACATCTGGCACGGTCACGCTCGAGGGCCCGGGCCTGATGTGGTCGAGCTCAGGAACGATCAATGTTGGAGATCCGCTTGATGCCAATGCGGTCGGCACGCTCAACCTGGTCAATGGTGCACGAGTTCATACCGACCGACTCCTACCCGGTGCGACCGCACATATCACTGGCGGCGCGACAGGCAATCCTCTGATCCAGGTGGGCCGTAGCCGCGCTGCTGCGGAACTCACCTGCGACACGTTGTTGATGAGCCCCGAGACCAACCTGGGAGCGCTGAATTTGACGTTTGGAATTGGAGGCGGTATTGGCGGCACAGGGACATGGCCAGGCGATTTCTCCGCATCAGGAGGCGCTCAGATTGTCGCGACACAATCGCCGCCAACGCCGTGGATTGAAGATGGGTATCTCTCACAATTTACCATCGCCGGTTCGCTGATGATGGACTCCACTTCAACTGTTGAAGCCGCATGTGGACTTGTGGGCTGCTCTGGCGGCGAGTATATTGCCCAAGCGAGTTCGCGGCTCACGGTTCAGGGTGTCGCATCGATTGACGGCACTCTGAAGATTGAACCCTGGATGACTGTGCTACCCGGGTGGTGCGAGAGTTACAGTCATCGACGTGAAGCAATCGGCAGGACCTACGCGGTACTTACCGCATCTTCAGTAGTTGGCGCCTTTGATCAGTTGCAGCTTTCACCCAATCTCGTAACGAATCGCGCCCATCTTGACTATGAGCCCGGCCGCGTGTTGGTCACAATTGACGAGCCAGTCTGCAATACAGCCATTACAACGCAGCCTCTGAGCGCACAGACTTCGCCAGGCGCAACCACATCTCTTTCAGTCGGGGCCGCAACCGAATTTGGAACTCTTGAGTACCACTGGGAGTGGACACCATATGAAGGCAACTGGCAGCCTATGCACTTTGACTATTTCTACAATGGAATTCTCGCCCGGTCAATCAACAACCAGGGAACAATAGAAGTCACTATTGATCCGCAGCATGCCAGTCTGCCGGGACTGTCAAACACTCCACACTTCCGCTGCAATATTCACAATCCCTCGTGTGGTGAATGGGTGCAGAGCGGCGAGGCAGTGCTCACGATCTGCAACGCAGATTTCAACCGCGACACCGTGGTAGATTTCTTCGACTACCTCGATTTTGTCGACGAATTCGCCGCGGGAAACATCAGCGCAGATTTTAACCATGACACGGTCGTCGACTTCTTCGATTACCTCGATTTCGTCGATGCCCTCAGCGGTGGCTGCTGAGCGGAATATTCTTGTGACATGGGATTGCAATCGAATTGTGTGAGCCGTCGCGAGAACTTTGAGATTTCGACCGATCCTGCCCGGCTGGATCGTGACGTCATCTACTCCTTTCTTTCCACATGCTATTGGTCACCGGGAATTGCCCGCGAACGCGTAAACCGCGGCATAGAAAACTCTCTCTGCTTCGGAATCTACGACATGTCTAGTGCATCCCCAGCGCAAGTCGGTTTCGCGCGCATCATCACCGACTTCGCCAGCTACGCCTACCTGTGCGATGTCTTCGTTCTGGAGAGTCATCGTGGCAAGGGCCTGAGCAAGTGGCTCATGGAAGTCATGATCGCTCACCCCGACCTCAAGGGCTTGCGCCGATTCTGTCTTATGACGCGCGATGCACATGGTCTCTACGCGCAGTTCGGCTTTGCGCCTATGGCCGACCCGTCCCGTTACATGGAAAAAGTCGATCGCGAGTCGTACAAAACGCCTTGAGTGTGCCTTGGCTTTACGGTCTTTCGCGGACCGGATCGATCTTGTCGACCTGTTTGCGATGCCATGTGCCCAGCAGCAACAGCGCAGCAATCGCGCCCATCAGACATAGGAACATGTCCCAGTGCGTATCCCACTCATCTCCCTGGGTCCCCAGAAACGCCGAGGCTCCCTCGCCGAACAGCACGGCAGTACACCATTCGAGCATTTCATAGAACGCGCTGAATGCCAGGCACACGCTGACCGTGAGGAATCCCAGCCATTTGCTTGTCCGCAGCGGCGACAGGCGCATCAAAAGTTCACGAACAAAGATCGCGGGTACAAACCCCTGCACAACATGACAGAAGCGGTCGTAGTTATTGCGGGTGTGATGAAAGTAGTCTGCGATCCAATCTCCGATCGGCACTTTCGCGTACGTGTAGTGGCCGCCGATGCACAGCAAAACTGCATGAATCGCCAGCAAAACGCACAGCAGCGGCGTCATCGGGAAGCGCCGGTACACGAGCAGGGCGATTGGCAGTCCAATGAAGACCGGAGATACTTCCAGAGCCCATGTCGCCAGATCAAATGGTGCAACGCCGCTCAAAATGAGCGCTGCCACGACCATCACCACAAGCGCGACCGCCCACGGCCGCGGCGGCATGCGAGTTGCATTCATGCCTAACGATAGTGCTTCTGGTTCGCTCAGTGCTTTTCGGCCCCGGCAGTCGCCGAGTCGGTCTTGGCGTTAAGCGCACCAAGGAGTTCTCCCTGCCAGGGGTGTTCGCCCAGGAAGTCAACCTTGCCTGTCGAAATGTCGTAGACCGCGCCGACGACCTTGAGCTTGCCGGATGCAACAAGTTCGCGCAGTTCATCTGAGTTTTTGTAGAGATCAAAAACGCTCTGCCAGACATTTTCTTTGACGCTTATCGCGGCGAGGTCCTTGTCATTGATGCCCGGATTGTTCCGCTTGGCCCGATCAACAGCAGGTTGAATGTTCCCGACCAGCTTGCCCACCATGCCGTGAAGCGCTGCGCCGCTGGCGGCTGCACCGACTGCGCCGCACTTGGTATGGCCCATGACAACAAGCAGCGGGGTGTGCAGGTGGCCCGCGCCGTACTCGATCGTGCCGGTTTCGTTGACGCCCGCGACGTTGCCAGCGACACGGACAACAAAGACATCGCCGACACCTTGATCAAAAACCCGCTCAACTGGAATGCGCGAATCGGCGCAGGTGAGGATCGTGACAAATGGTTTCTGACCCTTATCTGCCAGCATTTCGCGGCGGGTTGCTTCAGTGTGCGGGTTGGATTCGTGATCGCTGACCCAGCGTTCGTTGCCTTCCTGGAGTTTTGTCAATGCCCCTTCGGCAGTAACTTCGCTATCAGTTTCGACCACGGCGGCCTGCTTCGTTGATTTTGCAGGTTTCACATCGTGGTCATTGTCCGCGTGAGCGGTTTCGGACTGTGCGGTCTCGATGTGTGTGCCCTGGGACTTGGATTCGGCCTTGGTTTCAATGGTGACTTTGGGAACGGCTTTTACGACCTTGGGTTTGGTAGTGTCGGTCGCGTGAGCTGGGTCTTGGTGCTCTGGACTTGCAAAGCCCATTGAAGTAATAAGCGTCGCGGCAGCTGCGCAGCCCGCAACAACGTAAACAGACTTTGTTCCAAATTTCATGAGACAGATCCCCCTGATGCGCCCTGGTTCAGGCAGCGCACAGATGAGCATCGGTCGCAAGAGACAGCCGGAGCAGCCATCGCCAATCGTCGCGCGGTTATCGTCCCCGCGCCGAGTGAACAATTGATATATTCATTGCAGCATGCCATCCCAGATTTTTGCAGGAATGGGATGGTTTGTGGTCTCACCAAGCAGTTTCAGCAATGCAGCGTTCTCTTCTTCTTTATAGCCCTTGAGGTAGTCGCGGATTTCACCTTCGATGGCTTTGTAATAGGCAGTGTTGTCGTATCTCCATTGACCATTTTCAAGGACAAATCGCACCGTATATGGCGTCGACTCCTGACGCGTGACCTGGCGTGAACCGAAGCGCCGGCTGCGCTGGGTGCGCTGGACATTGGCCTTGAGCTTTCCGATTGCATCGGTGTCGGTGAATGTGAGATAGCCCAGATCGAGATCTTCCGGCGGCTCAATGATGTAATCCCACAGGCCCTTGCTGATACACCATTCGGCAAATACCTTGCCATCAAGGTCTTTGATATCAGCTCGCTTGCACATGACACGGGTAAGCAGGACTTCGTATCGCTGATGCAGTGGCAGGGCCTGAATAGCCGCTTTTTTGCCAGTGAGCGCGAGCTTAAGCGTGCCAGCGTAATACGCCAGGCTTTCAGAAGACAGCTGATTGGCAAAGACTGTTCCGTTATGTTCCACCGCGGCGGCGAAGGTGTTATCGAAGGTGAACTTGATCACCTGTCGATCCTGTCCGTGCTTATCACAGCCGGACTGAAATGTCAGTGCGAGTGCAGCCAAGACAGCAAAAATCGACAAGTGAATGCGGTTCATGGAGAAACTCCGGGAAGCGACGGCTAACGCAACATTCCATTCCAGATATTTGCTGGTATCTGTTCGCCGGTGCTTTCTCGCAACATTCCGATGAGGACATTATCTTCCTGGACGCCGGCCTGGTTGATCTCGGTCTGAATCTGGATGTTGAGCGCCTGGGTGAAAGTGGTACGGTCGAACTTCCATTGGCCATTTTCGAGTGCAAAACGCAATGTGTAGGGCGTGGGCTTTTCTTCGGTAATCGTGGTCGATCCGCGGCGGCCCAGTCGGACGCGGCGTTCAGATTTGATAACCAGGTCGCAGTAGGCTTCATCGCCGCGGAAGGTCAGGCCGCCGGTTTCCAGGTCGGCATTGGGACCGGGCATGTACTCGTAGAGTCCATTGGTGACCGCCCAGGCAACGTAGCCTTTGCCATCAAGTTCTTTCAGTTCTTTTCTGTTACCGAGCAGACGCACCAGGAGGATCTCGTAGCGCTGGCTGAAGGGCAACGCGAGGATGTCGGCCTTTTTACCGCTGAGGGCCATCTTGAGAGTGCGCGAGTCGTACTCAAGATTGTCGGCAGCGATCAGGTCTGCATAGGTTTTGCCATCGCCACTTTCAGATGCGCTGACGAGTCGTTCCACGACCATGCCGATTGCAGCGCGATCCTGGGCGTGCTTATCGCAACCTTGCAGAAATATTGACAAGACGCACATGAAGCTCGCGATTGCAAGGCGGGAATACAACATTGGAAGACTCCTGAGTCTTTAGTTAGACCGGAGCACAATGTAGCAGATTTCCATACCTGTTGCAACTGCTGAAATCGTTCACAGGCCGACTTCGGCCTCACCAAGTTCGCCGTCAACAACATCGGGGGCAACTACTTTGGCAGAGGGATCAACGAAGTGACGGATCAAAACGTTGGTTCTACGTTGAATAACACCGGTGGTCAGGTTGCCATCGTCAAAGAGCCTGTCATATCGGAGCCAGATCGCGGCCGGGACAGGGTCTTGCTGAATACCGATTCCCAGGGTTGCGGTGTTGGCAAAGACCCAGGTGCCGCCCATGGGGGCGGGCGCCACCCAGCCCTCCTCTTTCATGAAGTCTTTAAGAGCGGACTCGAAATCGCCCTTTTGCATGGTTGGTGGAAAGGCGTTGTAGTTAGCTTCATAGAGGAACATTGCTTTTTCAAAGACGTTCCAGGTTGCACGGGTTGCGTTGAAGCGGGCGTTCTGGCTGGCATCGGAAAATCTGGGGACAGCGATCCCGGCGAGGACGCCGATGATGATGATCACCATGACCAGTTCGAGCAATGAGAAGCCACGCGTGCGCACATGGAAATATCGGCGCTTGCATAGGCTCGATCAGGTGCTGCGGCAGCGGAAAAGGTTATCAGCCCCGAAAGAAAACGAATAAACTTCAATCCCCCTGATCGAGGATTCGCGAAACGCGAGTTAGCAGAAGATCCATGAACGGAATGGATTGGGGAAGCACTTTGTATTACTTGCAGCCCTTCAGGCTGCTGAATCTTTTGAGCTACCGGGGGTTGCACTCGTCCGCAGGTGCGGACTCGTTTAACCCCCGTCTACTAACTTTCAGGCCTTCGGCCTGAAGAGGGGAAAAACTGCTTTAGTCGCCTTGGTCGAGGACGGCCATGAAGGCTTCCTGCGGGATTTGCACTGAGCCGACGCTCTTCATGCGCTTCTTGCCTTCCTTCTGCTTTTCCAGAAGTTTGCGTTTGCGGCTTACGTCGCCGCCGTAACACTTCGAAAGCACATCTTTGCGGAAGGCCTTGATGGTTTCGCGGGCGATGATCTTGCCGCCGATTGCGGTTTGAAGCGGGATTTCGAACATGTGGCGGGGTATCTGTTCCTTGAGGCGTTTGAGCAGGCCGCGGCCGCGTTGTTCTGCGCGATCGCGGTGGACGATGCAGGCGAGAGCTTCGACGGGGTCGCCGTTGATCAGGATGTCCATCTTGACCAAGTTGTCTGCGCGGTAGGCAATTACCTCATAATCCATAGTCCCGTAGCCGGAGGTGAGGCTCTTCATCTTGTCGAAGTAGTCGTAGATGATTTCGGCGAGCGGGATCTCAAACTGGATCATGTCGCGCGAGGCGGAGACGAACTGCTGGGCCTTGAACGTGCCGCGGCGGTCGAGCGTGAGCTTCATCACGTCGCCGATGTATTCCTTGGGGATCATGATGTCGAGTTTGCAAATCGGTTCGCGGATTTCTTCGACGATGCCCATGTCGGGGAGGTCGCCGGGGTTGTGAACTTCGAGGAGCTGCATGCCCGGGCCTGGCGCGACATAGTGCAGAGCGTTTGGATCGACGGGGCGGACGACCTGGCTGTTTGCGCCGGTGATAGTCGAGCCGGTGCGAACGACGACTTGATATGAGACGGTGGGCGCGGTCTGGACGATTTGGACGTGGCCTTCGCGCTCGAGTCGTTCCTGCACGATGTCCATGTGAAGGAGACCGAGGAAGCCGCAGCGGAAGCCGAAACCGAGCGCTTCAGAGTGCACGGGCTGGAAGGTGAAACTGGAATCGTTAAGGCTGAGACGTTCGACGGCTTCGCGGAGTTCTTCGAAGTCTGAACCCTTGCCATCGTCGCTGGTGGCGGGATAGAAATCGCAGAACACCATCTGCCGCGGCGGCTGATAACCAGCGAGCGGTTCGGTGGCCGGATCCTTTTCGAGCGTCATGGTGTCGCCGATGCGAACATCTTTGAGTGAGCGGATGGCGGCGACGACGTAGCCAGTTTCGCCGGGGCCGATCATGCCATCGGGAAGGCGATAGGGCTTGGGATTCATCTTGCCGATTTCAGTGACCTGGAATGTGCGGCCGACGCCCATCATGCGGATCTTGTCGCCGACTTTGAGCGTGCCGTCGAAGACGCGGACGTAGGTGATTACGCCGCGGTAGTCGTCGTATACGGCGTCGAAGATGAGGGCGCGAAGTTGATCGACAACAGGTTTGCGCGGGCAAGGCATTTTCTCGCAGATGGCGGCGAGGAGCTGCGGGATGCCGATGCCGGATTTTGCGGAGACGAGCAAGCAGTCTTTGGCGGGGATGCCCAGGACCTGTTCGATTTCTTCGCGGACGACTTCGACCTGCGCGGAAGGGAGATCGATCTTGTTGATGACGGGGATGATCTCAAGATTTTCGTTGATAGCGAGGTAGGCGTTGACGAGGGTTTGAGCCTGGACACCTTGAGTTGCATCGACAACGAGGATCGCGCCTTCGCAGGCTTTGAGCGCGCGGGAGACTTCGTAGTTGAAATCGACGTGGCCCGGGGTGTCGATGAAGTTGAGCATGTAGAGGTTGCTGCCGTGCGTGGCGACATCTGCGCCGCCGGAACCCTTGGCTTCACCTTCGGCTGCATCGGACTCGAGCTCATCGGACTTTTCACCAGGGGTGTGGTGGTGGAAGACGGTGACGGCGGAAGCCTTGATGGTGATGCCGCGTTCGCGTTCGATGTCCATCGAGTCGAGAATCTGCTCGCGGGCTTCGCGGTCGGTGACTGCGTTGGTGGCCTGGAGAAGACGGTCAGCGAGCGTGGACTTTCCATGATCGATGTGAGCGATGATGGAGAAGTTGCGGATGAACTCGCGGGCGGGCTTGTTTGTAGTTGGTTCGGGCATTGGGGTTTATTGTAGGGGGCGGAAGTTGTGTCGAAGGGAGGAGATTGCGGGGAGGAAAATACAGATAGGACGTATAGGTCGTATAGGACTGATAGGACCTATTTAGAGGCAAGACAGGAGCAAGGCAGATTTGAAATCTCAGGGGAGCAGGAAGGAAAGGCGAAAAGTGGAGGCGAAGAGCGGGAGTTTGAAATTTCTAAGGAGGCCAAGTGTTTCTAAGGAGGCCAATTTAGTTGGCCGCCTTAGGTTTTTGGCTTGAAATCGAGGGTTCGGGGGTTGGAAGTTGGGTTGGCGAGGCTGGGAGGGACCAGATCCAGGCGCGTTTGGGGCTGCTGCGGTCAAGGCGGCTTTCGATGTTGAGAGCTGTCTTTGCGCGGCGGAGGGTTCGGGAGGAGATGCCGAGAGTTTGGGCGGTTGCGATGAGTTCAGAGGCGGGGCGTTCGCCGTCGGCGAGTTCGTTGAGGAGGAATTCGACAGCATCATCGCGGTCGGGTGAGGCGTGGTCAGATGTGCGGTTGGCGGCTTCGGCGATGCGGACCATTCGGGAACGCGTGCGTTCGAAGAGGGCGTGGGCGCGAAGGAGTGCCGCGGCGGCCTGGTCTGAGGGGTCTTCGGCGATTTTTTGATTGAGGAGCTTGTTGAGCTCGAGTTGCTGGAAGATGGAGTAGGAATCGAGGAAGGAAGTCCACTTTGGATCGGTGACTTCGAGAGGTGCAGTTTCGATGAGGGACTGCTTGAGGAGGGTGAAAACGTCGTTGAGTTGATTGGGTTCGGTTTGCATGAGTGCAGATTAGGGTATGGATGGGGTGTCTGTCAAGAGAAAAGGTGAAAGTATTGGTGGGGGAAGGTAAAAAGATGGTGCTAACCTTGCAAATAAAGTCCTATAACCGATATTGGTTTTTCGAATGATTCGTTTGTTGCTTTTGTTTCGTTTAGTCGATAAACTCTAGTAGAGGTGAACGATGCGGTTGAATGACAATGTACGAGAGCCGGTGATTCCGAGCGAGAGCGATGTTGATCTTGCGCGGAAGATGATGCCGCATTTTCAGCGAAATGGGGATTCCAAGAAAGTGAATGTGCGTGTGGGCGGTGGCGAGCAAGTAGAACTTCCAGAGGTGGCGGTTGAGTTGCTCGTTCGAATATTGGGGCAGCTTGCGGCGGGGAATGCCGTGACGCTGATGCCCGTACACAAAGCGCTGACTACACAGGAGGCGGCTGATATTTTAGGTGTATCGCGTCCTTTTGTTGTTGCGCAGATGGATTCGGGGAAGATCCCGTATCGCAAGGTTGGAACGCATCGGCGCGTGATGGTGAAGGATCTGGTGGATTACAAGCGCAAGATGGATGCGGCTCGCGAGCAGTCATTGGATGAACTTGCGGCGGAGGGTCAACGGCTTGGGCTGGGCTATTAGCGAAGAATTTTGGTATGCTTTGACCGCCGATGGCGAATTTTTCAGCTGTTCTTGATGCCTGCGTTCTGTACCCAGCACCGTTACGCGACTTGCTGTTGCGGCTCGCGACGGGGGGTTTGTTTGACGCGCGATGGACCCACCAGCGCGGAAATGGGGTGCGTCGAACACTGTTGGTGTGGAGGAGTGGTTGGTGTGCCTCGGGCGAATCAGCAGGGTGAGCTGAAGGCGTTGACGAAGTCGAGGTAGTCGAAGAAGTCGATTGTGATGTCGTTGTTGATGTCGGCGCTTGGGTGTGAAGAGGAGAATGCTTCGACGAAGTCGAGGTAATCGAAGAAGTCGATTGAGTTGTCGCGGTTGAAATCGGCGAGGCAGGGTGTTGGCTGGAGGAGCGTGTTTTCAGTGGGCGTGAGGGCTTGGTTTTCGGTTGTGTTGAAAGTTGCGATGATGGCGAAGTAGGAGTAGTGGGGGACCGTCGCAGTGAGTGATGAGGTTTGGAGGATGAGTGTTGAAGCGCGGAGGTCGTAGATGCTGCGGATGGGAGCTTGGCTTGCGTAGATGCGGTAGGAAGTTGCGGTCGGGGCGGCGGACCACGTGAGATGGGTGCCGCTGATGTCGGGAGTTGCGGCGAGGTTGGTGACTTGGTTCTGGTCGATTTGTTGGCGGGCGATTGCGAAGAGACCGAGTGCGGCGGAAATGGAAGCTTGAGAGCCGGCGGGGACATCGGTGATGAAGACTGCGGTGAGGGCGCGGCGGCGGTCGACCCACATGAAACTGCCCCATGCGCCTGCACCAACGATTTCTTCTACGTAGTTGTTTGCCGGATTGGTAGCGGGGTATTCGGCGAGGATCCAATCGCCGAAGCCATAGTCGGGTTGCTGGCCGTAGGGGTAGAGCGGGTGGGTTGGCGGCCAGGGACTGGCGAGGACGGGGAGGCCGCGGGTTGTGTTGAGGAAGAAGGTTTGGGTGGCGGATGGAGAGAGGACTTGCTGGCCGTTGTATGTGCCGCCGTCGATGATCATTTGTGCGTAGCGGATGGTTTCATCGGCAGAGCTGCGTGCGCCGCCGGCGATGGCAGGATTGGGGTCGAACTCAAGGTAGTCGGCGTCGGGCATGTTGCACAGGTTGAAGATGCGAGTGCTCGCGAGGGCGAACCACGATTGGCCGGAACGGATTTCGCAGAGGCGACCGACGGATTGCATGCCGCTGCCGTCGTATTCGAGGTTGGTGCCGGGGACGAATGCAGGCGCGCCGTAGAGGCCGATGCGAGTGACGGATTCTGCGAGTGTGAAGCGGCGGTCGATTTCGTAGGGGAGTGGAGAGTGGATTCCGTGGCGCATGCCGAAGCAGTCGGTGACAGTGGGGTCGCCGATACCGGAGTTGTTGAAGAAGGGGAGCGTGTCGCCGATGCGATCGGAGAGGGAGATGTGGCCGCTGTCTACGAGGGAAAGGACGACTCCGGCGGAAATGGTTTTGGTGAATGAGGCGAGGTGGGTTTTGGTGTTGTAGTTGATGTCGCCGGATTGGAAGCGGTAAATCTCGCGACCGTTTTGGCGCATGATGACGGCGACGTGATTGTTGAGGTTGGGGAGTTCAGAGTTCAGGAGCGCGGTCGCGGAGGAGAAGTCGTAGGGTTGGGCGATGGCTATACAGGAGATGGAGCAGGAGAGGATTGGGGCGGATAGTTTCATGGTTCGTGCTCGATGCGATTCGACCAGTGCGAGCAGAACGATTCATCGGATGACTTATTTCATGGATGGAGGAATTGGCGTGGATTATGGGGAAATGTCCCGATAATGCGCTGTATTCAGCATGGATCGGTGAAGGCGGCAACGAAGTCGAGGTAGTCGAAGAGGTCGATGGCGCCATCGCGATTGAAGTCGGCATCTATGCGATTGTCCGCGAAGTCGGCAACGAAATCGAGGTAGTCGAAGAAATCGACTGTGTAGTCGAGGTTGTAGTCAGAGGGGCAGAGCGGCGGGAGGGTGACAAGGAATGAGACTGCTGCGCTGTTGTAGATGCCCAAGCCGGAGAGGATTGTGCCGTCGGCGGATATGCCGCGGACATGCGTGAGATTCCAGCCTGTGAGGTCGGTGCCCAGAGAGGCGAGGAGATCGGCGAGGAGGCGTGGGCTGTTTGGATGATTCCAAAGAATTGCGCGACGAGCGTTGATATCGGCAGGCTGGTCAAAGCCACCGATCAATGAGCCGTTGGCGGAAACGCAGGTTGCCTGGCAGGAGACACCGGGAGTTGCGGCGGAAAGTTCTGTAAGACCGCGGAGCGGGTGCCAGGAAAATGCGCGGAAGAATGTAGAGTTGGCGATGTTCTGATTCCAGCCGACCACCGTGCCTCCGTTGTCGGAGACAGAGACAGCGCTTGCGGAGACTGCGCCGGGGAGGAGTCCGAGAGATTGCGGGGGTTCGCTGCCGCGCCAGCGCACCGCGTGGGTGTTGGGGTCGGATTGGAACGATGCGCGGCCGACGGCGATACCGCCATCAGCGCTGATGCCAAAGGGGGTGGCGGAGTTGTAGATGCCGCGGCTGAGGGTGGTGATGGTGATAGATGGAGAGAGAGTCCAGCGAACAGGATTGATGCCGATGCTGCCGACCACGTAGTGACTGTCTGGAGTGATGTCGAAGGCTGCGCTGTAAGTCGATTGGTCGAGAGGGGCTAGATCGACGAGAGCGTTGTTTGAATTCCAGAGCGTTGCGTGCGAAATGCCGGAAACGTTCGAGGATGTGCCGACAGTGGCGCGGCCGGCGGCTACGTTGCTCGAGGCGTAAGCAAAACCGGAGGTGTTAAAAGTGTTGATGCTGGAGAGCGGCGGGAGCGAGACGTAGTTGCCATCTAAGAGTGGAGTGAGTCGCGCGACCGCACCGAGTGTGACTGGAACGCCAGAGGGCGGAATGGTTGTATTGCCGTAGCCGCTGATGGTGAGGCCATCGGAGGAAACGGAGTTGGTCCAGCCGCCGTTTGGGGGTGGACCGTTGAGGGCACCGAGGGAACGGATGGTGGGTGCGGCCAGAGCGGTGGAGGATGCGAGGAGGAGGATGGCGATGGAGGTACGAGTTTCCATGGTGAGATTTGTACAGGTGTGTGCAAACACGGTTGCAGTAATAAATGGGCGCCAATATTAAGAATCGGGGGAGGTAGCCGGGAGTGGCGGCAGCGAGGAGACTTGAGAGCTTCATGGGAAGGGGGTCGCCGCGATCGGATGTGCAATCAAAGCTGATTTTTAGTCTCTCTTCAATCCCAGGGACGGAGTTTGGCGGCGGCTTTGATCAGAGCGACAGTGTTTTTGCTGGTGGCCGCCGCGTGATCTGGGATTTTCATGAAGCGCTTATTTTTGCCGGAGCCGTAGAGGAGGCGGTGAGGGTCGGGGAGAGCTGCGCCGTGGATGAAGGAGAGGAGGACTTGGTTTTTCTTGAGTTCGATCATGCAGATGTTGCCGCCGATGGAGCGGAAAAAGGAGTCGTTGTGGAAGTAGCAGAGGACGTGAAATTTGATGGCTTCGGTCGCGGAGGGTGCGGCGGAGAGGATGGTTTTGCGGAGGGTGCGGACGAGTTTGCGGGTCGGCGCGGATTCGGTGAGGAGATGTTGGGAGAGGGTTTTTGATGGGAGGCGGATGGGTTTGGATGCAGCGGGCATGAGAGAGGATATTCGAGTGTTGGCGGAGGGTGAAGCGAGTATGATCGGCCCCTCGAAAAAGAAAGTGAGAGACAGATGAATTGGAACGGTACTGGAACATTGGTTGCATGCGTGGTTGCGATGGGTGTAGCGGGACGCGCACACGGTCAGGTGCAGGCTGGATCTCGCGTGGATGTGCAATTGAGTTCAGGCGATGTGATTCGCGGCGTGCTGGTGTCGAGCGATGACAAGGCGCATGTGATTGATCACCCGGTTTTGGGGCGTGTGACGCTTGCGGTTGAATCGGTGTCCGCGGTGATGGCAGTTGCTGATCCGGCGGTGTTGCCTGCGAAGCCGATGGAGGCGGCAGCGGAGAAGAAACCGGAAGAAAAGCCCGCAGTAGCACCGGCACCGGCGCCTTCAGCACCGGTGGATCCCGTTTCATTCTGGAGCGGATGGAAGAGCAGCGCGGAACTTGGTGTGAACGGCGCGGAGGGCAACAGCACTTCGTTGAGTGCGCGAGCGGCGATCAATACGAAGCGCGAGACGAGCAAGATGGTGACGACGGCGAACGCTTCGTATGTGTATGGATCGCAGAACTCAGATAAGAACCTTGAGCGCGGAGAAATGAACGTCCGCAATGACTGGAAGCTTGAGGGAGCCTGGCGCGTGTATGCCACTGGCAAGGGTGAGTATGACTCGTTTCAGGATTGGGATATTCGAGTCAGCGCGTTCGGCGGTGTGGCGTATGAATTTATCAAGTCTGAGAAGACGACGTTGCTGGGGCGCGTTGGTGCAGGTGCTTCGAAGGAGTTTGGATCGTCAAAGCAGCGCATTGAGCCGGAGCTCAATCTTGGTATGGATTGGGCGCGGGTGATCGATGAGCGGCAGAAGGTGTTTGCAACTGTGGATCTGTATCCGAGTCTGCACAAGACCACGGATTATCGATTGAATGTGCAGGCGGGGTATGAAGTGACCGTTGATCCGGAGAATAACTTTTCGCTCAAGCTAGGACTTGAGGATCGGTATAACTCGAATCCGGGCGGCGATCGAAAGAAGAACGATCTGTTGTATTTTGCGAGCTTGGTAACGGGATTTTAGAGGTTATTCGACGCGGATGGTTTTTGAGAATTCGTAGCGTTTGGACCAGAGGGCGGTGGGGACTGGCGCGGGTGTGCCATCGGGTTGCCATTTGAGGCGCTCATGGAACGACGGCAAGTAGGCAAGCCAGTAGACGACGCGAACTTTGTGCTCGCCTTTTTGTGTGATGGTGATGGGTTGGACAAAGCATTCGCGGTAAGGTTTGAGAGAATCGGGTCGCAAATCAAAACGCCATTTAGTTTCCTGTACTCGACCAATCGCAGTGTGACTCTCATCGAGGTAGTAACCCGCAAAAAAGATGGCTGGGTTGGTGCGATCGCCAGATGAAACGTTGGTCACGCGAAGTGTGGCGGAAAACGGCTCGGCGACCTTGGCGCGATCCGGGAGAAAGAGATCAGCTTGAAACCCTTCAACAAAAAAGCGCTCGCGAAGTTCAGGTGGCATGGTGCCCGCCGCCGCAGTTTGCTCAAACCATCCGCTGCTGGGATGATTGGTATTGTCGTTCCGAAGTGACAGAACGCGCTTTGCCATGACCGAAGTCCAATACGGACTGAGTTGGCGGGTTGCAAGTTCATCCCAGGCGAGGTGGTTGTTAGTGGGGGTGAGGTAGCTTGATGCGAAGAGGAGCGATGTGGGAAGATGGGGCGCGAGTCGCCCGATGTAAAAAATGGGGTTGAGGACCACGAGGCCTAAGAACATGAGCGCAAGTCCGACCAAGGTGCGCTTTAAATGCCATTTCTTGCGACCCTTCTTGAGGATTCCCAGCCAGCCCTTGCCGCATTCTGGACAGCGAATCGGAGCATCGGCATCATCAAATGTGTAGGGGTATTCACAATGCGGGCAATGCAGTGAATCGCCCACGCGGGTCAAGAGGCGAGTGCCGATGAGCATGAAGCCGATCATCATCGAGAACTGCCACAGTGATTGAGAGAATAATCTCATGCCGCTGTTGCCGTAGCCGAGGATGAGAGTGTGTACGAGAAACCAGAGCATGCCGCCACCCATCGGCAGAAGAGATCTAAGAGTGAGCGGGACTTGAGTATCCGCTGGCGCGATCGGTCGCGGATGCGGCGGGAATTTCTTGAGCAATGTGGCAGTGACAAAGTACGCCGCGATGATGAGCGAAAGTCGAACGAAAAATTGCGTGATCGAGTAGTACTGACCGACCGCCAGAACGATGGCGATGATGATGGCGAAACTAGTGCCGAACCAGAGAAAATATCGGATCGTGTTCGGCGGCGGAGATTTGGCGGGGGCGGGCTGCATGGCGTTTGGCAGATGGTATCTGCAGGAGTGCTAAGAAGATCAGTACCGCAGCGGGACACGTCTGACAATTTCGAGTCCGAATGCATCGAGGCCTGGCCAGGTGCTCGGGTTTGTTGAAGGTAGCAGAGTCTCAGATCAGTCGACGTGAATGGTTTTGGAGAATTCGTAGCGTCTGGACCAAAGGGCGCCGGGGATTGGCGCGGGGGTTCCATCGCGGAGCCATTTGAGTTGTTCGCTGTGTTGCGGCTGGTAGATGAGCCAGTAGACGACGCGGATTGTTGTGTCGCCTTTTTTGGTGATGGTGATGGGTTGTTCAAAACAGTCGCGGTAGGGTTTGAGGAAGTCCGGGTTGAGCTTGAAAGTCCACTGGGTTTCATCGAGGCGGCCGAGAGGAGTCTTATTGTCGTCGAGGTAGTAGCCAGCGAAAAGGATGCCACCAGTCTCGGTTGAACCGAAGTTCGCGTGTGACACACGAAGCGCAGCGGTAAATGGTTCGCCAGCTTTGATGCGATTTGGGAGGACGAGGTCGGCCCGGAAGCCACGGTCGTGGAATCTGTCAACGAGTTCCTGCGGAATTGCACCAGTTGATGCAACTGCTTCGAACCAGCGGCTGCTGGTTTCGGTTGTCTTGTGCTCGCGGAGACCGATGACTCGCTTGGCCATCAGGGAAGTCCAGAAGGGGTTGAGCTTGCGACTGGCGAGTTCGTCCCAGGCGTTGTGGGCAATAGAGGGAGTGAGGTAGCTTGAGGTGTAGAGCAGTGGAGTTGGAAGATAGCGGGCGAGCCAACTTATATAGAAGATGGGGTTCAGAATTACGATTGCGAAGAAGATGATCGCGATTCCGATGAAGACGTTTTTCAGTGAGCGTTTCTTGCGGCCGGTCTTGAGTTTGCCGAGCCAGTCTGTGCCGCATTCCGGGCAGCGCGTGAGAGAGTCGGTGCTTGATTCGGAGTCGAAGGTGTATGGATATTCGCAATTCGGGCAATGGCGCGAGTCACCAACGCGGCGCATGACACCTGCGCCGATGACCATGAATCCGATCATCATTGGGAATTGCCAGATCATTGCTGACATCAGGTGCATGCCGCCAAGGCCGTATGTGAGGATGAGAAAAGTGGAAAACACCCAGAGCCAAGGAATGCAAAGAGGCAGCACTGAGGCATACGAAAGCGTAATGGGCGCTATTCCAAAAGAAGTCGAACGCGGTTGAGGCGGGAATTTGCGAAGCAATGCGGCGGCGAGAAAATACAGGGCGATGAGGAGCATCGCACGAACTAAGAGTTGAGTGATGGAATAGAACTGGGCAACGGTCAGGACGATGGCGACTATGACGGCAAGACCGGTGCCGAGTCTCATGCCGTAGCGGGCAAAGGTTGTAGTAGATGGGTTGGTGGTGGGCTGCATAGGAAGAGCCAGAGCGTATCGGGCTCAATCCATCGAGCGATTCAGTTTGCAGGTGCGACGTGTTCGACGATTTCAAGGCCGAAGGCATCGAGACCGGGCCATGTGCGTTTTGATGTGGATATGAGTTTGAGGTGGCGGAGGCCAAGGTTGCGGAGGATCTGACTGCCGACGCCGAATTCACGCTGCGACATTGGTTGGTTGGCGGCGGAACTGCTCGTGAGTTTTGGGTTGTCGGGGTTATCTGTTTTTGCGGGCACAATGTCGGGCGTGCGGATGGATTGGAGAACGCCTTCGAAGTCGCCGCTGGCGGCATCGCCTTGGGTGCGCAGATAGACGATCGCGCCGCGGCCGGCTTTCTGGATCATTTTCATGCTGGCGCGGAGAGTCTGGCCGCTGGGGCCGGAGGATGATGAGGTGATGTCGCCGAAGACATCGCCGAGCAAATGGCGGCGGTGCATTCGGACGAGGACTGGGTCGATCGTGTCGGGGGAGTGATCGAGCGCGAGGCCCTGGTCGCTTCCGGTGGCGCCGATGTCGCCGGTGGTGAGGACGAGGTGGGGGAGTGGATCGACGACGCTCTGGAACGCGAAGGCGCGGAACTCGCCGAGGTCGGTCTTGAGGATGCGACCTTCAAAGGGCTCGAGGCGCTTGACAAGAGTTTCGCGGGCGAGGCGGTGCTCGATGATTTGTGCGACTGAGCAGATTTTGAGATTGTGTTTTTTGGCGAAGATGATGAGATCGGGGACGCGAGCCATTTCGCCATCGGGCTTCATGATTTCAATGATGACGGCGGCGGGCTTGAGATGTGCGAGGCGGCAGAGATCGACGGAGCCTTCGGTCTGGCCGGTGCGGACAAGTGTGCCGCCGGTGCGGGAGCGGAGCGGGTTGATGTGGCCGGGGCGGAGGAAATCGGCGGGGCCGAATTGCGGATCGATGGCCATCTGGATGCATTTGGCGCGTTCTTTGGAAGAGACGCCGGTGGTGCCGCCGTATTTGGGATGGAGGTCGATGGAGACGGTGAAAGCTGTGCCGCGGGTTGTGGTGTTTATTGCGGATTGGGGGTGGAGTTCGAGACGGTCGCATTCGTCTTCGGGGAGGGAGAGGCAGAGGTAGCCAAGCGCTTGCTGGAGCATGAAGGTGATGGAGTCGGGCGTAGCGAATTCGGCAGCGAGGACGAGGTCTCCTTCGTTCTCGCGATTTTCATCATCGGTGAGGATGACCATTTTGCCTGCGCGGAGATCGGCGAGGCAGTCTTCGATGGAGGAGAAGGGGGAGTTTGACATGGCGGGGGTATCCTTGGATGGCAAAAGTGAGGATGCGTGGGTGAGTTGTGGGTTTGAGTGGGGCTTGGAGCGTTCGTTGGGCCGCAGATGGGGGAGAGAAACCCGATGGCAAAAGTTGCAAAAAAGAGCGAGAAAAAGGTGAGTAGGAAAAAGGTTGTGGCCAAGACGAGCAGCGCAGAGGGCAAGGGGTACGCCCGAGTTAGCGACGCTGCGGTTTTGAAGGCGACGGGGAAGAACTGGGAAGAGTGGCTGGCGGTGCTGGATAAGTTTGATGTGGGGAAGAATGGGCACGCGGCGGCGGCGGAGTTTTTGAGCGAGAAGAAGAAGGTGAAGCCGTGGTGGAGTCAGATGGTGGTGGTGGGGTATGAGCAGGCTCGGGGGTTGCGGAAGGAGCACGAGACGCCGAAGGGGTTTTCGGCGAGCGCGAGCAAGACATTTGCGGCGGAATATGCGCGAGTGTGGGAGTATTGGTTGACTGATGCGCTGCGGACGCGGTGGATCGGTGCAGGAAGTGAAGTGAAGGCGGGCAGGACTGGGCGATCGATGACGCTGAAGTCGAAGGATGGGAAGAAGGTTTCGGTCTGGTTTGTTGACAAGCCCGGCAAGTCAGGAGCGGCCAAGTGCCTGGTATCGGTTCAGCAAAATGGCTTGCGTACTGAAGAAGAAGTGCAGAATGTCAAGAGTATTTGGAAGAGTTTGCTGGGAAAACTAGAGGCTGAACTGGCGAAGAACGCAAAGCAGAAGTGATGTCTGGATTTGGCGCGTGGAGTCCCGATATTTGCTATCATCCGGGCCTTGTTTGAAACCTTTCTCCAAGCACTGTTTAATGGACTCGCCGTGGGGAGCCTGTACGCGCTGATCGCGCTGGGCTACACCATGGTGTATGGCATTTTGAAGTTCATCAATTTTGCGCACTCGGATGTGTTCGTGCTGGGTGCGTGGATCAGTTATGAGATTTCGAAGAAGGCGGGCTGGGTTGGGACTGAGGGCGCGCCGTGGTATGCAGGGTTGTTTGTCCTGGTGACTTCGATGTTCGCCTGTGCTGTCATCGGGTTCACGATCGAGCGGCTGGCGTATAAGCCGCTGCGGAAGGCGCCGCGACTGAATGTGTTGATCACGGCGATTGGCGTATCGCTGTTTCTGCAGAATGTCGGGCAGCTGGATTTCCTGTTTGGCACGCGGCCGCAGGGGATGCCGGTTTTGCTTCGCGACAGTGTGGTGGCATCGATTGGTGGTTCGGCGGAGGTGCTCGCGGCGGATGGATCAGTCAAGGTTGCCGCTGTGCCGCCCGTGATTGTCCGACTCGTTGATGTGATCGGGGCCGGTACTGCGATTGTGTTGATGTTTGCACTTGATTTTCTTGTCTTTCACACGCGGCTGGGTCGGGCCATGCGGGCGGTCAGTCATAATCCGGCAAACGCGAGTCTGATGGGTGTGAATGTTGATCGGGTGATCTCGATTACGTTTATCATCGGCGCTGCGCTCGCGGCGGCGGCAGGGTTCCTCTATAGCCAGAAGTACAACGGACTGAATCAGCCGGCGGCGGCGGGGTGGGTGCTGCTGGGGCTCAAGGCATTCGTCGCGGCGGTCGTGGGTGGAATCGGGAATATTCGCGGGGCGATGCTCGGCGGTATTTTGATTGGCCTGCTTGAGTTTCTTGGCGTGACGTACTTTGGCGCGCAGTTGCGCGATGTGTATGTGTTTGCAATTCTGATCATCGTCCTGCTGGTCCGTCCCGGCGGCCTGCTTGGCAAAGCCACAATTGAGAAGGTGTAAACGCGAGTGACAGGTGCTGCATCCAACTCCAAGACTGCATTGAAGGTGCCCACGGCAGCAGGCGGTCTGGTGCGCGCGTGGCTGCCGGTGTTCGGGCTCATTGTCGCGGCGATGATCGTGCAGATTTTTGTGAAGCCACTGCTGGGCGATTTCTTTGCGAAGGTCTTGCTGGATATTGGCATCAACGTTGTGTTGGCTGTTTCGCTGACCATGGTCAACGGGTTCACCGGTCAGTTTTCGATGGGGCACGCGGCGTTTATGGCGGTGGGTGGATATTCCGCCGCCACGATTGTGTATTACGGCAGTTTCCGGATATTTGGCGATGCCCAGATGGCGGGCGGGCTTCTTTCGAGTATGACAGTTGATCCTGATGCTTCGGTGTGGTCGAAGCCGTGGCTGACGATGGCGGATGGGTTGTTTCTGATTTCGATTCTGGCCGGTGGTGTGGTGAGTGCGGCGGCGGGTTATGTCGTCGGATTGCCGTCGCTGCGGCTCAAGGGCGATTATCTTGCGATTGTGTCGCTGGGCTTCGGGGAAATTGTTCGCGTGTTGATTCAGGCGCTGACGAGTGATGCGCTGTACGACGCGGAAGAAATTGCGAATACCCCGTGGTATCAGTTTCCCAAGTACATCGGTGCATCGCTGGGTTTCTCTGGCTTGCCATTTTACAGTTCGCTGTTCTGGTCATTGGGGCTTGCTGGTCTGACCATGTTGTTTGCGATTCGGTTGAAGCGATCGACTTTCGGCAGGGCGTTTCTCTCGGTGCGAGAGGATGAAATCGCGGCGGAAGCGATGGGGATCAATACCACCAAGTTCAAGATTCGCGCGTTTGTGATTGCTGCATTCTTTGCGGGCATGGCCGGAGCGTTGTTTGCACACACATCAGGCGTTCAATTGAATGCTGGAGAACTGGGATTCCAGAAGTCGTTTGACATCATCATCATGGTGGTGCTGGGCGGATTGGGATCGATTTCTGGTGCGGCGATTGCCGCGGTGATTTTGACGATCTTGCCGGAACTGCTGCGTAACCCGGCATTCCTTGTTCAGGGATATTGGGTTTCGATTCCGTTTGTGATTGCTGGAGCGGTGTTGATGGTGCTTTCGAAACGCGCCAAGGCCGAGACTGCGGTTCCCAAGTTCTTGCTGACGATCGGCGGCGTGCTCATTCTGCTGGCGACTGCAGCTCTGGTTGCGAAACGTTTTGATGTTGATCTGGGCCGCTATCGAATGATCTTCTATGCACTCGCACTGATCATCATGATGATCGTGCGGCCTCAGGGATTGCTTTCGATCAACGAAATCTGGGATCGTTCGCTGTGGCATAGTTTCCTGGTGTGGGTGAAGGCGATCGCGCGTTCAGGAGGGAAGTCATGAGCGACGTTCTCTCCGCTCGCGGTGTGAATAAGTCTTTCGGCGGACTCAAGGCGGTCCAGGATTTTTCGCTTGCGCTTGGACCGGGTTCGCTGCAAGGGTTGATCGGTCCTAACGGCGCCGGGAAGACCACGGCGTTCAATCTGCTCACTGGTGTGTATGAACCAGACAGTGGCGAGATCTCGCTCGCTGGCAAAGACATCCTGGGGAAGAAACCCAGCGAAATCGCGGCGATCGGGATGGCCCGCACGTTCCAGAACATTCGTCTCTTTGGCAATCTTTCGGTGCTCGACAATGTCAAGATTGCGTGCCACCTGCGCGTAAAGCACACGATGATGGGCGCGGTGGTGCGGACGATGCTGCATCGGCGCGAAGAGGCTGAGATTGAAGCGCGTTCGCACGAACTGCTCAAGATTTTCGATCTTGATGATCGCGTGAATGAAGAAGCTCGCAACTTGGCGTATGGCGATCAGCGGCGGCTTGAGATTGCCCGCGCGATTGCGACCGATCCCAAAGTGCTGCTGCTGGATGAGCCCGCGGCGGGCATGAACCCGCAAGAGAAGATCGCGCTGAAGGGGTTGATTCGCAAGGTGCGCGATCAGTTCAAGTTGACCGTGTTGTTGATTGAGCACGATATGGGTGTGGTCATGGACTTGTGCGAGAAGATCACCGTGCTTGATCATGGGCAGACGATCGCTGTGGGCACGCCGCAGGAAGTGCAGAATAACCCCAAGGTCATCGAGGCGTATCTGGGTGTGGAGAGCGAGTAATGTCTATACAAATTCCCATGCACTCGACTACGACCAGGACAAGTCCACCAACGACACGTTCGATGCTTTCGCTCAAGAACGTAGTGGTGAAGTACGGCGCGATCCAGGCTCTGCACGGTATTTCGCTGGATGTGAATCAGGGAGAGATTGTCACGCTGATCGGCTGCAATGGTGCGGGGAAGTCCACAACGCTGCGTGCGACATCCGGCCTTGTTCGCCCGCACAGCGGCACGATTACATTTGAAGGTCAGGATATTTCAGGGACGCCGCCGCATGAGATTGTGCAGCTGGGTTTGATCCAATCGCCCGAAGGCCGCGGCGTGTTTCCGAATATGACGGTCGCGGAGAATCTGGATCTTGGTGCGTTTACGCGCCGGGATACGGCAGGAATCAAAGCTGATATGGAGAAGGGGCTGCATCTGTTCCCGCGCTTACGCGAGCGATTCAATCAACTTGCGGGCACGCTTTCAGGCGGTGAGCAGCAGATGCTGGCGATCGCGCGAGCATTGCTTTCGCGACCGAAGCTGCTGCTGCTCGATGAGCCATCGCTGGGCCTGGCTCCGCAGGTTGTGCAGACGATTTTCAAGATCATCAAAGACATCAACGCCAGCGGCACGACGATCTTGCTGGTTGAGCAGAACGCGAATATGGCGCTGAAGGTTGCGAATCGCGCGTATGTGTTGGAGACGGGGCAGATTGTGAATGAGGGCGATGCCAAGAAACTTGCCGCGAGCGATGAGATTCGCAAGGCATACCTGGGCGTCGGGCAATAATAGCGAGCGTGTACCTGCTGCTTAGGGAATTTCGGGTTCTACAAGCGCTGTGAGCATCGACAGCGATTCCTGCCAGCCCAAGTAACACATTTCGGCAGGGACTACGTCGGGCACGCCTTCCTGTGTGATCGAGAGTTCGGTGCCGCAGAGGACCTTGCGGAAGGTGATGGTCATTGCCATTTTGCCTGGCATATTTGGGTCGTCGAACGCATCGGAATAGCGAAGCAGTTCGCCGGGCTTCACATCGGAGTAGATGCCGCCGAATGAGTGGGATTGGCCTGTGTTGAAGTTCTTGAAGGACATCTTGTATGACCCGCCCGGGCGAACGTCGATGGAGTGAACCTCGGCGACGAAGCCGTGGGGTGCCATCCATTTGACCAGGGCGAGCGGGTCAGTGAACGCGCGGAAAAGGCGATCGGGCGGGCACTTGATGACGCGGTGGAGTTTGATGGTTGATGGCACGTGAAAAGGATATGGCACCGCGAATCACGCGGCAATGGCCAACACTTATGCCAAATGCTCTCTCAAATTTCGATCGTTTCCATGTCAGGCTTCTGCTGCGCCTCGACGGATGGATATGACACGCCGGTGTTGAAGATCGCCAGCGTTGGATTCGCTGCCATGCGGTGGCGGATGTTGGCTGCGTTGTAAAGCTCAGCGTGCTCGCTGGCGGGGATGTTCTCGGCTTGGCCGCCGAATTTGACGAGATTGAGGAGGTCCAGTGCCATTTGGCCTTCAGCGCGTGCGCCATCGCGGACAGGAATCGCGGCTTCGAACGCCTGGATCTGGTTGCGGGCGTTTTCGAATGTGCCGGCTTTTTCTGCCCAGGTTGCGCTGGGGAGAAGGACATCGACTTGTTCAGCTAAGCGGCTCTTGAGTGTGTCCATGAGGACGATGAACTTACCGCCGAGCGAGGTCGCGAGATTGGCTGGTGCCCAGTCGCTTGGGTAGTTGCCGGTGAGGAGCACTGCGCCGATATTGGATGCGCCTGTGCCGTGACCAAGTGACTTGAGGAAGTCATCGAAAGAAAGAACCTGGCCGCCGAGGGACTCAAGAGCGCGGCGCACGCCGCGGGAATTGGGGCATTTCTCGGCGAAGATAGTGAATGGCTTGCGGCCGCCTTCAACGGGATTGAGCGTGGCGGTGGGGCCGGGCGGAGTTGTGTTGTTCTTGAAAGTCTTGTCCTGACCGTTAATCGGGATAGGACCGACAGCGAGCACAGCTTGCGAATCGATGGAGCGGGCGAGCGAACCGAGCAGGTAGGCCTCTTCGCAGGAGAGCATTGGGCTGACCATGACGGCGAGGCGCTTGCCGGACTGCGTTGCCTTCTTGAATCCATCGATCGCGACTTCGTAGGCGCGGATGAAATCAGATTCAGTGAGAGTCCCAAACTGCTTGCGCTGTGGGGTATTCAAACGGTCAGGCGAATTGATGAACTTCCAGCCATAGCGGACTTCATCAGTAATCCACCAGGTGTTGACCGCCATGTTGGTGCGGGGCTTAAGGCGATACACCTTGCCTTCGTTGTGTTCAATGTAGATGTTGTCGCCCGAGGCGGTGATGCCATCGATGCTGGGAGTGCTCTTGAGGAACCAGACGCGCTGAGCAAAGAGGAAGTCTTTGTCGAGCAGAGCACCGACTGGGCACAGGTCAACCACGTTGGCAGAGAGTTCGTTGGCGAGGGGGATGCCGGGGAAGACATCGATTTCTTCGCGGTTGCCGCGGCCCAGAATCATGAGCTCAGAAGTCTCGGCGACTTCAGCTGTGAAGCGGACGCAGCGGGTACACATGATGCAGCGGTCGGCGTACAGAAAGATGTGCGGGCCAATGTCCTTCTTTGGGTTCTTGACCTTTTCTTCTTCGAAGCGGCTGGTGCCGCGTCCATAGACGTAGCTGTAATCCTGGAGGTAACACTCGCCAGCCTGATCGCAAACCGGGCAATCGAGCGGATGGTTGATGAGCAGGTATTCCATCACCGCTTTTTGATTGGCGATGGCTTTTGGGGAGTCGCTGAAAACGACCATGCCATCCATGCAGGTCTGCTGGCAGGAGGGGAGAAGCTTGCCACCCATGAAGGGTTCGCTGACCCCGGTCTTGGCGTTAGGCGCCCAGCATTCGACGAGGCAGATGCGGCAGTTGGCCGCGACAGAAAGCCCATCGTGGTAGCAATACTGCGGAATCTCAGCGCCCTGGCCGCTGTGATGCAGGCGATTGGCAACCTGGAGGATGGTTTCCCCGGCCTTAAAGTCAGTCTTCACGCCATTGATGGTGATAGTCGGCATAAGCGGGCGGATGGTAGGGAGTTGGGGGGCGGCCGGGAAGGGATGAAGCGGGGAAGTTTGGTGACTTTGGAGGTACGCTTTCCCCATGCCACTCGCCATTTCTGCCGTTTCTGCGTGTGTTTCGATCGCTGTCTGTGCGCATGCTCCATTCCCGCGCGGGGCTGTCGCAGCAGATCATGAACTGGCATCGCAGGCTGGGGCCGAGATTCTGCAAGCGGGAGGAAACGCGGTTGATGCCGCAGTTGCAACGAGTTTTGCGCTATCGGTAGTTCGGCCCTATTCCTGCGGCATCGGTGGCGGCGGATTTATGGTGATCCACCTGTCGGACAAGCACGCCAAGGGGCCGCTAAATACGGCGATTAACTATCGCGAGTTTTCGCCCAAGGCAGTGACGGCGAATACGTATGTGGATGACCCGGACCCCAAGGCGTCGGAGCATGGCGGCAAGGCGGTGGCGGTTCCGGGGACTGTTGCGGGGTTGCTCTTTGCGCTTGAGAAATATGGAACGATGTCTCGGACACAGGTGCTGACGCCGGCGATTCGACTTGCGGAGGAAGGGTTTGTGGTGGACAAGCACTATCAGGGAAGCGCGAAAGATGTGATCGCCGATTTCACAAAGAACCCGGAATATGCGAAGAGGTTTGGGCCACTGTATTCGAAGTACCTTCATGATGGGAAAATCCGCGCAGGTGACACGGTTCGAGTATCGAGGCAGGCCGAGACGTTTCGCCGAATCGAGCGGCAAGGCTCGAAGGGTTATTATCAAGGCGAAGTTGGTGCGGCAATTGTGAGCGCTGTGCAGGCTGATCGTGGATATTTGACACAGGAAGACCTGAACAGTTTTTCAGTGCGTGAGATGGCGCCGCTGACGATGGAGCTATCGGAGCATCGCACGGTGTTGACCATGCCGCCGCCAAGTTCGGGCGGAATTGCGTTAGTACAGACGCTTGCGGTGATGGATCAATTACATACGAGACTTGCAGATTCGGGCGGCTTGGGCGCGCACAATTCGAATCGGTATGTGCACTTGGCGACAGAGACGCTAACGCACGCATTCGCGGATCGGTCGCGGTTTCTGAATGACCCGGAATGTCCAACGTGTCCAAAGGTGGATGTCGCGGGGCTCACAGATTCGGCAATGCTGGCGGCACGAGCGAAATCGATCAATCCGGAGACCAAAACGGTTCACACCAATTTCGGAGTGCAGCAGAAAGATGATGGCGGGACAAGTCATTTCTGCGTCGTTGACGAACAGGGAAACGCTGTGGCGTGCACCGAGACTATTAACTTGGTGTTTGGTTCATTGCTGATGGTTGAGAAATTCGGAATCGTGCTCAATAACCAGATGGATGATTTCACAACTCAGCCGGGAAAGCCAAATGCGTTTGGACTGACGCAGTCGCCGAGGAATGCGCCTGCGCCGCTCAAGAGGCCGCTGTCGAGCATGACTCCGACGGTGATACTCAAAGATGGGCAACCTGAAATAGTTGCGGGAGCATCGGGTGGACCTCGAATTATTTCCGGGACGATTGAATCGATTTTGAACGTGCTCTATTTCGACAAGTCGGCGGAAGAGGCAGTGGGGCTGCCGCGGTTTCATCATCAATATCTGCCGGACAACCTCGAGTTCGAAGAATTCTGGAGCGATGCAGCACGCGATGAGGCAATGCAGAAGCTGGGATACACACTCAGCACAACCAAAGCGGTGGGCAATGTGCAGTTGATTCGCAGAGACAAAGCCGGGAAGGGGCTTAATGCTGCAAGTGACCCGCGTAAGGGCGGCACGCCAGCAGGAAACTAGGCGATTTTCCGCCTATTCCTTCATGTATAGATGCACAGCCATTGTGCCGTAGATATGCGTCTCGGGCCCCTTCGCGCCAATGAGCTTTACGCTCACTGGCTCGCCCACAGTCTCGGGCGGCGGCGCACTGGTATTGGCCGCAGCGGATGCAATGGCAGCTTGTGCTTCATCGAGTGCATCGAGCTTGTCTATCTCTTCATCGGTGAGTGAGTCCAGATCAAGTTCAACGTACTCGCTGGTCTCATCACCATCGCCCAGATCAATTGGCTCCGGTTCTGCAGGCTTCTTCTTGAGCTTTTTTTCGCGTTCCTCACGCTCAAGCTCGCGCATACTCCAGCGCTTGCCACCCTTCTTGCGTTTTGGTTGTGGTTCAGGAGCTTCCTCCTGATTGGGCCCAAAGAAAAATGGGTGCGGCACGCGGAGAACCAGAAAGCCATCATCAGAGAGACACTGAACCAGTTTCTCCGCCTGGAGTTTCACACGCTGCCAGCCGAGCGGTTCCTGGACCATCGGGTATGGCGGATCGAGCAGCACCAACGTCACAGGTCGCGGGCATCGTGAAAGCGCACCTGCGCCGAGTGCATCGCCTTCAAAGATCTCGATCTTTTCGAGTACGCCCAGGTTCTCGGCGTTCTGGCGCAGGACCTTGGCCATTGCCTTGTCCTTCTCCACGAACACGGCTTTGGCTGCGCCGCGGCTGATCGCCTCGAGTCCGAAGCTGCCCGTGCCGGAGAAGGTATCGAAGATCATGGCATCTTGAGTGTGGCCGCGGAAGAGGCCGAAAAGCGATTCGCGGACGCGCGCGGGCATCGGCCGCGTAATAGCGGTTTCGGGCGGCGAGAGAAGGCGGCGACCACGAAGTTCGCCACCGATGATGCGCATGTGAGACATAGGCAGAGGATAGTTCGAGTAAACCGGGAAAAAACAAACCCGTCGATGCGTACATCGAGCGGGTTTGCTCCCTCTTTGTCGGGGTCGACGCGATCTGGAAGTTTCAGGTCCAGAGCGTGTCGATGTTGTATCTGATAAAACTGGGGTTCTGAATACCGGTGACAACAGACCAGAACGGTTCGCCGCCATCGTCATCTGGAGCCCAGAGATTGAACTGGCTGGCCGGGTCTTCGCCGTAAAGATCGAGCAGGCTTGAACCCAGGAAGATGGCTCGCTGCAGGAACAGCAGGTCATCGGTGACGTACTCAGCTTCTGCTGCGACACCCGCAATGCAATCTGCGAGGCGGCCAAAGAGCTGGCGATTTGCTTTCAGAAGCACATCTGCATCGTGCCAGATGTAATAGCGATACTTGCTGGGAGTTCTGACTGCATTGACCGAGCGTTGACGCAAAAGGCTTGTGATACCCATCGACCCATCAATGCGGCGGAGAAGCTGAGGACCCGGAATCTGGCGTTCAATCTGCACGCAGAAGGAATCCAGATCGGTGATGAATTGACCGTGAAGAATGCAGACTTCGGTGTCGCGCTGGCGCGACAGAAACGATGCGAGCGCACTTGCGAACTCAACCCGGCGTCTTGGAAACTCCGAAAAGGCAACCAGGTGCGCCTCATCCGTGAGTTGTACGATTTCAGGCTGCCACTCAATTGGCTTGAGCGGTAGCCCAGAATGTTTTGGAAGCGCACTCATACCCACGGCCCATCCTTCAGAGCGTCTACACCACCCTGACTGTTTGGCCGGCCCCCCCGGTTACCCTCACAGGTCCCACCCTGTAGAGTCATCCCAAACCCCGTTCCTACAACACAAATATGCACGGTAATTGCGCCGATGCCATCTTTTCGATGTTCTAGGCCTCAAAAACCGGATATTCCTACCACCTTATTGGACCAACAAGTTGTCGGTTATAGGACAGTGTCGCTATTCTACCCTAAATAGGTGGTCACCACAAGTGGGGTGACCCCAAATTAACAATTCTGGACAGGGAAGATCGGTCTAGTGCTTCGCTTTGAGATTAGACAAACCGGTCTAGATATTGAAGTACTTTGCTTCGGGATGGTGGATGAGGATCGCGCTGGTGCTCTGCTCTGGATCGATTTGCCAGTTCTCTGTAAGGGTGCAACCAATCCGTCCAGGCTCCAGGAGTTTCCAAAGTTTGGCCTGGTCGGACATGTCGGGACACGCCGGATATCCAAAGCTGTAGCGGCTGCCGCGGTAGTGCTGGGTGAAGAGGTCTTTGACGCGTGGAGCATCTTCGCCCGCGATACCAAGTTCCTGGCGCATGCGCTTGTGCCAGAATTCTGCGAGCGCTTCGGCAGTCTCGACACCCATGCCGTGCAGATAGAGATAGTTGGTGTAGTCGTTGGCCTCAAAGAGCTTGCGTGCAGCTTCGCTTGCCTGCGAGCCCATTGTGACGCAGTGCAGACCGAGAACATCGAACTTGCCAGCTGTGGTGGGCAGTATGAAGTCAGAAATACATAATCTGCGGCGATCGCGCTGGCGAGGGAAACGGAAGCGTTCGATTTCGCGCGGAGTGTCAGTGGTGCTGGTTGGGTCCCAAATGATCAGATCATCGCCGCTGCTGTTGCAGGGGAAGTAGCCGTAGGTGACGGCGGGCCGCAGAATCGCTTCGTCGCGGCAGCGGGCTTTCAGTTCCTCAAAGATCGGTTGGATCTTGTCTTCGAGCAGGGCTTCATAGTCGCTGTCAGACAATGCACCCTTTTTGATCTGCCACTGGCCGCGGAACAGGGCAACTGGGTTGATGAATGGGTAGATGTTGTCGAGGTCGATGTCGGTGACCACTCGCGAGCCCCAGAACGGCGGCGTGGGAATCTGGGATGCGGCGAGAATCTCGACAACCGAGCGTGTGCCTTGTTGGGAGGGCTGGTCTTTGGTGGCCTCAAACGCATCAACACGTCGACCTTGGTCTGCGCGGCTGCGAGCGATGATCTCTTCGGCATTCGTGCGTTTGCGCTGGCGTTCCTCGATGGCAGAGTTCAAGCTCGCGCTGCCGCCCGACATGAGCTGATCCATCGTCGAAAGGCCTTCAAACGCATCTTTTCCGTAGAACAGTTCACCGTCGTACACAGAGCGAAGATGGCCTTCGCAGTAGTGCCGCGTAAGTGCCGCGCCACCGAGCAGGACCGGCACTTCGATGCCGAGCTTATTGAGTTCCTGGAGATTCTCTTCCATCACGTTGACGGATTTCACAAGCAACCCCGACATGCCGATCGCATCAGCGTTGGTCTTGCGCCATGATTCAACGATGGCAGTGAGTGGCTGCTTGATGCCAATGTTGTGCACCGTGTAGCCGTTGTTGCTGAGGATGATGTCGACCAGGTTCTTACCGATGTCGTGCACATCGCCTTTGACCGTCGCAAGCACGATCGAGCCTTTGCTCGAACCCGCGGCCTTCGCCATGAACTTCTCAAGGTGAGTCACCGCGGCCTTCATTACCTCTGCGCTTTGGAGCACAAATGGGAGCTGCATCTGGCCAGAGCCAAAGAGTTCGCCGACGGTTTTCATGCCGCCGAGCAAGTGATCGTTGATGATTTCCAGCGGCGAGTATTTCTGGCGTGCTTCATCGAGACATTCGATCAGGCCCTGTTTTTCGCCGTCGACAATGTGGCTGGCGAGGCGTTCTTCAAGGCTCGCAAGTGCACGTTGCTGCGTTGATTTCGCGGGCGATTGCGCATCTTGAAACAGTGCGACAAACGCGTGCAGCGGATCAAAGCCTTCGCGGCGGCGGTCATAGATCAAATCCATCGCCGCATCCCACTGGGCAATTTCGATCTTGTTCCGCGGCAAGATCTTCGAAAAGTGCAGGATCGCGCTGGTGAGCCCCGCTTCTTGAAGCTCGTGCAGGAACACGCTGTTGAGGACGACTCTTGCCGCGGGAGCAAGGCCGAACGAAACGTTCGAAAGTCCAACTGTGGTCTGGCTGTCAGGCAAAGCCTTGCTGATGCGCCGAACGCCTTCGATGGTTTCGAGCCCGGAGCGGCGGTCGCTCTCCATGCCGGTAGAAATCGGAAGTACGAGCGGGTCGAAGATCAGGTCAGCGGCCTTGAGACCGTGAACCCTGGTCGCGCGATCAAATGCACGTTGAGCGATCGCGAGCTTGCGATCGGCAGTGCGAGCCATCGATGCTTCTTTATCTTCATCGATGGAGCCGATGACCAGGCCCGCGCCATAGGTACGAGCAAGTTCGCAGACGATGTCGAACTTGTGTTCGCCTTCTTCAAAATTGCCGCTGTTGATGATGCACTTGCCAGGCGCGTGGCGAAGGCCCGCTTCGATAGTTTTGAGCTGCGTCGAGTCGAGCATCAGCGGCGCATCGACCTGGCGCACCACGCGCTTTACCACTTCGGCCATGTCACGGGCGTTGTCGCGGCCGGCGTAATCGACGTTGAGATCGAGGATGTGAGCGGAGTCGTGGCGCACCTGCTCGCGAGCGAGCGAGACGATGCCGTCGAAGTCTTCGCTCTCGAGCAGTCGCTTAAATGCGCGGCTGCCTGACGAGTTCATACGTTCGCCGATGATCAGGATCGAGGTGTCCTGGCGATACTCGACGGCGGAGTAGAGACTCGTTACGGCGGGCTTCGCGCTCCCGCGGCCGCGTGAACGAATCGCTGGTGATTCGCTGGATTTCGCCGCGTTTTCAACTGCTTGCGAGAGTTCTCGAATGTGTTCAGGTGTTGTGCCACAGCAGCCGCCGACGATGTCGACGCCTTCTTCTTCAATGAATCGCAGCATGGCTTCTGCGAACGGCTTGGGGCTAAGTGGGAACGAAGCCTTGCCATCGAGCAGTACGGGCAGGCCCGCGTTGGGCATGACGCTTACGCGCCGCGAGAATCCAGGAATACACGATTCGCCGCCGAAATTGTGCGTGAGATAGTGAACGTGTTCGACCATCTCGGTCGGTCCTGTCGCGCAGTTCAGGCCCAGCGAAATAATGGGAAATTCGCGAAGTGCTGCCGCGGCAGCTTCGATCGAAGTACCCAGCAGCATGGTGCCAGTTGCCTCGATCGTGACCGATGCCATGATCGGAACATCGAGCGGCGAGAGATTGTTTTCCTTCAGCGCTGAAAGAATCGCGTTGATCACACACTTGAGCTGCAAAAGGTCCTGGCAAGTCTCGATGATGAACGCATCGCAGCCGCCTTTACTGCCACTTGCTGGCTCGCCTGCAAGAAGTCCCATCGCCTGCTGGCGATAGCTTTTGAACATCTCATCCCAGGTTGTGTTACCGAGCGTGATCAGTCGAGTTCCGGGACCGATCGATCCAACAACGAATCGCGGCTTGTCACTGGTCGAGTACTTCTTGCACGCAGCTCGCGCGACATCGACCGCGAGCCTATTCAACTCAAAAGTCTTGTCGGCGATGGCAAACTCTGTCAAGACCAATTCGCTCGCGCCAAACGTATCGGTTTCGATGCAGTCCGCACCCGCGGCGAGAAAGCTCTCGTGAATCGTCTGAATCACATCGGGCCGACTCTTGACCAGAATCTCAGTGCAGTTCTCACACCCGCAGTAATCGCCATCAATTGTCAAATCCAGCTTGTGAATGCTGGTTCCCATCGCCCCGTCAAAGACGAGTACGCGGCGGTCGAGTTCTTGGAGAAAGCGGTTTTTCATGCGGTGCTGTTCAAAATCACGGATCGAATTGGCTTCTTCGCCTCTTCGGTGAATCCGCTATAGAAGAGTAGGAGAGCGTGACGGCGTATTGACTGCGAACAAATTGAGCGTTTTCGGTTATGGGCGCCGCTTCTCACCCGAACCCGCCACCTTCGATCGCTCGTGTTCCGCGGCGTTCCTTCCATCATCCGTCACCTTGTACACCATCCCGATCGTGGTTTCCGGTTCGTCCTTCATCCAGCGGTTTACCAGTTCCACACCCTGCATCAGTGTGTGGTCGGTATTGGCAACTTCGTATTTCCACATGCCAAACCGGCCGCGGCTGTAGATCCCATGCTCCTCAAGCCACGGAATCACTTCCGCCAGAATCTCATCGCGCTCAACTGAAGGAGTGGGGTAGGCGTAATCCGCGAAGTAATGCCACTTGCTGACGATGTCCTTGATTTCTTCACGCGTAATCATGCCCGCGTTGACCAGGCCCTCAATTGTCTCTGCGACGATTGTCTCGGCATTCACAGGCTTAAATTCGCTCACGCTCGTCTCGCACAACAGGGAGTAGTACTGGTCCTTATCTGGCGTCATGAACGGTGAGTAATTGGAGAGATATGTCACGCGATAGAACGGACAATTATCTTCGGGGAAATACATCCAACTCTTGGTCGAGGGGCACGGCCGCTTGATTCCAATCCCCACCATGTGCCCGCCGGAGTGCTTGAGTCTCGCCGCGGCTGTGCGAATCCGCTCCGGCACATTCCCCGCCAACACCTTCGTACACAGCACATCCAGCGGCATGGTCGAAAGCAATGCATCAAATTGATCCGTCTTGCCATCTGAGAATGTCACAGTCCGCGTATCGACGTTGATCTCTTTGACTCGCGTATTCAACTGCACGTGCCCATCGAGCACGGGGCCAAAGCGGTGATAGAACTCGCCCGTGCCGCCCTTGAGCGGGAATTTGAACTGGTTGTTGGGTCCCCATCCAAAATCATCCGTCTGCAAAACCACATTCTTTAGCGCACGATCAACATCCAGCACCGCGACTCGCTCGCCAATCCAGTGCTTGTTCATCATTTCAGGCGCGTGTGCCCACACCTTGAAGTTGTACGGACGCATGAAATGCTTGGCGATTCCATCGCCAAACACCGCATCAATAAATTCCCCAAAGTTCGCGGCGTCCTTATGACTCTTTCCCTTCCCCGACTGCGCCTTCACCAGCCCCGACAAACATTCATAGCACGCCTGCGGCGGCAAGTACCGAATGTTATTCTGAAACGGATATGGCACCCACCGATCAAACATGCGCACCCACGACTCGCGGTTGTTCAAAGTGAAGTCGCTGCCCATCAACTTCTCAAACACCTGGTCGTAGTACGCATAGTGCGAGAACATCACGTGCCCGCCGATGTCCCACGTGAAGCCCTTGTCGTCAAGGAACGAGTGCGAGAGGCCGCCGATGTAGGGGTGCCGCTCATACATGCGGAAATTGGCATGACCGAGTTCTTTAAGGCGATAGCCCGCGCCCAGACCCGTGGGTCCGGAACCGATGATGACGATGCGAGAATTTGGAGTCAGGGACATGGGTCGGGAGGATATTCGCACTGAAATTCAAAAAGGTGGTCTGGAGGACATTCATTCGCCAGATCTACTTCACGCTGGCATACGACTTGGCGATACCCTATCATACAATTGTCTGATTATTCTTTGATGGAGACTCATGATGGTGCAAGCCAACGACATTCACCCTTTAACCGGCTTTTTACGCGACCATAAGGCCCACATCGAGCGTCTTGCGGCAACCGGACGACCTGAAATCCTCACCGTGAATGGCAGAGCACGCATAGTTGTTCAAGATGCTGAGTCATATCAGAAGATGCTCGAACTACTCGACAGCGTCGAAACCGAGCGAATCGTTCGTCAGCGCCTCGCTTCGCTCGACCGTGGCGAGCCCGGCGTTCCCGCCAAGAAAGTTCTTGCGGATGTACGCAAACGACTTGGCGTAGAGCGGAAATAATCCCGCATGCCTTACAAAGTCGTATTTAGAAAGCAGGCAAGTGACGAAGCGCTCGAGGCGGCAGAGTACATCGCCTTGCACTCTTCACCGCACGTTGCACTGAGGTGGTACGAGGGGTTAGAAAAGGCAATCGCTTCCCTTGCACAAATGCCTGATCGCTTTGCCTTGGCTCGCGAGAATAGGAAATTCAAGGATATTGAACTTCGTCAGCTCGTCTACAAATCTCATCGATTGATTTTCGTTGTGCGATCAAAAACTGTTCATGTGCTTCACGTAAGGCATGTTGCACAGAAGCCCCTCGAAGCGATTCCCGACGACAATTAGTTTGATATTGAAAACCCCCAGTTCGGCACTTGCAGGAAGATCATTTGGCTGAGATACTCTTCAGTGTGAACACACCCGCTCAAGCAAAGCTCGATTCACTCTTCGCTCCTTCTGATTCCAACACCATCTCGCGCCGCGCCATGCTCTCCTGGATGGGCCTGGGAATCGGCGCCAGCCTTTCCCTCAGCGTAACTCCAACCTTCGCCTCCATCGCTGGCCCGTTTGACGCGGCGGACCTCGACCCCAACTTCCCCATCCCCGCCGACAAAAAATTCTCTGCAGACTGGCTCACATCCCTCACATCCCGCGGCGAGGCAACTTTCTATTCCTCTGCTCGCGATGAACTCAAGTTCATCGGCATGCCCATCGGCGGCCTCTGCTGCGGCCAGGTCTATCTCGGCGGCGATGGCAAACTCTGGCACTGGGACATTCTCAATCTCCCGCAAACCCAGGAGTGGAGCAACACCGCCGGCCCGCTCTACGCAAATCCCGCCCAGCAGCGCTCGCCCTTCACCCAAAACTTTCGCATCGCGTGGAAATCCGCCAACAACAATTTCCAGTCCGCACTCCTCGACGCCTCCGGTTTCAAGAACATCGAATTCCGAGGCGATTACCCCATCGGCATCGTCAAATACCAGGATCCGCAGTGCCCCCTTGCGATCACGCTCGAAGCCTTCAGCCCATTTTGCCCGCTCGATTGCGATCTCTCAAGCATCCCCGCGACCATCCTCTCCTACACGATCAAAAACACTTCGAACGCGCCACTCACTATCTCGCTCATCGGTTCACTCCAAAATCAAGTGTGCATCGGAACAGCTAAGCCCGGCGATGCCAGGCTCTCCAGCCGCTTCGTCGCGTGCGCTGGCGGCGTTGCGCTCGTTCACAGCGCAATCCCGATTCCCGCATCAGAGCAAAAACCTGCTCGCCCTGACATCACATTCGAAGACTGGGAAAAAGGAACCTACGACGGCTGGACCGTCACCGGCAAAGCATTCGGCGACAAGCCCCGCAACCTCTCCGACATCGCGAGCTACCAGGGAAATCTCAACGCTCAAGGCCAATGGATCGTCAACACCCACGAAACTCGCCACGGGGAAGATGTCGGAAAAGCCGACACCTACATCGGCACCCTTACCAGCCGCGAATTCGCTGTCGACCGCAGATACATCCGCTTTCGTATCGGTGGCGGCAAACATCCGGGCCAGACCTGCATCAACCTCCTTATCGACGGCGCACCCGTCCGCACATCAACGGGCTCCGATTCCAACCGCATGCGACTTGATCATTGGGATGTGAGCGAATTCGCCGGCAAAAAAGCCCAAATCCAAATCGTCGATGCCTTCTCCGGCCCCTGGGGACAGATCGGCATTGATGAGATCGTCTTCACAGATTCAGAACGGCTGGGAAACTACGAACTCGAGCGAGCCCCCGACTTTGGCTCTATCGCCCTCGCCATGCTCGACAGGTCCGCAACCTGCAAGCTTGTCTTCGATGCTTCTGAAAATAGCAAGCTCGGCGATGAGAGCATTCACGAGATCGCCGATCCTTCAGTGCGCCCGATCTCAACTCTCTCACGCGAGGTAAAAATCGCCCCGGACGAGGAGACCACTATCTCCTGCGTCATCGCCTGGCACTTTGCAAACCCGCCGCGAGACCAGCTTGGTTTCATCAAAGACACCGCCAAGCTCAAACACCACTACGCTGCGCGATTCACCGATGCTCACGCCGTCGCCGCACATGTGCTCGCCGATTTCACAAAGCTCGATGCGATCACACGATCCTGGCGTGCAACCTGGTACAGCTCAACTCTCCCGCGCTGGTTTCTCGATCGCACCTTCGCAACCATCTCCACCGCGGCAACAACCACCTGCTACAAGTTCGACAACGGTCGCTTCTACGGCTGGGAAGGAACGTATTGCTGCGCCGGCACCTGCACGCACGTCTGGCAATACGCCCAGGGCCTCGCACGCGTCTTCCCCGAGTTCGAACGCTCGCTCCGCGAAAACATCGATTTTGACCAGGAATTTGTTCAGCAATCGGGTCTCATCCACTACCGCGGCGAAGCCGCACGCGAACTCGCAATCGATGGCCAGTGCGGCACCATCATTCGCGCCTATCGCGAACACACAATGTGCCATGACGATCGCTATCTCAAAAAGGTCTATCCCAACGTCAAGAAAGCAATGGAACTGGTCATCGCGCGCGACAAGGGCGCAGATGGCATACTCGATGGCCCGCAATACAACACGCTCGATACAACCTGGTACGGCGAGATCGCCTGGATCAGTTCCCTGTATCTGGGCGCACTCCGCACAACCGCCGCGATGGCCGACGATGCTGGCGACAAAGACTTTGCCAATAACTGTCGCACCATCGCAGATCGCGGCAAGGCTGGCCTGGTCGAACGTCTCTTCAACGGCGAGTACTTCATCCACGCCCCCGACCCCGCCAAGCCCGAAGCCAACCCCACCGGCACCGGCTGCCACTTCGATCAAGTCGACGGTCAAAGCATGTCACTTCAAGCCTGCCCCGTCAGCCACCCCCAGCGCGTCCCCCCCCGTGAACAATCCCTCTCAGCTCTCCGCTCACTCTACAAATACAGCTTCTCACTCGACATCGGCCCCTATCGCACATTCGCCGAAAAGACCGTAAAAGGCGGCCGCTGGTACGCCATGCCCGGCGAAGGCGGCCTGCTCATGTGCACATGGCCCAAGGGCGGCAGCAACTCCGCAACCGGCAAAAGCGGTGACGCCTGGGCCGCGGGTTACTTCAACGAATGCATGTCCGGCTTCGAACATCAGGTCGCCAGTCACATGATCGCCGAAGGCCTCGTCACCGAAGGCCTCGCGATTACACGCATGATCCATGATCGTTACCACGCCGCAAAGCGAAACCCCTACAACGAAGTAGAGTGCAGCAATCACTACGCTCGCGCCATGGCCGCATACGGATCATTCATCGCCGCCTGCGGATTCAGCTACCACGGCCCCCGCGGCATTCTGCAGTTCAGCCCCAAAGTCTTCGACCCCGCAAAGCCAAAAACATTTCGCGCCCCATTCATCTGTGCTCAGGGCTGGGGAACATACACCCAGGATTCAATCCTCAACGCCCAGGGCGAATACCGCTCGCTCGCTCTCGCCTTTGGCACTCTCACGCTCAGCGAACTCACAGTTCCCGATCTCAGCGGCACAACTCCAACTGTCACACTCAACGAAAACCCACTTGCGGCAACGATCTCTCGCACCACAACTGCCAGCGGCGAAAAGCAACTCACTCTTCGCTTCAGCCCCTCATTAACTCTTGCCCCGGATCAGCAACTCGTCATCGAACTCAAATAACTCGCAATGGATATCAACACCAAAAAAGTCACCCGCCGCCAAATCCGCTTCAATTCAGTCGCGGACATTCTCGCCGACCTCAACACCCTCGAATCCGCCCACAACCGCGGCACACTCACTCAACTCGGAAACTGGCCTCCGGGAACGCTCTTCGAACACCTCGCCCACGCCGTCGTCTGCTCCTTCGACGGTTTCGATGGCTTCACTTTCCCCCTCTGGCTTCGCATCTTCGCGCCACTCGTCAAGACCCGCATGCTTACCACTTCCTTTCCGGCAGGCTATCGACTGAACAAATCGAGCGAAACCAACGCCTGGAAATCGGGCATCAGTTTTGAGGAAGGCATCAAGCTCTATCGCGACCAGCTTGGGCGTCTCATGGTTGGCAGTGGGGCGGCGACGACCGCAAATCCCGCGCTGACGCCGTCGCATCCCAGTTTCGGTCGATTGACACCAGATGAATGGATCCTCTACCACCTGCGCCACGGTGAGTTGCACCTGAGCTTTCTCAAGCCTTGAAGCTTTGCGTGCGAACATTGCACTTTCGCAAAAGCCCCGGGCCTCAAGGCCGAATAACCTCTGCCCATGATTGAGCTCCTGACACCCATTCTTGCGTTCGCTGATCCTGTTGCCGCCGCACCCGCTGGCACCGCGGATCTCTTTACGCCCGCCAACCTCGTCGCGGCCGCCGCACTGACGCTCATGGAAATCGTCCTGGGTGTCGACAACATTGTTTTCGTCGCGATCATCGCCGCTCGGGTCGCGCCCGGAGAACGCAACAAGATTCGCACCATCGGTCTGGTCATCTCCGTTCTTCTGCGCGTGGTCATGCTCTTTGGTCTCACATGGATCATCGGCATGACCCAGCCGCTGTTCGAAATGCCGGTGCTCAACCATCCGATGACGCTCAAGGATCTCCTCCTGCTCGCAGGCGGCCTCTTCCTTCTTTATAGCAGCACCAAGGAAATCCACGCAAAGCTCGAAGGTGATCACAATTACGCAGGCGTCGAAGTAGGCAGTACAACCAACGCGGTTGTTATGACCGCCGGCAAAGCAATTGCACAGATCGCGATCATCAACGTCGTCTTCTCTCTAGACTCCATCTTCACCGCCGTCGGAATGGTGAAGAACATCTGGATCATGGTCTTCGCCGTTCTTGCCTCAACAGTCGTCATGATCGCCGCTGCCAGTTCAATCGGCGGCTTTATCGAGCGTCACCCGACAGTCAAAATGCTCGCGCTCAGTTTCCTTCTGCTCATCGGCATCATGCTCGTAGGCGAGGCCTTCGGTCAACACATCCCCAAGGGCTACATCTACTTCGGCATGGGTTTCTCGCTGCTTGTCGAAATGCTCAACCTTCGTCTTCGCTCAAAGGCCGCCAAATTCGAAGCGGCGAAAAAAGCCGGGAATATCACGTGATTCGCACACTCTCGCTTCTCATCGCGGCACTCTCCCTCGCTGCATGCACTGCCAGTAAACACGCTGCGCCAGCGCCGACGCAAGCTCAGGTCGACACGCTCTGGAACTCCCGCGGCTGCATCGACGATGAACGCGGCCAGTGGTTCCGCGATGCCAAGTTTGGCGCGATCATTCACTTTGGCCCATATTCCACACTTGGCGGCTATTACCAGGGCAAAGGGCCATACGTCCCCTCTGAACAGATCATGGGACTTGGAGAACGTCGTGCCACCATCTCTCCCGCTGACTACAAGAAAAACGTCGCGGCCAATTTCAACCCCAAGAACTTCGATGCCGCGAAGTGGGTCAAGTTGATGAAAGATGCGGGCCAGAAGTACGTCATCCTGACGACCAAGCACCACGATGGCTTCTGCATGTTCAAGACTGCAACGACTCCGTTCAACGTTGTCGATGCAACTCCATTCGGCCGCGATGTCGTCAAAGAACTCGCCGATGAATGCAAAAAGCAAGGCCTCATCTTCAGCCCCTATTTCTCCATCGGAGACTGGTCCGCATCGGAGGTTCAGAACTCCGGCTATGCAAACTACGCCGCCTACATGAAAGCCCAGCTCTCTGAACTTTTGACCAACTATGGCGATGTCAAACTCATGTGGTTCGACAACTGGTGGTACGTCAACAACCAGTGGACCAACGATGAACCGCACGCCAAAGACCTCTACTCCTTCATCCGCACGGCCAGCCCAAAAACGCTCGTCAGCGATCGCTGCGGCCGCGGCAACAAATCTGAAGACGGCGACTACGCCACTCCCGAAAACCAGCTCAAAGGTTCGCTGCAGTCCCGCTACTTCGAAGTCGTCATGACCAACACCGATGATGAGAACTGGGCCTGGGTCAACGGCGCGCGCAACTACCGCCAGTCCGCCGACCTCATCAAGAACCTCATCGATTCAACCAGCAAAGGCGGCAACTTTGTCTTGAACGTGGGCCCCAACGCACTCGGCGAATTTCCCCCAGAACACATCGCACTCCTCGAAAAATTCGGCGATTGGACCAGGGTCAATGGCGAAGCAATCTACGCAACCATTCCCGCTCCGCACGTGCAGTGCCCGCAATCCGCCGATGCACTTGCCTACGCGACGCAGTCCAAGTCTGGCGACTCGCTTTACATTCATGTCATCACATGGCCCGCATCGGGTCCGCTCACGGTCACTATCAAAAAGCCGATCTCCTTCACCGCAAAGTATCTCAACCAATCCTTCGGCCGCGTCAACTATCTCGCATCGAGCGACACCGCCGCCACAACGTTGAGCATCCAAAAGCCCGCAGTATTCGACTCCTCCGCAACCGTCATCAAGCTCTCCGTGAAATAACCAGCCTGACAAACATATCATCCGCCCATGCTTGAACCCCAGCTGCTTAAGCCCCAGCACGCAGAGATCTACGTTGCGCTCCGTCGCGAAATGTTGCTTAATTCGCCTTGGTCGTTCAGCGCGCATCCAACACAGGACAAGGGCAGTGATGTCATCCATATTCGAAAGTCGCTGGCTCTCACGCACTACGCAATCTGCGCCATCATCGATAACAATCGCGCCATCGCCGTTGCGGCTGTCCGCCGCGAAGAAGCCGTCAAACGTCGCCACATCGCCTCAATCTGGGGCGTCTACGTAACTCCCGAGTTCCGCGGCAAAGGTTTCAGCAAAGCCGTCGTCTCTCACGCAGTCGCAACCGCCCGCACTTGGCCCGAGCTCGAAACCATCCATCTCTCCGTAAGCGAAAACGCGCCCAATGCTCAGAAGCTCTACGAATCACTCGGCTTTAAAGTCTGGGGCAACGAACCCAACGCGCTGCACGTGAACGGCATCTCCTACGCCGAGCTTCACATGCACCTGCCGCTGTAATTCACTTCAATGACGGGTAATCCGTGTAACCCTCTGGCCCTGTTGTGTAAAACAAATCCGGCCGCGGCGCAGTCAAATCGCTTCCATCCCGCAATCTCCGCGGCAAGTCCGGATTCGCAATAAACGCCTTGCCAAATGCGATCGCATCCGCCTCACCCATCGCAATCACCGCTTCTGCAGACTCGCGAGTAAAACTCTCGTTGGCAATATATACGCCGCCAAATGCAGCTTTCAGCGCGGGTCCAAGTCGATTCTCTCCCAGCGCCTCGCGAGCACAGATAAACGCAATCTTCCGTTTCCCAAGCTCCTTTGCCACATGCAGGAAAGTCTCCGCCCGGTTCGAATCTCCCATCGTGTGAAAGTCCGCACGGGGTGATAAGTGCATTCCCACTCTTCCGGCCCCAAACACGCTGACACACGCATCAGTAACCTCTAGCATCAATCGCGCTCGATTCGCAATCGATCCGCCATACGCATCGGTCCGCACATTGGACGAGTCCTGCAAGAATTGGTCCAGCAGATATCCGTTCGCCCCGTGAATCTCAACGCCATCAAACCCTGCGGCCTTCGCATTCATCGCTCCACGCCTGAACGCCGCCACCACGCCCGGAATCTCACTCAATTCCAGCGCCCGCGGCACAATATACGGCTTATGCGGCTTCACATGGCTCACATTTCCAATCGCCGCAATCGCGCTGGGCGCGATCGGCGTTTCGCCGTTCAAGTACACGGGATCCGAAATCCGCCCCACATGCCACAATTGCAAAAAAATCCGACCGCCCGCCGCGTGTACTGCACTGGTTACATCTTTCCACCCGGCAACCTGCTCCTGCGACCAGATCCCTGGCGTGCGCGGATATCCAACTCCCATCGGATCGACACTCGTCGCTTCAGACAAGATCAACCCCGCCGATGCCCGCTGTGCGTAATACTCTGCCATCAACATCGTCGGCACTCGCCCCGGATTGTCCGCGCGACAGCGCGTGAGCGGCGCCATCACCACGCGATTAGGAAGTTTCAGATCGCCAACAAACAACGGATCAAAGAGCGTGTTCATAAAGCAACAGTATTCCACACTCTCAAACGCACCCACTCTTTGGTTACACTTTGCACATGCCTGCAACCGTCAAACCGATCATCGCATCACAACTCCTCGCCTCGCTCGCCATGATGAACGACTGCGTTCAGAAATGCCCAGCTGATCTCTGGAACAACTCGGAAAAGGTGATCGCGAAGTACCCATTCTGGCTCGTCGCCTACCACACCCTTTGCTTCGTTGATCTCTACCTCTCCCCCGGCGAAGCCGTGTATCAGCCGCGACCAGACCTCCATCCCCGCGGCTGGCAGGAATTCGATGACGAATACCCCAGCCGCACATTCACTCAGCCCGAGCTTCTCGCCTACATCCAGATCTGCCGCGAGAAAATAGCAACTGTCCTGGGCGATGGCCCCGACTCTGAAACCGAAACCTCACTCCTTGGACCCTCCGGCTTCTCGCGCCTGGCATTCACCCGCATCGAACTCCACCTCTACAACCTCCGCCACCTGCAACACCACACCGGCCAACTCACCGCATTCCTCCGCCGCTTCAGTGTGGAAACGAGCTGGGTCAAAGCCGGCTGGAAATAACGCCTCTTGCACCCTCTGGTACATTGTCATCAGATGCAGTACCTGCGTTCCAGGGGAGGATTTCCATGAAACCCAGCTTCAGCACACAATTCCTCATCTCCGCGGCGTTTTCCACGCTTGCTCTCGCCACGCCAGATCAGCCCGCGCCGTTTGAACTCCCTTTCGTTCTGCCGGTGCTGAATATAGCCGAGTCGGAAACAACCGATCCCGCAGGTCCACCGCCGCCGTGCCCGGCCGATTTCAATCGCGATAACACCGTCGACATCTTCGACTATCTCGATTTTGTGGATGCCTTCAGGGCAGAAACGTTCGAAGCCGATTTCAACTTCGACGGCGTCATCGATTTCTTCGACTACCTGGATTTCCTTCGCATTTTCAATTTCGGCTGTTGATGAACCATGTCTGCGGATTCCTATGCTCACTCAATGCACCCGACTTCTAAACACATCCTTGTGCTTCTTTCGCTCTTAATTGCTCTCTCGTTCCTGCCATTCAGTTCAACTGCTCGCACTGCCCCGCCTGCAGAATCGCGCAGCGAAAACCTAGTCCTTGCCTTCTACTACCCTTGGTACGGTTTGCCCAATGGCCCCGGCGGCAAGTCGCGGAACAACCAGACTGTCCACTGGGAACACATCGATGCGCCTGCAAAGAAAATCTCCAGCAGCACCAACTATCCAATCGGCGGCGCATACGACTCGCACGATCCAGCTGTGATCGACCGCCACACACAACTTGCCAAAGCATCAGGCATCGACGCGTTCATCATCTCGTGGTGGGGCAAAAACACTTTTGAAGATCAAGCCGTCCCGCTCATTCTCGACTCCTGCGCCAAGTCCAACATCAAAGCCTGCATCTACTACGAAGAGGTCCCAAAAGGCGGCACGCCCGCAACCGTCGCCGCCGAACTTGTGGATATCACTACGCGTTACGCGACTCACCCTGCGTACTTCAAAATCACTCGCGATGGCCAAACGCATCCCGTCATCTTCATCTACGGCCGCGCCATCGAACAACTCGGCCTCGAAAAATGGAAAGAGGTTCAGCAACTCCTCGCCAAAACTTCTCCCCGCCCATTCCTCATCGGCGACTCCTTCAGCAAACTCGGCGTTGAGACATTCGACGGCGTCCACTCCTACGGCCCCGCCGGCGACCTCGCCGCCGCACAAAAGCGAGGCGAGACGTTCCAGACCTGGACCAAACGCACCATGCCGTGGTGGGCAAACTGCGGCGAAGGCGGCAGCGTTTCCCGCGATGCCGGAAAAATCTCGTGCTGCACCGTCTTCCCCGGCTACGACGACACTCGCGTCCGCACACCTGGCCTGGTCGTCACACGCGAAAACGGCGCACTCTACGAAGAACTCTGGCGTCAGGCGGTCGCCGCCAAACCTGATTGGATCTTGATTACAAGCTTCAACGAATGGCATGAAGGTAGTGAGATTGAGCCATCAATAGAAGAGGGCGACAAGTACATCGCATTGACGAAAGACTGGGCAGCGAAATTCAAGGCGAGTCGAGCAGGCACTGGGCACTAGGCACTAGGCACTAGGCACTAGGCACTGGGCACTTGGCACTTGGGAAAGCCAAAGACGAGACGTGAAGCAGAACCGCGCTAGCTATCCGTAATTCCATCCGTATTTTCATCCGTTTCCATCCGATTGTGCACTAATCGGATATTTGCGGATGAAAATACGGATATTGGAGCGTTCTGAACAGGCACTAGGCACTGGGCACTAGGCATTGGGGACGAGAAGAAGTGGCAGAGTGGTAGAGTGGTAGAGTGGTAGAGTGACGAAGTGAAGGAAACGGGGAAAGTCGGTTTTTGAGTCAGAAACGAAAGGTGATCATTTCATTTCAAAGGTGATCATCAAAAGTGATGATCACCT